>NZ_JBIVLW010000013.1:0-187988 GCF_044752765.1 Streptomyces sp. NPDC088706
GGGGGGGCGCGCGGGGGCGGGGGGGGGTGGCCCCAACCACTCTTTACTCCGCTCGCGTTTTTTCCCGCGGGCGGGGTGGGCCCACCGGTTCCCGGGGGGGGGGGCCGCCTTTTTTCCCGGGCCCCCCCCGCCCGCATGTCGCGCGCAAGGCGATACGGGGTACCGGCAGCGGACGTCCGGAATTCCGTTCACGCACCGTGACACAAGAGGACAAGGTCTGACCGCCTAGCCGCAGGAGTCGCAGACGCCGGTTGCCGGGAGCTGGACGAAGCAGCCGCGGCACACCGGCGGCGGCGCGGCGTCCCGGGCCCGCCGCCGCTCGATGGTCGCTCGGTACCTGGGAGCGAGGGCAGGCTCCCCTCCGCCCGGCGGCAGAGCCGCGCCGAAACGTCGGTAGCAGTCGAGCCGAGCCCGTGCGGCATGGCGTTCGCGGTCCAACGCGTCCTGCACCGGCGGCTGTCCCGCGATCTCCAGAACCTCCTTGTAGCCCTCGCCCACCATGCCGTCGCCACTGTGCACGACCAGAGCCGTGAGTGGCGGGTCACCCCTTCTGTGCGCCTCGCGGACCACCCTGCCCAGGACCGGGCCGATCCAGTACTGCAAAGGGGCCCGGGTGTGGATGCCCGATCGCTCCTGGACCTCTGTTCCCAGCTCCTTGTAGGTGATGACCGCGTGGTAGCTGCACGCCACACCGATCAGTAGCGAATAGGCCTCCCGCGCCCACCGCTCGTGCTTCTGCCGAGTCTCCTCGCGCGCCACCGCCGCCCCCTCGCTTCCGTGGCCGCCCGACACGGCCGGACATGGCGTTCCGGTCCCATCCTGCCCGCCGGAACGCCGGGACGTCACGCCTCGCGGGCACTGCCGGGCAGTCGGGCGGCGGCTACACCCACGTGTCCAGCCACATCCGGTCCCGCCACAGGTCCTCCGGGAGCGAGGTCCCGGTGTACAGCGGCCAGAAGTAGATGAAGTTCCAGATGATCAGGAGCACCAGCACGCCCGCCGCGATCGCGCCCATGGTGCGGCGGCGTTCGCCTGTCGGGTCCGAGGACGTCAGGCCCAGTTCCGCGCGGGTGCCCCTGCCGGACGCCGGGCCCACGATCGCGCCCAGCAGCATCGTCACGGCCAGGCAGAGGAACGGGACGAACACCACCGCGTAGAAGAGGAAGATCGTGCGCTCCTGGTAGAAGAACCAGGGCACCCAGCCCGCCGCCACGCCGCAGGCGATCGCACCGGCCCGCCAGTCGCGGCGGAAGAGCCAGCGCCAGACCACGTACGCGAGGGCGAAGCACGCCAGCCACCACAGCAGCGGGGTGCCGATGGCCAGGACCTCGGCCGCGCACTTGCCGGTCGTCGACTCCTCGCAGCCCGTCCGCTCCTCGTAGAAGTACGAGACGGGCCGGCCCAGCACCAGCCAGCTCCAGGGGTTCGACTCATAGGTGTGGCCCGATGTCAGGCCCACGTGGAAGTCGTACACCTGGTTCTCGTAGTGCCACAGGCTCCGCAGCCAGTCCGGCAGCAGCCAGCTCCAGGACGAGCCCTGGCCTTCCGTGGCCGCCCAATCGCGGTAGTAGCCCTTGTCCGTGACGATCCAGCCGGTCCACGACAGGAGGTACGTGACGATCGCCACCGGCACCGTGGAGACGAAGGCGGGGACCAGGTCCCGGCGCAGCACCGCCCGGTACGGCCGCTCCGCACCCGCCGTGCGCCGCGCGCCGACGTCCCACACCACCGTCATCAGGCCGAACGCGGCCAGGACGTAGAGGCCGTTCCACTTCGTGGCGAACGCCAGGCCCAGCATCACGCCCGCACCCAGCCGCCACGGCCGCCCGCCCAGGCGCAGCGTCTGCGCGATCCGGGCGTCCGGGCGCAGCACCCCCTCCTCGTCCACCGGCAGCGCGGCGGCCAGCCTGCGGCGGGCCCGGTCCCGGTCCACCACCAGGCAGCCGAACGCGGCCAGCACGAAGAACATCACGATCAGGTCGAGCAGCGCGGTCCGGCTCATCACGAAGTGGAGCCCGTCCACCGCGAGCAGCAGACCCGCCAGACAGCCCAGGAACGTCGAGCGGAACAGCCGCCGGCCGATCCGGCACAGCAGGAGTACCGAGACCGTGCCCAGCACCGCGACCATGAAGCGCCAGCCGAACGGCGTGAAGCCGAACAGCTGCTCACCGAACCCGATGATCCACTTGCCGGCCGGCGGGTGCACCACATAGCCCGGATCGGTCGGGACCGGGACGGAGGAGGGGTCCTTCAGGATCAGCTTGTCGACGTCCTTGTGCCACGACCCCTCGTACCCCTGGTTGACCAGGGCCCACGCGTCCTTCGCGTAATACGTCTCGTCGAATATCACCGCGTGCGGCTGGTCCAGCTTCCAGAACCGCAGCAGCCCCGCCACCAGCGTCACCAGCAGCGGACCGCCCCAGCCGGACCACCGCACCAGCCGGTCGGCCACCTGCGGGGGGATCGCGAGCACCGAGAACATCTGCCGTCCCGGCCGGGTGTACGGCGGGTCCAGCCGGTCGCGGAGAGAGGCCTCCGGCCTGGGGACATGGCCGAAACGGCGCAGTCGCCGCTGCCAGGAGGTCGGCTGTCCGCCGAGCGGGTCCCTGGCGTCGTGGCCCTGCTGGGTCTCGGGTGCGGTACTCGTCACCGCGCCATCGTAGGGAACGCATCTGTGCGAAGGGTGCTGCCCGTGCTGCGAGGATGGCTGATGTGACTGGAACGACTGGAACGCTCGTGCTCGCAGGGACCCCCATCGGTGACGTGGCGGACGCGCCGCCACGCCTGGCCGCCGAACTGGAGCGGGCCGACGTCGTCGCCGCCGAGGACACCCGGCGGCTGCGCCGGCTCACCCAGGCGCTCGGCATCCACACCACGGGGCGTGTCGTCTCCTACTTCGAGGGCAACGAGTCCGCCCGTACGCCGGAGCTGGTGGAGGCACTGACGGGCGGTGCCCGGGTGCTCCTCGTCACCGACGCCGGGATGCCGTCCGTCTCCGACCCCGGCTACCGGCTCGTCGCCGCCGCCGTGGAGCGGGACATCCGCGTCACCGCCGTTCCTGGGCCGAGCGCGGTCCTCACCGCGCTCGCGCTCTCCGGGCTGCCCGTGGACCGCTTCTGCTTCGAGGGGTTCCTGCCGCGCAAGGCCGGCGAACGGCTCTCCAAGCTCCGCGAGGTCGGGGACGAGCGGCGCACCATGGTCTTCTTCGAAGCCCCCCACCGGCTCGACGACACCCTCGCCGCCATGGCCGAGGTCTTCGGCGCCGAGCGGCGCGCCGCCGTGTGCCGGGAGCTGACCAAGACGTACGAGGAGGTCAAGCGCGGTCCGCTCGGTGAGCTGGCCGTGTGGGCCGCCGACGGGGTGCGGGGGGAGATCACCGTGGTCGTGGCGGGCGCGACCGACTCCGGCGACGAGGGGCTGGACGCCGAGGAGCTGGTGCGGCGCGTGCGGGTGCGCGAGGAGGCGGGGGAGCGGCGCAAGGAGGCCATCGCCGCTGTCGCCGCCGCGGCCGGGCTGCCCAAGCGCGAGGTGTTCGACGCGGTGGTCGCGGCCAAGAACGCCGAGAAGGCCGCCGGGAAGGCCGCCGGGACGGGTCCGGAGCAGGCGTCCAAGCCGCAGGCGTAGGTCGCGCGGCGGCCTCAGCCGGCCGCGCGTGAACCCCGGCAGGTCACGCGTGAGCCCCGGCAGGTCACGCGTGAACCCCCGGCAGGTCACGCGTGAGCCCCGTAGGTCACGCGTGAACCCCAGTAGGGGCCGCGGTCCCCGTACTCAGGGCGTCCCCCTACCTACGGCGTCTCCGTCAGCAGCCCGTGCGCCGTCGCCACGAACGTGTCCCCCCGGTACACCCGCCGGGTCGCCGTCGCGGTCACCACCAGGCCCGTCTCCGGGCGGAAGCCGAGGAACACCTGCTGGCCCATGGTCGCGCCGGCGTGGAAGAGCGCCGGGCCGTACGGGGTCAGGTGCCGGAACCATGTCAGCGTGTGGGTGTGCGCGTGCCGCCAGCCGCGCCGCAGCACCGGGCGGGTCACCTCGGTGAGTGCGGCGCTCAACGTCGGGTCCCGGGGCTCGGCGCCCCCCACATGCGCCTCCAGGAACGTCAGCAGGTCCAGCGGCGTCGACCGCAGCGCCCCGGCGGCCGTGAAGCCCCCCGTGTCCAGTGCGGGCAGCGGGGTCCCATCGCGGCGGTGGCCGGTCGCGTCCGTGCCGTCCGGGCCGGGGCGCAGCAGCGTGGCCTCCAGGCCCAGCGGGGCCAGCACCTGCTGGTGCAGCAGCACCTCCCATGGGGTTCCGGTGGCCGCCGCGAGGGTGTGGCCGAGGACGGAGACAGCGAAGTTCGAGTAGTGCCAGCGGGTGCCGGGGCGGTGGCGCGGGCGGGCGCGGAGGAAGGCCCGGACCACCCGGTCCGCCGGGTAGTCGCCGTACGGGTCGGTCGACCAGCGCGGCACCGCCTGCGGGTAGAAGTCGGCGGGCAGGCCCGGCAGCCCCGAGGTGTGGGTGAGCAGATGGCGCAGGGTGATCCGCCGCACCACCGGGTGCACCGGGAGGCCCGGGGCCAGCAGGTCCACCGCCCGGTCCTCGTACCGCACCCGGCCCTGCGCCACCAGCCGGGCCAGCAGCAGGCCCGCGAACGGCTTCGACGCCGAGCCCAGTTCGTAGCGCAGACGCTCGCGGGCGACCGGGCCCGGTTCCGCGCTGCCGCCCGTGTGGACCGTGCGCGCCCCGCCCCGGCTCATCGCGATCACCAGGTCCGGCGCGTCGACCGCGCGGGCCGCCTCCGCGAGGAGGTGAGCGGTGGCCGAGTCGTCGGGGGCGGCCGCACGGACCGCCGCGGTGTCCGTCGCGTCCCTCATGCCGGGGCCGGGGCGCTCAGGTCCGACAGGGCGCGGGACATCGCCAGCGCCGAGGCGAACGCGGCGACCAGCGTCGGGTGGTAGACCAGGTCGAACACCGACTCCTCGTCCCCCTCCGGCATCCCGCCCACCACCGGCATCGCCCCGTCCGGCTGCTGGGCCTGCGCGAACCCCTGCCAGGCCGCCGCGTCCAGCGTCGGTTCGGGCAGGCACGCGTCGACCACCAGCAGCTCGCCCAGCAGGTCCCAGCGCTTCAGGTCGAGCCAGTCGTCCAGCCAGACCGGCAGCCACAGCGCCAGGTACTCCGCGAGGTCGGCGGGGAGCCCGGCCGGCTTCTCGCCCCAGTCGGTGAGGTGGAAGACCGTGTGCGTGACGTCGTAGCCGATATGGCCCTCGGCCGTCCACGGCTCGGGCCGCCGCGCCAGCCAGGTGTGCGCCAGCGCGGCTGTCTCCGGGACGCTCGGCTCCACCCCGAACCGTCGCTCGATCGCACTCAGCCCCAGCCGCCGCACCGGCAGCACCTCCAGCGCACCCCAGCTGGCCAGCCGGTGGTTGAGCCGGATCGCGGACTCCAGGCCGGGCTGCCGGAAACCGAGCTCCCGGAACGGTACGTAGACCTCCAGCGGCACCGGCGAGAGCGGCTCGCGCCGCTGGCCCTCCAGCAGCCGGGCCCCGGAGCCCAGCAGCTCGTGCCAGGCGTGGTCCAGCAACTTGTGGGCGAGCGCGGACTGCTGCGAGCCGGCCACCCCCTCGCGGAAGATGACCTTGCAGATCAGCGCCAGCTCGCCCAGCGGCTTGAACCGGTCCAGCATCCCCGCCTCCGGGGCCGGGTCGGCCTCCAGCCGGAACCCCTGCCGGTGCTCGTACAGCCAGCCCAGGGCCTTCGCCCCGACGTCGTGGATCTGCTGGATGCCGCTGCTCATGCGGTGCGCCTTTCCCGGCCGGGCACGGCCTCGTCCGTCCGCCGCGGCGACCCAGGCGACCGCAGCGACCTCAGGGACAGGGCCGCCGCGAAGGCCGTGACGAGCGTGGAGTGGTAGCAGTCGATGAAGGGGTACGGGTCCGACGGCGCGGGGTCCCGCGACGCGGCGTCCTGAACCGGTCCGCCGGGCTCGGCCTCCCGCACCGGCACGCCTGTCTCCGGTACGCAGCCACTGCCGTGCTGGACGTCGGCGAGCACCGGCCAGACCGCGTCCAGCAGCTCCACGGGCGCCGGGCCCGGCAGCGAGGCGGCCACCGCCAGCAGTTCGCCCGTCAGGTCCCACTGGCCGCTCTCCACACAGCCGTCGGCCCACGCGGGCAGCCAGGTCCGCAGGTACGCGTCCGTCCTCTCCGGCACCCGGTCGGGCAGCCGGCCCCAGTCGGTGAGGTGGAAGACCGTGTGGGTCAGCGCGTAGCCGGACGGGCCCTCGAACGTCCACGGCTCCGAGAGGCCGCCCAGCCAGGTCCGGGACAGGACCGCACCGGCGTCCGTGTGGCTCACCACCCCCACCCGCCGCTCGGAGTTGATCAGGCCGAGCTGCCGGTTGGCCTGCTGCTCGGTGTGGGCCCAGGAGCGGGTGCCGGTGAGCGGGCGGGCCAGGGCCTCGAACCCCTCGTGGCGCAGCCCGTACCCGGCGAAGGCGGCGTAGATCTCGTACGGATAGGCGGCGAACGGCTCGTTGCGCAGCAGTTCCAGGAGCAGTCCGCCCGCCTCCACCCGCTCCCAGGCGTACGTGACGAGGTCCCCGGCCACCTCGTGTTCCGGGGTGCCGGGGGCGGTGGCGGCGCGGACCGTGGAGCAGAGCTGGGCCAGTTCGCCGAGGGGTTTGAGCGTGGCGTTGACCTGGATGTGGGGTTCCAGGACGTCATCGGGGAGCGCGAACCCAGCCCGGTGCGCGTCGGTCCAGGCGAGGGCCCCGCGCAGGACGTGTGGCAGGACGGCGAGTGCGGCGCCGGGGGACGCGTGCTCCGGGGGGTCCTGCGTCGTGGTCGCCGTCATCGCGCCCTCGCCTCGGCCATCAGCCGGGCCGCCCGCACGTGCAGGGTGACGCGGGGGTCGTGACCGCCCATCAGCTCGACGAAGTCCAGGCCGCGTTCCAGGCCCAGGGTCGCCGGTTCGCCGCCGATCGCCGCGAGCCAGCGGCCCGCGCCGGCCGCCTGGAGCCAGTCGCGCCGCCGCACCGCACGGACGAAGCCGCGCGAGAGGTCGACCGCCCGCATCGCCGCGGCCCGCTGCACCGCCGAGGGGGCCGCCGGTACGGCGAGGGGGGCGAGCACCGAGAGCTGGTAGGTGAAGGACTGCCAGGGCGCCCTCTCCAGCCAGGCGGCGTCGGGCTCCTCGTGGTCGCCGGTCGTGCCGGTCGCACCGGTCGCCTCAGTCGGGCCGGCCGTCCCGCCCGCGCCCGTCGCGCCCGTCGCGCCCGGGGCCGGCCGCGCGATCCGCTGGAGCGTGGAGATCATGTGCCAGTGGCTCCAGGCCGTCGCGGCCGGAGCGTCCGGCTTGGGCGGGAACTCCCGTACCGCCCGGTCGAGCACGGCGACATCCCCGGGATGCGGATGACGCCCGTACAGAACACTCGGCAGCAACAGATCGGCGCCGATGACCCGCGCGGCGGCGATTCCGGTCCGGTTCTCCTCGTCGATTCCAGCCGCGCCGCACACCGTGGCGAGGTGGTCCCCGCTCCGAAGAGCGAGGGCCACCTCTGTTGCCAGGTCATGCACGGCACCCGCTAGCGGGGACGAAGCATGTGTCTGGTCCATGTTCCGACGTTCAGCCCTTCTTCGGGCGCGGGGTCGGAGGCGACAGCAGCAGGGCGCCGCCGCCGGCGATGAGCGCGAGGGAGGCGCACTCGCGGGAGTCGCGGTAGAAGCCCTCGGCCTCGCCCGGGTTGAGCGCCGCGTCGAGGTCGAGCTCGATGTCGGTAGCAGTGGTGTCCGTGGTGTACATGGGTGCTCCCCATCCTGTGGGAATCGGGTTGATGTACCGGTTGTCGTACGAACCAAGTCACGGTTTACGTACGTTCCGAGTGAAAGCGGAAAACGGGAGCGCCGCAAATTGGGCGTGGACATCCATGGTGATGAGGAATTCAATTGAATGATGAATTCACGCGGCAAGCGGGTGAAAAAGGGCCGGGAATTCGGGGAATCGAGGGGGGTCGCGCGGGGGTGGTGCGCGGGCGCATTCACGACGGGCGTGGGGCGCACTCGGGGGCGCTCGGTGATCCGGCGGTCACCGGCCGTCTGCTCTCCCGGTCATGGGCTGCCCTGTCCTGGGCCATGCGGCGGCAAAGGGCGGCAAAAGGAGGCCAAGAACGCACCAATACCGGCTCTGAGCTGGTGCGTCCACCCCTGCGCGGGTGTCCACTGGAAGGGACGGGCCACCTGTTCGAAACCCTCGGACGGGCCGGCCGTCCCCGGAGTGCCTGACCGGCGGACAAGAGGAGCGGGTATGAGCGAGATCGCAGCGACCACCGTCCACGAGGCGTATGCCTTCGCCTGCATGAAGTGCGGATACGGCTGGGAGCAGTCGTACGAGATAGAGCACCACGTGGACATCCACGGCCACGAGTTCGTCGTCTACCTGGCCGACGGTGAGCGCGTTCCGTCCCCGCTCTCCACGCCCACCTGCGCGAACTGCGGCGGTCACGTGGTGCGGATCATGCGGGCCGGGCGGGTGGCCGGTGTCCAGCAGCTGCTCCAGCGCCGGCCGGGCCCCACCCCGGCGGCGAAGCCGGCCGAGCCCGTCGGGGCCACCGCCGCGTCGGAGCGCCACTGGCGGCTGTCGGACCTGTTCCACCGCAGGTGACCCGTCCGCCGATCGCCTCCCCCGGGTGAGGGACCCGGTCCCGTACGCCGGTGAACCGGGCCCTCGTAGAGTCGTCCGCATGAGCCGTACCGAAGCCCCGCCGCTGCCCGAGCCCCTCCGGGTCCCGGTCGCCGACTCCCACACCCACCTGGACATGCAGGACGCCACCGTCGAGGAGGCCCTCGCCCGGGCCGCCGCGGTGAACGTGACGACCGTGGTCCAGGTGGGCTGCGACGTGGCCGGCTCCCGCTGGGCCGCCGAGACCGCGGCCGCCCACCCGGCCGTCCACGCCTCGGTCGCCCTGCACCCCAACGAGGCCCCGCGCATCGTCCACGGGTACGTCGAGGGCACCGACGGCACCGCGCGGCAGCGGGCCCGGGAGCCCGGCGGGAAGGCCGCGCTGGACGAGGCGCTGGCGGAGATCGACGCGCTGGCCGCCCTCGACCACGTACGCGGGGTCGGGGAGACGGGTCTGGACTTCTTCCGTACGGGCCCCGAGGGCATCGCCGCCCAGGAGGAGTCCTTCCGGGCCCACATCGAGATCGCCAAGCGGCACGGCAAGGCCCTGGTCATCCACGACCGCGACGCGCACGCGGACGTCCTGCGGGTCCTGCGCGAGACGGGCGCGCCCGAGCGGACCGTGTTCCACTGCTACTCCGGCGACGCCGACATGGCCCGGATCTGCGCACGGGCCGGGTACTTCATGTCCTTCGCCGGCAACATGACCTTCAAGAACGCCCAGCCGCTGCGCGACGCGCTCGCCGTCGCCCCCACGGAGCTGGTCCTCGTCGAGACGGACGCGCCTTTCCTGACCCCCGCCCCGTACCGCGGACGGCCCAATGCCCCGTATCTCATTCCGGTCACCCTGCGCGCGATGGCCGAGGTCAAGGGGCTGGACGAGGACACGCTGGCCGCCGCGATCCACGACAACACGGCACGGGCGTTCGACTTCTGACCCCCGGCCGGACCCGCCCGGACACTCCGGGTAGCCGTGTCGCTTTGGAGAGTCACCGGAGCTCCGCTATCGTCCCCGCGCACGACGGGGTGGCGGTGGGCGGATCTTCGGGAGCGGCGTGAGTACTTCGCAGGGCAGTCACCGGGCGGCGCGCGGCGGACGGCGTACGGCACTGGCGCCACCGCCGCCCGCCCCGGTGCCGGCGGCCTCCCCCGGCGCGTTCCACGAGCAGCTGACCGTGGCCGACGGGGTGTTCATCGCGGGCCCCGCCACCCACGCCCCGACCGTCGTCGACACCCCGCTCGCCGGGCCGCCGACCGGGGTGCCCCGGCAGGGCCCCACCCGCGCCGACGCCCGGCGGGCCGCCAGGCGCCGCCGTACGTTCGCGAGGAACCCGTTCGCGGGGCCGTTCGCGGGAAACCCCGACACCCTGCGGCGCCTCGTCCCGCAGGCCCTCGTCGTCGCCTTCCTGGCCGGCGGCACCACCGCGTTCGTCGCCCACGACAAAGCGGTCCGGCTGGACGTCGACGGCACCCCCCGCACCCTGCACACCTTCGCCGACGACGTCACCGAGCTGCTGGCGGACCAGGGCGTCCGCGTCGGCGCGCACGACCACATCTCCCCGGCCCCCGGCACCGCACTCGATCACGGCGACGAGGTCGTCGTCCGCTACGGCCGCCCCCTCGACCTCACCCTCGACGGCCACCACCGCCGGGTGTGGACGACCGCCGACACGGTGGAGGACGCCCTGCGCGCGTTCGGGGTCCGCGCCGAGGGCGCGTACCTCTCCGCGTCCCGGTCCGCCCGGATCGCCCGCACCGGCCTGACCCTCACCGTCCGCACCGAACGCACCGTGACCTTCATGGCGGACGGCCAGGAACGCACCCTGCGCACCAACACCGCCACCGTCCGCGAGGCCCTCGCCGAGGCCGGCATCACCCTGCACGGCCACGACACCACCTCCGTGGACCCCGGCAGCTTCCCGCGCGACGGCCAGACGGTCTCCGTCATGCGGATCACCGACACCCGCGAGGTGCGTGAGGAGCCGATCCCGTACGCCGTCGAACGCAGCGAGGACCCCGAGCTGTTCCGGGGCACCGAGGTGGTGGAGCGGGCGGGCCGCAACGGTGTGCGCCGGGTCACGTACGCCGTGCGGACCGTCAACGGGGTTCGGCAGAAGCCCCGCAGGACCGCCGAGGAGCTGGTCCACCAGCCGGTCAGCCGCGTCGTGCGCACCGGTACCCGGCAGCGGCCCGCCTCGGTCGCCGGGGCGGACGGGCTGAACTGGTCCGCGCTCGCCGCCTGCGAGTCCGGCGGGCGGGCGGGGGCGGTGGACCCGAGCGGGACGTACGGCGGGCTGTACCAGTTCGACACGCAGACCTGGCAGTCCCTCGGCGGGAGCGGACGGCCCCAGGACGCACCCGCCGCCGAGCAGACGTACCGGGCCAGGAAGCTCTACGTGCAGCGGGGGACGAGTCCGTGGCCGCACTGCGGCCGTAGGCTTACCGGGTGAGCAGCACAGAGCCCGACGCCCTCCTGGGCCCCGCAGACATCCGCGACCTGGCAGCGAAGCTGGGCGTACGCCCCACCAAGCAGCGCGGTCAGAACTTCGTCATCGACGCCAACACCGTCCGCCGTATCGTGCGCACGGCCGAGGTCCGCCCGGACGACGTGGTCGTCGAGGTCGGCCCCGGGCTCGGCTCGCTGACCCTGGCGCTGCTGGAGGCGGCGGACCGGGTGGTCGCGGTCGAGATCGACGACGTGCTCGCGGCGGCCCTGCCCGCCACGGTCCAGGCCCGGATGCCGGAGCGCGCCGACCGCTTCGCCCTGGTCCACTCCGACGCGATGCTGGTCACCGAACTGCCGGGCCCCGCGCCCACCGCGCTCGTCGCCAACCTCCCGTACAACGTGGCCGTGCCCGTCCTGCTCACCATGCTGGAGCGCTTCCCCAGCATCGAGCGGACCCTCGTCATGGTCCAGGCGGAGGTGGCCGACCGGCTGGCCGCCCGCCCCGGCAACAAGGTCTACGGCGTGCCCTCGGTGAAGGCCAACTGGTACGCGGAGGTCAAGCGCGCCGGGTCCATCGGCCGTACGGTCTTCTGGCCCGCCCCGAACGTCGACTCCGGGCTCGTCTCGCTCGTCCGGCGCACCGAGCCCATCGCCACCACCGCCTCCCGCGCCGAGGTCTTCGCGGTCGTGGACGCGGCCTTCGCCCAGCGCCGCAAGACGCTGCGCGCGGCCCTGTCCGGCTGGGCCGGCTCCGCGCCCGCCGCCGAGGCCGCGCTGGTCGCCGCCGGCATCTCGCCGCAGGCGCGCGGCGAGGCGCTGACGGTGGAGGAGTTCGCGGCGATCGCGGAGAACAGGCCGGAGGTGTCCCTGTGAGTACGGGTGTCACCGTCCGCGTCCCCGCCAAGGTCAACGTCCAGCTCGCCGTGGGCGCCGCCCGCCCCGACGGCTTCCACGACCTGGCCAACGTCTTCCTCGCCGTCGGCCTGTACGACGAGGTCACCGCCACCCCCGCCGACGAGCTGCGCATCACCTGCTCCGGCCCGGACGCCGCCCAGGTCCCGCTGGACGCCACCAACCTCGCCGCCCGGGCCGCCCTCGCGCTGGCCGAGCGGTACGGCGTCACCCCCGCCGTCCACCTCCACATCGCCAAGGACATCCCCGTCGCGGGCGGCATGGCGGGCGGCAGCGCCGACGGGGCCGCCGCCCTGGTCGCCTGCGACGCGCTGTGGGGGACCGGCGCGAGCCGCGACGAACTCCTGGCCATCTGCGCCGAGCTGGGCAGCGATGTGCCCTTCAGCCTGGTCGGCGGGGCCGCGCTCGGCACCGGACGCGGCGAGAAGCTGACCCCGATCGAGGTCGGCGGGGAGTTCCACTGGGTCTTCGCGGTGGCGGACGGGGGGCTGTCCACACCCGCCGTGTACGGGGAGTTCGACCGGCTCACGGCCGAGGCGGAGGTCCCCGAACCCGCCGCCTCGGCCGCGCTGCTGGCCGCCCTGCGCTCCGGCGACTCCGGCGCACTCGCGGCCGCCCTGAGCAACGACCTCCAGCCCGCCGCGCTCTCCCTGCGCCCCTCCCTCGCCGACACCCTGGCCGCGGGCACGCAGGCGGGGGCGCTGGCCGCCCTGGTCTCCGGGTCCGGGCCGACGACGGCGTTCCTGGTGGAGGACGCGTCGATGGCCCGCAAGGTGGCCGACGCGCTGCTGGCGTCGGGGACCTGCCGGAACGCACGGGTGGCGTCGGCCCCGGCGCCGGGGGCGCGCGTCGGGAGGGCGTGAGCCGGTGACAGAGCCGGTCAGCGGCCGGTCGTGCCGTCGATCAGTTGGCGGAGGATGTCCGCGTGCCCGGCGTGGCGCCCGGTCTCCTCGATCATGTGGATGAGCGCCCACCGGACGCTGGGCGCGGGCCTCCCCGGTCGCGGCCGAGGGACCGGTGCGGCCGGATCCGTGCACCCGTCGAGGACGGCGTTCGCGCGCTCGACCGCCGTACGGTAGCGGGCGACGACCTCGGCCACGCCGTCCGTCGGCGGGGCCGAGAACGTCGCCCGCCAGTCGGTGACGCGGTCCCCGAGGAACATCGCGCGCTCGACGCACGTCAGGTGGTGGAGCAGGCCGAGCAGGTTCGTACCCGAAGCCACCTGAGCCGTCCGGACCGCCGGCTCCGGGGCGCCGCCGACCTTCGCGGCGACCGAGGCCCGCAGGTAGTCGAGGAAGCCGCGCAGGGTCTCGGCCTCGCCGCCGCCGGTCCGGGGCGGCGGGGTGTCACGGCGTCGGTCATGGGTGGCCATGGCGGGTCTCCTTCGAGGCGAGCGGTCGGCACCGGCGTCAGGCGGTGCGTCGGATGAGGAGCACGTGGTCGGTGACCTCGGCGGTGCTGCCGTCCGGCCCGGTCGCCCTCCGGCGGAGCGCGTCGGCCCGTTCGACCGTCCAGGCGGCCGGGTCCAGGGCGATGGCCTCCGCGACCTCGCGCGGGCTCGGGTGGTGGACCTCCGGGTCCTGGTTCCACGACCACGGCGCGGTCGAGCCGTGGTCGACGACCAGCAGCAGACCGCCCGGACGCAGGGCGTGGGCGGCCCGGCGCAGGACGGCCGCCCGGTCCAGGGGGAAAGCGGTGTGCAGGTAGTGGGCGGTGACCAGGTCGAACGCGCCTACGCGGCCCAGCGGGCCCTTCAACTCCTGCGGGTCTTTCGGGCCCTGCGGGTCTCGCGGGTTCTTCGAGTCTCGCGGCCCTTCCGGCCCTTCCGGCCCTTCCGGCCCTTCCGGTCCTTCCGGGAAGGACGCACCCAGGTCATGCTGCTCGGCGGTGACCCGGTCGCCCAGGCCGTGCGAGCGGGCCAGGCCGGTGAGCCGCTCGACCGCCACGGCCGAGAGGTCGACGGCGGTGACGCGCCATCCCTGGCGGGCGAGCCACAGCGTGTCGCCGCCCTCGCCGCAGCCCAGGTCCAGCGCGTCGCCGGGCGGCAGGTCCGCGACGGTCTCGGTGAGCCGGACGTTCGGCCGCGGGTCGGTGGCGGCGGGCCGGGCGGCGTAGACGCCGTCCCAGGACGTGCGGGCGTCGGTCGCGTCGGTCGTGTTCATCGGGGCGGTGCTCCTTCGGTCGGGGCGGTCGGGGCGGTCGGGGCGGTCGAGGCGGTCGGGGCGGTCGGAACTCCTGTTTGCCGTGACGCGCCTTCAGTCTTGCCAGGCCCGCCACCACCCGCACGGGATCTTGCCCTTCTGGCAAGATGGCGGGATGGACCGCGACCGGGACGGTGACGGGGGCCGCGACGGCGCCGCCGGGGAGACGGACGGCGTGCTCGACGCCGTGGGCCCCCGGCTGCGTGCGCTGCGCCGCGAACGCGGGATCACCCTCGCCGAGCTGGCGGCGACGACCGGGATCTCGGAGAGCACCCACGCGCCGACGGCCGCCTCGGAGCCGGGCCCGGCCTCCTCGCCCTGCGCCGCCCCGCCCTGCTCGCCGCCGGCGGCCTGATCACCGCCGGGGCCCTGGTGGCGTTCGGGCCCTACCCGCTGTCCATGGTCGGGATGCCCGGCGAGAAGGTCAGCAACATGGCCCCGCCCACCTCGCCCTGCTCTGCCACGGCCTCTGGCTGGTCGGCGCGGTCGAACTGCTCCGCGCCCCCGCCGCCCGCCTGCTGGCCCGCCCCCGCACCTGGCGCCCGGTGGTGGCCGCCAACGGGGTGGCGATGACCGCGTTCCTCTGGCACCTCACGGCGATGCTCGGGGTGTACGGGGCGATGCTCGCCCTCGACCTCCCGCTCCCCGAACCCGCCACCGCCGCCTGGTGGGCCCAGACCCCGCTGCGGCTCGCCGCCGCGGCCGCGCTCACCGCCGCCCTGGTCGCCGCCTTCCGCACCTTCGAACGCCCGGCGGCTGCCGCCCCGGTCGTTCCGGGTACGGGCCCCGCCTGGCCGGCCGCGCTCGGCGCCGCGCTCTGCCTGCTCGGCGTGCTGGGCCTGTCCATGGTCGGACTGGCCGGCCTGCTGGATGGCCGCACGGCCCTGCTCGTCGCGGTCCCGGTCACTGCCCCGGCCGCCGTTGCGATGATCCTGTGCGGCTGGCTGCTGGTGGAGCGGGCGGGGAGGGGGGCCGACGCGCGCAGGGGTCAGCGGCCGTAGTGGTAGCGGCAGGCGGCGATGCGGACCCCGTCGTCGGCCCCCTTGCAGATGAGGCGGTGCTCGCCGGTGATGCGGCGCGTCCAGTACCCCGGGAAGCCGTGCTTCAGGGGTTCCGGTTTGCCCATCCCCTCGTTCCCGTTCCGGGCGATGTCCTGGAGCAGGGTGTTGATCCTCTTGAGGATCTTGCGATCCTGGTTCTGCCACCAGACGTGGTCGTCCCACGACGACTGGTCCCACACGAACCTCACTCCGCGAGCCCCTGTACCGTGCCGCCGCCGCTCTCCCAGCGGTCGATCGAAGCAGCAGCCGACGGGCGTGCCACCGACCCCCCTCCGCAGCGCCGTACCCTGGGAAGGTCGATCAACCCCCTGGGCAGGAGTGAAATGGCCGTCAATCTGGTCAATGTCGAGCAGGTCAGCAAGGTGTACGGCACCCGTGCCCTGCTCGACGGTGTATCCCTCGGGGTGTCCGAGGGCGACCGGATCGGTGTCGTGGGCCGCAACGGCGACGGCAAGACGACCCTCATCCGGATGCTCGCCAAGCTGGAGGACGCGGACACCGGACGCGTCACCCACAACGGCGGGCTGCGCCTCGGTGTGCTGACCCAGCACGACTCCCTGGACCCGAAGAAGACCATCCGCCAGGAGGTCATCGGCGATCTCGCCGACCACGAGTGGGCGGGCAGCGCCAAGATCAGGGACGTGCTCACCGGCCTCTTCGGAGGCCTCGCCCTCCCCGGTTTCGAGCACGGGCTCGACACCGTCATCGCCCCGCTCTCCGGCGGCGAGCGCCGCCGTATCGCCCTGGCGAAGCTCCTCATCGACGAGCAGGACCTGATCGTCCTCGACGAGCCCACCAACCACCTCGACGTCGAGGGCATCTCCTGGCTGGCCGGCCATCTGCGCACCCGGCGCTCGGCCCTCGTCTGCGTCACCCACGACCGGTGGTTCCTGGACCAGGTCTGCACCCGCATGTGGGACGTCCAGCGCGGCACCGTCCACGAGTACGAGGGCGGCTACAGCGACTACGTCTTCGCCCGCGCCGAGCGCGAGCGGATCGCCGCGACCGAGGAGTCCAAGCGGCAGAACCTGATGCGCAAGGAGCTGGCCTGGCTGCGCCGCGGCGCCCCCGCCCGCACCTCCAAGCCGCGCTACCGCATCGAGGCCGCCAACGAGCTCATCGCCGACGTGCCGCCCCCGCGCGACACCAGCGAGCTGATGAAGTTCGCCAACGCCCGCCTCGGCAAGACCGTCTTCGACCTGGAGGACGTGACCGTCCAGGCCGGGCCCAAGACCCTGCTCACCCACCTCACCTGGCAGCTCGGCCCCGGCGACCGCGTCGGCCTGGTCGGGGTCAACGGCGCGGGCAAGACCTCGCTGCTGCGCGCCCTGGCCGAGGCCGCCCGGACACAGGGCGACGAGCAGCCCGCCGCCGGGAAGGTCGTCGTCGGCAAGACCGTCAAGCTCGCCTACCTGTCCCAGGAGGTCTCCGAGCTCAACCCGAACCTGCGGGTCCTGGAGGCCGTCCAGCAGGTCCGCGACCGGGTCGACCTCGGCAAGGGCCGGGAGATGACGGCGGGCCAGCTCTGCGAGCAGTTCGGCTTCACCAAGGAGAAGCAGTGGACGCCCGTCGGCGACCTCTCCGGCGGTGAGCGCCGCCGGCTCCAGATCCTGCGGCTGCTGATGGACGAGCCGAACGTCCTCTTCCTCGACGAGCCGACCAACGACCTCGACATCGAGACCCTCACCCAGCTGGAGGACCTCCTCGACAGCTGGCCCGGATCGATGATCGTGATCTCCCACGACCGGTTCTTCATCGAGCGCACCACCGACCGCGTGATGGCCCTCCTCGGCGACCGCGCCCTGCGGATGCTGCCGCGCGGTATCGACGAGTACCTGGAGCGCAGGCAGCGGATGGAGGAGGCCGTCACCCCCTCCGCCGCCCCCGCCCCCGCACGGGGCACCTCCGCTCCGGCGGCACCGGCCGTCTCCGCCCAGGAGGCCCGCGCCGCGAAGAAGGAACTCCAGAAGGTCGAGCGGCAGCTCGACAAGCTCTCGACCCGGGAGACCGCACTGCACAAGCAGATCGCGGACAACGCCACCGACTTCGAGAAGGTCGCGAAGCTCGACGCCGAACTCCGCGAACTCGTCACCGAGCGGGACGAGCTGGAGATGCGCTGGCTGGAGCTGGCCGAGGACGCCTGAGAGCTTGTCGGCACGGGTGCCTGACGAGGGGCCAGCCCGGCGCGATGGGGCTGGTGGGGCGGGTGGTACAAAGAAACCCCGCCCGGGGCTGACATGAACCCTGCGGAACGGGATGTACGACCGTACGAGGGGGACACGTACCGATGTCGCAGCCGCCCAGCCCGCCGGGTCAGCCACCGCACCGAGAGGGCCGGGCGGACCCCGGCGTCTTCGGCGCACCGTTCGAGCCGCAGCCCGGCGTGTACGGGTCGCCGCCCGCCGCGCCCTACGGGCAGCCCGCGCCGAACTCCCCGTACGGCTACGGCTATCCCCAACCAGGTGGCCCCGCAGGAACCGGTGGCCCCGCAGGAACCGGTGGCCCCGCAGGAACCGGTGGCCCCGCAGGACCCGCAAGCCCCGGTGGCGGGCGCAGGTCCCGGGGGCGTACCGCCTCCCTCGTCGCCGCTGTGCTCGCCGGCGTCCTCGTCATCGGCGCCGGGCTCTGGTACGCCACCGGCGACGGCGGCGACGACGCCGCCAGGCCCGCCGCCGAGAAGAGCGGGAGCGCCGCTCCGAAACAGCCCGACGACGCCCCGCCGGGCCGGACCATGACCCCCGCCCCGAAGCCCGCCGAACTCAACGCCGCACGCAAGGACGGCGAGAACAAAGTCCTCTGGGTGCAGGAGAACGACGTGGACCTGCCCGGGAAGGGGGGCACGCAGTACGGCCCCTGGTTCGCCGGGGACATCGTGGCCAAGGGCCTGCACCGCACGGTGTCGGGCTACTCCGCCGCCGACGGGACCCAGCGGTGGAGCCTCACCGTCAGGACCAACGTCTGCTCGGCGCCCTCCCGGCCCACGACGGACGGGAAGATCGTCCTCGCGCTGCAGAGCGACACCTCGGACGCGGCGCAGTGCGACCGGCTCCAGATGGTCGACCTCAGGACCGGTAAGGCGGGCTGGAGCGCCCAGTTCAAGCGGAGCGGCCCCTGGGACCTGCTCTCGGAGCTCGCCATGGCCGTCAACGGTGACGTCGTGACGGTCGGCCGGACCGGCCGCACCGACGCCTACCGGATCAGCGACGGCAAGCACCTCTGGGGCAAGCTGCCGGGCAACTGCCAGCCGTACGGCTTCGCCAGCGGCGCCGTACCCCTCGCCGCCACCAGCTGCCAGACCGCCGCGGACGACCACGCCGTCCAGCACGTACGGCGCATCGACCCGGCCACCGGCAAGGAGTTGTGGGCCTACCCGGTCAAGAAGGGCTTCACGGTCGACCAGTTCTACTCGACCGACCCGCCGGTGCTCTCCCTCCGCAAGGGGACCGAGCGGTGGGCGATCGTCGTGCTCAACGACGACGGCACCTACCGCTCCCAGCTGATCGGCGACAAGGGGGAGAACTACGCGCCCCGCTGCGGCCAGGAGCTGCGCCCCGAGAACCCGACCCTCGACAGCTGCCTGGGTGTCGCCGCCGACGCGAAGTCGGTCTACCTGGCCACCGCGCCCGCCGAGGGCGGCGACCTCGACGCCGCCAACACCGTCGTGGCCTTCGACACCGCCACGGGCAAGTCCCGGTGGAAGGTCGCCGCCCCCGCCCAGCAGAAGCTGCTGCCCCTGCGGGTCGAGGGCGGCAAGGTGCTGATGTACGCGAACGCGTCGGGGGCCTACGGCTCCCGCCTGGGCGGCGGCGTCTACGCCCTCCCGCCCACCGGCGGCGCTCTGCAGCCGGTCCTGCGCCACCCCGACTCGGCGAGCACGGTCGAGAAGCCCTTCCGCGAAGCGGTGGTCAGCTACTCCGGCGGACGGGTGGTGCTCCTGCAGCCGTACATCAGCGGGGGCGACGACAAGCAGGAGAAGGCCATCGTGGCGATGCTCGCCTTCGGTGACTGACCGTCACCTCCGGGCGGTCGTAACGAGGGCATCACAACGCGGTTCTCCCTTGGGAACAGGGGGCGGACCGATCCGGTGTTCGATGGCCGACGGGTGGTACAAAGAAGCCCCGCTCGACTGTCGCAACACCGCGCAAGCCATGCCCGATCCGCTCCTTTCCGGGGAAATCGAATCCTCCCGGAATCGCGGGGGAGACCGGATCGGGCACCGGCCCGCACGAAGGGGGACGTGCTGATGAGCCAGCCGCCCAGCCAGCAACCGCCGCAGGGGGGCTTCGGGGCTCCGCAGGAGCCGCCGCCGGGAACTCCTCAGCCGCCGCAGGACCAGCCGCCGGCCCCGCCCCAGCCGCCGCAGGCTCCACCCCAGCCGCCGCAGGCACCGGCCGGTCAGCCCGGGGCCGGGCAGGCCCCCGGCCCGTACGGGCAACAGCCCTCCGGCCCGTACGGCCAGCAGCCCTCCGGTCCGTACGGGCAGCAGCCCTCCGGCCCGTACGGGCAGCAGCCTCCCGGCCCCTACGGCCAGCACCCCGGCCCCTACGGCCAGCAGGCCGCCTCCGGCCCGTACGGCCTGCCCACGCAGGCCGGTCACGGCTACCCGCAGCAGCAGTACCCCGGCGTCCCCGCCCCGGGCGGTCCCGGCGGCAGTGGCGGCCCCTTCAAGGGCAGGACCGGCATCCTCGCCGCGGCGGCCGTCGCCGTCGTCCTGCTCGTCGGCGCGGGCGCCTGGTACGTGGTGAGCGACAGCGGCGACGACCCCAAGAAGCCGGTCGCCGGCGCCGGCGAGGACCCCAAGGCGTCCGGGAAGCCCAGCGAGTCCCCGACGGTCGACGAGGGCGACGGCACCGGCGGCGGCCGGGAGTCGGAGGACGACCTCAACGCCGGCCGCAAGCCGGGGGAGGCCAAGGTCGCCTGGCTCCAGAAGAACGACGTCGACCTCCCGCGCAACGGCGCCGAGATCCAGGGCCCCTGGTTCGTCGGCGACACGATCGTCCGGGCCATGTACCGCGGGATCTCCGGCTACGCGGTCGCCGACGGCAAGAAGAAGTGGTCCGTGGCGCTCCCCGCCGATGTCTGCGCCACCCCCGACACGGCCACCCCCGACGGCAAGATCGTCATCGGCATCGAGAGCGGCACCACGGACCGGTCCACCTGCTCCGTGCTCCAGATGATCGACCTCAACACCGGCAAGGCCGGCTGGAAGGCGCCGGTCAAGAAGAACGGCACCTGGGACCTGATGTCCGACATCGGGCTCGCCATCAGCGGGGACACGGTCACCGCCGGGCGGACCAGCTACTCCAGCGCGTACCGGGTCAGCGACGGCAAGGAGCTGTTCGGCACCCCGGCGGGCAACTGCAAGACCTTCGCCTTCGCCGGCGGCCCGAAGCTGATCGCCGCCGCCAACTGCCGCAACGACGACGTCGAGAACCCGCAGCACCAGCTGCAGGAGCTGGACCCGGTCAGCGGCAAGGCCAAGTGGACCTATCGGCCGCCGCGCGGCTGGGAGATCAAGAAGGTCTACTCGGCGAGCCCGCTCGTGGTCTCGCTGGAGAACGCCAAGAAGAAGCAGGGGTCGGTCGCCGCGTTCACCGGGAACGGCAAGCTCCGTTCCCAGCTGAGCCCCGCCAAGGGCGATGAGGTCGTCGCCAACTGCGGTGGCTCGTTCGCCATCTTCGGCCAGAAACTCGAAGGGTGCACCGGTGTCGCCGCCGACGCCGACACCTTCTACATGGCCACCAAGCCCGACACCGGCTCCGCGCGGACGAACAAGGTCGTCGCCTTCGACCTGAACACCGGAAAGCCCAAGTGGACGGCGCCCGCCCCGGCCGAGCGCACCCTGCGCCCGATCGGGATGGAGGGCGGCAAGGTGCTGCTCTACCTGGAGCCGCGGTACGACAAGGCCGGCGCCATCCTCACGCTCCCGCCGACCGGCGGCGCCACCAGCGTCCTGCTCCAGCACCCGGAGGGGACCAACCGGATCGAGAACGGCCTCTTCGGTGCCCGGCCCCTGTACCAGGGCGGCCGCTCCTACGTCCTCACCCAGCGCGTCAGTGGCCGCGACGAGGAGGAGATGGAGCAGGCGACGGCCCTGGTGTTCAGCAAGTGACCGCTCACGACGGCGTCCGCAGGCGTCCGGCCCTTCCCGGCCGGACGCGCCCCCGCCCCCACCACCCATCTCCCGAGGTACGTACGCGATGACCCAGCCGCCGCAGCAGCCACCCAACGAGCCCCCGAACCAGCCGCCCAACCAGCCCCCGGCCGGCCCCCCCGCCGGTCCGCCGAACCAGCCGCCGGCCGCCCCGCCCGCCGGCGGGTTCGGCGCCCCGCAGGACCCGCCCCCCGGCGGGTTCGGCGCGCCGACCCCGCCCGCGGACCCCTTCGCCAAGCAGCCCCCGCCCGCCGGTGGTTACGGCTCCCCGACGCCCCCGCCCCCCGGTGGCTACGGCGCACCGCAGGGCGGCTACCCGACACCGCCGGCCCCGCAGCCCAACGGGTACGGCTACCCGCAGACCCCCCAGCCCGGCTACGGCTACCCGCAGGGAGCCCCGGGCCAGGCTGGCTACCCGGGCCAGCCGGGGATGCCGCAGCAGGGTTACGGCTACCCGACCCAGCCGATGTACGGGGCTCCGCAGCCCGGCGCCCCGGCCGGCGGCGGCAAGAAGTTCAGCACCCAGATGCAGATCATCGTCGCCGCGGCCGTCGCCGTGGTGCTGATCATCGGCGCGGCCGTCGTCTACAGCTCCACCCAGGGTGACGACACGGGCGGCCAGGCGTCCTCGTCCGGCTCCACCGGCGGCGGCGAGGGTAAGGGCGGCGAGGGCGGCGGACTGGCCGGCGGCAGCGAGAAGGCACCCGGCAACACCCGGTCCAAGGTCGCCTTCCAGCTCCCGCAGCCGGAGGTCGCCGAGGTCACCTCGGTCAAGGGCTCCTGGCTCACCGACAAGGCGTACGTGAAGTCCGGCGTCAACGCGGTCGTCGCCCACGACCGGGACAAGGGCACCAAGCTCTGGTCCGTGGCGGTGCCCGGCGAGGTCTGCGGCGCCTCCCGCCACATGAGCAAGGACTTCAAGACGGCGATCCTCTTCAAGGAGGGCAAGCCGACCAAGGCGAGGAAGTACCCCGCGTGCAACCAGGTCGGCGTCGTCGACCTGGCCGCGGGCAAGCTGCTGTGGAGCAAGTCCGTCACCGCCGCCACCGGCGGCGACCGGCCCGTCCAGTTCGACGAGGTCACGCTCAGCGGGACCACCGTCGCCGCCGGCGGCACCTCGGGCGGCGCGGCCTTCAAGCTGGACGACGGCGCCGAGCTCTGGAAGCCGAAGGTCGACGCCGACCGCTGCTACGACATGGGGTACGCCGGTGGCGAGGCCCTCGCCGTGGTGCGCAAGTGCGGCTCGTACGACAGCCCGCAGCTCACCGTCCAGGCGCTGAACCCGGCCACCGGTGCACCGCTCTCCTCGTTCCGGATGCCCGCGGGCGTCGAGTACGCCTCCATCGTCTCCACCAAGCCGCTGGTCGTCGCGGCCAACGTCGGCGAGACCGCCGGTGACGGCAGCGGCATCTCCGACTTCTTCTCGGTCGACGCGGCGACCGGCAAGCTGATCGTGCGGATCTCCGCCGACGCGGAGAAGTACGCGGCGCGCTGCGGCTCCACCGACGTGGAGAACTGCCGGGCGGCGGTCGTCGGCAACAACCGGCTCTACCTGCCGACCGAGGACCACGACGGGACGAGCGAGTACGGCGACACCAACGAGGTCGTCGCCTTCGACCTGACCACCGGCAAGCTGCTCGGCGGCCGGGCCGACGCGGGCGACCGCTACAGCCTGGTCCCGCTCCGGATGGACGGCACCAGCGTCATCGCGTACAAGCGGCCCCCGTACGACAAGGGGGGCCAGATCGTCTCCATCGACGGGGAGACCTTCGAGCAGACGCTGCTGATGGAGAACCCGAGCGACGAGGCGGTGCGGGACGCGGAGACCGTGTTCTCCATCGACCACTCCGAACTCCTCTACGGCGAGGGCCGTTTCTACCTCTCCAAGCAGCTGATCAGCGAGCGCCGCGACAGCCAGGCCGACGAGAAGCTCTACCTGGTGGTGGGTTTCCGCACCGAGTGACACCGACGCTCTCCCGGGCGCCGGATGCTGCCGATCAGCCCTGCCAGTCGATCACCGACCGGCAGGGCTGATCGTTTTCTGCCACTCACGTGGTCTAGAACGGCGCGGAGATCGGCATTTCGGGGGGCTCCTCCCCCGTAAGGGGCACACGGCGTCGAACAAGCGTGTACCTTGCCGGGGCAGGAGTCCGGGGGGACGGAATTCAGGGCTTACCAGGTCACTTGGGGGCTTGATCGATGAGCGTGCGGCTCATGGTGGTCGATGATCACCGCCTGCTCGCCGAGGCGCTCGCCTCGGCGCTGAAGCTGCGCGGGCACCGGGTGCTCGCGGCGGCCGCCCCGACGTCCGGGTCGGCGGAGCTGGTGGTCAGCAGGGCCCCGGAGGTCTGCCTCTTCGGTACGGCGTCGCCCGCCGCGCCGGGGGTCTTCGACCCGATCGTGCGCATCGGCCAGCAGCGGCCGCAGGTGGCGGTGGTGGTGCTGGGTCCGGTGCCCAGCCCGCGCGGGATCGCCGCCGCCTTCGCGGCCGGGGCAGCGGGGTACGTCCGCCACGACGAGCGCATCGAGGGCGTGGAGCGGGCGATGCTGAAGGCGCGGGCGGGGGAGAGCGCGGTCGCCCCGCAACTGCTGCGCGGCGCCTTCGCCGAGCTGCTCAACCCGGCGGCCCAGCCCGACGACGAGGGCCGCCGCCTGCTCCAGATACTGACCCCGCGCGAGGCGGAGGTCCTGGTCCGGGTCGCCGAGGGCGAGGACACCCGGCTGATCGCGGCCGGGATGCGGATCGCGCCGAGCACCGCCCGTACCCATGTCCAGCGGGTCCTGATGAAGCTGGGCGTCGGCTCCCGGCTGGAGGCGGCCGCCCTCGCGGCCCGTACGGGACTGCTGGACCGGGCGGCGGACCACGGCGGCGGCAACGGCGGCAACGGCGGTACGGAGCGGGGGCCCTGCGCCCCCCGGCGGATCGGGTGACGCAGGGCCCCTGGTGTGCACGGCCGACGGCGTCTCAGCCCGCGTCGGACCCCGGCTCCGCCCCCGGCTCCGCCTCCGGCGCGGCCGGTGCCTGCGCCGGGCGGAGCTTCATCCAGACCAGGAAGGACAGGCCGAGCGCCAGCATGGCGAGGCCGGTCCACAGGTTGATGTGGACGCCCTCCGCCTTCTTCAGGTCGGCGTCGGACGGGCTGATCCCGGCGATGGTGACGATCACTCCGTAGACCACGAACAGGCCGGCGATGATCCGCCGGATGTCGAAGAGACGGGCCGCGGTCGCGGACTTGCGCTCCAGCTCGGACGAGGGCTTCGTCATGCCGGTCGCCCTCCCGCACACCGCCCGCTCCGCCGTCTCGACGCGCACCGACGGCATCCTGCGCCTGTACTCCTCCGCCGCCCTGGAGACCGTCACCGCGCTCGCCCTGAACGACCTCTTCCAGCTCGGCCTGAGCGGACCCGAGCTCGCCGTCGTCGGCCGCCGCGCCGAGAACGACTTCGTCGGCGTGCCCTGCGGGATCATGGACCAGATGGCGTCGGCCTGCTGCACCGAGGGCCACGCCCTGCACCTGGACACCCGCGACCTCACCCTGCGCCAGGTCCCCTTCGACCTGGCCGCCCAGGGCCTCACGCTCCTGGTCGTCGACACCCGGGTCAAGCACGCGCTCGGCGACGGGGCGTACGCGGAGCGCCGGGCCGGCTGCGAGGAGGGCGCCCGGCTGCTGGGGATACCCACCCTGCGCGACCTCCCGTACGACGGTCTCGACGCGGCCCTGGCCACCCTCGCGGACGCCGGGGCGGACGAGTCCGTCATCCGTTACGTACGCCATGTCGTCGGCGACAACCGCCGGGTCGAGCAGGTCATCGCCCTGCTCGACGCGGGCGAGGTGCGGGCGGCGGGCCCGGTCCTGGACGAGGGCCACCGCTCGCTCCGGGACGATCTGCGGGTCTCCTGCGCCGAGTTGGACCTCGCGGTCGCGGCAGCGGGGGAGGCCGGGGCGCTCGGGGCGCGGATGACCGGCGGCGGCTTCGGCGGCTCGGCGATCGTGCTGGTGGAGGCGGCGGCGGCCGACACGGTGGCCGAGGCCGTCACCAAGGCGTTCGCCGGGGCGGGACACGCGGCACCGGGGATCTTCGCCGCGGTCTCCTCGGCGGGAGCGCGGCGGCTGCGGTGAACCGACGTACGGACAGGGGCCCTCAGAGCCGCTTGACCAGGATGAACTCGGTGACGCCGGACGGGTAGTCCTCGACCCGGCCGATCTCCTCGTACCCCTGCTTCCGGTAGAAGTCCGGAGCCTGGAAGTCCCAGGTCTCCAGCCGGGAGCGGGTACAGGCCCGCTCCGTGCGCGCCACCCGCTCGGCCTCGGCGAGCAGCTGGGAGCCGAGGCCGGCGGAGCGGTGGCGGGCATCGACCCAGAGCAGGTCGACATGGAGCCAGTACGCCCAGGTCCGCCCGGTCAGCCCGCCGGCGAGAGCGCCGTGCTCGTCCGACGCCCAGACCTCCAGCGGCGCTTCGTGCTCGGCCGAGGTGGAGAGCAGCGCACGCAGGCCGGCCGATGCCGCGACGTTGTCCTCGTGCAGACGCCCGCTCAGCAGAATGCGACGTTCTTTGTCTACTTCTGTCTCAAGACGGAACATGAACCCCACCCTAAACACCCCGGCAACCACCCCGGGCCATCAGTTCCGTGAATTGCCTTCCCCCTCCGGCCCCCGCCCGTACGCTGATCCCAGCACCGGTGGGGGCCGGTGCCGAATCAGGGGGCGAGAGAGTCGGGTACGGCGCCCGGAGCGGGGCGGCAGGCGGCGCATACGACGGCGGTCGGAGCACCACGGGCCACCCGGAAGGCAGGCCACGGGCCGGCCGGAAGTTCCGGACGCCGTACCCGCAGCTGTCCGCCCCCGCTGATGGGGGTCTCTCTGTGGCTCGGATCCGGGTTCTGGTGGTCGACGACCACCGCATCTTCGCCGAATCGCTCGCGGCGGCCCTCGCGGCCGAACCGGACGTGGACGTGGCGGCGGCGGGCAGCGGCCCGGCCGCGCTGCGCGCACTGGAGCGCGCGGCCGCCGAGGCACGCCCGTACGACGTGATGCTGGTCGACGCCGAGCTGGGGGCCCTGGCCACCGGCGGCGTCCCGGCGCTCCCCGTGCCCCGGCAGGAGGAGGGCACCCTGGTCGACGGCATCTCGCTGGTCGCCGGGGTCCGCGCGGCCCGTCCCGCCGTCCGCTCGGTGGTGCTCGCGGAGCGGGACGACCCCCGGTGCGCCGCCCGCGCGCTCCAGGCAGGGGCCTCGGGGTGGGTGGCGAAGGACTGCTCGCTCCAGCGGCTGCTCACCGTGATCCGAGGCGTGCTGCGCGACGAGACGCATCTGCCTCCCGCGCTGCTGACCGGTGTCCTGCGGGAGCTGACCGCGACCCGTAAGCACCGCACCGAGAGCGAGCAGCTGGTGGAGTCCCTGACGCCGCGCGAGCGGGAGGTGCTGCGCTGCATGGTGGCGGGGCTCGGCCGGAAGGCGGTCGCGGAGCGGCTGTTCCTCTCCCCGCACACGGTCCGCACGCACATGCAGAACGTCCTGGGCAAGCTCGGGGTGCACTCGACGCTCGCGGCCGTGGCGCTCGCCCGGCGGGCGGGGGTCGGCCCGGCGGAGCCCGTGACGGTCCGGCTAGCCGGGGATGTTGTCGAACGGGGCAGTCAACTGGCGTAGCAGATCGGCCAGTTCACCGCGCTGACAACGGGAGAGCTCACCGAGGATGGCGCGTTCCTGGTCGAGCAGCCCGGCCAGCGACTGGTCGGCCTTGTCACGCCCCTCGGCGGTCAGCCGGACGAGGACCCCGCGCCGGTCGCTGGGGTCGGGCAGCCGCTCGACGAGGTTCTTCTTGGTCAGCCGGTCGATGCGGTTGGTCATCGTGCCCGAGGTGACCAGGGTCTGGGTGAGCAGCTGCCCCGGGGAGAGCTGGTACGGGGCGCCGGCCCGGCGCAGCGAGGTGAGCACGTCGAACTCCCAGGGCTCCAGATTGTGCTCGGCGAACGCTATCCGGCGGGCCCGGTCGAGGTGGCGTGCCAGGCGGGAGACGCGACTGAGCACCTCGAGTGGTTCCACGTCGAGGTCGGGGCGCTCGCGGCGCCATGCAGCGACCAGTCGGTCGACCTCGTCCTCCATGTGGATCAGTGTAGAGGGTCTGTCGACATGAAGTCTCTTGAATTCAAGTGTCTTGACATCAAGAGATTCTGCGCGTGATCCTGTTTCCCATGACACCCACGACGCCCACGACCGAACCCACCTGGGATCCGCGGCAGTACCTGCGCCACGCGGACCACCGCACCCGTCCCTTCCACGACCTCCTGGCCCGGATCGGCGACCTCCCCGGCCACCCCGCACCCCGCGTCGCCGACCTCGGCTGCGGCGCCGGCAACGTCACCGCCCTCCTCGCCGACCGCTGGCCCACCGCCCGGATCACCGGCTACGACACCTCACCGCAGATGCTCGCCGAAGCCGCCGCCCACGCCCGCCCGCCCCTGCTCGACTTCGCGGAGGCCGACGCGGCGACCTGGGCGCCCACCGAGACGTACGGCCTGATCGTCTCCACCTCCGCGCTCCAGTGGATCCCCGGCCACGCCGCGTACTTCCCCCGGTGGCTCGACGCCCTGGCCCCCGGCGGCACCCTCGCCTTCCAGGTCCCCGGCAACTTCACCGCCCCCAGCCACCGGCTCCTCGCCCAGCTGAGGGAGTCCGACCGCTGGCGCCCCCGCCTCCACTCCACCGGCGACCGCGCAGCCTCGGTCCTGGAGCCCACCGACTACCTCACCCGCCTGCGGGACCTGGGCTGCACGGCGGACGTCTGGGAGACCACCTACCTCCAGACCCTGCACGGCGAAGACGCTGTCCTCGACTGGGTCAAGGGCACCGCCCTGCGCCCCGTCCTCACCGCCCTGGCGGACGACCCCGAGGCCAGCGACGCGTTCGTCACCGAATACCGCGACCTGCTCCGCGAGGCGTACCCGCCGGGCCCCTACGGCACGGTCTTCCCGTTCCGCCGCATCTTCGCCATCGCCCGCAAGGGGACGTGACGACTGCCGCCACCCGCGGCTACAGCTCCTTGAGCGCGTCCGCCGAGATGTCGATGTCCACGGGGAAGGGCACCCCGGTCTTCAGCCGGTCGTGGTGGATGCCGGTCAGGGCGTACGCCTTCGTCACCGGGTCCAGCTCGTAGACCCGCACCACGGGGTGCTGGTCGGTGCCGGTCATCTCCACCAGCCAGAAGTGCGGGATGCCGGCGGTCGCGTACTTGTGCGGCTTGGCCTCACGGTCGCGGGCCTCGGAGTCGGGGGAGACGACCTCGACGGCGAGGAGGACATCGGCAGCCTTGAAGTGCGTCTGCTCAAGGCTGGCGGCGGCGGAAGCCTTGACGATGGACACATCGGGTTCCGGACCGTTGCGCTGGTCCAGAACCACCGTCATCTCGCGCTCCACCTTCACATCGGCCGGAGCGATACTGCGTAGGCCATTCACCAACAGGTCGATCGTCTTTTGGTGAAAGCGTCGCTGCGGACTCACGAAAACCAGGCTCCCGTCGATGAGCTCTGTGTGCGGCGGGAGATCGGGCAGCGTGAACAGATCGTCCACGGTGTATCCGTCCTGCGGGGGCACCGGCCAGCGGGAGCTGTGCGCGGTGGTCGGCTCGGCGGTCATGGTTCCTCCCATGGACGAATCCTCTGCCCTCCCGACCACACTACGGCGGGACATCCGCACGCGTCATCACAACGGGTGACGATGTGCGGAAGGGTTACGCGATCAGCTCTTCCGGTGCCCTATCAGCCGCGGCTTCGACTCCAGGTTCTCCAGCCCGTGCCAGCACAGATTGACCAGGTGCGCCGCGACCTCCGCCTTCTTCGGCTTGCGGACGTCCAGCCACCACTGGCCGGTCAGCGCCACCATCCCCACCAGCGCCTGCGCGTACAGCGGGGCCAGCTTCGGGTCGAAGCCGCGGGCCTTGAACTCCAGGCCCAGGATGTCCTCCACCTGTGTGGCGATATCGCTGATCAGGGAAGCGAACGTGCCCGTCGACTGCGCCACCGGGGAGTCCCGGACCAGGATCCGGAACCCGTCCGTGTACGACTCGATGTAGTCCAGCAGCGCGAACGCCGCCTGCTCCAGCAGCTCCCTCGGATGCCCCGCCGTGAGCGCCCCCGTCACCATGTCCAGCAGCTGGCGCATCTCGCGGTCGACGACCACCGCGTACAGGCCCTCCTTGCCACCGAAGTGCTCGTACACCACCGGCTTGGAGACCCCGGCGCGGGCCGCGATCTCCTCCACCGACGTGCCCTCGAACCCCTTGTCGGCGAAGAGGGCGCGGCCGATGTCCAGCAGCTGCTCACGGCGCTCCTTGCCGGTCATCCGGACCCGCCGGGCCCGCCGGGAGGAGGTCGGTCTGCTCTTCTCGCTGCTGGAGTCGGTCGCCACGTCGTCAATCATGCCGGGTCGGCCGGTACGGACGTGCGCCGGGAGTCGATACGCGCGGCGTCCGGCCACCGCACGTCGGACGCCCAGCCCAGCTTCTCGAACCAGCGGATCAGCCGGGCACTGGAGTCGATCTGCCCCCGCATCACCCCGTGCCGCGCACTCGTCGGGTCCGCGTGGTGCAGGTTGTGCCACGACTCGCCGCACGACAGCACCGCCAGCCACCACACGTTCCCCGAACGGTCACGCGACTTGAACGGACGCTTGCCGACCGCGTGGCAGATCGAGTTGATCGACCACGTCACGTGGTGCAGCAGCGCGACCCGTACCAGCGAACCCCAGAAGAAGGCCGTCGCCGCACCCCACCACGACATCGTCACCAGACCGCCCACCAGCGGCGGGATCGTCAGCGAGACGATCGTGAAGGAGAGGAAGTGGCGCGAGATCCCCCGGATCGCCGGGTCCTTGATCAGATCGGGGGCGTACTTCTGCTGCGGAGTCTGCTCCTCGTCGAACATCCAGGCGATGTGCGCCCACCACAGCCCCTTCATCAGGGCCGGCAGGGTCTCCCCGAACCGCCACGGCGAATGCGGGTCACCCTCCGCGTCCGAGAACCGGTGGTGCTTGCGGTGATCGGCCACCCACCGCACCAGGGGCCCCTCCACCGCCAGCGAACCCATCACGGCCAGCGCGATACGCAGCGGACGCTTCGCCTTGAACGAACCATGCGTGAAGTACCGGTGGAAACCGATCGTGATGCCATGGCAGCCGATGAAGTACATCGCCACCAGCAGCCCCACATCGAGCCAGCTCACCCCCCATCCCCACGCCAACGGCACCGCCGCCAGCAGGGCCACGAACGGCACCACGATGAACGCCAGCAGCGCGAACTGCTCGATCGACCTCTTCTTGTCCCCGCCGAGCGTGCCGGGCGGAAGAGCGGAGGTGGCGGTGGACGGGCCGGTCTCGTCGATCACATCGGGCGTGGACGGCATAGGGGAGTCCCCCGGAGGGTGAGGAAGCAGTACTCGGACGGCCGTGGCTACGGTTCCGTAACCTACGGCTTGGTAAGTATGACAGTGACGGGCCCCACAACACGAGAACCCGGTCCAGCCCGTCACCCGCGGTACCCCGGACCTCCCGCCGGGTAGGGCACCCATGCCGACGGTGTTCGCCCGCCCCCGCCAGGGCTGCGGACACGCCGAAGGCGACGACACCTATCCTGGAAGGGTCGGACAGCGCGGTCCGCACCCGCTCGTCGGGGCGTGGCAACAGCACCGCTGCCTGCCGCAGGGCCCCCCACCCCGCCACGCGCCTCCCACCGCAACCGTCGCCGGGAGACGCCGAAGCGACGCACCTCCTCATTCACTGCAAGGAGCCGCACACTGTGAGCAGTGCCGACCAGACCCCCGCCGCCAGCCCCGAGCTGCGCGCCGACATCCGCCGCCTCGGCGACCTCCTCGGCGAAACCCTCGTACGCCAGGAAGGCCAGGAACTCCTCGACCTCGTCGAGCGGGTACGCGCCCTGACCCGCACCGACGGCGAAGCGGCGGCCGCACTCCTCGGCGACACCGACCTGGAGACCGCCGCCCAGCTCGTACGCGCCTTCTCCACCTACTTCCACCTCGCCAACGTCACCGAGCAGGTCCACCGCGCCCACGAGATGCGCGACCGCCGCGCCGCCGAGGGCGGGCTGCTGGCCCGCACCGCCGACCGGCTCAAGGACGCCGACCCCGAACACCTGCGCGCCACCGTCAAGAACCTGAACGTCCGGCCCGTCTTCACCGCCCACCCCACCGAAGCCGCCCGCCGCTCGGTCCTCAACAAGCTCCGCCGCATCGCCGAGCTGCTGGAGACCCCGGTCATCGAGGCCGACCGCCGCCGCCACGACCTCCGGCTCGCCGAGAACATCGACCTCATCTGGCAGACCGACGAACTCCGCGTCGTCCGCCCGGAGCCCGCCGACGAAGCCCGCAACGCCATCTACTACCTCGACGAGCTGCACACCGGCGCGGTGGGCGACGTCCTCGAAGACCTCGCCGCCGAACTGGAGCGCGTCGGCGTCGAACTGCCCGCCGGCACCCGCCCCCTGACCTTCGGCACCTGGATCGGCGGCGACCGCGACGGCAACCCCAACGTGACGCCCGCCGTCACCTGGGACGTCCTGATCCTCCAGCACGAGCACGGCATCACCGACGCCCTCGAACTCATCGACTACCTGCGCGGCCTGCTCTCCAACTCCATCCGCTACACCGGAGCCACCGACGAGCTCCTCACCTCCCTCCAGGCCGACCTGGAACGCCTCCCCGAGATCAGCCCCCGCTACAAGCGGCTGAACGCCGAGGAGCCCTACCGCCTCAAGGCCACCTGCATCCGGCAGAAGCTCGTCAACACCCGCGAGCGCCTCGCCAAGGGCACCCCCCACCGCCCCGGCTGCGACTACCTCGGCACCTCCGAACTCCTCGCCGACCTGGCCCTCATCCAGACCTCCCTGCGCGAACACCGCGGCGGCCTCTTCGCCGACGGCCGCATGGACCGCACCATCCGCACGCTGGCCGCCTTCGGCCTCCAGCTCGCCACCATGGACGTACGCGAACACGCCGACGCCCACCACCACGCACTCGGCCAGCTCTTCGACCGCCTCGGCGAGGAGTCCTGGCGCTACGCCGACATGCCCCGCGACTACCGGCAGAAGCTCCTCGCCAAGGAACTCCGCTCCCGCCGGCCCCTCGCCCCCACCCCCGCCCCGCTCGACGCGGACGGCGAGAAGACCCTCGGCGTCTTCCACACCATCAAGGAAGCCTTCGAACGCTTCGGCCCCGAAGTCATCGAGTCCTACATCATCTCCATGTGCCAGGGCGCCGACGACGTCTTCGCCGCCGCCGTCCTCGCCCGCGAGGCCGGACTCCTCGACCTCCACGCCGGCTGGGCCAAGATCGGCATCGTCCCCCTCCTGGAGACCACCGACGAGCTCAAGGCCGCCGACGTCATCCTCGACGCCATGCTCGCCGACCCCTCCTACCGCCGCCTCGTATCCCTGCGCGGAGACGTCCAGGAGGTCATGCTCGGCTACAGCGACTCCTCCAAGTTCGGCGGCATCACCACCTCCCAGTGGGAGATCCACCGCGCCCAGCGCCGGCTGCGCGACGTCGCCCACCGCTACGGCGTACGCCTGCGCCTCTTCCACGGCCGCGGCGGCACCGTCGGGCGCGGCGGCGGCCCCTCCCACGACGCGATCCTCGCCCAGCCCTGGGGAACCCTGGAGGGCGAGATCAAGGTGACCGAGCAGGGCGAGGTCATCTCCGACAAGTACCTCATCCCCGCCCTCGCCCGCGAGAACCTGGAACTGACCGTCGCGGCCACCCTCCAGGCATCCGCCCTGCACACCGCACCCCGCCAGTCCGACGAAGCGCTCGCCCGCTGGGACGCGGCCATGGACACCGTCTCCGACGCCGCCCACAGCGCCTACCGCAAGCTCGTCGAGGACCCCGACCTGCCCGCGTACTTCCTCGCCTCCACCCCCGTGGACCAGCTCGCCGACCTGCACCTGGGCTCGCGGCCCTCCCGCCGCCCCGGCTCGGGCGTCTCCCTCGACGGCCTGCGGGCCATCCCGTGGGTCTTCGGCTGGACCCAGTCACGGCAGATCGTGCCCGGCTGGTACGGCGTCGGCTCCGGCCTCAAGGCCCTGCGCGAAGCCGGACTCGACACCGTCCTCGACGAGATGCACGAGCACTGGCACTTCTTCCGGAACTTCCTCTCCAACGTGGAGATGACGCTCGCCAAGACCGACCTGCGCATCGCCCGGCACTACGTCGACACACTCGTCCCCGACGAACTCAAGCACGTCTTCGACGCCATCGAGGCCGAGCACGCGCTGACCGTCCGGGAAGTCCTCAAGGTCACCGGCTCCACCGAACTGCTCGGCACCAGCCCGGTGCTCCAGCAGACCTTCGCCATCCGCGACGCCTACCTGGACCCGATCTCCTACCTCCAGGTCTCCCTGCTGGCCCGCCAGCGCCAGGCAGCCGAACGCGGCGAAGACCCCGACCCGCTCCTCGCCCGCGCCCTGCTGCTCACCGTCAACGGCGTCGCGGCAGGCCTGCGCAACACCGGCTGACCGTACGCACGCCTCGAACGGGGCGGCCCTGCTACAGCGCGACGAACGTCGCCACCAGCAGGGCCGCCCCCGCCGTACCGACGCCCCACGCCGTACGCGGCATCCGCAGCCCGCCGCCGATCACCAAAGCGGCCAGCACCATCGCCCCGCCCAGCGGAATCCAGGCATGCAGAAAGCCCGGCACCCCCGTGCGGACCACCACATCGGTACCGGGCTTCACGACCACCGGAAAACGGTCCCCCTTCGCCGCGGCGACCGACCTCTCCACCGTCACCCGCGCCCGCGCCGCCGACGTCGCATCCGGCTCGTACCGGCCGGTGCAGGTCTCCGCACCGCACTCCGTCACCGTCAGCATGCCGTGCTCACGCCCCTTGGCCAGGACCACATGGTGCGCGGCACCCCACGACGACCACACCCCCGCGACCAGCAGCACCAGGGCGACCAGCCCCATGGCGGTCCGCCGGCCCACGAGCGCCGCACGCTGGGAAGAGCTCCGTTTCATGGGGGCAGATCCTTGGCCAGAGCACAGCCCCCGGTCAACCTGTGGCCGAAAAACGCCCCACGAGGGACAGAAATGTCAGGAGTCGCACGCGGCGGCAAAGGGGAGCAGGCCCCGGTCAGAAGGTGCACGCGGCGGCAAGGGGGAGCAGGCCCCGGTCAGGAGTTGCACGCGGCGGCAAAGGGGAACAGACCCCGGTCAGAAGGTGCTGCACGCGGCGCCAAAGAGGAACAGACCCTGGTCAGAAGGTGCACGCGGCGGCCAAGGCGAACAGGCCCCCGCTCACGAGTTGTACGCGCTCTGCGCCCGCTCCAACCCCTCCGCCAGCAGACACTCCACCGCATCCGCCGCCCGGTCCACCAGGAACGCCAGCTCCTTGCGCTCCACCGACCCGAAATCCTTCAGCACGAAATCCGCGACCTGCATCCGCCCCGGCGGCCGCCCGATCCCGAACCGCACCCGGTGATAGTCCGGCCCCATCGACTTCGTCATCGACTTCAGCCCGTTGTGCCCGTTGTCCCCGCCACCCAGCTTCAGCCGCAACATCCCGAAATCGATGTCCAGCTCGTCATGGAGCGCCACGACATGATCCAACGGCACCTTGTAGAAGTCCCGCAACGCCGTCACCGGACCGCCCGAAAGATTCATGTACGACATCGGCTTCGCCAGAACCACCCGCCGGCTCCCCGGACCCGGCGGACCGATCCGCCCCTCCACCACCTGCGCCTGCGCCTTCTGCGCCCGCTTGAACTTCCCGCCGATCCGCGTCGCCAGCAGATCGGCCACCATGAACCCGACGTTGTGCCGGTTCGCCGCGTACTCGGGGCAGGGATTGCCGAGGCCCACGATGAGCCAGGGGTCGGTGGCGTCGGACATCAGCGCTCGGTCTCCTCGTACGGGGGGATGGCAGGCGAACGGGGCGGTGGCTCCCCCGGAAGGGAACCACCACCCCGTCAGTCAAGCAGTGGAACAGGTCGAGCAGGTGGAACAGGTCGAGCCGGCCGACCAGGTCGAGTCGGCCGACCAGGCGAAATGGTGAGCGGCGAGGCTCAGGCCTCGGTGCTCTCGGTCTCGGCGGCCTCGCCCTCGGACGGCTCCTCGGCCTGCGCGGCGACGACCTGGATCACGATGGCGTCCTCGTCACCGGCGAGCACGGAACCCTTGGGCAGCGGGATGTCCTTGGCGACGATCGAGTCACCGGCGTCCAGGCCCTCGACGGAGACCGTCACGGACTCGGGAATGTGGGTGGCCTCGGCCTCGACGAGCAGCGTGTTCTGCACGAACTCCAGCAGGTTGGCACCCGGCGCCAGGTCGCCCTCGGCGTGCACCGCGATCTCGACGTTGACCTTCTCGCCGCGCTTCACGGTCAGCAGGTCGACGTGCTCGATCGTGCCCTTGAGGGGGTGACGCTGCACGGCCTTCGGGATGACCAGCGTGTCCTTGCCGTCGATCTCCAGACCGATCAGCACGTTGGCCGTACGCAGCGCCAGCAGCAGCTCGTGACCCGGCAGCGTGATGTGGACCGAATCGGCACCGTGGCCGTAGACGACCGCGGGGACCAGGTTGGCGCGGCGGATGCGACGGGCAGCGCCCTTGCCGAACTCGGTACGGACCTCGGTGGCGAGCTTGATCTCAGCCATGGTTGCACTCCTCGTCAGGTGGGTGAGCCGTCAGGTGACGGAACTCGAACGGTCACCCGGCCCACGACAGGCCTGCTACGAAGAGCGCGTCGATAACGGACCGCCGTACACACAGGTACGGCCTCCCTCGCCGAGCAACTCGCTGAGTCTACCCGGCGGGGAGGCCGCACCCCAAAATGGATCAACAGGACGCCGGTCAGCAGGTGATCGTTCCTGCTGTCAGCCCCGCTGTCACCCGCACTCTCAGCCCTGCTCCTCGAAGAGGCTCGTCACCGAACCGTCCTCGAACACCTCACGCACCGCACGCGCGATCGTCGGCGCGATCGACAACACCGTGATCTTGTCCAGCTCCAGCTCACCCGGGGTCGGCAGCGTGTCCGTGAACACGAACTCGCTCACCTTCGAGTTCTTCAGCCGATCCGCCGCCGGACCCGACAGCACACCGTGCGTCGCCGTCACGATGACGTCCTCCGCACCGTGCGCGAACAGCGCCTCCGCCGCCGCGCAGATCGTGCCACCCGTGTCGATCATGTCGTCGACCAGCACACAGACCCGGCCCTCGACGTTACCCACGACCTCGTGGACCGAGACCTGGTTCGGCACGTCCTTGTCGCGGCGCTTGTGCACGATCGCCAGCGGCGCGTCCAGCCGGTCGCACCAGCGGTCGGCGACCCGCACCCGGCCCGCGTCCGGCGACACGATCGTCAGCTTCGAGCGGTCGACCTTCGCACCCACGTAGTCCGCCAGGATCGGCAGCGCGAACAGGTGGTCCACCGGACCGTCGAAGAAGCCCTGGATCTGGTCCGTGTGCAGATCGACCGTGAGAATCCGGTCCGCACCCGCCGTCTTCATCAGGTCCGCCACCAGACGCGCGGAGATCGGCTCACGGCCACGGTGCTTCTTGTCCTGACGGGCATACCCGTAGAACGGCACGATCACCGTGATGGAGCGGGCCGACGCGCGCTTCAGCGCGTCCAGCATGATCAACTGCTCCATGATCCACTTGTTGATCGGAGCCGTGTGGCTCTGGATCAGGAAGCAGTCCGCGCCACGTGCCGACTCCTGGAACCGCACATAGATCTCACCGTTGGCGAAATCGAAGGCCTTCGTCGGCACGAGACCGACACCCAGCTTATGTGCGACCTCCTCGGCCAGCTCGGGGTGGGCGCGGCCGGAGAAGAGCATCAGCTTCTTCTCGCCGGTCGTCTTGATCCCGGTCACAGCACAGTCTCCTCAGACGTGTATCTGGCGCTGCACGCATAGGTCCCGATGTGCAACGAGCCAGCCGAAATGGGTGAGCATCTATCACGGTACGCCGTCACCGGCGCACCTGTTTCCGGTCAGCTTTGCCGGTCAGGCTCCTGCGACGATGCCTGAGCGGCCTGGGCGGCGGCGCTGCCCGGACGCTTCCGGGCCACCCAACCCTCGATATTCCGCTGCTGGCCCCGCGCCACGGCGAGCGAACCGGCCGGCACGTCCTTCGTGATGACCGACCCGGCGGCGGTGTAGACCCCGTCCCCGACCGTGACCGGTGCCACAAACATATTGTCCGAACCGGTACGGCAGTGGGAACCGATCGTCGTGTGGTGCTTGCCCACCCCGTCGTAGTTCACGAAGACGCTGGCAGCACCGATGTTGGTGTGATCACCGATCGTCGCGTCACCGACGTAACTCAGGTGCGGGACCTTCGTCCCCTCCCCGATCGTCGCGTTCTTCATCTCCACGTACGTACCGGCCTTGGACTTCGTCCCCAGCCGCGTCCCCGGCCGCAGATACGCGTACGGCCCCACCGACGCCCCCGGTCCGATCTCCGCCGAGTCCGTCACCGAGTTGTCCACCCGGGCCCCGGCCCCCACCACGGTGTCCTTGAGCCGCGAGTTCGGCCCCACCTCGCTGTCCTCCGCGAGATGGGTGGTCCCCAGGAGCTGCGTCCCCGGATGCACGACCGCGTCACGCTCGTACGTCACCGTCGCGTCGATCAGCGTCGACCCCGGGTCCACCACCGTCACGCCCGCGAGCATCGCCCGCTCCAGCAGCCGCTCGTTCAGCAACCGGCGCGCCTGCGCCAGCTGCAACCGGTTGTTGATGCCGAGGATCTCCCGGTGGTCACCCGCCACGGACGCCCCGACCCGGTGCCCCGCCTCACGCAGGATGGAGAGCACATCGGTGAGGTACTCCTCGCCCTGGCTGTTGTCGGTGCGCACCTTGCCCAGCGCGTCGGCCAGGAGCGACCCGTCGAAAGCGAACACCCCGGAGTTGATCTCCAGGATCGCCCGCTGCTCGTCGGTTGCGTCCTTGTGCTCGACGATCTCGGTGACCGCACCGGAGGCGGGGTCGCGCACGATGCGCCCGTACCCGGTGGAGTCCGGCACCTCGGCGCTCAGCACGGTGACCGCGTTGGCGTCGGCGGCGTGGGTGGCGGCGAGCGCGCCGAGCGTCTCGCCGGACAGCAGCGGAGTGTCGCCGCAGACGACGATCACGGTGCCCTCGACGGACCCGCCGAGCTCTTCGAGCCCCATGCGGACGGCGTGCCCGGTCCCGTTCTGCTCGGCCTGGAAGGCGGTGCGCACGGGGGCGTCACCGGCGTTCAGGTGGGCGGTGACCTGCTCACTGGCGTGGCCGACGACCACGACGAGGTGCTGGGGGTCCAGCTCACGGGCGGCGGCGACGACATGTCCGACGAGCGAGCGCCCGGAGATCTCGTGCAGGACCTTGGGGGTCTTCGACTTCATGCGGGTGCCCTCACCCGCTGCGAGGACGACGACGGCTGCCGGGCTGGTTGCGCTCACGGATGTGCCCTTCGGCTTCGGGTGGTGGTCATCCGCAGGATACCGGGGGTGTTTCGGCGGGGAATGGGGGCGGGCCCCGACCGGTGTGGTCGGGGCCCGCGTGCGCTGCTCCCGGGGAAGGACTCGAACCCTCATGATCAGATCCAAAATCTGACGTCTTGCCCTTAGACGACCCGGGATGGGCGTTATGTCCGATCACTTGATCGGCTCTTTTGCAGCACCCACTATGCCGCACCAGGAGCCCTCGATGCGACGGTACAGCTCGGCGCTTTTCAGGACACGTACCGCGAGGCAGCCTCGGTAGTTCTCCCCGATTGTTCTTCCGGTTCGTCTTCGGGGTGTGTTTCTTGAGTGACGCGTTTCCGAAAGCCGAAGGTTCGGCGCCGGTGAGCGTGGCCCAGAACTGCTTCAGGCGGTCCCTGATCTGCCGGACGCTGAGCCCTTCCCGGCGCAGCGCCACCGCCTGCGCGCGCAGGCCCTCGAAGTCGGCGTACCTGCTGGTCGTTTCCGTCATACGACGATGCTCGTCCGGAACGCGGACGTCCGGATCGAAAACGCGGTCGATTCGCTATTTCAGGCGATCGGTGTGCGTTTCGTGCACGTTCGAACGCGGAACGTGCGGTTGGCGGTCCCCGGAAAAGGGGATGCGCTCGCCCGTAGGCTGGATGCCATGACCGCAACGGGGGCAGACCGGGAGGCGGCGGGATCGACCACCCGCGGCTACTGGTGGTGGGAGCGGCGGCGCGGTGTCGCCCTGGACGTGGGACTGGCGCTGGTATCGGCGTTGGAGTGTGGCCTGGAGGGGGTGGAGTTCGCCCGGAACATCGGCGTGCCGGTGCCGGCGGGCGTGGTGTTCGGGTTGCTGGCGGGTTCGGTGCTGCTGGTGCGCCGGCGGTGGCCGATCGCCGTGGTGCTGGTGACGATCGCGGTGACGCCGGCCGAGATGGGCTTCTTGATGGCTCTGGTGGGCCTGTACACGCTGGCGGCGTCCGAGGTGCCGCGCCGGATCACCGTGGTCCTGGCGGGGATGGCGCTGGTGGGGACGTTCATCGTCACCTATGTGCGGCTGCGGCAGAGCGTGGCCGAGCAGGCGGATTTTGGTCCGGGGGACTGGTATGTGCCCTTGATGTCCGTGTTCATGGCGGTGGGGCTGACGGCGCCCTCCGTGCTGTTCGGCCTCTACATAGGGGCGCGGCGCCGGCTGATGGAGAGCCTGCGGGAGCGGGCGGACTCGCTGGAGCGGGAGCTGTCGCTGCTGGCGGACCGGGCGGAGGAGCGGGCCGAGTGGGCGCGTACGGAGGAGCGGACCCGGATCGCGCGGGAGATGCATGACGTGGTGGCCCACCGGGTGAGCCTGATGGTGGTCCACGCCGCGGCGCTCCAGGCCGTCGCCCCGAAGGACCCGGCGAAGGCGGTGCGGAACGCGGCGCTGGTGGGGGACATGGGCCGGCAGGCGCTGACGGAGTTGCGGGAGATGCTCGGGGTGCTGCGCAGCGGGGACGCGGTGGTCGCGCCGACGGCTGGGGGCGGGGGTGCGGTGCCGCTGGCGGTGGTGGGGCAGGCGGCTGCGGCGGCCGCGGCGGCGGCGTCGGAGGACGGGCCTCGGCTGAGTGAGCTGGAGGCGTTGGTGGCGCAGTCGCGGCAGGCGGGGATGGTGGTGGAGCTGTCGGTGGCCGGTGAGTTGCGTCCGTACGCGCCCGAGGTCGAGCAGACGGCGTTCCGGGTGGTGCAGGAGGCTCTGACGAACGTGCACAAGCATGCGGCGGGGGCGAAGACGTGGGTGCGGCTGGCGCACCGGGGTTCCGAGGTCGCCATGCAGGTGGAGAACGGTCCTTCGGACGCGGCGGTGGCGGATGCGGGGCTGCCGAGCGGGGGGAACGGGCTGGTGGGGATGCGGGAGCGGGTGCTGGGGCTGGGGGGTGTGTTCGTGTCCGGCCCTACGGACGCGGGCGGGTTCCGGGTGTCGGCGGTGCTGCCGGACGCCTCCGGCCCACCCGGCTGACCGGGCCCGTCGGCTGACCCAGGACGGGGGCCTGACCCGGTCCCGGCTCAGGCCCCCGTCAGGCGCGCCGGTTGCGTGCCCGTGACCAGGGTGGCCAGGGCCTCGTCGATGCCCTGGCCGAGGAACCAGTCCCCGGTGTGGTCGATGCTGTAGACGCGCCCCTCGGTGTCGATCGCCAGGACCGCCTGCTCCGCGCCCTCCGCTCCCAGCGGGGCGACCTCCGTCTCCAGGGCCCGGCTGAGGTCGCCCAGCGTCCGGGCGAGGTGCAGCCCGTGCAGCGGGTCGATGTGGACGGCCGCGGGCGCGATGTGCCGGCCCGGTGCGGACGCGGTGATGTGGAGGGCCCCGAATTCCGCCCAGGCCTCCACCGCGGCCGGGAAGACCGCGTGCCGGTGCCCGGCGGGTGAGGTGTGGGCGCGCAGGGCGTCGGCCCACTCCTCGGCCTGCCGGATGTCCCACCGCCCGGGCTGCCAGCCCGCTGCGCGCAGGGCGGCGTCGACGGCGACGGGGAAGCGGGTGGAGCTGTGCTGCCGGGGGAGGTTCGGATGGTGCGGGCGGTGCGGGAGTTGGTCGTGCATCGGTGGGCGCTCAGCCCTTCTCGGCGGTGGTCGCGGCGCCGGTGGTGGTGAGGTCGACGGGGCGTACGCCGAAGTGGGAGAGGAGCGCCGAACAGGATCGGCACGGTGGTGCGTAGCTGCCGTGGAGCGGGTCGCCGTCCTCGCGGATGCGGCGGGCGGTGATCCGGGAGTGTTTGAGCGCGCGGCGGGCTTCCCCGTTGGACAGGGGTTTTCGCTGGGCGCGTTTGGATCGGCCGCTCTCGGCGGCGGTGAGTTGCCGGGAGAGCAGTATGGCTTCGGGGCAGCGGCCGGTGAAGCGTTCGCGCTGGCCGCTGGTGAGGGTGTCGAGGAAGTCCTGCACGAGTGGGTGCAGTACCGGCGGCTGATCCCCTTTGCCGGCGGTGCAGGTGAGGGTTTCGCCCCGGACGGACAGTGCGGCGGCCACGGCGGGGAGGATCCCGTCGCGGCGGTGGAGCAGGTGAGGTGTGCGGCTGGTCTCGGTGCTGCTCCAGTTGAGTCGCGGGTCTCCTGATGTGCCGGACGTGCCGGACGTGCCGAACGTGTTGGATGTGCCGGATGTGCCGGATGTGCCGGCCGTGCCGGATGTGCCGGCCGTGCCGGATGTAACGGTTTGTGCCGTATGCATGGTGCTGTCGTCCCTCCCTGCAATCCCCCGAGTTGCGGGGACAGCCTGCCAAATGTGCAGGGTGGTGGGGAAGCTGGGGCGGGGAAACGTGTCTGCGTGTCGCCCGAAGGTGCGAGACCGTCGCCTCACCGTCACCCGAATGTGACCGTTCGTGACGGAACCGGCGGGGCGGGACCCCCTGTTGCCCCACCGCTTAGGCTGTGCGGAACCACCAGACGCAGCAGGGGGCAACCGCCATGACGACAGGTCGGCTCGGGCAGCAAGCCGCGCCACCGAACGCGGCCTACGCCGGTCAGGTCGTGCACTTCCCGGACCCGGTCCGGGCCTCCCGCCACCCCAGAGGTGTGCGTGTGGGCGAGGGCGGCCACCCGGACTTCTCGCCGTACGCGCGGGCCGCCGCGGAGATCGCCGATCCGCCGCAGGGGTTCGGTGTCGACGAGCTGCGGCTGACCGACTACGTGTCGGCGAACGCGGCGATGGCGGCGGCCGGTCATGAGCTGTGGGACACGATTCCCGCGGTGGCGACGCCGCACGGCTGGACCTGGCACCACGTGGCGGGCGGCCGGCGGATGGAGCTGGTGCCGGTCGAGGTGAAGGCGCTGCTGCGTCATCACGGCGGTCTGGCGACGACCGAGGTGGACCGGAACCGGCGGGGCACGCGGCCGTTGCAGGAGACCCGTCCGGCGCACTTCCGGCTGCCCAAGGGCGCTGTCGCGGTGAGCGAGCAGCAGATCCAGGGGGTCGAGGAGGATCTCGGCTACCGGCTGCCGGGCGCGTACCGCTCCTTCCTGAAGGCGGCGGGTGGTTCGGCCCCGGTGGGCGCGGCGCTGGACGCGGAGTTGGGGCTGCTGGTGGACCAGCCGTTCTTCACGGTGCGTGACGAGGCCGCGGTGAACGACCTGGTGTACGTGAACAAGTGTCTGCGGGACCACTTCACCAAGGACTACCTGGGCGTCGCGTTCGTCCAGGGCGGGATCCTGGCTGTGAAGGTGCGCGGGCAGGACGTCGGTTCGGTGTGGTTCTGCCCGTACGACGATGTCCGGGACCAGGACGGCTGGAGCGTGCAGGAGCGGGTGGAGCGGCTGTTGCTGCCGTGCGGTGCGGACTTCGACGCCTTCCTGCGGCGGCTGGCGGGCAAGCCACCGGAGTTGGAGACGGTGGCGAACCTGATGGTGGACGGCGGCTTCGCGCGCGCCGTCCCGGTGGAGGGGTGAGCGCGGTGGTGACTTTCGCGCAGGCGCAGGAGCGGGCGGACGAGTGGGTCAACGGTGACGTGCCCGCGTATCAGCACCGTGAGGTACGGGTCCGTGAGTTCGAGCTGGGTTTCGTGGTGTGGGCCGAGGACCGGGCGGAGGGCCCGGCCTCGGACGGGGGCCGTCAGCGGCTGGTGATCGCCCGGGACAGCGGTGAGGCGACGTTGTGGCCGGGGTTGCCGGTGGGTGAGGTGATCCGGCGGTACGAGGAGGAGTACGGGGTTGTGGCGGGTGCGCCGGCCGCCGCGCCGGAGCCGCCGCAGCGGGTGGACCTGAATCAGACGTCGTTCCTGTTGACGCCGCCGGAGTGGTTGCAGGAGGCGGCGGACAAGCTGGGGATTCCGGATCACCGGGCGGAGCGGCGGGCGGCGGCGGACGCGCCGGAGACGGCGGACGCTGCGGAGAAGGCGGACGCGGCGGACGCTGCGGAGACAGCGGAGACAGCGGAGACGGCCTACGAGCCCACCGCCAACGACGGTGTGCCGGCCGGGGCGACCCCGTGGGCGGGTACGGACACCAACACCTCCGACACGGACGACGGCGCCGTTCCGCTGCCCGCGACGGTGTTCGCCCCGCCGCTCTCGGGGGCGGACGACGAGGAGGCCCCGCCGCCGGTGGTGTCGGCGGAGGCGCCCACCGCGCTGATGTCGGGGGGCAGTGGGCTGCCGCGTACGCAGGTGGCGCCCGCGCTCAGGCCCGGCCAGGGCTCCCAGGCCGCCGGGGACATCGCGGACGCGGCCACCAGCAGGGCCGTGGTGCCGCCGCGCGGTTCGCGTGGAGGGGGTTCGACCACCCCGCCGCCGCCCGGGGCGCCCGGGGTCCTCGGGGTGCGCCCCGGTACGACGCCGCCGCCCTCGGGTCCGGGTGCGCCCGGCGCTCCGGCGGGCGGGTACATCCCGACGCAGCTCGTCTCGCAGCTCGGCGCGCCCGAGCCCGGTTCCACACCGCCGCCCGGCCCGCCCGGCGCCGCGCGGCCTCCCGCTCCCCCCGGCCCGCCCGCTCCCCCCGGTCCTCCCGGTCCGCCGCCGGGTGCCACGCCGCCTCCGGGTGGCGGGGTGCATCACGCGGCGACGATGTTCGCGGACGGGAGCAGTCTCGGGGCGGGTGTCCCGGCCCCGGGTGCGCCCCGCCCGCCGGGCCCGCCCGGGGCTCCGGGCGCTCCACTGCCCCCGGGTCCTCCCGGTGTTCCTGGCGCCCCGCGGCCTCCGGGCCCGCCCGGTCCGCCGCCGGGTGCCACGCCGCCTCCCGGTGGCGGGGTGCACCACGCCGAGACGGTGTTCGCCAACTCCGGCCCGATCCCGGTCCCCGGCCGGCCCGGCCCCCCGGCTCCCCCCGGAGCTCCGGGCCCGCCCGGAGCTCCGCAGGGCGGTGCCCCCGGTCCCGTACCGCAGGCGCACCGGCCCGGTCCGCACACCCCGCCGCCCCCGGCGTACGGCTATCCGCAGCAGCCCTCGGGTCTGCCGACCGTGGGCCCCGGGTACCAGGCGGTGCTGCGGTTCCGCGCGCCGGACGGCAGTGAGCAGCAGCTGATCCGCCGTTCGGCGCCGGGCACCCCGCACCCCGAGTGGCAGATGCTGCACGAGCTGCGGGCGATGAACGTGCCGCCGCAGCAGGTGATCGAGCTGCACACGGAGCTGGAGTCCTGCGAGCTGCCGGGCGGGTACTGCGCCCGGATGATCCGGGAGACCTGGCCGCAGGTGCGGATCACCAGCGTCGCGCCGTACGGCACCGATCACGCGAGCCGTCAGCAGGGCATGCAGCACCTGCTCACCCATCAGGGTGAGCTGCATCAGGTGGCGGACGGTCCGGCGCGGCCGGCCCCGGTGCGGGCGCCGCTGCCGCAGATGCCGCCTGCTCCGGCGCTGCCGCCGGAGGCGGTGGCCGAGGAGTTGATGCAGGCGTTCGGTCCGCAGGGGATCCTCCGGTTCGACCAGCGGGCGGTGTCCCGTCAGGGGGTGCCGGAGATCGTCGCGCGGACCCTGGTGTGGGCCGGGCTGCCCGCTGATTTCGGGCCGTTCTTCTGGGCGCAGCCTGGGCAGCCGGTGGTGCCGACGCTGGGCGAGGTGGCGGCGCGGCGGCAGGTGCGGGCGGCGCCGGACGCGGGGTCGTACCTGGTGATGGGTACGGACTTCGGGCGGGCGGTCTGTGTCCAGTACGGGACGGCGAACATCGTGGCGGTGCCGGTGGAGGCGGGCCCGGGTGGTCAGCCGACGGCACCGCAGTTCGTGAACACGGGGCTGCCGGAGTTCGTGCGGTCGATGGCGCTGCTGGGCCGGATGTGGCGGCTCCGGTTCGGGCTGACTCCGGAGCAGGCGGGGCGGTGGACCGTCGATTTCCAGGCACAGCTGGTGGCGCTGGATCCGGCGGCGCTGGCGTCGCCGGAGAGCTGGTGGTCGGTGCTGCTGGAGCAGATGTGGGACGGTCTGCTCTGATCCGTACGCACGGCTGAGATGTGTTGTACGAGGCACCCGGTCCGGGGACGGATCGGGTGCCTCGTGGCGTTCCGGGCGTGTGACGCCGGTCGCTTTCCGTCCTGAAAGCGCCTGATCGATTCCGACTTCCGGCCCCAATTGCCGCATCCTTGACGTATCGCGGGGAGACCCGTGTGCGCCCGCGTGTCCGTGTGTCCGTGTGTCCGTATGTCGTAGAGGGGCTTCAGGATATGAGTGCTGGACCGGTGTCCGCGTTCGACGTGGTCGGCGTGCGGGGGCGTGGTTACCGTCCGGAGCAGGTGGACCGCGCGGTGGCCGAACGGACGGCCGAGCGGGACACGGCGCTCGCGGAGGCGGTGCGGCTGGAGCGGCTGGCGCAGGAGCTGGCGGCGGAGGCGGCCCGGCTGGCGGAGACCGCGGCGGCGCTGCCCGAGCAGGACTACGCGGAGCTGGGGGAGCGGGCCCAGCGGATTGTGGGTCTGGCGCGGGAGCAGGCCGAGGCGCTGCGGGCGGACGCGGAGGCGGTGGGCCAGGAGCTGGCGGAGGCGGCCGACGCGGCGGGCCGGGCGGCCGGGGACGCGGCGCGGGAGGCGGCGGACGCGGTACGGGCCGCTGCCGTGGCGGCGGCGGAGGAGCGGGTCGCCGAGGCGGTCCGGGAGGCGCAGGGTGTGCTCGCCGCGGCTCGCAGGGAGGCCGAGGGGGTGCGCGGGGAGGCCGAGGAGGCCATGGCGCAGACCCGGAGCCGTACGGCGGGTGTGCTGGCCCACCAGGAGCAGGAGCACGCCGAGCGCCACAAGGCCGCCGAGGCCGAGATCGCCGCCGCCGAAGCCGAGTTGGAGGCGCGCCACGCGGAGTCGGCCGACCGGGCGGAGGCCCTGCTCGCGGAGGCGGCCCGTGGCCTCGCGGAGACCCAGGAGGCGGCCCGGCACGGCCAGGAGGACGCGGAGGCCCGAGCGGCCGAGATCCTGTCGGAGGCCCGGGTGCGCGAGGAGCGGATCGTCCGGGAGACCGAGCGTGTGCTGCGGGAGCACGACGAGGGCCGCGAGGAGGCCCAGGCGCACATGGCGCACGTCCGCAGCTCGTTGGCGGCGCTGACGGGGCGGGTGACGGCGGGGGCGGGGGAGGAGTGAGGGTTCCGCGCGGGCCGTCCGGCACCGCGCGGGGCAGGGGTCCGCTTACGGCCAGGTGCGTTCGATGCGATCGTGCCGCACGGCGTAGGCGGACGGGCCGCCCTTCTCGATCGCCTCGTGCATCGCTGTGCGGTGCGTGTCCAGCCGCTCGACCATCCGGATGCTGGAGAGCTGCTGGTTGTCGAGGTAGAAGAACACCGCAGCGTGATCCCGGACCGGCCTGATCTCGGAGTCGCGGGTCTTGATGCGACCGTCCTTGGACAACGGGACCCATGACCGGCACAGACCGTGGTCGATCCACTCCTCGTCCGCGATGAGTTGCGCGTCCTCGGGGAACACGTCTCCGATGTGGTGGACGATCCATCCGCGTGTTCGCAGCTCATCCGCCACCCGGCGTCCGAGGTTGCGGTCGAGGAAGAATTCAGGCGGCAAGCTGCACCACGGCTTCGCAGAGTGCGCCCACCTGCTCGGGGGTCATATCGAAGTCGTAGGCGATGTCCTCGACGGTCTCTCCGGCTTCCCACAGGTCCGTGATGGCCTGGACCGGGACGCGATTGGCCGCGACCACGGGCAGACCGCGACCGAACCGTGGATCGATCACCACGGGTACCGCCTCCCCGTACTGGCTAAGCTGCAAACTCGACGGGAAGTCGTCGTCCGCCTCCCATGTCAGGTAGCGGAGATACTGCGCCACGACCTCCTGGATCGGGGCCTGGCCGTCCCTGGCCCGTCGCAGGTCCCCGAGGCCGTGCTCGACGAAGATGTCCACGCCGTCGGTGGCGATGCGCTTGGAGACGAGGCCGTACGGGGTGTCGAAGGCAGCCCGTACAGCTGCCGCCGCCTCCCTGATCTCGCTCATCCGCAGGCCCAAGGTGCGCAGGGAGCGCAGCACGTGCGCTTCGGCCACGGCGATGAACGGTACGGAGGGCTGCCTCGTGCGCGTCGGCTCGACAACGTGGACGAGCGGGGCCCCCGCTGCCTTCTCGTTCAGCCAGCTCTTGAGGGTCGTGTAGGGGATCTCAAGGTACGAGGACGTCTCCGAGGGCGTCAGGAGCCCATCCGTAAATCTGTCGACCATGATCCACCTCCCGTACGGGACTCCGCATCGTTGCATACCACCATGCCAGGGCCCGGCTGCGGACACATCCTCAGGGAGCGGCGACCGCTTCGATGAAGGTGGTCCAGGCGGCAGCGGTCAGTACCAGGGCGGGGCCGGTGGGGTTCTTGCTGTCACGGACGGGGACGACGCCCGGGAATCCGTCCGCCACCTGCACGCAGTCGCCGCCCTCCTGGTTGCTGTAGCTGCTGCTGCGCCAGGCGGCGCCGGTCAGGTCGGGACGGGACGCGGCTTGCACGGTAATCGGCCTCCAGCGCGGATCGGATCAGGTCGAGCGACATCAGCGGCGGCAACGCCATCGCCCTGAGGTGATCGTAGGTCAGAACGAACCGTTCGACCTCGTCCGGTTCCTCGGTCAACTGGCCGTGGTGCGCTCCTTCCGTGTACGCCACCTCGGAGCCGTCCGGCATGACCAGCACGGTGAGGGAGCCGCCCAGCGCCCCGTGCTCGCCCTGGTCGAACGGCAGCACCTGGAGGGTGATGTCGGGCCCCTGGGCCACCCGAAGCAGCTTCTCCAACTGGCCGCGCATCACGGCCGGTCCGCCGACCGGCCGACGCAGCACGGCCTCGTCGAGGATGATCCACAACCGCGGACGGTCCGGAGTGGTGAGCCGCGTCTGGCGGCCGAGTCGGGCCGCGAGGCGTTCCTCCAGGTGTTCGGCGTCCCGCAGCGAGTGCCCCACGCTCAGCAACGCCCGCGCGTACTCGGGGGTTTGCAGCAGGCCCGGTACGGCGTGCGAGGCGTACTGACGGATCACCGCCGCGCGGGCGGAGTAGGCGATGAACGCCTGCGACCAGTCCGGAAACGCCTCCCGGTACACGTACGGCCACAGGTCGATCAGCAGGTCGTCCGCCACCAGCTCCTTGTCCAGGGCCCGGGTCAGCTCCAGCGTCGGCTTCGCTCCGGTGGCGCGCTCGATCTGGGTGATCCGGCTGCCGACCACGTGCGTGAGGGCACCTACTTCGGTCTGGGTGAGCCCGGCCGCCTCGCGGAGCTTGCGTACACGGGTGCCGAAGAGGGCGGCGATGGAGGAGTGCGGATCAAGTGCTTTGGCCACGGCGTCACTTCCGTTCCTTACGGCCTGCGAGGTAAGGCGCTGTCATCTTTCGAGGCTAGGCCGCCCGGCCGACTCTTGAGTACGGAACGTCACGGAACCCGCACGTGTGGGTGACGTGAGAGGAGTCGAGCGAGTGGATGGCCAGCATGACCGGCAAGAGGACGAGGATCGCGGCTGCGAAGACCGACGCGCAACAGGAGGACCCGCCCGCCCCGCGCGGATTCGGACTGAGCGCCAACGGGTACGGCTCGCTGTCCCGGCAGTTCCCCTCCACGCCCCGGGGTGCCCAGGAGGCACGCCACGCGGTGGTGCGGCAGTTGGGGCACTGGGGGTTCGGGCCGATGACGGACGCCTCGTGCACCGTGGCCCTGGTGGTGGCGGAGCTGGCCGCCAACGCGGTGCGCCACGGGCGGCTGCCGGGGCGGGAGTTCGCGGTGCGGGTGGATTACGAGGGTCCCGCGAGCCGGTTCCGTATCGAGGTCTCGGACGCCCGGCTCGGCCGGACGCCCGAGGAGCCGGTCCTGCCGCCGGGCGACCGGGAGTCGGGGCGTGGGCTGTTCCTGGTGGAGTGCCTGGCGACGCGGTGGGGGTGGGAGCCCCGGAATCCGGTCGGGAAGACCGTGTGGGCGGAGGTGGCGGCCGTGAGTGCGGGTGGTACGTCCTAGGTGCGGGTTCGGTGGTGCCCGGTCTCGGGGTCAGGCGTCCGGGCGGGCCTCCGCCTCGGTGATGACCGGGAAGCGGCGCGGGGCGAGGACGACGAGGGCGAGCAGGGCCAGGGCCGCTGCTCCGGCCGCGCCGAGGTAGACGTGGTCCACCGCCGCGTCGACCGCCCGGCGCAGGTGGTCCGTCGCCGCAGCCGAGAGCGCGCCCGGGTCCTCCAGGGCGCGCGCGACCGCGTCCAGGTCGTCGGGGAGGCCGGGGGCGGGGGCGTCGAGGAGGCGGGCCGCCAGCACGCTGTTCGCCACGGCGCCGAGGACGGCCGCGCCGATGCTCTGGCCGACCTGGCGGCAGAAGAGGACGGACGCCGTCGTCGTACCGCGCTCCGCCCACCCCACGGTCGACTGCGCACCCACGATCAGGGGGAGTTGGAAGAGGCCGAGGGCCGCGCCGAGCAGCAGCATGATCAGGGCCGGCTGCCAGGGTTCGCCCGGGTAGGGGAGCAGCGGGAAGGCCAGCAGGATCAGCAGGGCGGCGCTCATGCCGATGATGGCGGTGAGCCGGAAGCCGATGCGGTTGTAGACCCGGTCGGACAGGGCCGCCGAGACCGGCCAGCTCAGGGTCATCACGGAGAGCACGAAACCGGCGGCGATCGGGCCGAGGCCGAGGACCGACTGCGCGTACGTGGGGAGGAAGACGGTCGGCGCGACCATCAGCAGGCCCATCGCGCCCAGCGCCAGGTTGACCGAGGCGATGGTGCGGCGGCGCCAGACCCAGCCCGGGATGATCGGTTCGGCCGCTCGCCGTTCGATGGCGGCGGTCAGGGCGGCCAGCACCGCGCTCGCCGCGAACAGGCCGAGCGAGGGCGCCGAGAGCCAGGGCCAGGCGACCCCGCCCTGGACGAGTGCGGTGAGCAGCAGGGCGCCGGTGGCGAAGACGGCGAGGGCGCCCGCCCAGTCGATACGGGGGCGGGACTTCGGGCGGGGGCGTGCGGGTTCGTGGAGGTGGCGCACGACCAGCCAGAGGGCGATCGCGCCGACCGGGAGGTTGATGAGGAAGATCCACCGCCAGTCGGCGTACCCGGCGAGCAGCCCGCCGACGACCGGTCCCGCGACCGCCGAGGTGGCCCAGACGGTGGACAACCTGGCCTGGATGCGCGGGCGTTCCTTCAGTGGGTAGAGGTCGGCAGCGATGGTCTGGACGGTGCCCTGGAGGGCGCCGCCGCCGAGTCCCTGGATGACGCGGAAGGCGATGAGCGCGCCCATGTTCCAGGCGGCGGCGCAGAGCAGGGAGCCGATCAGGAAGAGGACGATCCCGGCGATCAGGACCGGTTTGCGGCCGAAGGTGTCGGAGAGCTTCCCGTACACCGGGAGCGTGACGGTGACGGCGAGCAGATAGCCGGAGAAGAGCCAGGAGAAGACGGTGAAGCCGCCGAGGTCGCCGACGATCTGGGGTACGGCGGTGGAGACGATGGTGCCGTCGATGGCGGCCAGGGCCATGCCGAGCATGAGGGCGGCGACGACGGGGCGGCGGCCCCGGGGGGAGGTGAGGGCGGCGGGGGCCCCTGCGCTGTCTGCCGTGCCGCCCGCGTTGTCCTCAGCTCTCGTGCCGCTCACCGGATTCCCTTCCTCAATGCCTTCCCCATGCACGTATCTCTCGGGGCACTGTCTCATCCCGGGCGGCGGGTACGGGGGTGATCCGGTGGTTCGGGGGCGTTGAGGGTCCTGCGGGGGTCTGTGGAGGCCCTGACGGTTCTCCCGTGCCGGGTTTCAGAGGTGCAGTTCGGGCGGGAAGCCGGTCCAGCGCAGGTCGGCGGGCAGGTGGCGCAGGTCGTTGGAGAGGAGGACGGAGGCGGGCCGGCCGGGTGCGTAGCGGATGACCGTCAGGGCCGCGTTGGCGTGATCGAGGCCGAGCCAGCGCCACTTGGGTGCGTGCATGGCGTCCCGGACGAGCCAGGCGATCAGGAAGTTGTGGGTGACGACCAGCTCGTGCCGGTCCTCGTCGCCGTCGACCGGGCCGGTGAACCTCTCCAGCGCCCGGCGGGCCAGGGCGGGGCCGTGCTTCCGCTCGTCGGCGGTGGTTCCTTCGAGGAAGCGGAGGTAGAAGTCCGCTGAATCCGGAGGGAGTTCGCCCTTGAGGGGGAAGTGGGGGACGTAGTCGCCGGCGAGTTCCGAGCGGTGCAGGGGGACGTTCTTCAGCTCGTCGCCGATGAGGTGCGCGGTCTGTTCCGCCCGGGGGAGCGGGCCGTGGTGGACGGCCGCGAGGGGAATGTCCTGGAGGCGGCGGCCGAGCAGGGTGGCCTGTCGGCGGCCGTTCTCCGTCAGTCCGCTCTCGTCCGGTGTCGCCTCGCCGTGCCGGACGAGGTGGAGGTAGCGGGTGGCTGTGGTGGTCATGTCCCAATCCCTTCGGGCCCGTTGGTGATCTTGTCCCTCGGTGGACGCCGGGCTCGCCGGTCCCGGTTCCCGGTACGGGGCTCGCTCGCCGGGCCGGTGCCGCGCGGTCGCCGGGCCGGTGCGGTCCGGCCGCCGGGCCGGAGTGGGGCGCCGGGTCGGGGACGGGGTGCTGGGCCGGTGCGGGCGGCCGGCCGGGGCCGGGGCCGGGGCCGGGGTCCTGCGGGCGGCCGGTCGGGGACGGGGTGCTGGGCCGGTGCGGGCGCCGGGCCGGGGACGGGGCCGGGGTCCTGCGGGCGGCCGGTCGGGGACGGGGTGCTGGGCCGGTGCGGGCGCCGGGCCGGCGCCCGGGCCGGGGACGGGGTGCCGGGCCGGAGTGGGGCGCCGGGCCGGGGACGGGGTGCTGGGCCGGTGCGGGCGCCCGGGCCGGGGTCCTGCGGGCGGACGGGATCGCTCCGGTTGGGGCGGTGGCCGCGGGGGCGGAGGACTGCCCCTGACCTGGCCTCCCCCCGAAGGACGACTCCCCCTAGGGGGCACCCCCTCATAGGGGCCAGGGCCGCTTCCTCCCGGCGGAGGACGTGGGCGGCGGGACGTTTTCCTTAACCTCTTCTTACGTCGCACGTGCGGCCCGCGGCAGGGGGGAGGGTGGGGAAAACCCCACCTCAAGACTGCGCTGGGCACCATCGCGCCGGACCGCTTCCAGAATCCAGACTCGGACTGTACTCACCGACGTCCAGTCATCGACCGACATAGGAGATAAACCGTGACAACGGCTGTAACCATTCCCAGGCACGGGGGCACTGGAGGGCGTACGGCCGTCGCGGCGCGAGCGCGGCAGGTCGTCAAGGCCTACGGCAGCGGGGAGACCCGGGTCGTCGCGCTCGACCACGTCGACGTGGACATCGCCCGCGGGCAGTTCACGGCGATCATGGGCCCGTCCGGCTCCGGCAAGTCGACGCTGATGCACTGCCTGGCGGGTCTGGACACGGTGACGTCGGGTGAGATCTTCCTCGACGAGACCGAGATCACCAAGCTCAAGGACAAGAAGCTCACCCAGCTCAGGCGCGACCGGATCGGCTTCATCTTCCAGGCGTTCAACCTGCTCCCGACGCTCAACGCGCTGGAGAACATCACGCTGCCGATGGACATCGCGGGCCGCAGGCCCGACGCCGCCTGGCTCCGTCAGGTCGTGGAGACCGTCGGCCTCGCCGAGCGTCTCAAGCACCGCCCCACCGAGCTCTCCGGCGGCCAGCAGCAGCGCGTCGCGGTCGCCAGGGCGCTCGCCGCCCGGCCGGAGATCATCTTCGGCGACGAGCCGACGGGGAACCTGGACTCCCGGGCCGGGGCCGAAGTCCTCTCCTTCCTGCGTAAGTCGGTCGACGAGCTGGGTCAGACCATCGTCATGGTCACCCATGACCCCGTCGCCGCCTCCTACGCGGACCGGGTGCTCTACCTCGCCGACGGCTCCATCGTGGACGAGATGTACAACCCGACCGCGGATCAGGTCCTCGACCGCATGAAGCACTTCGACGCACGTGGGCGGACGTCATGACTGTGTGGAAGACCTCGATGCGCAACTTCTTCGCGCACAAGGGCCGGATGGCTCTCTCCGCGGTGGCGGTGCTGCTGTCCGTGGCGTTCGTCTGCGGCACGCTCGTCTTCACCGACACGATGAACACCACCTTCGACAAGCTCTTCGCCGTGAGCTCCCCGGACGTCACGGTCAGCCCGAAGGAGGCCCAGGAGAACGACGAGCAGCCCGACAACGGCAAGCCCGCGTCCCTGCCCGCCTCGCTCGTCCAGCAGGTCGAGAAGGCCGAGGGTGTGAAGAAGGCGGAGGGTGCCGTCTTCTCCATGGCGGTCACCGTCGTCGACAGCGAGAACAAGAACATGGGCTCCGAGACCGGCGCCCCCACCATCGCGGGCAACTGGACCGAGAACGACCTGCGTTCGATGGAGATCACCTCCGGACACGCGCCCCGCGGCCCCACCGAGGTGATGGTCGACGCCGACACCGCGGAGAAGCACCAGCTGAAGATCGGTGACGAGCTGCGCACCATCGCCGTCACCGGTGACCTCAAGGCGAAGATCAGCGGCATCGCGTCCTTCACCGTCACCAACCCGGGCGCGGCCGTCGTCTACCTCGACACCGCCACCGCCCAGAAGCACCTGCTGGGCGCCCCCGACGTCTTCAACCAGGTATCGGTGACGGCCGAGAGCGGCGTCAGCGACACCCAGCTCAAGAAGAACGTGGCAGCGGCCCTCGACGGCTCCGCCGCGTACAAGCTGCAGACCCAGAAGGAGGCCACCGACGCCAACAAGGACTCCATGGGATCGTTCCTGGACGTCATGAAGTACGCGATGCTCGGCTTCGCCGGGATCGCCTTCCTCGTCGGCATCTTCCTCATCGTCAACACCTTCTCGATGCTGGTCGCCCAGCGGACCCGCGAGATCGGTCTGATGCGGGCCATCGGCTCCAGCCGTAAGCAGATCAACCGGTCCGTGCTGCTGGAGGCGGTCCTCCTCGGCATCGTCGGCTCCGTGCTCGGTGTGGCCGCCGGTGTCGGACTCGCCCTCGGGCTGATGAAGCTGATGGGCGCCATGGGCATGGAGCTGTCCACCCGGGACCTCACCGTCGCCTGGACGACCCCCGTCATCGGTCTCGCGCTCGGTGTCGTCGTCACCGTCCTCGCCGCGTACATACCCGCCCGCCGGGCCGGCAAGGTCTCCCCGATGGCCGCGCTCCGCGACGCCGGGACCCCCGCCGACGGCAGGTCCGGCTGGGTCAGGGCGGGGATCGGCCTGGTGCTCACCGGGGCAGGGGCCGCCGCCCTGTGGGCGACGACGCAGGCCGACAAGGCCACCGAGGGCTCGATGTTCCTCGCCGTCGGTGTGCTGCTGACCCTGATCGGCTTCATCGTGATCGGTCCGCTGCTGGCCGGTGTCGTCATCCGGGCCCTCAGCGTGGTCGTCCTGCGGCTCTTCGGTCCGGTCGGCCGGCTGGCCGAGCGCAACGCGCTGCGCAACCCCCGGCGTACGGGGGCGACCGGCGCCGCGCTGATGATCGGGCTCGCCCTGGTGGCCTGCCTCTCCGTCGTCGGGTCCTCCATGGTCGCCTCGGCCACCGAGGAGCTGGACCGGTCGGTCGGCGCGGACTTCATCGTCCAGGACAGCGGTGCGGGCCGGCCGATCGTGCCGCAGGCCGCCGAGGTCCTGCACGCCGTGCCCGGCCTGGAGCACATGACCGACTACACCTTCCTCCAGGCGAAGGTCACCGCCCCGAACGGCAAGACGGTCGATGAGGGCGTCGTCGCCGCCGACCCGACCTACCAGCAGGACGTCCGCCGCACCGCCCTCTCCGGCGACCTGGCGAAGGCGTACGGCAAGAACGCCATGTCCGTCGGCGAGGACTACGCCAAGAAGCACGGGGTCAAGGTCGGCGACACCCTCACCGTCGCGTTCAAGGCAGGGGAGAGCGCGAAGCTGAAGGTCGCGGCCATCACCTCCGACGACACCAACATCGACCGCGGCGCGATGTACACCAACCTCACGACGGCGACCGCGTACATCACCGCCGAAAAGTTGCCGCAGAACGTGATCATGTTCGGCAAGGCCGAGGAGGGCAAGGAGAAGGAGGCGTACGCGGCCCTCAAGAGCGCGCTCGCCGAGTATCCGGTCTACAAGGTGCAGAACCAGGCCGACTTCAAGGAGGACCTGAAGGACCAGGTCGGCCAGCTGCTGAACATCGTGTACGGCCTGCTCGCCCTTGCGATCATCGTCGCGGTGCTCGGAGTGGTGAACACCCTCGCCCTCTCCGTGGTCGAACGGACCCGGGAGATCGGCCTGATGCGGGCCATCGGTCTCTCCCGCCGTCAGCTTCGCCGCATGATCCGGCTGGAGTCCGTGGTCATCGCCCTCTTCGGCGCCCTGCTCGGACTGGGACTGGGGATGGGATGGGGCACAGCGGCGCAGAAGCTGCTGGCCCTGGAGGGCCTGGAGGTCCTGGAGATCCCGTGGCCGACGATCCTCACGGTCTTCGCCTGCTCGGCGCTGGTCGGACTGTTCGCCGCACTCGTCCCGGCCTTCCGGGCGGGCCGGATGAACGTCCTCAACGCCATCGCTACGGACGGCTGAGGCCACCACTGAACGCACGTATGACACGTATGAACAGCCGGCGTTCACCGTAGGATGACCGGCAGGTCCCGGGGCGTTCCTCCGAACGTCCCGGGACCGAACGCGTTCCCCGACAGCGCCCGCCGGTCACGGCGGGCGCTGTCAGCTTGTTGCACGGGCGGGCGTGGACGTGTGCAGCAAGCTGACACGACTGCACCTCTGCGTCCCCGTCCCGCGCTGGCATCGTCGTGCCTACCGGGACTCCCCGGCACGCATGTCACCGCCGAAAGGGGACAACGTGTACAGGACTTCGCCCCTCCCGAAGCCGCGCCGATCGCCCCGCACCGCCGCCGCTCTCGTCGCCGGAATCGCCCTCGCCGCCGTCACCCTCCTCGCCGGCCCCGCAACCGCCGCCGCCGCCCAGCGGACCGCACCGGACGCGTCCGCGTCGCACTCCGTGTCGCACTCCGTGTCGTACCCCGTGTCGCACTCCGCGTCGGCCGGTGCTCACGAGCACGTCACCCGGCTGATCTGTACGGAGCTGGCGGAGGTCATCGGCCACCTGCCGCCGGATTCCGTGCCCGCCCGGCTGTGCAAGCTGGTCAACGGCTGGGATTAGGGCCGGACCCCTCGTGATGCGGTTTCAGCTTCTGGGCCCGCTGGCCCTCGCGGACGGCCCCGATGTCGTCGTCCTCCAGCCCTCCAAACCCGTCGTCCTGCTCGCCGCGCTCCTGCTGCACGCCAACTCCACCGTCTCCGTCGAGTACTTGCAGCGCGCGGTGTGGGGTGAGGACCAGCCGGCCACCGCCAGGGCCGCCCTCCAGACCTGCGTCCTACGGCTGCGCCGGCTGTTCACCAGGCACGGGGTCACCGGTTCGTCCATCGAAGCGGTCCCCGGCGGCTACCGGATCACCGCCGGACCTCCCACCCTGGACCTCCTCGGCTTCCGCGACCAGGTGCGCCGGGCGAGCGCCCTCGTGCGGGACCCGGAGGCGGAGCTCTACACGCTCAAGGACGCCCTCTCGCTCTGGCAGGGCGCACTGCTCGCCAACGTCCGGTCCGACGTCCTGCACCGGGACGAGGTGCCCCGGCTCTCGGAGGAGCGGCTCCGCGCGGTCGAGCGGGTCTGCGACCTGTTGCTGGGGCTCGGGCGCTGCGGCGAGGCACTGGTCGACCTGTGGACCGCTACGCGCGTATATCCGGGGCACGAGCGGTTCCACGAGCAGCTCATCGAGGCCCTCTACCGCACCGGACGCCAGTCCCAGGCCCTCGCCGAGTACCGCAGGGTCAAGGGCTTCCTGCTGGACGAGCTGGGCGTGGACCCCTCGCCGTCGTTGCGGCAGCTGGAGCTGGCCATCCTGCGCGGCGAGGACCTGGGGACCGGCGGAGGGAGCGGGGCCGGTGCGGGGGTGGTCGTCGGCGCTGTCCCGCCCGCCCTGGCCCCGGGGCCGTCCTCGGGCGCGGCTCAGGCCCCGGGTCCCGCCTCGCGCGTCATCCGGGGCTCGGCGGTCCCCCTCCCGGCCGCCGCCACCGGGGCCGGACCGGTCCCCGCCGTCCCCCACTTCACCGGGCGCGAGGCGGAGGCCGCCGCCATGGCCGCCCGTCTCACCGCACCGCCGCCTCCGGGAGCCGACGCCCAACGGCCCCTCACCGTCGTGGTCTCCGGCGCCCCCGGCATCGGCAAGTCGGCCCTCGCCCAGCACGTCGCCCACCTCGTGCGGGACAGCTTCCCGGCCGGCCGGCTGCTCGTGCGGATGACCCGGGCGGACGGGCACCCCCGCACGGCTGAGGAGGTCGCCGCCGAGGTGGCCGCCGCGCTGGGGTCCGGGCGGCCGGGCGAGCGGGCCCTGCTGGTCCTGGACGACGTGGTCGACGCCGACCAGGTCCGCCCGCTGCTCGCGCCCGCCGGAGGGCTCCCCGGAGGGCGTGTCGCAGGACCCGGCGCAGGGCCCGCCGGTGAGCCGGGGCCGCCGGACCTCGCCGTCGTCGTCACCAGCCGGATGGGGCTCGGCGGCCTCATCGCCACCCACGGCGGCTGGGTGCACCGGCTCACCGCCTTCACGGAGGCGGAGTCGTACGCGCTGCTGCTCGCCGCCCTCGGCACGGAACGGGTGGAGGCCGAACCCCGGGCCGCCCGCCGGCTCGCCGCGCTCTGCGGCCACTTCCCGGCCGCCCTGCGCATCCTCACCGCCCGGCTGCTGACCCGCCCCGGGCTCCGGCTCGGCGACGCCGTCGACTGGCTGGGCGACGACCCGCTGGCCCGGCTCACCCTGACCGACTCCCCGGACCACTCGGTCAGCGGCCTCTTCGACCGTGCCCTCGGCCGCCTCGACCCCCGGCTCTCCGAGGCGTTCCTCCGTATCGGCGCCGGTCCGCCGGAGCTGCTGGACGAGCCCGGTGGCCCGGCAGGCTCCGCAGACACGGGCCGTACCGGAAGCCACCCGCCCCCGCCCGTTCCCGAAGACGTACTGGAACAGCTCGCCGACGCCGGGCTCCTGGAGGACGGGCCGCCGGGCCCGTACCGCATCCATGACCTGCTCCGCGCCCATCTGCGAAGAACCGTCCGGATCCGCAACCGCCGCACAGAGAAGGTGTGATCCCCATGGCCGAGAGCGCCGCACCCTCCGCACCCGCCCCCGCCGGGTCCGCCGCGCCCGCACCCTCCGCACCCACCCCTGCCGGGTCCGCCGCGCCCGCCGGGTCCGCCGCGCCCGCCGCGCCCGCACCCTCCGCACCCGCCCCCACCAGGTCCGCCACCCCCGCCGCGCCCGCACCCTCCGCACCCTCCGCACCCGCCCCCGCCGGGTCCGTCACCCCCGCCGGGGCCGCGCCCGTCCCCACCGGGGCGGTCGACGCACTCGCCGGGACCCGTCCGCGCATCCGCCGGGACGTCCTGTTCACCGAGACCCCCGGCGGGGTGCTCTTCCACAACGCCGACGGCGGTTTCCACCTCACCGGCCGCACCGCCTACCGCTTCGCCTCCCTCGTCGTCCCCCACCTGACGGGACAGCACCGCCTGGACGAGCTGTGCGCCGGATTCGGGCCGGCCCAGCGGGCCATGGCCGCCGAGCTCGTCAGGACGCTGTACGCGCGCGACTTCGCCCGCGACATCCCGGAGGCGGGCACGGACCCCGCCGGGGACGACGGGCTGAGCCCGGAGATCGCCGAACGCTTCGCCGCCCAGATCGCCTACGTCGACCACTACACCGACGACGCCCGCGCCCGCTTCCTCCGCTACCGCACCACCCGCGTCGCCGTCCTCGGCAACGACGAGACCGCCCGCTGGTGCGCGCTGAGCCTGCTGCGCAACGGCTGCGCCCGGATCGGGACCACCACCACCGCCGACGCCACCGCCCACGACGACATCACCGCCGAGGCGGCCGGGGCCGGCGCCCAGGCCGAGACGGTCGGCGCCGGCGCGGACGCGGGCTGGGCGGACCTGGAGGGGTACGACGTCGTCGTGGTCACCGGTTCCGGGGCAGGCGCGCGCACCCACCGGCTGCTGGCCGCCGGGGTCCCCGAGGGCGTGACGCTCATCCCCGCCTGGCTGTTCGGCCGCCGGCTGGTCGTCGGCCCGCTCTCCACCGCCACCTCCACCGGGTGCTGGTCCTGCGCGCTGCTGCGCCTCGGCTCCAACGTCGACCCGGGCACCGCCGCCGAGCTGTGGAGCGAGGCGGCGGGAGCCGTACCGTCCTGCGGCGACGCCCTGTCCGGGCCGGTCGCGGCGATGGTCGGCAACCTCGTCGGCTACGAGATCTTCCGCCTCACCACCGGCGCCCTGCCCGCAGAGACGGACGGCCAGGTCCTCGTCCAGGACCTGCAATCGCTCGATGTGATGGCGGAGCCGGTCCAGCCGCACCCCCGGTGTGCCCGCTGCGCCGCCCGGGCCGCCGACGGGACCGCGGAGCCCGTCCCCGCGCTGCCGGACGCCCTCGCGCCGCCGGTCACCCCGACCGTGGAGACGGCCCGGGACGCGGAGGCGCTGGTGGAGGAGTTGAACCGGGTCGGTACGGCGCTGGTGCGCCCGTACACCGGGATCTTCCGCCGGTACGACGACGAGGAGCTGACCCAGACCCCGCTGAAGCTCAGCCGCGTGGAGGTGGCACTCGGGGGCGGGGTGCGCCGCCGGATCGCCGCGTTCGACGTGCACCACCTGGCGGGGGCGCGGATGCGGGCGCTGCACGCGGCGGCGGAGGCGTACGTCGAACACGTGGTGCCGCTCCCGGCGCCGGACGGTCCGCGGCAGGCCGTGCGCACCCTCGGCCCCGCCGCCCTCACCACCGGCGGCGGCACCGGCGCCGAGCCCACCGCCTGGGCCGCCGCCACCTCGCTGACCACCAAGGAGCCCGTACACGTACCCGCAGCCGCCCTGCGCCCCTTCGGCCCCCACAACCGCGACCGGGCGCACCTGGCGAGCCGGGCCGGTTCCGGGGCGGGCGGCAGCGCGGCGGAGGCGGCGGGGCAGGCGCTGCTCTCGGCGCTCGCGCACGACGCGCTTCTCCGGGCGGTGCGGGGCACCACCCAGGTGAGCCCGGTCGCGGCCGGCGGGACCGACCCGGAGCTGGTGTTCCTGCTGAGGTCCGCCGCCAACCTGGACATCGCCGTGGAGCTGCTCGACCTGGGTGAGGCGGAGCGCACCTCGGCCCATGTGGTCCTGGCCCGCGAGGCCGACGCGCCCTCCGCACAGGGCCGTTGGGCGGCCGGGGCCGGGCTCTCCCTGCGCGTGGCGGCCGCCTGCGCCCTGCGCGACCTGCTGGGCCAGGTGCAGCTCGCCGCCGAGGACCCGGGCGCGGCGGTCGACCTCGGCGACCCGCTGGTGGGGGACCTGGCTCCGGCGGCGATCGCGGTGGGCGGGGAGTCGCTTGCGGTGGGCGGGCCGGAGACGACGTTCGACGCGGTGCTGGAGCGGCTGCGGTCCGCCGGGCGCGACGCCCTGTATGTGGGGACGACCCCGGCGGACCTTCCGGCGGGTTCCATCGCCACGGCCCGGGTGCTGCTGACGGTGGACGGCGAGGGCGGCCCTGATGCGCGTTGAGACCCCCGCGGACGCCCCACCCGTCCTGGGGGAGTCCACCGAACTGCTCACGGAGCTGGTGACGGCCGGGCTCAGCCGGTTCGGCGAGGCGGTGGTGGTCCCCGCACGCCTGGACGTCCAGCCCCTCGGCGTACGGGACGCGTTCGGGGAGGAGGGGCTGCCCGACACCTCCGCCGTCCCTGTGCGCTATCACGGGCGGCACGCCGTCGTCGGCCCCTTCCCGGCGGTGGACCCCGCCACGCCCCGGCCCCCCTGCGCCCGCTGCCTGGAGCGCCGCTGGCAGGCCGTGCGCTCGGTCGCGTTGCGCGAGGCGCTGGAGCTCGGCTCCGGGACCCGGGCGGCGGGCCCGTCCCCGTACATCACCCCCTTCGCGGCGGAGACGCTTGCCGGGCTCATCGCCGCCCGGCTGGACGGTGGTGGGCCGGAGACCGGGGCCTTCCCCGCCGTCCACCTCGTCGACCTCCAGACCCTGGCCGTACGCCACTACCCGCTCGTCCCGGACCCCGAGTGCCCGGTCTGCGGAACCCCCGAGCCGGACACCGACGCGGCCGCTGCCATCACCCTGAAGCCCGCGCCCAAGCTGCGGCCGGGCAGCTTCCGGGTCCGGGACATCGGAACGTACGAACTGCCCGTCGAGCCGTACGCCAACCCGGTCTGCGGGTCGCTCGGCCCCTCCGTCGTCCAGGACGTCTCCTCCACCTCCACCTCCGCCACCATCGGCTGCTTCTCGATGCGCTCGGGGCCCTACCTCCGCGAGACGTTCTGGGGCGGGCACGCCGACACCTTCGCCGAGAGCGTGCGGATCGGGGTGCTGGAAGGTCTGGAGCGGTACGCGGGCATGCGGTCGCGGGCCAAACGCGCCCAGGTGCACGCGAGCCTGGACGGGCTGCGGGCGCAGGGCCGGGCCGCGGTCGACCCCCGGGTCGTCGGGCTCTACGCGGACGCCTTCCACCGCGCCAACCCCCGTGTCCTGCCGTTCACTTCGGACCGGGAGATCCCGTGGGTGCGGGGCTGGTCGCTGCGGGACGCGCGGACCGTGCTGGTGCCCGAGGTGCTCACGTACTACCACGCGCCCGGCCTGGAGAACCGGTTCGTGCAGGAGAGTTCCAACGGCTGTGCCTCCGGCGGCTGTCTGGAGGAAGCCGTCTACTTCGGGCTGATGGAGGTGGTGGAGCGGGACGCGTTCCTGCTCTCGTGGTACGGGCGGGCCGCGCTGCCCGAGATCGACCCGCGCACCAGCCGGCGCCCGGCCACCCGGCAGATGGTGGACCGGCTGGAGATGTACGGCTACGAGGCCCGGTTCTTCGACACCCGGATCTCCTTCCCGATCCCCGTCGTCACCGGGGTCGCCGTGCGGCCCGACCGCGGCCCGGGCCGGATGTGCTTCGGCGCGGGTGCCGGACTCGACCCGGAGGCGGCGCTCGCCGGGGCGCTCTGCGAGATCGCCACCGACGCCGTCAACCTCCAGGGCCGCACCGAGCGGGACGAGGAGCGGCTGCGGGCGATGGCGTACGACTTCGACAAGGTGGCGGCGCTCCACGACCACCCGCTGGCGTACGGCATCCCGGAGATGGGCGACCACGCGGAGTTCCTGCTCGGCGCGCCGCGAGCCGTCCGCCCACCGGCGCGTTCCTTCGACGAGCTGTACGGGGGCGGGGACGGGGGCGGGGACGGGGGGAAGGGGAACGGCTCCGGCCCCGCCGGCCGGCCCGTCCTCCCCGTCTCGGACGATCTGCGCGAGGACCTGCGGCGGTGCGTGGACGCCGTCACGGCGGCCGGGTTCGACGTGGTCGTGGTCGACCAGACGATGCCCGAACAGCGGGCCCTCGGCCTGACCACGGTGAGCGTCCTGGTGCCCGGCCTGCTGCCGATCGACTTCGGGTGGAGCAGGCAGCGTGCCCTGCACATGCCCCGGCTGCGCACCGCGCTGCGCGAGGCGGGGCTGCGTACGGCGGACCTCACCGACGCCGACCTCAACCCCGCCCCACATCCGTTCCCATGACCGCCGCGCCTCTCCCACTTCTGCCGTGACCAAGGAGCCCGCCATGGGATACGCCCATGAATACGCCGCCGCGATCATGCACCGCGGCCGGGTCCCGATGGACCCCGCCGATTTCGTCCCCGACTGGCAGGACGGCCCCCGCAAGGCCAAGTTCTACCCCGGCGCCGACAGCTTCCCGCTGCCCGACGCCCCCTACCCCGCCGACGCCACGCTCGACCGGGCGCTGGGCCCGGAAGGGGCCCCCGCAGACGGTGAGTTCGACCTGCTCGCACTCTCCGGGATGCTCCGGGACTCCTACGGACTGACCGGCCGCCGCCTGGGCGTGCAGGCCAACACCGACCTGAGCGCCCTGCCCTTCTACCCGCTGGCCAACTGGTCGCGCGGCTCGGCCTCCGGGGGCGGCCTGTACCCGGTCGGCGTCCACTGGATCTCCGGGCCGAGCGCTTCCGTACCGCCCGGCGCGCACTACTACTCCACCCGGCACCACACCATGCAGCGGCTGCTCACCGGCGATGTGTCCGGCCAGGTGCGGGCCGCGCTCGGGGAGGGCGCGCCGGGCCCGGTGACCGATCAGTACCTGGTGCTCTCCGTCAAGTACTGGCAGAACTCCTTCAAGTACAACAGCTTCTCCTTCCACGCCGTCTCCATGGACCTCGGCGCCTGTGTCCAGACCTGGCGGATGTGGGCGGCGGCCCGGGGGCTGGCGGTCGAACCGGCACTCTGGTTCGACGAGGAGCGGCTCGCGGCCCTGCTCGGCGTGGACCCGAAGGAGGAGGGGATCTTCGCGGTGGTGCCGCTGAAGTGGGCCGGACACACGCCGGGTCCAGGCGGACCGGCCGCCCCTGTCACCGTGCGCCGCAAGGACATCGAGCGCTCGCGTACCGTCCTCACCTTCGACGCGCTGTCGCGCATGCAGGCGGCCACCTCCGCCGAGGCCACCGCCCGCCCCGCCCCCGGCGCGCTGGTCCCGGTCGCCGCGCACCCGGCCGACCCGGCGGCCCCGGAGGCCGGGCTGCCGCCCGCCCGGCCGCTGGAGACCGACGTGCGCACCGCCCTGCGCCAGCGCCGCTCCAGCTTCGGCCGGTTCGACGCACAGCGGCCGGTGACACGGCCGCAGTTGGCGGCCTGCCTGGCGGCCGCCGTCGCCGGGTCGCGGCTCGGCGGGGACACCGGTGAGGTCCGGCTCGTGAGGCTGTACGCGTTCGTGAGCCATGTGGAGGGGCTGGTGCCGGGCAGTTACGCGTACGACCCCGAGCGGCGGAGCCTGCGCCAGGTGAGGGAGGGGCGGCCGGGGGAGTTCCTGCAGAAGAACTACTTCCTGGCCAACTACAACCTGGAGCAGGCCGGGGCCGTCCTCGTCCCGACCGTCCGTACCACCGCCGTACTGGACGCGGTCGGTGACCGGGGATACCGCCTGGTCAACGCCACCGTCGGGGCCGTCGCCCAGTCCCTCTACACCGCCGCCTCCGCCGTGGACCTGGGCTGCGGAGTGGCGCTCGGCTTCGACAACATCTCCTACATCGAGGAGCTCGGCCTCGAAGGGACGGGCGAGGCGCCGCTGCTGATCATGATGATCGGCAACGAGCGGCCCGCCCCCGCCGACTTCCGCTACGAGATCGTCTGAGCGGGGGAGCCGAGGATGAGTGCTGACGTGAACTCCCCCGTGGTCCGGTCCGCGTTCATGGTCCGGGTCGCCGGACTGCCGGTCCGCAGCGTGCAGGAACTGCGCTGCCCGGAGAGCCGCCGGTGGGCCGACGAAGTGCTGGACGAGGCGGACCAGCTGGGGCTGCTCGCGGAGAAGGCCGGGGACCAGCTGCACGCCCTGATCGGCGGCAGCGACGACGACGGGCTCCGCCGGGCCTTGCTGAAGCTCCGCCGGGACGTCTTCAACGACCGGCTGCCCACGGCGGACTCCGCCGACCGGGCCCTCACCCGGGTCCGCGCTCTGGACCCGGCCGCCGCCGCCACCCTCGCCGACTGGCTCGCCGGCCGCCGCGCCCTGGACGGGCGGCGCGCGGCGGGGGCCGGTCTGCTGGCCGCCGAGACCGGCCGCAGCCGGGAGGTCCTGCGCCGGCTCGCCGGTCACGAACGCCTGCGCCGGGGGCTGGTGCTCGCCTCGCCCGCCCTGGACGCCCAGCTCGACGCGTACCGGAGGCAGCCCCCACCGGCAGGGGCCCGCCCCGACAAGAAGCAGCGCAAGATCGAGCGGTCGCTGCTCGGCTACGTGTACCGGACGGCGTGCAAGACGAGCCCGTTCTCCACCTTCACGGGTGTCGCCCTCGGTTCGCTGACCGGGTCGGACGGTCTGCGGCTGCGCGTCGACGGGCGGTGGCGGGCGCAGGCCCGGCTCAACGTCGTCGCGCTGGGCCGCCTCGCCGACGCGGTGGTCGCCGACCCGGCCCGCCGCGCCGACCTGCCGGTCGCCCCCGCCTCCGGCTGGGGCCGCGACGACGACCGGGTGCGCTATGTGCGGCGCTGGGTCACGGCGGGCGACGACGACACGGCCGTCACCTTCGACGCGGTGCAGGACCGGCTGTTCTTCCTGCGCCGCAGCGGCACCCTGGACCGGCTGCTCGGCCTCTTCGAGGAGCGGAGCGGGACCGTGCTGCGGTACGGGGAGCTGGTGGAGTGGCTGGCCCGGGACCAGGGGGCCGCGCGCGAGGAGTGCGAGCAGTACCTCGGGGCGCTGCTGGACGTCGGCATGGTCCAGGTGCCGTGCCTGCGGACCGAGGTCCACGACACCGACCCGCTGCGCGCGTTCCAGGGTGCGCTGCGGGGGCTGGAGCGCCCCTGGGCCGGCCGGCTCGCGGACCGGCTGGAGGAGCCCGCCCGGTGCGTCGAGCGGTTCGCGGACGCCTCGCCGGACGAGCGGCGCGTGCTGCTGGACGCGTTGCGGGCGGGGCTGCGGGCCGTCCAGGAGGAGGAGCTGGGGGCGGAGCGGGCGAAGGTGCCGAGGACGCTGCTGTACGAGGACGCGGCGGCGGGCGCGCACCCGGAGTTCGACCCCGTCGCCTGGCGGGAGCTGGCGGCAGGCCCGCTGGCGGCCGTGGAGCGCGTGCTGCCCGCCTTCGATCTCACCCTCCCGCAACGGATCACCTTCGAGGGCTTCTTCCTCGCGCGGTACGGGCGCGGCGGCCGGTGCGATGACCTGCTGAAGCTGGTCCACGACTTCCACGAGGACTTCTTCGACCAGTACATGACGTTCACCGCCACCCGCACCGCGTACGACGCCGACGGCGCCTACGTACCGGAGGTGAACTGGCTCGGCCTGGACCGGCTGCGCGCCCTGGACACCGCCCGCCGTACCTTCACCGCGCGGATGACCGCGCTGTGGCGGGCGGCGGGGCCCGAGGCGGCCGAGGTGCGGGTGGACGACGCCTTCCTGGCCGACGTGGCCGCCGAACTGGAGGGCGTCGCACCGGAGTTCGCACCGATGAGCCACCACCTCCAGATCGCCGACCGGCCCGGCGACCCGCTCGTCGTCCTGAACCGGTCCTACGGCGGGGTCTCGTTCCCCTTCAGCCGGTTCACCCAGCTCTTCGACGGGCTCGCCGAACGGCTCCGCACGGAAACGGACGCCATCGTGCCCGAGGGCGCGGTCCTCGCCGAGGTCACCGGCGGCCCGGTCACCAGCAACCTCAACCTGCACGGCCGGCTGACCCCGTACGAGATCGTCTGCCCCGGTGAACGCGGCACGCTGGAGGCGGAGTTCAGAATGTCCTTGGACGACCTCCACCTCGTCCACGACCCCGAGGCCGGCCGGCTGGTCCTGCGCTCGGCCCGCCTGGACCGCGAGGTGATCCCGGTCTACCTCGGCTATCTCGTCCCCCTCGCCCTCCCCGAACTGCCCCGCACCCTGCTCCTCCTCTCCCCGACCTCGATGGCCCCGCTCAACGTCTGGGCCGGGGTTCCCGAGGGTGCTCCGGACGCGAGCGGGGTCACCACGCGCCCCCGGGTGCGCCACGGCTCACTCGTCCTGAGCCGGCGCAGCTGGAGCGCCCCGGCCACCGCGCTGCCGCTGCACCGGGCGTGCGCGCCGGAGGACGGATGGTTCCTGGGCTGGCACGCGTTCCGGCGCGCGCACGCGCTGCCCGACCGGGTCTTCGTGACCGTCTCGGACTCCGGGGCCCGGGGCGCGACCGGGGCCAAGCCGCAGTACCTGGACTTCGACAGCCCGCTCTCCCTCTCGGCCTTCGAGGCCCTGATCAAGGCGCCGGAGGCCCGGGTGGTGTTCCGGGAGGCGCTGCCGGACGAGGACGCCCTGCCCACCGTCTCCGGCGACGGCCGCCATGTCGCCGAACTGGCCGTGGAGACGGCCGTACCCGTCCGCAGGAGGACCGTATGACACCGCTCATGACAGGGATGGCCGGCGCCTGGCAGGCCACCCATGTCTTCTACGCTGCCAACCCCCGCCCCTTCCTCCTGCACTGCGTCCGCCCGCTGGTCGCTGAGCTGGAGGCGGACGGGCTGCTCGCCGGGTACTTCTTCATCAACTACTGGCTGGAGGGCCCCCACGTACGCCTGCGCCTCAAGCCGTCCGCACCCGCCGCCGGACCCGAGGTGGCCCGCCGCACCGAGCGGGCCGTGGACGCGTTCCTCGCGGAGCGGCCCGCGCTGTACGAGGTCGACTCCGGGTTCCTCAACGACTTCTACAACACCCTCTTCGAGATCGAGTTCCCCGGCAGCGAGCGCGGCCACTACCTGGACGAGCGGGGGCGGATGAACCTGCGCCCCAACAACTCCCGCCACCGGGAGGCGTACGAACCGGAGTTCGGCAAGTACGGCGGTCCGGCCGGGATCGAGCTGGCCGAGTGGCACTTCCGGCACTCCAGCGACCTGGTCATCGACGCGTTCGCCACGAAGAACCTCCACCTGCGCACGGTCCTGCTCGGGACCTCGGCCCAGCTGATGATGGTGATGTCGTCGACCTTCCTGCCGGAGCGGACGGAGCTGACCGCCTACCTGGACAGCTATTACGAGTTCTGGCACCGCGCCTTCCCCGGCACCGGCTTCATCGGCACCGACGAGTACGACCGCAACTACGCCCGCACGGCGGACGGGCTGCGGGACCGCTTCACCCGCATCCGCACTGCCACGGCTACCCCGGGGGGTGCGCGCTCGCTGCCCGGGTCCCTGGCCGGCTGGGCCGAGCACTGCGCCGGACTCCGGGACCGGGCGCGGCGGCCGTCGACGGGGACCTGGTGTTCCGGTCCTGGGACGGGGAGCGGGACGAGCGGGTCACCGACCCGGCGGTGGCGCTGCCGCCGCTGCTCTCCCCGTACATGCACATGACCAACAACCGGCTCCACGTCACCATCCGGGACGAGGCGTATCTCAGCCATGTCCTGGGCCGGGTCCTCGCCGAGTCCGGCGAGGGGTCCGCATGAGCCCATCCGGGGCGCTCGCCGCCCACCGGCCCGGGCTGCGGCCCCGCGTCCTGCTCAGCGGCCCGCTGCTGGACGGAGCCGCGACCGTCCACCTGATCAAGGACACCGAGAGCGGCAACTCCTTCAAGGTCGGGCCCAAGGAGCACTTCCTCATCGCCCGGATGGACGGGCGGCGGAGCCTGGCGGAGATCGGTGAGGAGTACGCGGGGGAGTACGGGCGGCGGCTGGCGGACGCCCACTGGCAGCAGCTGCTGACCTTGCTGGGGACGAGGGGGCTGCTCACCGGGACGCCCGCGCCGGCACCTTCCGCTCCCACGGCTGAACGCCGCACCCTGCTGCGCGGCACCCTCCCCCTGGTGGCCGACGCGAACGCCACCACCGCCCGCCTCCACCGCGTCCTCGGCTTCCTGCTCACGCCCTGGGCCATGGTGCCGCTGCTGGCGCTGATCGTGGCGATGGAGGGGCTCGTCGCCGCCCGTGCCGGTGAACTGCTCATCGCGGTACGGGCAGTGTTCGCCAACCCCGTCCTGCTCACCGGCACGGCGATCCTGCTCTGGCTGAGCACCGCCCTCCACGAGCTGGCGCACGGCGTGGTGGCCCGGCACTACGGCGGGCAGGTCGCGGAGATCGGGCTGCGGTGGCGGCTGCCCGTCGTCATCATGTACTGCACGGTCGACGACTACCTCTACCTGGGCGGCCGGTGGCAGCGCATCGCCACGGCGGGCGCGGGCGCGGTGATGAATCTCCTGTTCCTGCTGCCCTTCTGCGCCCTCCGGCTGCTGGCCCCGCTCGACGAAGCCACGCACGAGGCGCTCTCCGCGCTGCTGCTCCTCGGCAGCGTGCAGGCGCTGGCGATGCTCGTGCCGCTGCCGCCGCTCGACGGGTACAGGATCGCCGGCCAGCTCGCCGGGGCCACCGGACTCGCCGCCTCCGCGACCGGCTACCTGCGGCTCGCGGTGCGCCGCTCACCGGAGGCCACCGCGTACCCACGCCGTGCCCGAATCGCTTACCCCGCCTATCTGTTGGGCACGGCACTCGCTCTCGCCGCCGTGGTCGCGGCGGTCGTCGCGGGCGCCCATCACCTGCTGACGGCCTGATGTTCCACCCCAAGGAGAGTGCCATGACGTCCACCGCCCCCCGCACCCCGTACGACCCCCCGCCGGGACCGTCCGCCGGGCCCGCCGTCGCCCTGGCCGACGTCCACCGGACCTACGGCGCCACCCGGGCCGTCGACGGGGTCTCGCTGACCGTCGAACGCGGGGAGTTCTTCGGGCTGCTCGGGCCCAACGGGGCGGGCAAGACCACGCTCGTCGAGATCATGGAGGGACAGCGGCGGGCCGACTCCGGGACGGTGGCGGTCCTGGGGACGAGCCCCTGGCCGCGCAACACCGCCCTGCTGCCCCGGCTCGGCGTGCAGACCCAGACCTCGTCGTTCTTCGTCCGGCTGACCGCCCGCGAGCACCTGGTCACCATGGCCGCCCTCCACCGGTGCGATCCGGCCGCCGCCGAACGCGCCCTGGCCTCGGTGGGCCTCACCGAGCAGGGGGACACCCGGGTGGACGACCTCTCCGGCGGCCAGCGGCAGCGGCTCGCCATCGCCTCCGCCCTCGTCCACGACCCCGAGCTGATCTTCCTGGACGAGCCGACCGCCGCCCTCGACCCGCAGGCCCGCCGCGCGCTGTGGCAGGTGCTCCGGGAGCTCAAGGGCGCGGGCCGCACGATCGTCTACACCACGCACCACCTGGACGAGGCCGAGGCGCTCTGCGACCGGGTGGCGATCATGGTCCAGGGCAGGGTCGCCGCGCTCGACAGCCCCGGCCGGCTCATCGCGGCCTCCAGCCCCACCACCCGGCTGCTGGTCCCGGCCGACCGGCTCACACCCGCCCAGGCCCGTGCGATCCCGGGCGTGGACCGGGTCACGGAGGAGGGCGGCTCGATCGTGCTGGAGACCCTCACCTCCGGCCAGGTCCTCGCGGCCCTCGACGAGATCGCGGGGCTCCAGGGCGTACAGACCAGGACGGCGAGCCTGGAGGACGTCTACCTGGCGCTGACCGGTGCCGGAGCCCCCCAGCCCTAGCCGCCCATCCCCGCCGCCCCGCCCCCGCCCCCGCGCACCAGCGATACGGAGACACCCCCATGAGCGCCTACGCCGCGCTGAGCCAGGCCGGATACCGGGCCTACACCCGCGACCGCACCACCCTCTTCTTCACCTTCGCCTTCCCGCTGATCTTCCTGGTGGTCTTCGGGCTGATCTTCCACGGCCAGACGGTCGAGGAGAGCGGCAAGCCCTACATCAACTACATCGCGCCGGGCGTCCTGTCCTGGGGTGTCGGCAACGCGGCCGTCTTCGGTGTCGGGTTCGTCCTCATGCAGTGGCGGCGCGACGACATCCTCCGGCTGATCCGGATGACGCCGACGCCCGTCTCCGCCGTCCTCGCCTCGCGCTACGTGCTGGCGCTCGGCATCGGAGCCGTACAGGCGGTGCTGTTCGTCGCTGTGGCCCTGCTGCCTTCGTTCGGGCTCCAGTTGGACGGCCGCTGGCCGCTCGCGCTGCCGGTTCTGGTGCTCGGTATCACCGGGTTCCTCGCGCTGGGCGTCATCGTCGGCAGCTACGCCAAGACCCCGGAGGCGGTCGCGGCCGTCGCCAACTGCCTGATGATTCCGATGGCCTTCCTGTCGGGTTCGTTCTTCCCGCTGGACGCCATGCCCCACTGGATGCGGAGCCTCTCCCGCGTCCTGCCGCTGCGCTACCTCAACGACGGGGTCTCGGGTGCGCTGACCGGCGGCGGCTCCCTGAACGACATCGGCGTCGCCTGCGCGGCGCTCGCCGGATTCGCCCTCGTCCTCGGCGCGGTGGCGCTGAAGACCTTCCGCTGGAGCGACAAGTCATGACGACGCCCACCGCATCCACCCCGCTGGACGTGGCGCGGACCCGGCTCCAGTCCGCACTGTCGGCCCGCCACCGCGAGGTGGCCGGCGATCTGCCCGCCCCCTACGTCGTCCCGCTCGGGGCCGCCGACACGCTCGGCTTCGGCCACCGGGACCCGTACGCCGACACCCGCCCGGCCGCCAACGTCCAGCTGACCTCCCGGGCCGTGCTGGTCGGCCCCTGGGGCGGCGGGTCCTTCGGCGCCGCCTGCGGCCAGTGCCTGGCGATGCGGTGGCAGCGGCTGCGCAGCCGGTCGGAGCGGGAGGCGCTGGAGCTCGGGCACGAGCCGCGCGGGGCGGTGCACTGGCCGGTGCTCACCGAGTACGCGGTGGAGGCGGTCTGGTCCACGTACGGCGCGGTCCTGACCGGCGACCGCACCGATCCCGACGCCACGCCCGCCGACCGCGCGCTGCCCCAGGTCACCCGGGTCGACCTCACCACCCTCGCCACGGCCACCTTCCCCCTGCTCCCCGAGCCCCTCTGCCCCGCCTGCGTCCACGAGGTCCCCGACACGGCGAAGGCCGCCCGGATGGAGCTGGGCCCCACCCCCAAACCGGACCGCGACGGCTACCGCGTCCGCGCCCTGGACTCCTACTCCCTGCCGACCGCCGCCCTGGCCAACCCGGTGTGCGGGGCGCTCGGTTCGGACACCTGGATCAACCCCGCCTCCACCACCACCGCACCCGTGGCCGGGACCCACTTCGTGCGGGGCTACGCCGGTCTCAACGACGTCACCTGGAGCGGCCAGGCCAACCGGTACGCCACCAGCCGCACCCTCGCCTATCTGGAGGGCCTGGAACGGTACGCGGGCACCCACCGCCGACGCGGCACCTCCCCGGTCGTCGGCTCCTACGCCGACCTCTCCGGCCAGGCCCTGAACCCCGCCGACTGCGGCTTCTACGCCCCCGAGACGTACGCCTCCGACCCGCTGGTCAGCCCCTTCGACCCGGACCGGGCGATCCCCTGGGTCTGGGGCCACTCCCTGCGCGACGACCGTCCGATCCTGGTCCCGGCCCGGCTCGCGCACTACAGCGCCGGGGTGGACGCCGACAACTTCGTCTTCGAGTGCTCCAACGGCTGCGCCACCGGCGGCAGTCCGGAGGAGGCCATCCTCTTCGGGCTCCTCGAACTGGTCGAGCGGGACGCCTTCCTCCTCGCCTGGTACGGCCGCGTCCACCTCACCGCGATCGACCTCACCACCGCGACCACCCCAGCCGTCCGCTCGATGCTCGACCGGGCGGCCCTGCACGGCTACGACGTGCACGCCTTCGACACACGGATGGATCTGGCCGTCCCCGTCGTCACCGCCCTCGCGGTCCGGCGCGACGGTGGCCACGGCACGCTCTCCTTCAGCGCGGCGGCCGGGTTCGACCCGGCGGACACGGTGGAGGCGGCTCTGTCGGAGGTCCTCACCTACATCCCGCACCTGCCCTACCAGGTGGCCGAGCGGCGCTCCGAACTGGAGGCGATGGAAAGGGACTTCGGCAAGGTGCTGCACCTCAAGGACCATGCCCAGCTGTACGGGCTGCCGTCGATGGTCCGGCACGCGGCGGAGTACCTGGAGCCGGTCGCCGTCCTCCCGCTGGATGAGGTGTTCGCGGACTGGCTGCCGCTGCGGCCGCGCACGGGTGACCTGCTGGACGATCTGCGATGCCTGCGCGACCAGTTGACGGACGCCGGGTACGACGTCATCGCCGTCGACCAGACGACCCCGGAACAGCGCCGGATGGGCCTGCACACCGTCTCCACCACCGTCCCCGGGCTGCTGCCGCTGGACTTCGGCTGGAGCAGGCAGCGGGCGTTGCGCATGCCCCGGCTGCGGACCGCGCCGCGGGCGGCGGGGCGGCGGGCGGACGACCTCCCGGAGGCGGAGATCAAGGCCGTCCCGCACCCGTTCCCGTGACCGGCCCGGCATGCGTCGGCCCCCTCCGACCGACGGAGGGGGCCGGCGTACGAGCGGCCGGGGAACCGGTGTCAGGCGCTGCAGGAGGTGGTGCTGGTGGTGCTGGAGCAGGTGGAGGTGGAGGAGGAGGAGGTGGAACCGGCGAGGACGACCTCCACCGCGTCGGAGTAGTCCGAGATCTCGAAGGTCTCCGACTCCAGCTCCAGGATCTCGTCGGCGAGGGTGGCGAGCTCGGTCTTGGGGGCCATGGTGTTCTCCCTGGTCTCGTGGGGACCGGCGGCCGGCTGCTCCGGCCCGGTGTCCCGGTGCTGTGTCCATTGGAGGGGTGGCCGCTGTCAGATCGGCCGCGTTCTCGCTGTCACTTCGCTGGCACCTGATGACAGCGGGACGGCAGGGCACCTGACAGCCGTACGGATCAGGTTCGTCGAGGAGAGATGGGGTGTGCGGTGGTCACAGCGCCGAGTACGGCGAAGGACGCGAGGGGCGACGGGAGTGCGGGGGTGGGCGAAGCGGTGACGAGAAGCCGCTCCCCGGCGCGCCCGCTGCTCCGCGCCGCTCTCGCCCTCTACCTCGACCTGCACGCCCACCCCGAACTCTCCGGCCACGAACACCGCACCGCGGGCCTCCTCGCCGACTGGCTGACCGGCCACGGCTGTACGGTCACCCGCGCGGTCGGCGGCGGCCACGGCCTCGTCGGCGTCCTGCGCAACGGCCCGGGCCCCACCGTGCTGCTGCGCACGGAGCTCGACGCGCTCCCCGTCACCGAGTCGACCGGCCTGCCCTACGCGAGCACCGCCCCCGGGGTCATGCACGCCTGCGGCCACGACCTGCACCTCGCGGCCCTCGCCGGGACGGTCGCCCTCCTCACCGCCGACCGGGACAGCTGGCGCGGCACCCTGCTCGTGGTGGGCCAGCCCGCCGAGGAGACGCTGAGCGGGGCCCGGTCGATGCTGGAGGACGGCCGCCTGTACGAGCGGTTCGGCACCCCGGACGCGGCCCTCGCCCAGCACGCCGCCCCGCTGCCGGCCGGCACCCTCGCCCACGCGCCGGGCGGGGCACCCCTGATGGCGGGCAGCGTCGCGGCCGACGTCACCCTGTACGGCCGGGGCGGCCACGCGGCCACTCCGCACCTCACCGTCGACCCGGTCCTGATGGCGGCCGCCACCGTGCTCGGCCTCCAGTCGGTGGTCGCCCGGGAGACCGCGCCCGCCGAACAGGCCGTGCTCACCGTCGGCTCGGTGCGGGCCGGCGAGCGCGGCAACATCACCCCGGGCACCGCCGAACTCTCCCTCACCGCCAGGGCGTTCACCGAATCCGCGCTCGACCGCCTGCTGGCCGCCGCCGAACGCGTCGTACGGGCCCAGGCCGCCGCCACCGGAGCCCCGCGCGACCCGGACCTCACGGTGACCGCCCGCTCGCCCGCCCTCCTCCCGGACGCCGCGCTGACGGCGGCGGTCCGCCGCGCCCATGAGGCGTCGCTCGGCCCGGACCGGGTGCTGGACGCCTCCCCCGCGACGGCCACCGAGGACTTCCCGCACTTCGCGGCGGGCGGGGTGCCGACGGCGTACTGGCTGCTCGGCGCCACGGGCGTACGGGAATGGCGCGCCGCCCGGGCCGGGGGCGAGCCGGTGCCCCCGAACCACGCGCCGGGCTTCGCGCCCGACGTCCGCACGGCCCTGCCGACCGGAATCACGGCGCTGGCGGCGGCGGCCCGGCAGGTGCTGGACACCGGACCGGGCCCCCGAGGGACCCCCGCGCCGGGCCCCCGAGGGACCCCCGCACCGGGCGGCGCCGGGGAGGCGGGCTCATGACGCCCGGGCGGGGCGGGGTCGCCCATGTCGTCCTCGTACGCCGCGACCGCGCGGCCCCGACCGGCTGGACCACTGTCGTACGGCTCCTGGGGCTGCTCCCCGGCCACTGGTCCTGCCACCCGGAGGTGGACCAGGACCGGGTGGTGCTGCGGATCGAGCTGGCCGGGACGACGGACGCCCCGGCGGTGCGGCGGGCGGTCTCCTGCGTCCTGGCGGACACGGCGCTGCGGGGCTGGACGGAGGAGGTCTGACCGCGCCCCTTCGAAGGCCCCGTCAGATCCAGCCCCGCTCGCGGGCCAGCAGCGCGGCCTGGGCGCGACTGGCGGCGCCGAGGGTCTGCATCAGCTCGGCGACATGCCGCCGGTAGGTCCGCACCGAGACCCCCAGCTCCCGGGCCCCGGCCTCGTCCTTGCCCACCGTGCACATCGCCGCCAGCACCCGCCGCTCCATGGCGGAGAGGCCGGCGTGGTCCGTGCCGCCGCCACCGTCGGCCAGGGGCAGCTCCTCGGCCTGGTCCCAGATCCTCTCGAAGAGCGCGATGATGTTGGAGACCAGCCCGCTGCGGTGGGCGAGCAGCGCGCCCCGGGAGGTGTCGCGGGGGTCCAGCGGCACGAGGGCGGCCCGGCGGTCGTAGACGAGGAGCCGTTCGGTGGTGTCGGCCGTGACCCGGATCGCCGCCCCGTGCTCGGACAGCTCCCGCAGATAGGCGGCGGTCGGCGGGTCCTGGAGGGCGGAGCTGGAGACGACGTTGCGGATCCGGACGCCGCGTCGCAGACAGCGCAGGTCCAGCGGTCTGGAGCGGGCGATGTTCTCCGGGGAGAGCCGGGTGTAGGGCTCCACGGAGAGGATCTCGTCCCGGGCGAAGAAGGCGAGATCGTCGATCCGGTTACGGATCTGGGCGAGCCCCTCCAGCTGCTCGATGCCCTGCGGAGGGGGGGTACGGGCCCCCTGCTCCGCGCGTAGACCGTCAATGACGTGCCGCGACCGGGTGACGCGCTGCAGCTCCTGGTGGAGCGCATGCAGCCGGAGGTCGACCAGGCGGGAGAGGGCGGTCTCCGGGTCGACGGGCACGATCCGGCGGTCGTCGTCCTCCGACCGGAGGAGACCCAGCTCCTGGAGCCGGCCGATCCGGGCGCGGGCCCGGCCGGGCTCGGTGTGGAGCAGGAGGTGGAGGTCGTCGGCGGTGGTGCCGGGGTTGCGCAGGAAATGGCGGTAGAGCTCTTCCTCGGCCTCGGAGACCCCGAAAACGGCCATTTCGTTCTCGCCCACGTACGCCCCCGATACCCGATACCTGGTGTCCGCCTGAGTCCGCGCACCGCCGGGGATCGCCCTGCGGAGCCGGTCGCCGCCCGCTGTCGCGGCCGGTGGAACTGTTCGTGCGCCGGTGATCCGTCGGAAACCGTTCGTGCCATGGTCGGCCACAGACTAGACGGTGGGATCACTCCTGTGAGGACCCCGGACGGAACTCTGTGCCCCGCGGGGATGAACGGCGGCCGACCGGCGACGAGCGGCGGTGGCGGCGCGACGGACGGCCCCGGACCGGTACCGCCGGTACCTGCCGGGGGACCCCGCGCCGCACACCTCGTGGAGACTCCCCGCCCGGCCCGCCCGGTACACCGCGGCGGTCACCGTTGCGCAAGCGGCTGTCACTGGCGGGTCGTACCCTGGGAACCCCCGGCACGTCCCACGTGTCGGGCCCTTCGCGTTGCCCCTGGCAGCAGCCGGCTGCCGGCAAAGACCTCACCACCCGGACGGATACCCCTATGAGCCTGCACGGTCTGCTGGATGTCGTCGTAACGGACCCGGCGATCGCCGAGGCGGTGAAGGCCGCCGCCGACGGCCACCGTATGCACGTCGACCTGGTGGGTCCGCCCGGCGCCCGGCCGTTCGCCGTGGCCGCGCTGGCCCGGCAGACCGGCCGGACCGTGCTGGCCGTCACCGCGACCGGCCGGGAGGCCGAGGACCTGGCCGCCGCCCTGCGCACGCTGCTGCCGCCGGACACGGTGGCGGAGTTCCCGTCCTGGGAGACCCTGCCGCACGAGCGCCTCTCGCCGCGCTCGGACACCGTGGGCCGCCGCCTCGCCGTGCTGCGGCGGCTGGCCCACCCGCGCGAGGACGACCCGGAGACCGGTCCGGTCTCCGTGGTCGTCGCGCCGGTCCGCTCCGTGCTCCAGCCGCAGGTCAAGGGGCTCGGTGAGCTGGAGCCGGTCAGCCTGACCAGCGGGCAGGACGCGGACCTGGGCGAGGTGGTGGAGGCGCTGGCGGCCGCCGCGTACTCCCGGGTGGAGCTGGTGGAGAAGCGGGGCGAGTTCGCCGTACGCGGCGGCATCCTGGACGTCTTCCCGCCGACCGAGGAGCACCCCCTTCGGGTGGAGTTCTGGGGCGACGACGTCGAGGAGATCCGGTACTTCAAGATCGCCGACCAGCGCTCCCTGGAGGTGGCGGCCCACGGCCTGTGGGCGCCGCCCTGCCGTGAGCTGCTGCTGACCGACGAGGTACGGGAGCGGGCCGCCGCCCTCGCCGAGGCCCACCCGGAGCTGGGCGAGCTGCTCGGCAAGATCGCGGAGGGCATCGCGGTCGAGGGCATGGAGTCGCTGGCCCCGGTCCTGGTCGACGACATGGAGCTGCTGCTCGACGTGCTGCCGAAGGGCGCGATGGCGCTGGTCTGCGACCCGGAGCGGGTCCGGACCCGGGCGGCCGACCTGGTCGCCACCAGTCAGGAGTTCCTCCAGGCGTCGTGGGCGGCGACGGCGGGCGGCGGCGAGGCCCCGATCGACGTGGGCGCGGCCTCGCTGCGGAGCATCGCGGACGTCCGGGACCGGGCCCGTGAGCTGGGGATGATGTGGTGGTCGACCTCCCCGTTCGCCGCCGAGGACGCCGAGCACGACGAGGACACCCTCAAGCTCTCGATGCACGCCCCGGAGGCGTACCGGGGCGACACCGCCCGCGCGCTCGCCGACACCAAGGGGTGGCTGGCCGACGGCTGGCGCACGGTGTACGTCACCGAGGGCCAGGGGCTCGCCACCCGTACGGTCGAGGTGCTGGGCGGCGAAGGCATCGCGGCCCGCTTCGTCCCGGACCTCGCCGACATCGCCCCCTCCGTCGTGCACGTCTCCTGCGGGGCGATCGACCAGGGGTTCGTCGACCCGGCGCTGAAGCTCGCGGTGCTCACCGAGACCGACCTGACCGGCCAGCGCACCGCCACCAAGGACCTCGGCCGGATGCCGGCCCGCCGCCGCAAGACGATCGACCCGCTGACGCTGGAGGCGGGCGACTACATCGTCCACGAGCAGCACGGCGTGGGCCGGTACGTGGAGATGGTGCAGCGCACGGTCCAGGGCGCGACCCGGGAGTATCTGCTCGTCGAGTACGCCCCCGCCAAGCGCGGCCAGCCCGGCGACCGCCTCTACATCCCGACCGACCAGCTGGAGCAGGTGACCAAGTACGTGGGCGGCGAGGCCCCGACCCTGCACCGGCTCGGCGGCGCCGACTGGACGAAGACGAAGCAGCGGGCGAAGAAGGCGGTCAAGGAGATCGCCGCCGACCTGATCAAGCTGTACTCGGCCCGGATGGCGGCCCCCGGCCACTCCTTCGCCCCCGACACCCCGTGGCAGCGGGAGCTGGAGGACGCCTTCCCGTACGCGGAGACGCCCGACCAGCTCTCCACGATCGCCGAGGTGAAGGAGGACATGGAGAAGACGGTCCCGATGGACCGGCTGGTCTGCGGTGACGTCGGCTACGGCAAGACGGAGATCGCGGTCCGGGCGGCGTTCAAGGCGGTCCAGGACGGCAAGCAGGTGGCGGTCCTGGTCCCCACGACCCTCCTGGTCCAGCAGCACTTCGGCACGTTCACCGAGCGGTACGCGCAGTTCCCGGTCAACGTGCGGGCGTTGAGCCGTTTCCAGTCGGACACCGAGTCCAAGGCGACGCTCGAAGGCCTGAGGGACGGCTCGGTGGACCTGGTCATCGGCACCCACCGCCTGTTCTCCGCCGAGACGAAGTTCAAGGACCTCGGCCTGGTCGTCGTGGACGAGGAGCAGCGGTTCGGCGTCGAGCACAAGGAGCAGCTGAAGAAGCTCCGCGCCAACGTCGACGTGCTCACGATGTCCGCGACGCCCATCCCCCGTACGCTGGAGATGGCGGTCACCGGCATCCGCGAGATGTCCACGATCACCACCCCGCCGGAGGAGCGCCACCCGGTGCTCACCTTCGTCGGCCCGTACGAGGAGAAGCAGATCGGCGCGGCCGTGCGGCGTGAACTGCTGCGTGAGGGCCAGGTGTTCTACATCCACAACCGGGTCGAGTCGATCGACCGGGCCGCCGCCCGGCTGCGCGAGATCATCCCGGAGGCGCGCATCGCCACAGCACACGGCCAGATGTCCGAACAGGCCCTGGAACAGGTGGTGGTGGACTTCTGGGAGAAGAAGTTCGACGTCCTGGTCTCTACGACGATCGTCGAGTCCGGGATCGACATCTCCAACGCCAACACCCTGATCGTGGAGCGCGGCGACAACTTCGGCCTCTCCCAGCTGCACCAGCTGCGCGGTCGCGTGGGCCGGGGCCGCGACCGTGGCTACGCCTACTTCCTGTACCCGCCGGAGAAGCCGCTGACGGAGACCGCCCACGAGCGCCTGGCCACCATCGCCCAGCACACGGAGATGGGCGCGGGCATGTACGTGGCGATGAAGGACCTGGAGATCCGGGGCGCGGGCAACCTGCTCGGCGGCGAGCAGTCCGGCCACATCGCGGGCGTCGGCTTCGACCTGTACATCCGCATGGTCGGCGAGGCGGTCGCCGACTACCGGGCCCAGATGGACGGCGGCGTGGAGGAGGAGCCCCCGCTGGAGGTCAAGATCGAGCTCCCGGTCGACGCGCACGTCCCGCACGACTACGCCCCCGGCGAGCGCCTGCGCCTCCAGGCGTACCGCGCGATCGCCCAGGCCACCTCGGAGGACGACATCCGCGCGGTCCGCGAGGAGCTGACCGACCGCTACGGCCCCCTGCCCGAGCCGGTCGAGAACCTCCTGCTGGTGGCCGGCCTGCGCATGCTGGCCCGCGCCTGCGGAGTGGGCGACATCGTCCTCCAGGGCTCCAACATCCGCTTCGCCCCGGTGGAGCTCCGCGAGTCGCAGGAACTGCGCCTCAAGCGCCTGCACCCCAAGACGATCATCAAGCCCGCCGCCCACCAGATCCTGGTCCCGCGCCCCACGACGGGCAGGATCGGCGGCAAGCCGGTGGTGGGGCGGGAACTGCTGTCGTGGACGGGGGAGTTCCTGACGACGATCCTGGGGTCGTAGCACCGGGTACGCCCCACGTCGGCCCCGCCAGGTCTCCGGCGGGGCCGACGTGTGCGGGCGGCGGGCACGGCCCGCACATCCGGCGGGCGCAGCCCGGACATCCGGCGGGCGCAGCCCGGCCGTCCGGCGGGCGCAGCCTGAAGCCCGGTCATGAACCCCCGCCCACGGGGAAGACGCCCATAGGATTCGCGGCGTTCGGCTTTCTCCCCGTCAGGATGGCTTCAGGTGATACCTCCCCGTACGTACCGAGCAGCGGCCCTGCCCGCCCTCGGCGTTCTCGTCGCGCTCGCGCTCGTGGGCTGCGAACCCGACGACCTGGCGGCGGAGAGCGGCGGCAGCACGGGCAGTGGTGCGACCGGCGGTGGCGCGCGGTCCGCCGAGGGGTTCGGGGTCAGCCCGCTGGACAACCCCGACGGTACGAAGCCGGGCCTGGCGCCCCTCGTCTCGGACACCGACCGGGCCGCCGCCCGCAGGATCATCGAGAAGGTGGCCACCAAGGGGCGCGGCCCGAGGACCGGCTACGAACGGGACGAGTTCGGGTCCGCGTGGAAGGACGGGATCGACGGCATTCCGCTCGCCCGGAACGGCTGCGACACCCGCAACGACCTCCTCGCCCGGGACGGCAAGGACATCGAGCACCGCGCCGGCTCCGACTGCGTCGTCGTCTCGATGAAGCTGAAGGATCCCTACACCGGCGACAGCATCGACTGGCGCAAACAGCAGGCGATGAGGGTGCAGATCGACCATGTGATGCCGCTGTCCTACAACTGGCAGATGGGCGCGGCCCGCTGGAACGAGGCCAAGCGCGAGCAGATCGCCAACGACCCCCTCAACCTCCTCCCGGTGGACGGTCCGGCCAACAACGCCAAGCGCGACTCCGGCCCCGCCTCCTGGCTGCCGCCGTACAAGCCGGTCCGCTGCTCGTACGCGGTCCGGTTCGCCCAGGTCTCGCTGAAGTACGGGCTGCCCGTCACCGCGCCGGACAAGCGGGCCATGCTCGCGCAGTGCGGGGGCTGACCGGGGCTCGCCCCCGTACGGGTTCCGCATCGGCAACGGTTGGGCACAACCGGGGACGGTCTGTCGGCGGCGGTGTATACGCTCAACGCACACGTCCGACTCACGTACGCCTCCCAGGAGCAGCACATGCACGGCTACGGCTATCCGCCGCAGCAGCCGCCGACGCCCCGGCCGTCCTCGGCGACGCTCACCGCGCTGCGCGTCACCTTTGTCGTGCTGACCGTGCTGAGCTGCGGGTTCCTCGGGTGGGTGGCGATGCTGAGGCTCGCGATCGTCACCCGCAAACCCCGTGACTGGTGGCTGCTGGCGGTCGTGCTCGTCCTCACCGTCGGCCTGTTCGCGTTCTTCGCGTCCCTGCCCGCGGAGGAGGAGATGACGGACGCCCAGGCGCTGGTCGGTGTCGGCTGGCTCATAGCCGTCCTCGTCGGCGTCATCACGTACTACCTGATCATGGAGACCCGGCACTACGCGGCCCCGGGGCCGTACGACGCCCGGAGGCCGGTCCCCGGCCCCACGGCGGCCCCGTACCAGCCGTCCGCCCCGCCCCGGACCTATCAGCCCCCCGCCCAGGTCCGGAACCAGGTGCCCGTCCAGCAGCACCCGACCCCGCCCCCCACCCCCAACCCGTACACCGTCCCGGCGCCGCCGCCCAAGCCCGCGCCCCAGCGGCTCGACCAGGTCCGGGCCGAGCTGGACGAGCTCAGCGACTTCCTCCGCAAGGAGGGCGAAGGCCGGTGAGCGGCCGGGTCATCGCCGGGCGGTACGAGCTGGCATCCGTCCTCGGCCAGGGCGGCATGGGCCAGGTGTGGACGGCGTACGACCAGCGGCTGGACCGGCGCGTCGCCGTGAAGCTGCTCCGCCCGGACCGGGTCGCCGGGCCCACCGGCGGCGACGCCCCCGACGAGCTGCGCAGCCGGTTCGTCCGCGAGTGCCGGGTCACCGCGCAGGTCGACCACCCCGGCCTGGTCGCCGTCCACGACGCGGGCAGCGACGGCGACGACCTCTATCTGGTCATGCAGTACGTGGAGGGCGTCGACCTCGCCGACCACCTGGCCGAGCGGGACACCTACCCCTACCCCTGGTCCTGGGCCGTCGCGGTCGCCGCCCAGCTCTGCGCCGTCCTGAGCGCGGTGCACGCCGTGCCGATCGTCCACCGCGACCTGAAGCCCCGCAACGTGATGGTCCGGCCCGACGGCACCGTCACCGTGCTCGACCTCGGTGTCGCCTCCGTCCTCGACACGGACACCACCCGCCTCACGCACACCGGCACACCCATCGGCTCCCCGGCCTACATGGCCCCCGAGCAGGCGATGGGCGGCGCGGTCGGCCCGTACACCGACCTGTATGCCCTCGGGGTCCTCCTGCACGAACTGCTCAGCGGGGACGTGCCGTTCGCCGGGTCCACCGCGCTCGGTGTCCTGCACCGCCACCTCTACGAACCCCCGGTCCCGGTCCGGCAGATCCGGCCCGAGGTCCCCGTGCCGCTGGAAGCGCTCGTGCTGCGGCTGCTCGCCAAGGACCCGCAGGAGCGGCCCGCCGCCGCGCAGGAGGTGTACGAGGAGCTGGTCCCGCTGCTGCCGGGGCACGGCACCCCCACCGGGCCGCTCGACCCGACCCGTCCCTTCCTGCGCCCGCACGCCCCTTGGCCGGACCGGGCCGCCACCCCGGCCACCTCGCCCGTACCCGCGTCCGTGTCCCTGCCGGCGCAGGCCCAGGCGGGCGCCACCCCGTGGCCCGCCGTCGCCTCCCTCCTCTCCCCGGCCCCCCCGGTCCCCCCGCTCGCACCGCCGGCCCCCTTCACCCCGCCGCCCGCGCGGCCGGACGTCGCCCAGGCCGTGGACGAGGTGAAGAAGCTGCTCGGCGAGGGCCGGATCACCCAGGCCGTGGACACCCTCGGCGCCATCCTCCCGGCGGCCGCCGCCGAGCACGGCGAGCACTCCCCGGTCGTCCGCATCCTGCGCAAGCAGTACGCGGCGACGCTGATGGACGACGGGCAGTACCGCCGCGCCCTGCCGGAGCTGCGCCGCCTCGCGGCGGACCGCACCGCCGAGAGCGGACCGGCCGACGCCCAGGTCCTCCAGTTCCGCTACGACGCCGCCCAGTGCCTGGAGCAGCTCGGCGAGGCCACGGCCGCGCTCGGCGAGTACCGCACGGTCCTCCCGTACTACGAGAACGCCTACGGACCGGTCACCACCGACCCCGGCCGGGCTCTCGACATCCGGCACCGCATCGGGCAGCTGCTCCTGGCGGTCGGGGACCACACGGCGGGCCGGGCCCAGTTCCAGGCCCTGCTGTACGACGCCGAGCGGACCTACGGGCCGCACCACCCGCTCTCCCTCGACCTGCGTCGCCGCCTCAGCCACCAGAGGGACGTCCGGGACGGCTGACCGCGCGGCCACCCCGCCCCACATCCCCGACTCCTCCCGAATCGTTGGTCGAATCAGTGGCACCGATCACATCCACTGCCTACCATCGATCACCGCAAGGCTTGTGCACCGATGCACAAACTCTCCACGGGAGGCTCCTTTGCACCGCCGTCGTCGCACCGCGCTCGCCGTCCTCGCCGCCACGCTGCTCGCGGCACCACTCCTGGCCGCCTGCGGCAACGAGGCCCACCCCGGTGCCGCGGCCGTCGTGGGCGGCGAGCGGATCGAGGTCGCGGCGGTCCAGGCCCAGGCGGCCGACGTCCGCGCCGCCCAGGAGAGCTCACCCGAGGCGGCCCAGCTGGTCAACAAGTCGGGCCAGCTGAGCCGCGCCAAGCTGCACGGGCTGATCTTCGGCCGGATCCTGGACAAGGCGGCCGAGGACGCCGGAGTCACCGTCACCCGCAAGGAGATCCAGGAGGCCCGGACCGCGAGCCGCGACCAGGCGGGCGGCGAGGAGCAGCTGCGGGCGATGATGCTCCAGCAGCGCTGGGTCGCCCCGGACCAGATCGACGGCGACATGCGCCAGGAGGTCCTGCTCCCCAAGCTCGCCAAGGCGCTCGGCGCGGACCTCGGCACGCCCGCCGGACAGCAGGTCGTCGGTGAGACGCTGACCAAGGCGTCGAAGCAGCTGAAGATCGACGTCAACCCGCGCTTCGGCGCCTGGGACGACCGGAAGATGCAGCTCGGCACCTACCAGGCGCCGTGGATCACCCAGGTCACCGAGTTCGCCCCGCAGGACCCGCAGGCGGGCGCCTGAGCCGCCCGCCTGAGCCGGGGGTACGCCGGGTAGGTTCACGGGGTGAACGCTGAAGCCTCCGGCGACCCCGGCCGTATCGTCCTGCTCACCGCCAGCCACCGGGTCGCGCCCGGCCTGCTGTCCTGGCCGGCCTGGCAGACGCTGCACGCCGCCGACCAGGTCCTGTGCGCCGGCCCGGACCACCCCCAGCTGCCCTACCTGCGCGAGGCGGGCGTCCACGTCGAGCACGCGGCGCCCTCCGCCGACGAGTTGGTCGCCGCCTGCGCGGGCGGTCGCACCGTCGTGGTCCTGGCCGGCGGCGAGGGGAACCAGCCCCTCACCGACGGCCTGGCCCGGCTCGGCGGCTCGGGCCGGGTGGCCATGCCGGACCTGGAGCTGCTCCCCGGCTCCTACGACCTGCCCGGCGCCCGCCTGCTGGACCTGGTCCAGGTCATGGACCGGATCCGCCGCGAGTGCCCCTGGACCTCGCGCAAGACGCACCGGGGCCTCGCCAAGTACGCCATCGAGGAGGCGTACGAACTGGTCGAGGCGATCGAGGACGGCGACCGGGACGAACTGCGCGAGGAGCTCGGCGACGTCCTGCTCCAGGTCGTCCTCCACGCACGCATCGCACAGGAGGACCGCGAGGAGCCGTTCGACGTGGACGACGTCGCGGGCGGCCTCGTGGAGAAGCTGATCCACCGCCACCCGCACGTCTTCGGCGACGAGAGCGCCGAGACCCCGGAGGACGTCCACGCGCACTGGCTCCGCACGAAGGCGATCGAGAAGCAGCGCACCTCGGTCACCGAGGGCGTCCCCCTCGGCCAGCCGGGCCTGGCCCTCGCCGCGAAGCTCGGCAGCCGCGCCCGTACGGCCGGACTCGACGTCCCCCTCCCCACCGGCGACACCATCGGCTACGAACTCCTCGCCCTCGCCGTGGCCGCCGAGGCGGCCGGCACCGACCCGGAGGCGGCCCTGCGCGCGGCGGCCCGCGCCTACCGCGACGCGATCGTGGGGGCGGAGGGCGGCGCGGCTTAGTACGGTGACCTGAGGGGCCGTACGAGGGGCGGGGGACGGGCGTGGACGCCGAGTTGCAGACGCTGGTTCGGGCGACGGCGCGGATCATCGGGAGTCACGACCCGCAGGCGTACCTGCTCATGTCCGAGGCCCTGCGGAGCGCCGAGAACGGCTTCCTGCGGATGCGGTTCGGCGACCTGCGGGGAACGCGCTTCCGCGCGGACAGCGTGGAGGCCCAGCTGGTGGTGCGCGAGATCCTGCACGAAGTGAGGCGCACGGCCCCTTCCGTGTACGAGGAGCTGCAGGCCATCGCCGACGCCTTCGCCGAGGACGAGGCGGCGCGCGCGGTCGCCGGCGGCCAGACACGCGCCGCGGCTCCGCCCCCTCCCTCCGCCCGCGCCACCACCAACTCGGTCCTGGACGGCGCCTTCCACGCCCCGGTCGTCCAGGCCGGTACCGTCTCCGGCGGCGTGAACACGTACTACGCGCAGCCCGCCCATCCGTCCCTGCCGCAGATCACCGAGTGGCCGCGGCTGGACGTGGCCGATCCCGTCGCCTGCGGCGTACGGAGCACCCGGCGGCTGCACGGCGAGCCGGGGCTGCCGCGGTACGTGGAACGGGACTGCGATCGTGAGCTGGACGCCCGGGTCGCCGAGGCGGCGCGATCGGGCGGCCTCGTGGTGGTGACCGGGGCGCCGCTCTCCGGCAAGACCAGGACGGGGTGGGCCGCCCTGGCGACCAACCTGCCCGGCACGACGCGGGTCTTCGCCCCGTCGGCCGGGACGGATCTGCGGGGGCTTCCCGCACTGTTGCGCGGGCGGGGCGAGCAGAGCTGTGTCCTGTGGCTGGACGACCTGGGGAGCCATCTGGGGGAGCAGGGGCTCACCCCGGCGCTCCTCGCGGACCTCGTGCGGCTGCGCGTTCCCGTGGTCGCCACGATGGAGGACGAGGTCTACGACGCCCGCCGCTTCGGTACCTCGGACCGCGCCCGGGTGCTCGAAGGCATCCGGCCCGTCGAGCTGAACCGGGTGTGGAGCGACGGCGAGCTGCGGCGCCTCGCGGACCGGACCGAGGATGCCCGCCTGCGGAGCGCCGGGCTCTGGCGCGGAGCGCATACCGTGCCCGAGTTCCTCACCGTCGGCCCCGATCTCGTCGAGGAGTGGCGCCGGGCCGGCCGACGGGGCCGGCATCCGCGCGGCCATCTGCTGGTGCGCGCCGCGGTCGATCTCACGCTGTGCGGAGTGCCCGACGGGCAGGTCTCCGCCGAGGTGCTCCGCAGGGCGCAGAGGCTCTATCCGGAGGCGTTCGCGTCGGCCGAGGCCGAGCCGTTCGAGGCCGGGCTCGCCTGGGCCGCCGAGATGCGGTACGGGGTGAGCGGGCTGCTGGTCCCCGGGGAGAAGGAGGAGACCTGGGGCGTCTTCGGCGCTCTGCTCGCCGACGCGGTCGACCGGCCGGACCGTCCGCCGGTGCCGCTCGCCGTGTGGATGTTCGCGCTCACCACCGTCGAGTCGAACGGCGCGCGCTCGGCGATCCGGTCGAACGCCCATGTGCACCTGGTGGACCGGGCCGGGAACGACCCGCAGGCGGCGGCGGTGCTCGCCCGGATCAACGGCACCGTCGGCGACCTCGAGACCGCCGAGTACTGGTACCGCAAGGCGGCGGACGCGGGCCACACCGAAGCGGCGGCCGGCGCGGGCGAGCTGATGATGACGCGCGACGCGGAGGCGGAAGCCGTCCCGTACCTGGAGATGGCCGCCGAGGCCGGCATCGTACGGTCGCAGTACTACCTGGGCATGTTGCTGGCCGACCGGGCGCAGAGCTGGCTGACCCGGGCGGCGGAGGCCGGGCACCCGCTCGCGGCGCGGGCCCTGCCCGCACTGCGTACGGTCACCGGCACCCCGCCCGATACCGTCGAGGAGTGAACGACACCCCCGCCTGCCCCCACACCCCCGGCCCCCCCGAAGCCGCCCCCGAACTCTTCACCTGGGAGTTCGCCACCGACCCCTACCCCGCCTACGCCTCGCTCCGCGAGCACAGCCCCGTGCACCGCACCGCGCTGCCCAGCGGGGTCGAGGCCTGGCTCGTGACCCGGTACGGGGATGCCAGGCAGGCGCTCGCCGACGCGCGGCTCTCCAAGGATCCGGCGAACCACGCCGGGTCCGCGGCGGCCAAGGGGAAGACGGGCATCCCGGGGGAGCGCAAGGCGGAGCTGATGACGCATCTGCTCAACATCGATCCGCCGGACCACACCCGGCTGCGCCGGCTCGTCGCCAAGGCGTTCACCCCGCGCCGGGTCGCGGAGTTCGCGCCCCGCGTGCAGGAGCTGACGGACCGGCTCATCGACCGGTTCGTCGAGGAGGGGAAGGCGGACCTGATCCACGACTTCGCCTTCCCGCTCCCCATCTACGCCATCTGCGACCTGCTCGGCGTCCCGCGCGAGGACCAGGACGACTTCCGGGACTGGGCGGGCATGATGATCCGCCATGGCGGCGGGCCGCGTGGCGGGGTGGCCCGGTCGGTGAAGAAGATGCGCGGCTACCTCGCCGAACTCATCCACCGCAAGAGGCAGGAGCCGGGCGACGACCTGATCTCCGGGCTGATCCGGGCCAGCGACCACGGCGAGCACCTCACGGAGAACGAGGCCGCCGCGATGGCCTTCATCCTGCTGTTCGCCGGTTTCGAGACGACGGTCAACCTCATCGGCAACGGTACGTTCGCCCTGCTGCGCCACCCCCAGCAGCGCGCCCGGCTGGAGGCCTCCCTGGCGGCGGGGGAGAGCGCGCTGCTGGCCACCGGGATCGAGGAACTGCTCCGGTTCGACGGCCCGGTGGAGCTCGCGACCTGGCGGTACGCCACCGAGGCGCTGACGCTCGGCGGGCAGCAGATCGCGGCCGGGGACCCGGTGCTCGTGGTGCTGGCGGCGGCGGACCGGGACCCGGAACGGTTCGCGGATCCGGACGCCCTCGACCTCTCACGGCGGGACAATCAGCACCTCGGTTACGGTCACGGAATCCACTACTGTCTGGGAGCGCCGCTGGCCCGGCTGGAAGGCCAGGCCGCGGTGGCGACGCTGCTCAGACGCCTCCCTGGACTGCGACTTGCGGCGGAACCTGCCGATTTGCGCTGGCGTGGCGGGCTCATCATGCGCGGACTGCGCACCTTGCCCGTGGAGTTCGAGCCGGGGCGCCGTCTCGAACAAGGTGACACGCTGTCACCTCTGTGACTTTCACGTGATCTCCGCTGCATCGACTTGTGACATACGTTCGAGTCCCGCTAGGTTCACGGTTCGACGCGTCGGCCGCCGTTCACCGGTTGCCCACACGTCACTTGCGCCACAGCTCCCGGTGCGCGGCAGTGCCGCGCGCGGCAGCTTCCTGTGCTCAACGGCTTCACGCTCCTCAGTTCCTGCTTGTCAGTCGCACGGAAGGCATATCCCATGGGCTCCGCGAACGGCAGACACCGCCGCCCTCGTCAGGCACCCGCCATCGTCGTCGCCGCAGGCGTGACCGGATCGGCCATCGCCATGCCGCTCCTCGGCGCGGCAGGCGCACACGCAGCCGACGCCACCACCTGGGACCGGGTCGCGGAGTGCGAGAGCGGCGGCATGTGGAGTGCCGACCTCGGCAACGGCTACTACGGCGGGCTCCAGTTCTCGCAGGAGACCTGGTCGGCGTACGGCGGCACCGCCTTCGCGGAGCGGGCCGACCTGGCCAGCCGCTCGCAGCAGATCTCCGTCGCGGAGAAGGTCCTGGACGACAAGGGACCGCAGGCGTGGCCGAGCTGCGCGGTGATCTCCGGCCTCGCGGTGGACGGCAGCCTGCCCGGTGTCGACCCCGGCACCGTGCCCTCCGCCGATCCCACCCAGGACCCGGCGACCGCCCCGGCGGACGAAGCGGACGAAAAGCCGGAAGCCGGAAGTTCCGGCAACACGGACTCCGTGGACAAGGCCAGGAGGACCGGCGAGGGCGACAAGGCCGCCAGAGGTGAGAGGGAGGGCGGCAGCGACACGCCCGACCCCTCGGGCGGGACCTCCGCACCTCCGTCCGCCGGAAGGACCGGAGCCCCCGGGTCCTTTGACGCCTCGCAGCCCCCCGCCTCCGCCCCCGACCCCTCGCGGGACGCCGACCGCACCGGCGGCAAGCACCGGGGCGCCGCGGCCCCCGAGGAGCCCGGCGCGTCGGGGCGGGAGGGCGGTCCCCGTGAGTCCGGCCGGCACGCCTCGCGGGGCGAGGGTGACGCGCGGGACGGCGACGCGGTCGCCGAGGACGGCTACACCGTGCAGCCCGGGGACAACCTCTGGGCGATTGCTGACGCACAGAAACTTCCCCAGGGCTGGACCGGTCTGTACGAGGCCAACAAGGACCTCCTGGGCTCCGACCCGGACCTGATCCTGCCCGGACAGAGCCTGGAACTGGGGCTGGAGCAGAGCGCCGGGAAGAGCGTCGCGGAAGGCGCCGAGGAGTCCGCAGCCAACTGACGAATTCGGGAAAAAGCCGCAAAATCGCGGGTAGTTCAGAGGCCTATGCCCACTTATGCGTAAGTGAGACATGGGTCTCTTTGCTGCAACTGGCGTGTTGCGCCCGCCAGCTCGCCGCAGAACCCCTCCGACCTGCGGAAACGATCCGTCAGGGTGAGCAAGTAAGCGCCGATTGGACTAGTATGTCCATCTTTGAATGTCGGGGTTGCCTGTGTTTACGGTCGGAACCGCTCGCACCGCGGGCCCCGTCGACCGTCACGCCGAATCCTGCCGTCGGTCGAAGGGAACAGACGCGTGAAGCGCCGTAGGCAGGAGCGGGGGACCCAGGTAGGCCGCCGGGTCCGGACGGCCTCGTCGAAGGACGGGGGCGTACGGGAACGGCTTGGGGTGAAGTCGCGCGCAAGGTCGTGCGACCGGGCAACTCATCAGCCCGAACCCGACAGCTCACCTCGTAGGCGTCGGTGAGGAGATCCGTTCCATGCTGCTGAACAGCAAGGGCAAGCACCGCCGCCCCTCGAAGACCGTCCGTCTCGCCACCCTGGCCGGCGTCGCCGGTGCCGCCGTCGCCGTCCCGCTGATGGGCGCGACCAACGCCTCCGCCGCCTCCGTCGAGACCTGGGACGCCGTCGCCCGGTGCGAGTCCGGCGGCAACTGGTCCATCAACACCGGCAACGGCTACTACGGCGGACTGCAGTTCTCGCAGTCGAGCTGGGCCGCCGCCGGCGGTACGCAGTACGCCTCCCGCGCCGATCTGGCCTCCAAGGACCAGCAGATCGCCACCGCCGAGAAGCTCCTCGACATGCAGGGCCCGGGTGCCTGGGCCTGCGCCGGCGCAGGCGGCCTCACCAACGACGGTGTGGACCCGGGCGTGAACACCGGCTCCGGCTCGTCCGCGAGCAAGCCCGAGCAGGCGCAGCCCGAGCGCAAGGCCGAGCAGCCCACCACGCGCAGCGAGCAGCGCACCGCCCCGGCCGTCCCCAAGGCCGAGAGCTCCAAGAAGACCGTCACCACCCCGACCGGTGAGAAGGTCAAGAAGGGTGACGGCGAGTACAAGGTCAAGGCCGGCGACACCCTCAGCAAGATCGCTGACAAGGAAGACGTCAAGGGCGGCTGGAGCAAGCTCTTCAAGCTCAACGACGACATCGTCAAGGAAGCGGACCTGATCTTCCCGGGTCAGCAGCTCCACCTGAAGTAACAGTCGGCTCTCCTCCCCGGCGGGAGGGGGTCCGGCGGCACCCTCCCTCGCACGGCTCCCCGGCCCGGCGCGCTCTCCCCCCGTGCGCGCCGGGCCGGGGTCCGTCCGTGGCGGAGGAACGCGCGGATCCGGCCCGCGGATGCGTTCACCTCTTGTCACCAACGCTTGTTACCGCCCAGTAGATTTCTGGAGATTCGTCCCGTGATGCGGGCCCTTGGGTCCTTTTTCGTCCCAGGGGACGGGCGGTCGGCCGACTGACGCGGCCGGGCCGGTTAGGCTCGTGTCGCAAGGCCACAGTGACCCTGCACAACCAGCGTCATATCCCAGAAGGAGATGCCTCGTGCCGTCCATCGACGTCGTCGTAGCCAGGGAAATCCTCGACTCCCGGGGCAACCCCACGGTCGAGGTCGAGGTCGGCCTCGACGACGGCAGCACGGGCCGTGCTGCCGTTCCGTCCGGCGCCTCCACCGGTGCGTTCGAGGCCATCGAGCTCCGCGACGGTGACCCCAACCGCTACCAGGGCAAGGGCGTCGAGAAGGCCGTCCTCGCCGTCATCGAGCAGATCGGCCCGGAGCTCGTCGGGTACGACGCCACCGAGCAGCGCCTCATCGACCAGGCGATGTTCGACCTGGACGCCACCGAGAACAAGGCCTCGCTCGGCGCGAACGCCATCCTCGGCGTCTCGCTCGCCGTAGCGCACGCCGCCTCCGAGGCGTCCGACCTGCCGCTCTTCCGCTACCTCGGCGGCCCGAACGCGCACCTGCTGCCCGTTCCGATGATGAACATCCTGAACGGCGGCTCGCACGCCGACTCCAACGTGGACATCCAGGAGTTCATGATCGCCCCCATCGGCGCGGAGTCCTTCTCCGAGGCCCTGCGCTGGGGCGCGGAGATCTACCACACGCTGAAGAAGGTCCTCAAGACCAAGGGCCTGTCCACCGGACTCGGCGACGAGGGCGGCTTCGCCCCGAACCTGGAGTCCAACCGCGCCGCCCTGGACCTCATCGTCGAGGCCGTCAAGGAGGCCGGCTACGTCCCGGGCCGCGACATCGCGCTCGCGCTCGACGTCGCCGCGTCGGAGTTCTACAAGGACGGCGTCTACGAGTTCGAGGGCAAGTCCCGCTCGGCCGCCGAGATGACCGAGTACTACGAGGAGCTCGTCTCCGCGTACCCGCTGGTCTCCATCGAGGACCCGCTGTACGAGGACGACTGGGCCGGCTGGAAGGTCATCACCGACCGCCTGGGCGCCAAGGTCCAGATCGTCGGCGACGACCTCTTCGTCACCAACCCGGAGCGCCTGGCCCGCGGCATCGAGGAGGGCTCCGCCAACGCCCTGCTCGTCAAGGTCAACCAGATCGGTTCGCTGACCGAGACCCTGGACGCCGTCGAGCTGGCCCAGCGCAACGGCTTCAAGTGCATGATGTCGCACCGCTCCGGCGAGACCGAGGACGTCACCATCGCCGACCTCGCCGTCGCCGTGAACTGCGGCCAGATCAAGACCGGCGCCCCGGCCCGCTCGGACCGCGTCGCCAAGTACAACCAGCTGCTGCGCATCGAGGAGATCCTCGACGACGCCGCGGTGTACGCGGGCCGCTCCGCCTTCCCGCGCTTCAAGGGCTGACCCGTAGCGTCAAGACGGTAGCCTCCGTCCGTCCCCGCACTCGGTCCCGTACCGTGTGCGGGGACGGACGTGCGTAACGGGGAGGCGGGAGACATGGCCGGGAAGGACCGCGACCGGTTCTCCACCGCGACCAGGCTGCGACTGCTCGGCGAGCAGACCGCGGCCCGCGTGTACCGCTCCCAGAACCGCCGCCAGGCCCGCCGCTCCCGGCTCACCGGCCGGGCCGCCTTCCTGGCGCTGGTGGTCTGCTCCCTGGTGGTCGCGCTCGCCTACCCGATGCGTCAGTACGTCTCCCAGCGCGACGACATCGCCGAGCAGGAGCGGCTCGCACAGCAGGCCGAGGCGCGCGCCGAGGAGCTGCGGGACGAGAAGGCGCGGCTCCAGGACGACGCGTACATCATGCGACTGGCCCGCCAGCACCTCCATTACGTCCTCCCCGGGGAGACCGGCTACACCGTGGCCGACCCCGACGCGGCGCAGGACCGTCGTGGGGAGCCGGGCGACAGCCGACTCCCCTGGCACTCCAACCTCTGGGACGGCGTGGACAGCGCCGACCGTGACGACCGCGACTGACCCCCGTACGTACCACCTCTTTCCGCCCCGACGAGCTTTCGACGAGCTTCCGAGCAGAACCAAGGCAGGCATGGAAACGCCCCCTCCGCAGACCGAGTCCACCCAGCCCACCGACGCGGACATCGCCGCCTTCGAGCAGCAGCTCGGCCGCCCGCCGCGCGGCCTGCGCGCCATCGCGCACCGCTGCCCGTGCGGCAACCCGGACGTGGTGGAGACCCAGCCCCGTCTGGAGGACGGCACGCCGTTCCCGACGACGTACTACCTGACCTGCCCCCGGGCGGCCTCGGCGATCGGCACGCTGGAGGCGAACGGGGTCATGAAGGAGATGACGGCCCGTCTGGAGACCGACCCGGAGCTGGCCGCCGCCTACCGGGCCGCGCACGAGGACTACCTCGCCCGCCGCGACGCCATCGAGGTCCTGGAGGGCTTCCCGAGCGCGGGCGGCATGCCGGACCGGGTGAAGTGCCTGCACGTCCTGGTGGGCCACTCGCTGGCAGCCGGACCCGGGGTGAACCCGCTGGGCGACGAGGCCATCGCGATGCTGCCCGAGTGGTGGGCCAAGGGGGCGTGTGTCACGCCGTGCGCCGTGGCCCCGAGCGCGGACGACGGCTGGACGGTGGAAGAGGGCGACGGCGGCCACTTCGCCTTCCGTCCCCTCGATGGCCCCGCCGACGGGAAGCGCGCATGACCAGGGTCGCCGCCGTCGACTGCGGTACGAACTCGATCCGCCTCCTGGTCGCCGACGTGGACCCCGCCACCGGCGCTTTCACGAAGCTGGACCGGCGGATGACGATCGTCCGCCTCGGCCAGGGCGTCGACAGGACCGGCCGGCTCGCCCCCGAGGCGCTGGAGCGGACGTTCGCGGCCTGCCGCGAGTACGCCGCCGCGATCGCGGAGCTGGGCGCCGAACGGGTCCGCTTCGTCGCCACCTCCGCCTCCCGCGACGCCGAGAACAGCGACGAGTTCGTGGCCGGCGTCCGGGACATCCTGGGCGTCGAGCCCGAGGTGGTCACCGGCGACCAGGAGGCACAGCTCTCCTTCGACGGCGCCACCAAGGAGCTGACCGGTAGCGACCACCTGGCGAAGCCGTATCTGGTCGTCGACATCGGCGGTGGCTCCACCGAGTTCGTCCTCGGCTCGGACGGGGTGAGCGCGGCCCGCTCCGTGGACATCGGCTGCGTACGGATGACGGAGCGTCACCTCGTCGTGGACGGGGCCGTCGTGGACCCGGCCACCCCCGCGCGGGTCGCCGCGATCCGCGCGGACATCGACGCCGCCCTCGACCTCGCCGCCGAGACCGTGCAACTCACCGAGGCCGGCAGCCTGGTGGGCCTCGCGGGCACGGTCACCACGATCGCCGGGATCGCGCTGGAGCTGGCGGAGTACGACTCCGAGGCCATCCACCACTCCCGGGTCTCCCGCGGCCAGGTCCGCGCGATCACCGAGCACCTGCTCCGGACGACCCACGAGGAGCGCGCCGCGATCCCCGTGATGCACCCGGGCCGCGTCGACGTGATCGCGGCGGGCGCCCTCGTCCTGCTCGCGGTGATGGAGCGGACGGGCGCGCACGAGGTCGTCGTCAGCGAGCACGACATCCTGGACGGCATCGCCTTCGCAGCGGCGGAAGACGTCGAGGCGGGCCGATAGGGGTTCGGACCGGGCACCGCGTGCCAGTCCGTGGCTCGCTCGGTGAACAGGTCCGCCGGCGGCTCCGCCATCGTCACGGGCGGGCCGCCCTCGACCAGGACCGCTTCTGCCTCCCGGGCGGGCAGCACGTCGGCCGCTTCTGCCAGTGCTTCGTGGTCCGCGACAGGCACCGGCGCGGCGACGGGCTCGCCGGTGCGGGTGATCACCGTGGGCGTTCCCTCCGCAGGGTGGCGGCGGGCGCCTCCGCTGTCCGCTCGATCGCGGCGTCACCTGCACCTTTGAGCCGCCGTACGGCCCCGGTGAGCAGCTCGGGGGACCTTCGCGGGGACCCGCTGCCACGAAGTTCGTGAACTTCTTCACAAGGAATTCGGCCCTCTCGGACGCAGTTCCGTCCCGGGAGGGCCGTCCGGGCCCCGTCCGGGGCCCCGCGGGCGGCGTACGGGCGCGTTCCGGGGGCGGTGCGTACGTGTGGAGCGGGGGGCCGGCGCGGCGCCCCTGGAGGGCCAAGGGCCAGCTCACAGGCGGTCAGGAACGTTCTCCGGGGCCTCACGGTTCCCCCGCGCGGTCATGACCTGGGTCACGTGGGCGGCGAAGTGTAGCAGAGGGTCGGTCAATCCTTGTGAAGGGGCTCACGAGCACCCCCCTGGGGCGGGGTGGATACTCGATGGCATGAGCACCACGGAGCGTCCCAGGATCCTCGTTGTAGGCGGTGGGTACGTAGGCCTGTACGCAGCTCGTCGCATTCTGAAGAAGATGCGGTACGGAGAGGCGACCGTCACGGTCGTCGACCCGCGGTCGTACATGACGTACCAGCCCTTCCTCCCCGAAGCTGCCGCAGGCAGCATCTCGCCTCGGCATGTCGTCGTCCCGCTGCGACGCGTGCTGCCCAAGGCTGAGGTTCTCACCGGTCGGGTCACGACCATCGACCAGGACCGCAAGGTCGCCACGGTCGCGCCGCTCGTCGGCGAGGCCTACGAGCTGCCCTTCGACTACCTGGTCATCGCGATGGGCGCGGTCTCCCGCACCTTCCCGATCCCCGGCCTCGCCGAGCAGGGCATCGGCATGAAGGGCATCGAGGAGGCGATCGGCCTGCGCAACCACGTCCTGGAGCAGCTGGACAAGGCTGACTCCACGACCGACGAGGACGTCCGCCGCAAGGCGCTGACGTTCGTCTTCGTGGGCGGCGGCTTCGCCGGCGCGGAGACCATCGGCGAGGTCGAGGACATGGCCCGCGACGCGGCGAAGTACTACACCAACGTGAAGCGCGAGGACATGCGCTTCATCCTCGTCGACGCCGCCGACAAGATCCTTCCCGAGGTGGGCCCGAAGCTGGGCGCCTACGGCAAGGAGCACCTGGAGAGCCGCGGGGTGGAGGTCTACCTCTCCACCTCCATGGACTCCTGCGTCGACGGCCACGTGGTGCTCAAGAACGGCCTGGAGGTCGACTCCAGCACCATCGTGTGGACCGCCGGTGTGAAGCCGAACCCGGCGCTCGCCCGCTTCGGTCTGCCGCTCGGCCCCCGCGGCCACGTGGACACCTCCGAGAAGCTCCAGGTGCAGGGCACCGACTACATCTGGGCCGCGGGCGACAACGCCCAGGTGCCGGACATGGTCGGCCGCCGCGCCGGCAACCCGAACGCCTGGTGCCCGCCCAACGCCCAGCACGCGCTGCGCCAGGCGAAGGTCCTCGGCGACAACGTGATCTCCGGCATTCGGGGCTTCCCGCAGAAGGAGTACAGCCACGCCAACAAGGGCGCGGTCGCCGGTCTCGGCCTGCACAAGGGCGTCGCGATGATCGTCATGGGCAAGGTGAAGATCAAGCTCAAGGGCCGTCTCGCCTGGTACATGCACCGCGGCTACCACGGCATGGCGATGCCGACCTGGAACCGTAAGATCAGGATCTTCGCCGACTGGACGCTCGCGGTCTTCCTCAAGCGCGAGGTCGTCTCGCTCGGTGCCATGGAGACGCCGCGCGAGGAGTTCTACGAGGCCGCCAAGCCGGCTCCGGCTCCCGCCGTCGCCGCCAAGCCCGAGGGCGAGAAGGCCAAGGCCTCCTGACCTCCTGGTGAGCCCGCTCCGCGAGGGGGGCGCCCGTACGACGCCCGAAGGGGCCGTCCGCCATCCGTGGTGCGGACGGCCCCTTCGGCGCGTTTTGCCGATTCGTTGCCCGGTAGCGGGATGACGGAGCGTACCGGGAGAGTTGACGCAGAAATATCTCGTCGTGACACCGAGGCAGGTGACGGCGGGACTATGAGCACGTAGGTACGCATCGGACTTGTCGTGTTCGTCGGGGAAACACCATCACGGAGGTGTGCGCCATGGCACGCGCCGCATCGCGGCTCACCGCTCTCGCCGAAGAACTGCTCTCGGAACCCCTACCGGTCCGCATCCGGGCCTGGGACGGCAGCGAATCGGGTCCGCCCGGCGCCCCCGTCCTCGTGATCCGCCACCGCCGCGCCCTGCGCAGACTCCTGTGGAAGCCGGGCGAACTGGGCCTGGCCCGCGCCTGGGTGGCCGGGGAGATCGATGTCGACGGCGATCTGTACGAGGTGCTCGGCCGGATCGCCGGGCTCCTGTGGGACCGGGGCGCCGATGCCAAGGACGCCGTCCACCCGGTCCGGAACCCGGCCGTCCGCGCCTTCGCCCGCGGGCTCCTCCAGCTGGCCGGTCCCTGGCCGCCGCCCGCCCCGCCCGCCGAGGAGGTCCGGCGCCGCACCGGCCCGCTGCACACCAGGCGGCGCGACAAGGAGGCCATCAGCCACCACTACGACGTGGGCAACGACTTCTACGCCCTGGTCCTCGGCCCGTCCATGGTCTACTCCTGCGCCTACTGGCAGGACGGCGGAACCCTGGAGGACGCCCAGCGCGAGAAGCTCGACCTGGTCTGCCGCAAGCTCGCCCTGAAGGCGGGCGACCGCCTCCTGGACGTCGGCTGCGGCTGGGGCTCGATGGCCATCCACGCGGCGCGAGAGTACGGGGCACAGGTCACCGGCATCACCCTCTCCCAGGAACAGGCCACCCACGCCCGCAAGCGCATCGCCGAGGAGGGCCTGGCCGACCGGATCGAGATCCGGGTCCAGGACTACCGGGACGTCCTTCCCCGAGCTCTCGGCTCCGCTCGGACAGGGGATACCCCACCCGGCCCGTACGACGCGATCTCCTCGATCGGGATGGCCGAACACGTCGGCTCGGTCCGCTACCGCGAGTACGCCGACGACCTCTACGCCCTCCTGAAGCCCGGCGGACGCCTGCTGAACCACCAGATCGCCCGCCGCCCGGAGAAGGACGAGGACGCCTACCGCATCGACGCGTTCATCGACTCCTACGTCTTCCCCGACGGCGAGCTCGCCCCCCTCGGCCGCACCCTGACCACCCTGGAGGAGGCCGGGTTCGAGGCCCGGGACGTCGAGGCCATCCGCGAGCACTACGCCCTGACCCTGCGCCACTGGGTGGCCAACCTGGAGCGCCACTGGGAGCAGGCGGTACGTGCCACCTCGCCGGGCCGGGCCAGGGTCTGGCGGCTGTACATGGCGGCCTCCGCGCTCTCCTTCGAGCACAACAAGATCGGCGTCAACCAGATCCTCGCGGTGCGCCCCCTGGAGGGCGGCGGCTCGAAGCTGCCGCTGCGCACCCGTGCCTGGACGGAGAAGCCGGCCAACTGACCCGTACGCGAACGGGCGAGGGGCCGGCGCTCCGCTTCCCAGCGGAGCGCCGGCCCCTCGTCGTCCCTTGTCCCCTCCCGGTCCCACCGGGACCCGGTCACTCGGTCTTGATCGCCGTCAGCATGTTGAGCTTGGCGGCGCTGCGGGCGGGCCACAGCGAGGCGAGGACGCCCACCAGGCCGGCCAGGACCAGGAAGATGGCGAGCCGGTCCCACGGGATGACCAGGGCGTAGCCGGGGATGTCGGCGGCCAGGGTCCGGCCGATCGCCCAGCCGAGGAAGACGCCGAGGCCGACCCCGATCACCGCGCCGAAGACCGAGATGACGACGGCCTCCAGACGGATCATCCGCTTGACACGACCGCGGTCGAGACCGATGGCGCGCAGCATCCCGATCTCCTGCTGGCGCTCGAACACCGACATCGCCAGGGTGTTGACGACCCCGAGGACCGCGATCAGCAGGGCCATGGCGAGCAGCCCGTACATGATGTTCAGCGCGGTGTTGACGAAGCCGCCGAACATGTCACGGATGTCCTGCCGGTCCATGACGCTCATCGCCGGGTTGTCGCCGAGCGCGTCCACGATGGCCTGCTCGTTGGCCTCGCTCGCGCCGCCGTCCGCCTTGATCCAGATCTCGCGGATGTCGGGACGCGCGGCTGCGCTGTGCCGGTCGGCGAGCTCCTTGGGGATCACGAAGGTCTGCAGGAACTCGTTCTCCTTGTAGACCGCGCCGATCGTCAGCTCGTCCTTCTTCTCGTCGTCGAACTTCACCGGCAGGGTGTCGCCGGTCTTCCAGCCGTTCTCCTTGGCGGTCTTGGCGCCGACCGCGACCTGGCCGTCCTTCAGCGAGGCGAGCGAGCCGGAGACCGTGTCCAGCGAGAAGACCTTCTCCACGTCGCCCGGGGTCACGCCGGAGGCGGAGAAGTACTCCCCGTCGGACTCGAAGTACGCCGCCTGCTGCGGGGACAGCGCGGAGACGCCGTCCGCCTTCGCCAGGGCGGTGAGCGCGGACTCGTCGAGCGGGCCGCCACTGGCCATCGAGACCATGTAGTCGGCGCTGATGTTGTCCGTGGTCATCTTGTCGATGGCCTGGCCGAGGGTGACTCCGAGCACCGAGATGCCGGTGACCAGCGTCAGCCCGATGGCCAGGGCGGAGGCGGTGGCTCCGGTACGCCGCGGGTTGCGCACCGCGTTCTGCGAGGCCAGCTTCCCGGAGACGCCGAACAGCTTCTTCAGCAGCGGCCGCACCAGGGCGATGACCGGGCGCGAGAGCAGCGGGATCAGGATGATGATGCCGATCAGGGCGAGGAAGGCGCCGGCCGCGACCAGGTAGCGGCCGTTCACCCCGCCGGTCGCCGCGCCGCCGACGATGCCCGCCGCACCCAGGAGGGCGATGAAGCCGCCGATCGAGTTCCGTACGACCAGGGACTTGGTGGAGGCGGTGGCGTGCACGCTGCTCATCGCCGCGACCGGGGCGATCTTCGCGGCCCGGCGGGCGGGCAGCCAGGCGGCCAGCACGGTGATCAGGATGCCGACGGCGAAGGCGGAGCCGACCGCGGTGGGCGAGACCACCAGCGGACCGGCCGGGATCTTGCCGCCGAGGAGTCCCATCGCGGAGCGCAGCCCGGTGGCGAGGCCCAGACCGAGGGCGAAGCCGATGACGGAGGCGAGCGTTCCGACGACACCGGCCTCGACCAGCACCGAGCGCTTGATCTGCCGCCGGGAGGCGCCGATGGCCCGCATCAGGGCCAGCTCACGGGTGCGCTGGGCGACCAGCATGGTGAAGGTGTTGGCGATGAGGAAGACACCGACGAACAGGGCGATGCCCGCGAAGGCCAGCAGCATGGCGTTCAGGCTGCTGAGACCGTTCTCGATCTGCTCGGCCTGCTCGTCCGCGAGGGCCTCGCCGGTCTGCGCGGTGGCCTCCTTGGGCAGTAGCGGCGTGATGGCGTCCAGCAGCTTCTTGTCGGAGGCGCCCGCAGCGGCGGTCACCGTGGCGTTCTGGAAGACGCCGGGCTTCAGGTAGAGCTTCTGGGCGGTCGCGGTGTCGAACAGCACCAGGCTGCCGCCCGCGTTGACCGCGCCGTCCTCGGTGGTGAAGACACCGGAGAGGGTGTACTTCTTCACCGGGCCGTTGGTGGCCACCCGCACCGGGTCACCGACGCGGTACTCGCCCTTGGAGGCGGTGTCCTTGTCGAGCGCGATCTGGCCGTTGCGCACCGGGCCGCTGCCCTGGGTGAAGTCGTAGGCGCCGTCCTTGCCGTCCTTGCCGGGGGCGAAGTTCGCGCCGGTGTTGGACCAGCCGTTGCCGATCAGCTTGCCGTCCGGGTCGGCGACCCCGGCGAAACCGTCGACCCGGCCGGTGACGGAGGCCACGCCGTCCACGCCGCGGATCTTGTCCAGGGTGGCGTCGTCGAGGCCGGGGGTCTTCTCGTCGCGCCCGCCGGCGTGGGTCTCGACGGCGACGGCGACGTCGTCGTAGCTCTTGGCGGACTGGTTGCGGAAGGCGTTGCCGAGGGTGTCGGTGAAGACGAGGGTGCCGGAGACGAACGCTACGCCGAGCATGACGGCGAGCACGGTCATCAGCAGCCTGGCCTTGTGCGCGAGCACATTGCGCAGGGCGGTACGGAACATGTCTGTGTGTCCTGGGATGGGTTCCGGCAGCCCGGGAGGGTCTCCGGAAAGGGGGACGGGGAGGGGGACGCGGCGGGCGCTCGCCATACGCGTCGACTGGGCGGCGGCCGCCGCGGGCGGCGGGCCGCTCGCGTCAGCTGGTGCGGCCCTTCGCGTCGAACGCCTTCATCCGGTCGAGGACCCCGTCGGCCGTGGGGTGCATCATCTGATCGACGACCGCGCCGTCCGCGAGGAAGATCACCCGGTCCGCGTAGGAGGCGGCCACCGGGTCGTGGGTCACCATCACCACGGTCTGGCCCAGCTCGCGCACCGAGTTGCGCAGGAAGCCCAGGACCTCGGCGCCGGAGCGGGAGTCCAGGTTCCCGGTCGGCTCGTCACCGAAGATGATCTCGGGCTGCGAGGCCAGGGCACGGGCCACGGCGACCCGCTGCTGCTGGCCGCCGGAGAGCTCGGTGGGCCGGTGCTTCAGCCGCTCCGAGAGCCCCACCATGTCGATGACCTTCTGGAGCCACGCGGCGTCGGGCTTACGGCCCGCGATGTCCATCGGAAGGGTGATGTTCTCCAGCGCGGTGAGCGTCGGCAGCAGGTTGAAGGCCTGGAAGATGAAGCCGATCTTGTCCCGGCGCAACTGCGTGAGCTGCTTGTCCTTCAGCGTCGACAGCTCGGTGTCGCCGATGCGCACCGAACCGCTGCTGAAACTGTCGAGACCGGCGACACAGTGCATCAGCGTCGACTTGCCGGAGCCCGAGGGGCCCATGATCGCGGTGAACTCACCCTGCGGGAAGTCCACGGACACCCGGTCCAGGGCGACGACCTGCGTCTCACCCTCGCCGTAGACCTTCGACAGCTCCGTGGCACGGGCAGCCACCGCGGTGGCGCGGTGAACGGTGGGGGTGGTGGTCACAGGGACGCTCCTGGTTCGGGTGATGCGGACGCATACGGGGTGACGCGGACCGCGCTGACGGCGGTGCCTTCGGGACCTCTTCATCGTCCCGTCCCGATCGCCCTCGGTCGTCACCCCCGATGCCCGTTCCCGTGGCCCTCTTGAGTCGCATCCCAGGGGTGGGGGCGTCCTCCTCGGGTATGACACCGACCCTGACGCCCCGTTCGAGAGTCCGACCGGTAACACAGGGTGACCAGCGCGCTCCGAGCCGCGGAAGCGTCCGCGGAGGCGGTGCTCGGACCTCTCCCGACGCCCCGGACCGCGAGGGTGGCGCGCCCCCTGGCGAAGCATGGCGCGCACCTGGCGGATTGGGCCGTACGGGTGCGGCGACTTTCCGTCATTCCCGCGCGGTGCCCCGCCTGCCGGTATCCGGTGCGGGCGCGTGGTGAGGCCGCCCGAAGGTGCTGACGGCCCCTCAAGCGGTCAATAAAATAGGACAACATCGCGCCACTGTTCCGCTGATCGGGGGACGCCCCCGGATAGGGTCTGTTGCCAACGCGGAGCCCCGCGGCACGCCCGGATGGTGGAACGTAGACACGGCGAGCTTAAACCTCGCTGCCCCTCGGGGGCGTGCCGGTTCGAGTCCGGCTCCGGGCACCACGCACAGTACGGAGCGTGACCCGGACGGCCCTCCCTGTAGCGCCCGGGTCGAAGGGCCCCAGGTCCCGGCACGGAACAGGGCCTCCGCGGTCCGAGCCGACGGCGGTGCCAAAGATCCTCCCCAGGCACTAGGGTGATTCTTTTGCCTACCCATTACTCTTGTGGCAAGGCCACGCAGTGTGGCCATGGAGGAGTGAGATGAGGAGCAGCAACCCGGTCTTCTCGCGACGGGGGTTCAGCCGCGACAACGGCCACGCGGGCTTCGACGCGGTGCCGCAGGCCGGGGCCGCCGCGACGGGGGCCAACCCGTTCGCGCAGGGCACCGCCGCCAACCCGTACGCCACCAACCCCTACGCACAGCAGGGCACCCAGCCCGGCGCCCCGGCGCCCGCGCGCACCGACGCGATGACCATCGACGACGTGGTGACGCGTACGACGATGACGCTCGGCACCGTGATCGTGGCCGCCGCCATCGCCTGGTGGGTCATGCCGGTCGACCAGGGGAACCTGAGCAGCGCCTACGGCGTCGCCATCGGTGCCGCGCTCATCGGCTTCGTGCTGTCGCTGGTGAACTCGTTCAAGCGCCGGCCCTCGCCGGCGCTGATCCTGACGTACGCGGCCTTCGAGGGTGTCTTCCTCGGCATCGTCAGCAACATCGTCAGTGTCTACGTCGCCCCCGGCGCCGCGATGCAGGCGGTGCTCGGCACGATGGCGGTCTTCGCCGGTGTGCTGATCGCCTACCGCACCGGTCTGATCCGGGTCACGCGCCGCTTCTACGGCTTCGTGATGGCAGCCCTCATCGGCTTCATGCTGCTGATGATGGTCAACCTGCTCTTCGCCGTCTTCGGCGGCGGTGACGGCCTCGGCTTCCGCAGCGGCGCGCTCGGCATCGTCTTCGGCATCGTGGCCATCGTGATCGGCGCGTGCGTCCTCGCCCTCAACTTCAAGCAGGTCGAGGACGGCATCGCGTACGGCGCCCCGCGCGAGGAGGCATGGCTGGCCGCCTTCGGCCTGACCGTGACCCTGGTGTGGATCTACATCGAGATGCTGCGTCTGGTCGCCATCCTCCAGGGTGACGACTGACCGGCGACGCACCGGTAGGCACCATCGGAACGGCCCGCAGCCATCGCGCCTGCGGGCCGTTTCCGCGTTCCTGGTGCTCATGGCGGGTGCGGGTCACAGCAGTTTGCGTGCGGCCCGCCTGAGGTCGTACTCGTGGATGATCGCCTTGGCGTGCCCGTAGGCGAGTTCGTGCTCCCCGCGCAGCCAGCTCACCTTCTCCTCGAAGCGGACGAGGGAGGGTCCTTCATCGACGGTCCGGATCCAGTCGGAGATCTCACGACCGGTGCATTGAGGGATCCGCGAGAGCAGGTTGCGATGAGTTTCTTCGGAGAAGACATGCGACATCGGCGCCTCCGACGCAGTGCGCGTTGCTGTTCCTTCCCGACACCGTGCCTGAGCGTGCGGCTGTTGGCAACCATGCCGCGAGGGCGCGTAGGGGCGCGTGGCAGCCGGGCGGAAAGGGCGCGTAGGGTCGGGCGCGTGCTCGATACGACGCCTCTGATCCTGGTCGTGGACCGATTCGCCGACCGGCTGCGCTCGGCCCCGCAGAGCCGCCTCCAGCGCGGTGCGGCCGCCGAGGCGCTGGCCGCCGCCCGTGAACTCGCCGTACGGGCTCAGCGCTTCGAGAGCCCCGGGGCGCAGCCCCGGGTGCTGCCGGACGCCGGGGTGTTCGCCGTGGGCGACCAACTCGCCGTCGCCGGGCGGGACCTGGCCGTGGCACTGGTGACGGCCCCGCCCGGAGAGCTGGACGAGGCCGTGCGCTACGTCGAGGAAGCGGCGGCGCGGGCTTTCGCGTAGCCGGGCCCGCGCCCGGGGGACCGTGACGGTCCGGTCGGAACCCCTCCGGTCAGAACGAGGCGATGACGCGGTCCGCGAGGATGTAGACGTTGTCCTCGCCGCAGGAGAAGGTCAGCGCGTAGGCGCCGGAGACGCCCGAACCGCCCAGCAGCACCGGCTGCCGGCCCGCCCGCAGCGCGTCCGCGAGCCGCTCGGCCGTCTCGCGGTGGCCGGGGGTCATACAGAGCGTGGTGCCGTCGGCGAAGACGTACACATCGAGCGTGCCCAGCGGTCCCGGCCGCACATCCGTGAGCTCGGTGGCCAGGTCGGCCAGCTCCTCCAGGCGGCTCACGGTGCGCTCGTGGTCGGTGACCACCGGTGTCTGTACGGGGACGAAGTCCGGGTGTGAGGGGTGGCGGCGGCGGGCCGCGGCCAGCTCGGGGGAGTCCTCGGGGTGGTCCGCGATCTCCGGAAGGTCCATGAACTCACCGGCGAACTCGCCTGCGAAGTCGGCCGCCTCGTGCTCCGCGAGCGTCCGCTCGCTCAGCTCCGCCAGCTCCTCCATCGCCTCGGCCGCTTCGAGGTCCATCGACTCCAGACCGGCGAAGTCGGCCTGGCGCGGCAGGTAGAACGGGGCCTCCTCGCCGAGCATGGGCATCCCGCCCAGCAGGGACGGGGCGTCCGCCGCGTCGCGCGCCTCCTGGGCGGCCCAGAAGGCACGCGCCTCGGCCAGTTCGCGCTCGCGCTCCTCGGCCAGCGCCTCGGCCACGGCCGCGCGTATCTCCTCGGCGGGGGTGGCGGTACTACGGCTCTGCGCCGGCACCGACGCACCGCGGGCGCGGCCCTCGGCCAGCTCCGTGCGCAGGCCCGCGACCTGCTTACGCAGCCCGTGAGCGGCGTGCAGCGCGGCGGCGCCGACGGCCGTGGCAGCGGCGGTGGTCAGCAACAGGGCAAACGACATGGCGCTCACTGACAACTCCCGGTTTCAATCGATACCCCCGACTTCCTACATCAGCTTGGCCTGTACCCATACCGGCTGTCAGTGCATTACGTCACGAAATGGACAGGTCTTTCGGTCCTGGGTTTACCCCCGTATCCGCCGTGACCTGGGGAAACGACTCTCCCCCGGGACGCAGATCACATCCTGGGGGAGATTCGGTCACGGTCGGGGCTCGGCCGGATTCGGACACCCCGCGGCGAGGAAGCCCCGAGGGCCCTCACGGGCCGCTGCGGCTCAGCTCAGCCGCTCGCGCTGGTGGTCGCGCTGAGCTTCGCCTCCGCTGCGGCTCAGCTCAGCCGCTCGCGCTGGTGGTCGCGCTGAGCTTCGCCTCCGCTGCGGGCAGGTGCCGCACTCGTACCTCGCGCGACCCCTACCCTCCGCTGCGGCTCAGCTCAGCCGCTCGATCACCATCGCCATGCCCTGGCCGCCGCCCACGCACATCGTCTCCAGGCCCCACTGCTTGTCGTGGAACCGGAGGCTGTTGATCAGCGTGCCGGTGATGCGGGCGCCCGTCATGCCGAAGGGGTGGCCGACCGCGATCGCGCCACCGTTGACGTTGACCTTCTCCAGCGGCAGGCCGAGGTCCCGGTAGGAGGGGATGACCTGGGCGGCGAAGGCCTCGTTGAGCTCGGCGAGGTCGATGTCGCCGATGGTCAGGCCGGCCCGCTCCAGCGCCTGCTTGCTGGCCTCGACCGGGCCGTATCCCATGATCTCGGGGGAGAGGCCGGAGACGCCGGTGGAGACGATCCGGGCCAGCGGGGTCAGGCCCAGCTCGCGCGCCTTGGTGTCGGACATGATCACCAGGGCGGCGGCGCCGTCGTTGAGCGGGCAGCAGTTGCCCGCGGTGACCAGGCCGTCGGGGCGGAACACCGGCTTCAGGCCCTGCACGCCCTCCAGCGTGACGCCCGCGCGGGGGCCGTCGTCCTTGGAGACGACCGTGCCGTCGGGGGTGGTGACCGGGGTGATCTCCCGCTCCCAGAAGCCGTTCTTCAGGGCTTCCTCGGCGAGGTTCTGCGACCGTACGCCGAACTCGTCCATGTCCTGGCGGGTGACGCCCTTGAGCCGGGCCAGGTTCTCCGCCGTCTGCCCCATCGAGATGTACGCGTCCGGGAGGATGCCGTCCTCGCGCGGGTCGTGCCAGTCCGTACCGGACTCCTCGGCGCGGGCGGCGGTGCGCGCCTCGGCCTCGGCGAAGAGCGGGTTGTGCGTGTCCGGCAGGCTGTCGGAGTTGCCCTTGGCGAAGCGGGACACCATCTCGACGCCCGCCGAGATGAAGACGTCGCCCTCGCCGGCCTTGATCGCGTGCAGCGCCATCCGGCTGGTCTGCAGCGAGGAGGAGCAGTAGCGGGTGACCGTACAGCCGGGAAGGTGGTCCATCCCCATCTGCACGGCGATGACGCGGCCCAGGTTGTTGCCCTGCTCGCCCCCGGGCAGGCCGCAGCCCAGCATCAGGTCGTCGATGTCCTTCGGGTCCAGCTCGGGGACCTTGGCCAGCGCGGTCTGGATGATCGTGGCGGTCAGGTCGTCCGCGCGCAGATCCTTGAGGGACCCCTTGAAGGCGCGGCCGATCGGCGAACGGGCGGCAGAGACGATCACGGCTTCGGGCATCACGCGGCTCCATGAGGGCTGGAAAGCTGGGTGGACGGGGAGAACTCCCTTGGAAGCTACCCGGGCGTATCCCCGGGGTCACCCGGCAGGCCGTGTGATGAGGGACTCTTTTCTAAGCGCTTGCTCAGGTGGCCTGCCGGGGGGCGCCACGCCCCTATGCGTGCCCGTGGGCCGCGTCCGCGTCCGGGTGCGGGTGGGGCGCCGGTTCCGTCTCCGCGGGGGCGGGCAGGCGCCGCCGCCTGCGGTGCTTGAGGAGGGCCCAGGGGGCGCGGGCCCCGGTGACCTCCGTACCGGCCTCGCGGGCCGCCTGGGACGCCGCCTCGGCCACCGGGAGGATGTCCTCGCGGCGCGAGCTGTCCAGCCGGTCCGACTCGGGCCACAGGCCCAGCACCGCGCAGAGCGTGGGCAGGACCGCCATCGCCGCCGTCGCGTACCCCTCCGCCGAGGGGTGGTAGTTGTCCGGCCCGAACAGCTCCCGCGGGTTCGCCGCGAACTCCGGGCCCAGCAGGTCCCCCAGCGACACCGTGCGCCCGCCCTGCTCCACCGAACCGATCGTCTGCGCCGCCGCGAGCTGCCGGCTCACCCGCCGGGCCAGCCAGCGCAGCGGCTGGTAGACCGGCTCGATCGTGCCCAGGTCCGGGCAGGTCCCCACCACCACCTCCGCCCCCGCCGTCCGCAGCCTGCGCACCGCCGTCGTCAGACAGCGCACCGACTGGGTGGCGGGCATCCGGTGGGTGACGTCGTTCGCCCCGATCATGATCACGCAGACGTCCGGGGTGCGGGCCGGGTCCGTGAGGAGCAGCGAGACCTGCCGCTCCAGATCGTCCGAGCGGGCCCCCGGCAGGGCCACGTTCCGCAGGTCCACCGGCCGTTCGGCCACCGCCGCGAGCCCCGAGGCGAGCAGCGCCCCCGGGGTCTGCCCGGCCCGCCGCACCCCCTGGCCCGCAGCTGTCGAATCCCCGAGCATCCCGAGCCGCAACGGCTCGTTCGGCCCGGCGAACGCCACCCCGTACCGCCCGTCCGCGCTCGGCGGAACCGGTGCCGTAGCGCCGCCCACCTGCCTCTTCGCGAGCTGGACCTCCGCCAGGAACACGCCGACGGCCGCCGCACCGATCAGTCCGATGCTGCCACCGCCATAGGCCGCGCCCGCCGCGATCCGCCGTGCCACCCTCGCTCTCGACACAGTCCGGTCCACCTCCTCCTCGCCGTACAGCCGTCCATCTACCTACCTGCCCCGCCGAGGGCGCCGCCCAATCGCACCGCGCGTTTCCGGGCCCGTACGCTCCGTATCCGGCCTCGTTTTCCGGCCTCCCCCACCGGCGGGCGGACCCCGTACGTACGCATCGTCCGGCTGGTACGCATACCCTTGGCCGGACCATCTCGGAGATCCCGGAGTACACGGTGCAATTCCACGATTCGCTGATCACTCTTGTCGGCAACACCCCGCTGGTGAGGCTGCGCAACGTCACGGCAGACATCCAGGCGACCGTCCTGGCCAAGGTCGAGTACTTCAACCCCGGCGGGTCGGTGAAGGACCGCATCGCCCTGCGCATGATCGAGGCGGCCGAGCAGAGCGGCGAGCTCGAGCCCGGCGGCACCATCATCGAGCCGACCAGCGGCAACACGGGCGTCGGCCTGGCGATCGTCGCCCAGCAGAAGGGCTACAAGTGCATCTTCGTCTGCCCGGACAAGGTGTCCACGGACAAGATCAACGTGCTGCGCGCGTACGGCGCCGAGGTCGTCGTCTGCCCCAGCGCGGTTGACCCCGAGCACCCGGACTCGTACTACAACGTCTCCGACCGGCTGGTCGCCGAGACGCCGGGCTCCTGGAAGCCGGACCAGTACTCCAACCCGAACAACCCGCGCTCGCACTACGAGACCACCGGTCCCGAGCTGTGGGAGCAGACGGAGGGGAGGATCACCCACTTCGTCGCGGGCGTCGGCACCGGCGGCACGATCACCGGCACCGGGCGCTACCTCAAGGAGATCAGCAACGGTGCCGTGAAGGTCATCGGCACCGACCCGGAGGGCTCGGTCTACTCCGGCGGCTCCGGCCGGCCGTACCTGGTCGAGGGTGTCGGCGAGGACTTCTGGCCCTCCGCCTACGACGCCGAGGTCACCGACGAGATCGTCGCGGTCTCCGACAAGGACACCTTCCAGATGACCCGCCGCCTCGCCAAGGAGGAGGGCCTGCTCGTCGGCGGGTCCTGCGGCATGGCGGTCGTCGGGGCCCTGGAGGTCGCCCGGCGGCTCGGCCCGGACGATGTCGTCGTGGTGCTGCTGCCCGACAGCGGCCGCGGCTACCTGAGCAAGATCTTCAACGACGAGTGGATGGCCGACTACGGCTTCCTGGAGGACACCAGCTCCTCCCCGCAGGTCAGCACGGTGCTGAACTTCAAGGAGGGCCCGCTGCCCTCGCTCGTCCACATGCACCCGGACGAGACGGTCGGCCAGGCGATCGACGTCCTGCGCGAGTACGGCGTCTCCCAGATGCCGATCGTGAAGCCGGGCGCCGGACACCCCGACGTGATGGCCGCCGAGGTCATCGGCTCCGTCGTGGAACGACAGCTGCTGGACGCCCTGTTCACCCAGCGCGCCTCGCTCGACGACCCGCTGGAGAAGCACATGTCGGCCCCGCTGCCGCAGGTCGGCTCGGGCGAACCGGTCGAGGACCTGATGGCCGCGCTCAGTGGCGCCGACGGGGCGGACGCGGCGATCGTGCTGGTCGAGGGCAAGCCGAAGGGCGTCGTGAGCAGGCAGGACGTGCTGGCGTTCCTGGCGAAGGACGCCGGCTCCGCGAAGGCGTGACGACGCGGGCCGGGGCTTCGCGGAAACGGTACGAGCGCGTCACGTCCGCGCAGCACCCGCTTAACACGGCTCCGGCACATTGATGGGTGTCGGCAGGGAAACTTGCCGGCGCCCAGAACGGCGACACCGGACTTCGGAGCGGCTCCCGGACCTCCACCGTCGCCCGGACGCGGGCACCCGGCCCTGACCCGGACCGCGTCCTTCGCGGGGACCGCCGTCGTCCCGCCCCCCGGGCCACCGGGGGTGCGGCGGCCCCCGCGACATACTCGGCGCGCGGCCGGGCCCCCAGGGCTCGGCCGCGCGGTCGTTCCCGCCGCACCGCCGGAAGTCCGACTCAGTCCGACTCAGTCCGACTCAGTCCGGCCAGTCGGAGGCCGCGCGCCGCTGCCGGAACCGCCCCCCGTTGCGCGCCGCGTGGACCGCGTTCACCCCGACGATCCCCATCCAGGCCACCACCAGCCCCTCGATGCCCGCGTGCACGCCCCCTATCGCGGAGAGCGGGACGGCCAGGACGAGTGAGGCGATGGTGAAGCCGAACCGCTCCCCGAACCCGGCCCCCGCCGCGGACGGCGGCCGCGCGGACTCGGGGTCACGGACCGCCGTCACCCGCTGCTCGGCGAGATGGCGCCGGACCCGGCGGTCCAGGGTGGTGTCGAGGCGCTGCTCGACCTTCTCCAGGAACGAGTCGATGAGCGCGGACTCGTACTCCGGCCCCAGCTCGCCGCGCGCCTGGAGTGTGGCGGCGAGCTCCTTCTCGATCTCATGGTCACGAGCTTCCATACCCGTTACGGTACGAGCGTCGAGGGGCCCGAACACGGGGGCTAACCCCCGTGTTTCCCGGGGGGAAGCCGCCCGTCCACCCGTTGCATATGGACATGCAGGAGCCTTCCTGGCTGAATGGATCTGTCGGCGCCGATCGTGGCACGACGGATCCAGCAAGGGGACAGGCATGAGTGGGAGCAGCCCCGCCGCGCGGTTGCAGCGGCTCTTCGAGGGGCACCGGCTCACGCCCACCCAGCGGCGTATCGCGCACTGCATGGTCCGCCGGGCGGCCGACGCGCCGTTCCTCTCCAGCATCGAGCTGGCCGATCTCGCCGGGGTGAGCCAGCCCTCCGTCACCCGCTTCGCCGTCGCCCTCGGCTTCGACGGCTACCCGGCGCTCCGCCGACACCTGCGCGCGGTCGCACCCGCCGACGCCGAGCAGGAGGACGCGGGGGAGACGTACAACGAGTACCAGCAGGCCGTCCGCGCCGAGATCGAGAATCTCCAGCACCTTTCCGACCTGCTCGCCGACCCCGGGCCCGTGGAGCGGGCGGGGCGGCTGCTGGCCGCCTCCCGGCCGCTGTGCGTGCTGGGGCTGCGCGCGGCCTCCTCGCAGGCGCGGGGGTTCGGCTACTTCGCCGCCAAGGTCCACCCCGACGTCCGGGTGCTGGACGAGGGCGGCTCCATGCTCCTGGACCGGATCGACTCCGCCCGCCGGGCCGGCGCCACCGCCCTGATGTGCTTCGCGCTGCCGCGCCACCCCAAGGAGTGCGTGGAGGCGCTGGCGTACGCCGGGGAGCAGGGACTCACCGTCGTGACGGTCGCCGACTCCGCCTTCGCGCCGGTCGCCAAGCACAGCGATCTGCTGCTCCCGGCGGCCATCGGCTCCGGGCTCTCCTTCGACACCGTCTGCGCGCCGATGCTGCTGGGGCGGGTGCTGCTGGAGGCCATGTGCGACGAACTGCCCGACGCCCAGGCGCGGCTGGAGGAGTTCGACGTACGGGCGGCGGCGCGGGGCCTGTTCGTGGAGTGACTTCCCTCCGCAGCCGTCGCGTCCTCGTTCGCGCTCCCGGGCACCGGCGGGGGACGCCGCGCCGGGCGGGGCGCGGCGTCGCCGCCGGTGAGGATGCGCGAGGCGCTCGGATCTCCGGTTCCGAAAGGGACGTGCCCGAGGCGCTCAGATCTCCAGTTCGGCTTCGATCTTCCTCAGCTGGTGGCGGGCCATCGCCAGGTTCGCCCGGCTCCCGTCCAGCACCAGGTAGAGGAAGAGGCCGTTGCTGCCACGGGTCTTGAGCAGCCGGATCAGGTGGTACTGGGTGCCCAGCGTGATGAGGATGTCCTCGATCTCGTCCTTGATGCCCAGATGCTCCATGGTGCGGAGCTTGGCGCGGACCACGTCGGTGTTGCCGGCGGCGGCGACCTCCAGGTTGAAGTCCTTGCCGCCTCCGAGTGTGCCCAAGGCCATCCCGCTCGTGTAGTCGACGAGGGCGACACCCGTGGCGCCCTCGATCGAGCTCATCGCGTCCTTCAGTGCCGTTTCGGTGTTCGCCATGGAGGCTCGTTTCCTTTCCCTGGCCGGTCGCGTCGACCGGGTCCGTTTCTGTGTGGGTGGCGTGGGTTGCCGCGTGGGTTTCCGCGTGATGGCGTGGGTCCCGGGGTTCTTGGCGGTACGGGTGGGGGGATCGGAGCCGCTACGTGGGGCGCTGCGGCAGGGTGCGGTCGGGGGCGACGCGCGGTGGTGCGGTGCGGGGCATGGGGGGCGTACGCTCGGCGCGTTCCAGGGCGGTGTCGACGAGTTCGCCGATCCGGGCGCCCGCGCGGCGGCCCTCCAGGTGCAGCCGGCCGACGTTGATGCGGTCCTCGGCCAGCAGGGTCAGGACGGCGGAGGAGCCGGCCGCGTAGGTGGCGATGTAGCCGCTCCCGCCGCGGACCAGGAGCTCCCGGAAGCCGCCGCGGCCGGTGGCCTCCGTCATGCGGATCGAGACGCCGAGCGCGGCGGCGGTGAGGGCGGCGACGCCTTCGGCCTCGACGCCCGGGGTGTCGTGGGCCAGGACCAGCCCGTCGGTGGAGGCGGCCAGCGCCCCGGCGAGGAGCGGGACCCGGGCGCGTAATCGCTGGAGCTCGTCGAGAACACCGCGCGTCTCGGCCTCGGGAACCATCAGCTGTCTCCTCCCGGCACGCTGTCTGAGCGCGCGTATCACAGGGCCTCCAATGCGTCTCGGAGCCGGCGCAGCAGGGCGGTATCGGGGTCGGCCGTCACCTCGGGGAGCGCGATCCGGCCGTGTGCCGGGGTGCCGGCGGCGCGCAGGGGGCGCGCGCGCACCGCCCCCACCAGGCCGGCCGCGGCGAGCCGCCGCAGGTCGACCAGGATGTGGAACGCCGAACGGCCCAGTGCCTGGGCGATGTCGGAGGCCGTCCGCACGCCGTCGGCCAGCTCCAGGACCGGGCGCTGGCGGGCGGGTACGGGGCTGTCGCCCGGGTGCGCCGCCGTCCGGACCACGGGGGCGCTGTCGCAGGCGGCGTCGGGCCAGATCCGGTCCAGCAGCTCCCGCCTGCGCAGCGTCTCGCGCTGGACGGCGGCCACCGGGACCGGCCGCACGGGGCCGATCCAGTGCGACACCCCGTAACGGAAGCGGGCGGGTGTCCCTGTCGGGGCGAGGGCGAAGAACGCGGCGTCGTACAGTGCGCCCAGGTGGCACAACTCCAGGGCGCCGCCCGGCACATGGCCGCTGTCCACGAGGTAGCGCCCGACCCGCTGCCCGGCCCCGGCCTGCGCCACCGCGTCCCACCAGCCCTCGTGCCGCAGCGTGCCGCCGGTGGTGAGCAGCACGTCGATGCCGGGGGTGGCGGGGCTCTCGGCGTGCACCACCTGGCCGTCGGCGAGGTAGAGCGTGCCGCGGTCGCGCATCAGGGCGCCGGTGGCCCGTTCGGTGGCGAGGCGCTGGAGCATCGGGGAGAGGACCGGGAGCCGGTCCGTCGGCGGGGCACCGGGGTCGGCGGCTATCGCGCTCATGCCAGCACCAGCCGCTCGGCCAGCTCGCCCAGGCGCATCCGGGCGAGCGCGAGGTTGCCCTCGGAGCGGTCCAGCCACAGGTGGAGGAAGACGCTGCTGTCGAAAGCCGTCTCGACGAAGCGGAGCATGTGGTAACCGTCTTGTGTGGTGACGATGACGTCCTCGACGGGGGTACTCGGCGCTTCCTCGGAGCGTCCGGTTCCGCCCCCTTGTGCGAGGTGGGCGAAGGCGGGCTGTTCGGCGGTCATCCGGGCGACTTCCGCCGTCTCGGCCGCTGTCGCCTCGTGGTCGCCGTTGGGGGATTCGCCGATGGTGCCGAGCGCGAGGCCGCTCGTCCAGTCGACCACCGAGGCGCCCCGCGCGCCGGGCAGCCTCATGACTTCGAGCAGGCACTCGTCGATTCCGGGCACGCGGATTCCCCTTCCCGACGCGGCGTACGGCTGTGACCCCGAGGCTACGCAACGTGCTCACGGCAGGTGGAGGTTCTGGCATTTTCCTTTGGTACATGCGCCCCCGGGTGTAAAGCAGCGGCTGGATTGGGCTGGCCGGGACGTGCGGTGGCGCGCCGTCAGGCCGCTGAGCCGCCGGACTTCTCCCTGGCCGCCATCACCGCCTTGTTCACCCCCCAGAGCCCGATGCCGATCAGCAGCAGGATGCCGGCGCGTACGTACACGTCGGCGCCCCGGTCGGCGAGCGGGCTCGCCAGGATCAGCGAGGTGATCGCACCGAGCACCGGCAGGGCGGTCGGCGTACGGAAGTGGTGGTGCTCGACCCGGTCCTTGCGCAGCACCAGCACGGCGATGTTGACCACGCCGAAGACGCAGAGCAGCAGGAAGGACGTGGTGTCGCCGAGCCCTTCGATCTCGCCGGTGGAGACCAGGCCGATCGCCAGGACGGAGACGAAGACGATGCCGACCCAGGGGGTGCGCCGGCCCGCCAGCACCTTCCCCATCCCGGGCGGGAGGATGCGCTCGTTGGCCATGCCGTAGCAGAGCCGCGAGGCCATCATGAGGTTGATCAGCGCCGAGTTGGTGACCGCGAACAGGGCGATCAGCGCGAAGAGCTTCGGCGGAAAATCGACTCCGCCCGCCTTCACCACTTCCAGCAGCGGGCCGCTGGAGCCCGCCAGGGTGCGGGAGTCGACCAGCAGCGAGGAGACCAGGGCGACCAGGACGTAGATGGTGCCGGTGACGGCGACGCCGATGAAGATGGCGCGGGGGAAGCTGCGGGCCGGGTCCTTGGTCTCCTCGGCCATGTTCACCGAGTCCTCGAAGCCGACGAAGGCGAAGAAGCCGAGCGCGGTGGCACCGAGCACCCCGGTGAGCAGGGCGTATCCGGTTCCGCCGGCCTCGATCTGGGTCAGCCGGGAGGGCTCCCCTTCGCCGCTGAACACCGCGTACGCGCCGATCACCAGGATCACCGCGAGCCCGCTGACCTCCACCACGGTCAGGACGACGTTCGTCTTCACCGACTCGGCGACCCCGCGCAGGTTGATCGCGGACAGGGCGAGGATGAAGAGGATCGCGATGAGCGTCGGCGGTACCGCGTCGGTGAATTCACCCAGATAGTCGCCGCTGAACGCCCGGGCCGCCGCGCTCGCCGATGAGAGCCCCGAGCACATGACCATGAAGGCGATGACGAAGGTGAGGAAGGGGACCTTGAACGCCTTCTGGGTGTAGAGCGCGGCCCCGGCCGCCTTCGGGTACTTGCCGACGAGCTCCACGTACGAGGCCGCCGTCAGCAGCGCCACGACGAATCCGATGGCGAACGGCAGCCACAGCGCGCCGCCCACCTTGCCCGCCACGTCACCGGTGGTGGCGTAGATGCCGGTGCCGAGGATGTCGCCGATGACGAAGAGGATCAGCAGCTTGGGCCCCAGGGCCCGCTTGAGCGGCGGCGACCCCTGGGGCGCGGGGGTCGCGGGTGTGTCGGGAGTGCTCATCGGTGCCTCCGGGGCCCTCGGGTCGGGATGGAAAACCTCTTCCCGGGCGCGGCGCGAACCGCACCTGTTGACTACGACTATTCAGCGCATCAGGATGTGAATAGATTTCACCGTCCGAGGAGGCACCGCCATGTCAGGACCCCGCCCCGTACGAGCGCCGCGCGGCAGCGCGCTCACCACCCTGGGATGGCAGCAGGAAGCCGCCCTGCGCATGCTCCAGAACAACCTGGACCCCGAGGTCGCCGAGCACCCCGACAAGCTCGTCGTCTACGGCGGCACGGGCAAGGCGGCCCGCGACTGGCGCTCCTTCGACGCGATGGTCCGGACCCTGCGGACGCTCAAGCAGGACGAGACGATGCTCGTCCAGTCCGGGCGGCCGGTCGGCGTCATGCAGACCCACGAGTGGGCGCCGCGCGTGCTCATCGCCAACTCCAACCTGGTCGGCGACTGGGCCAACTGGGAGGAGTTCCGCCGCCTGGAAGCGCTCGGCCTCACCATGTACGGCCAGATGACCGCCGGGTCCTGGATCTACATCGGCACCCAGGGCATCCTCCAGGGCACCTACGAGACCTTCGCCGCCGTCGCCGCGAAGAAGTTCGGCGGAACCCTGGCCGGGACGATCACCCTGACCGCCGGGCTCGGCGGCATGGGCGGCGCCCAGCCGCTCGCCGTCACGATGAACGACGGCGTCGCTATCTGCGTCGACTGCGACCCGCGCGCCATCGAGCGCCGCATCGAGCACCGCTTCCTGGACGTGAAGGCCGACAGCCTGGAGCACGCCCTCCAGCTCGCCGTCGAGGCCCGTGACGCCCGCCGCCCCCTCTCCATCGGCCTCCTCGGCAACGCGGCGGAGCTGCTGCCCCGGATGCTCGCCGAGGGCGCGCCCATCGACATCGTCACCGACCAGACCAGCGCCCACGACCCGCTGGCCTACCTCCCGCTCGGCGTCGACTTCCATGACATGGCCGACCTCGCCGCCGAGAAACCCGCCGACTTCACCCAGCGCGCCCGTGAGTCGATGGCCCGGCACGTGGAGGCCATGGTCGGCTTCATGGACGCCGGGGCCGAGGTCTTCGACTACGGCAACTCCATCCGGGGCGAGGCCCAGCTCGCCGGGTACACCCGCGCCTTCGACTTCCCCGGCTTCGTCCCCGCCTACATCCGCCCCCTCTTCTGCGAGGGCAAGGGCCCCTTCCGCTGGGCCGCCCTCTCCGGCGAGGCGTCCGACATCCACAAGACGGACAAGGCGATGCTGGAGCTCTTCCCGGAGAACGAGTCGCTGCACCGCTGGATCAGGATGGCAGGCGAACGCGTGCACTTCCAGGGCCTGCCCGCCCGCATCTGCTGGCTCGGCTACGGCGAGCGCGACCGGGCCGGCGAGCGCTTCAACGACATGGTCGCAAGCGGCGAACTGGCCGCCCCGCTGGCCATCGGCCGCGACCACCTGGACTGCGGCTCGGTCGCCTCCCCGTACCGCGAGACCGAGGCCATGCTCGACGGCTCCGACGCCATCGCCGACTGGCCCCTGCTGAACGCCATGGTCAACGTCGCCTCCGGTGCCTCCTGGGTCTCCCTCCACCACGGCGGCGGCGTCGGCATGGGCCGCTCCATCCACGCGGGCCAGGTCACCGTCGCCGACGGCACGAAGCTCGCGGGCGAGAAGATCCGCCGCGTCCTGACGAACGACCCCGGCATGGGCGTCATCCGGCACGTCGACGCCGGTTACGACATCGCGGAGTCGGTCGCCACCGACAAGGGCGTACGCGTCCCGATGGCGGAGGGCAACTGATGCCGTCCGGCACGACGGAGGGCCGTTCCGGCCCCACACCTGGCTCCCGGTCATGGCGCGCGGGTGACTCCTTCCTCTCGATGTGGCGGGAGCTGGCTCCCCTCGGGCGCCACCCCGGCAGCGGCGGCTACCGGCGCTACGCCTGGTCGGCGGCGGACCTCGACTGCCGGGCCTGGTTCCGCGCGCAGGCCGAGGCACGTGGTCTCACCCACGAGACCGACCGCAACGGCAACCAGTGGGCCTGGCTCGGCGACCCGCTGGCCGGCGACGCCGTCGTCACCGGCTCGCACCTGGACTCCGTCCCGGACGGCGGCGCCTTCGACGGCCCGCTCGGCGTGGTCTCCTCCTTCGCCGCGCTCGACGAACTCCACGCCAGGGGAGCGGTGCTCACCCGGCCGCTGGCGATCACCAACTTCGGTGACGAGGAGGGCGCCCGCTTCGGCCTCGCCTGCGTCGGGTCCCGGCTCGCCGCCGGACAGCTCACCGTCGCCGACGCCCACCGCCTCCGGGACGCGGACGGGACCGCCCTGCCCACCGCCATGGCGGAGGCCGGGTACGACCCCGAGGCCATCGGCCCCGACCCGGAACGGCTCGCCCGTATCGGCGCGTTCGTCGAACTCCACGTCGAGCAGGGTCGCGCCCTCGACCTGACCGGCGACCCCGTCGGCATCGCCTCCGCCATCTGGCCGCACGGCCGCTGGCGGTTCGACTTCCGGGGTGAGGCCAACCACGCGGGCACCACTCGCCTGGCCGACCGCCGCGACCCGATGCTCACGTACGCCGAGACCGTGCTGGCCGCCCGCCGCGAGGCCGAACTCACCGGCGCCCTCGCCACCTTCGGCAAGATCGCGGTCGAGCCCAACGGGGTCAACGCCATCCCCTCCCTCGTGCGTGGCTGGCTCGACTCGCGCGCCGCCGACCAGGCCACCCTGGACGCCGTCGTCACCGGAATCGAGCGCGCCGCCCGGGAGCACGCCGAACGGGCCGGGATCGACCTCGATGTCGTACGGGAGTCCTTCACGCCCGTCGTCGCGTTCGAGCACGCCCTGCGCGACGAGCTCGCCAAGATCCTCGATGGGACCGGCGACACGGGGCGCTCCGTCCCCGTCCTGGGCACCGGAGCGGGCCACGATGCGGGTATTTTGTCCGCTTCGGTGCCCACCGCCATGCTCTTCGTACGGAACCCCACCGGCATCTCGCACTCGCCGGCCGAACACGCCGCCGAGGACGACTGCACGGCCGGGGTGCGGGCACTCGCCGCCGTACTGGAAGGTCTCGCGTGCAGCTGACAACCCGGACCGCGCTGACAACCCGGGCGGCCGGCGGGCCCGTCACCGCGACGTACTGGACGGACCACGCCTGGCTCGGAACCCATGTCGAGCCCGACGTCGCCGTGGAGGTGGCCGACGGCCGCATCGCCGGGGTCAGGACCGGCGTCCAGGCGCCCCCGCCCGGCGCCACCGTGCTGCGCGGCCTGACCCTCCCCGGCCTGGCCAACGCCCACTCCCACGCCTTCCACCGGGCCCTGCGCGCCACCGTCCAGGTGGGCTCGGGCACCTTCTGGACCTGGCGCGAGCTGATGTACCGGGTGGCCTCCCGGCTCACCCCGGACAGCTACTTCGACCTGGCCCGCGCCACCTACGCGGAAATGGCCCTGGCCGGCATCACCTCCGTCGGCGAATTCCACTATCTGCACCACGCGCCCGGCGGCACGCCCTACGACAACCCCAACGCCATGGGCGAGGCGCTGATCGCGGCGGCGGCCGAGGCGGGCATCCGGATCACCCTGCTGGACACGGCCTACCTCTCCGCCGGCTTCGGCGAGAAACCCAACCGGCACCAGCTGCGCTTCTGCGACACCACCGCCGACGCCTGGGCCGAGCGCGCCTCCCTCCTCAAGGGCGGCGACCACGCCCTGATCGGCGCGGCCATCCACTCCGTCCGCGCGGTCCCGGCAGACCAGCTGGCCACCGTCGCGCGGTGGGCCGAGGAGCGGGACGCCCCGCTCCACGTCCACCTCTCCGAGCAGATCGCGGAGAACGACGCCTGCCTGGCCGCCCATGGCCGCACCCCCACCCGGCTGCTGGCCGACCACGGGGTCCTCGGACCGCGTACCACCGGCATCCACAACACGCATCTGACGCAGGAAGACATCGCGCTGCTCGGCGCCTCCACCACCGGCACCTGCATGTGCCCCACCACCGAACGCGACCTCGCCGACGGCATCGGCCCGGCCGTCGCCCTCCAGCAGGCGGGCTCGCCGCTCTCGCTGGGCAGCGACAGCCACGCCGTCATCGACCTCTTCGAAGAGGCCCGCGCGATGGAGCTCAACGAGCGGCTGCGCACCCACATCCGGGGCCACTGGACGGCCGCCGCCCTGCTGAGGGCCGCCTCCGCCGACGGGCACGCCGCACTCGGCCGCCCCGACGCGGGCGTCCTGGAACCGGGTGCCCCCGCCGATCTGACGACGCTCGCCCTGGACTCCGTCAGAACGGCAGGACCGGTGCCCCGACTGGCGGCGGAGACCGCCGTATTCGCCGCCTCCGCCGCTGATGTGCGGCACACGGTCGTGGCAGGGCGTCACATCGTGCGGGACGGCCGCCACGCCCTGATCGAGGACGTGCCCGGAGCGCTCGCCGCGGCCGTGGCAGCCCTGCACCACTGACCGCCGGCCGCCCCGCACCACCGACCCCGGCCCCAACAGCGGACCCGGACCCCCCGGAACGCAAGGAGAACACTCTCCAGATGACGACCACCGCCGTCACCCACATCGCCAGCCTGGTCACCAATGACCCCTCCCTCGGCAACGGGACCCCCCTGGGCCTGATCCAGGACGCGGCCGTCGTCATCGAGGGCGACCGCATCGTCTGGACCGGTGAATCAAGCAAAGCACCCGCCACTGACAACGTCCTCGACGCGGCCGGCCGGGCCATGATCCCCGGCTTCGTCGACTCCCACTCCCACCTCGTCTTCGCCGGCGACCGCACCCAGGAGTTCAACGCCCGGATGTCCGGGCAGCCCTACACCGCCGGCGGCATCCGCACCACGGTCGCCGCCACCCGCCAGGCCTCCGACGAGCAGCTCTCCGCCAACGTCGCCCACTACCTCGCCGAGGCCCTGCGCCAGGGCACCACCACCCTGGAGACCAAGTCCGGCTACGGGCTCACCGTCGAGGACGAGGCCCGCGCCCTGCGCGTCGCCTCCCGCCACACCGACGAGGTCACCTACCTCGGCGCCCACGTCGTCTCCCCGGACTACGCCGACGACCCGGCCGGGTACGTCGACCTGGTCACCGGCCCGATGCTGGAGGCCTGCGCCCCGCACGCCCGCTGGATCGACGTCTTCTGCGAGCGGGGCGCCTTCGACGGCGACCAGGCCCGCGCCATCCTCACGGCGGGCCGCGCCAAGGGGCTGCACCCCCGTATCCACGCCAACCAGCTGACGTACGGTCCCGGCGTCCAGCTCGCCGTGGAGCTCGACGCCGCCTCCGCCGACCACTGCACCCACCTCACCGACGCGGACGTGGACGCGCTCGGCCAGGGGAGCACGGTCGCCACCCTGCTCCCCGGCGCCGAGTTCTCCACCCGCGCCACCTGGCCCGACGCCCGCCGCCTGCTCGACGCGGGGGCCACGGTCGCGCTCTCCACGGACTGCAACCCCGGCTCGTCGTTCACCTCGTCCATGCCGTTCTGCATCGCGCTGGCGGTACGGGACATGGGGATGACCCCCGATGAGGCCCTCTGGTCCGCCACGGCGGGCGGCGCCGCGGCCCTGCGCCGCGCCGACATCGGCCGGATCACCCCCGGCGCCCGCGCCGACCTGGTCCTCCTGGACGCCCCGAGCCACGTCCACCTCGCCTACCGCCCGGGCGTCCCGCTGGTCAGCGCGGTCTGGCGGGGCGGCGAGCGGGTGGAGTAACTCGGCGCGGTCCGGCGAGCGGGTGGAGTGGCTCGGCGACTCCGGCGTTGGCGGCGGGCGGGTGGAGTGGCCGGACATGCCGAAGGACCCGCCCCGGATACGTACGGGAGCGGGTCCTTCCGCATGCGCTCGGCACCGGCCCGCCAAGCCCCTGGAGGGCAGCGGACCCGGTCCGGCTACTCCTCCAGGGTCAGCCCCTTGCGGAGCTTGACCAGCGTCCGGGAGAGCAGCCGGGACACGTGCATCTGCGAGATGCCCAGCTCCTCCCCGATCTCCGACTGCGTCATGTTGCTGACGAAGCGGAGCGAGAGGATCATCCGGTCCCGCGAGGGCAGCGCGGCGATCAGCGGCTTCAGGGACTCGACATACTCGATGCCTTCGAGCCCGTGGTCCTCGTAGCCGAGGCGGTCCGCGAGGGCTCCCTCGCTGTCGTCCTCCTCGGGCTTGGCGTCCAGCGAGCTCGCGGTGTACGCGTTGCTCGCGGACATGCCCTCGACGACCTCGTCCGGCGTGATGCCGAGGCGCTCGGACAGCTCCGCCACGGTGGGCGCGCGGTCCAGCCGCTGGGAGAGCTCGTCCCCCGCCTTGGCCAGTTCGAGCCGGAGCTCCTGGAGCCGGCGCGGGACGCGCACGGACCAACTGGTGTCGCGGAAGAACCTCTTGATCTCGCCGACGATGGTCGGCATCGCAAAGGTCGGGAACTCGACACCGCGGCTCAGCTCGAACCGGTCGATCGCCTTGATCAGGCCGATGGTGCCGACCTGGACGATGTCCTCCATCGGCTCACTGCGCGAGCGGAACCGGGAGGCGGCGAACTTGACGAGCGCGAGGTTGAGCTCGACGAGGGTGTTGCGGACGTAGGCGTGCTCGTGCGTGCCCTCCTCAAGGGATTCGAGCCGCTCGAAGAGCGTCTTCGACAGGGCTCTGGCGTCCACAGCGCCCACTTCGGCGTAGGGCGGGATCTCGGGCAGTCCCTCGAGCCCGTCGAACCCCTCGCCGGAAGAGTCCGGGGTGGTGCTGGTGGTGCGGGTGGTGCTGGCACGCGGGCCTGGAACGGCGCTCGCGGCGGGGGAGTCGGAATTGGTCGGTCCCTGAGGACATGCCGACGACGCGTTGGGGGTACGCGCTTCGTCGAGCCGGGGTGACATGGTTCTCCTCCATCGTTCTCGACATATGGCTGCCGATGCCCATACGTGTCTCCTGCGGTGAAGCGGCGCCTCCAAAGCCGGTCGTGTTTCGGGTGTCCCTCTACCCTTACCCGGTTCCTGCCAGCAGTTACAAGCGCCAATTGACGCTATATGTCCGGTTTGTTGAGTTCTCCGACTACCGCGGGGCGCATGAAACGCGTACTGTTTCCCGCACGTCGGCGGTAGCTCTGCATACAGCCGTACAAGCAGTGACGCGCACAGTGACGGACGGCGAAGAGGTACATGGGCATGGACCGCGGGACGGTCGGCAGTGCGAACCGGGGTCGACTTCACGTCGAGGTCCGGACCGAGGGGCGCAGCGAAGTCGTGACACCGGTGGGTGAGCTTGACCACCACACCGCCGATCTGCTGCGGGAACCCTTGGAGGGAGCGGTCGAACAGGGGCGGTCACGTCTGGTGGTCGACTGCTCGCGCCTGGACTTCTGTGACTCCACCGGGCTGAACGTGCTGCTCGGTGCCCGCCTCAAGGCGGAGGAGGCCGGTGGCGGGGTCCACCTGGCCGGAATGCAGCCGGTCGTGGCGAGGGTGTTCGAGATCACCGGCGCGGAGGCGGTTTTCGCCATCCACGGCACGCTCGAAGAAGCCCTCGACACCTGAATCCGGTACGACGCGTTCTCGCGTCGCACCTGATGACGGCCGTGTTATGCGATCGACTGCCCGAAGTGGGTGTCGTAGCGATGCGGCCGGGCAGGAGACCCCCGTCGGTATCCCGCAAAGATCCGGCACACTCGGTAATTGATCATTTCTGTTCTCAGGCGACATGGCGACATGGCGAATCGGTGAGGTGAAGCGCTGATGAGCACCACCCGGCAGCATCCGCCGGGCGACCTCGGCCGCGAGCCGGAAGGAGCGGGCGCAGCCTCGCCCGTTCCGGCCGAGCGGCAGTGGCGCACGCTCTCACTCGGGCAGGCCAGCGGAATCGTTCCGATGGCCCGTGATTTCGCCCGGCAGGCCCTGCACGACTGGGGCTGGCTGCCGGCCTCCAGCGCCGACCGCCGGGCCGCGGCCGAGGACGTTCTGCTGGTCGTCTCCGAGCTGGTGACCAACGCCTGTCTGCACGCGAACGGGCCTGAGGAGCTCCGGATCGGCCACTCCGCCAAGGCGCTGCGCGTCGAGGTCGTCGACCGGGGGGACGGTCAGCCCGCTCCCCGCACGCCGCACCGCGCCGGCCGCCCCGGCGGGCACGGCATGTTCATCGTGCAGCGCCTCTGTCTGGACTGGGGCGTGCAGCGTACGCCGGAGACGCCCGGCAAGATCGTCTGGGCGGAGCTCGCCGCCCCCGCCTGACCCACGACAGGCACTCATCTCCCACCTCGAAGAGCGCGCCGATCCGGCGCGCTCTTTGTCTTCCCTCCGTCAGGCCCCGGGCGTACCTTGAGCGCCCAATCTGATGCGTCGTCAGTAACCTGCGCCCGTGAGGAAGGTGGCGCGCGGCGACGTCCGGCATGAGGGGAACACGAGGTGTCGAACCAGAAGCGGACAGCTCTCGCGCTGACGGCCGTGCTGGCGGGCTCGGCGGTGCTGGTGGCCGCACCCGCCGCCCACGCCGAGGTCGTGGACGTCAACTACCAGTGCGTGACGCCCATCGGGCCCAAGGGGGCCGTCTCACCCATCGATATCAAGGGCGTCAGGAGCGGCGCCGGCTACAAGCTCACCATGTCCTTCCAGAAGGGCGTCTCCTCCAGCCCGGTGGAGTCTGGGTAAGGGAGCCATGAACCCGAGCGCCGTGATCGAGGTGGGGGGTGCGGAGACGGGGAAGGTCCAGGTCTCGGGACCGGCGAACGCCGAGGCGATCCCGGCCAACACCCCCATCAGGATCGGTGACCTGCCGGGGACGTACACCCCGAAGAAGAGCGGCAAGGTCACCTTCACCGCCGGGGTGCTCACCATCAAGGCGCTCGGTACGACCACGACCTGTATGCCCAGGAACCGCCCCGGCCCCTCCCTGGAACTCGACGTCGCAGGCGCCGGGGGCTCGGGAGGTTCCACGGGCGGTTCCACCGGAGGTGGTTCCACGGGAGGCGGCTCGACGGGCGCCGGCGGAGTTGCCGGCGGCGGCGAACTGCCGAAGACCGGCCCGCTCGACTCGGCGGCGGCGCTCGGCACGCTCGGCGGGACCGTGCTGCTGACCGGGGCGGCCGGGGTGCTCTGGCTGACCCGGCGAGGACAGCGCCCCACGGGCTGAACGCCGAAAACGTCAGCGTGAGGGAGCCGCGAATGCCGCAGTCGACCCCATACGTACGCAGGAGACGGTTCACTCCGCCGACGCTGCCCGCCGTCCGGCCGCCGACGCTGCCCGCCGTCCGGCCGCTGTCGCTGTTCGCCGTCCTGCTGCTGTCGTTGCTCGTCGCGCCCCCCGGGGCGGCCGACGACAGCCCAGGAGCCCCGGCGGGCTGGACGGCGCGGCCCGCGGGCGGCGGCAGCACCGGCCGGGACGCCCGGCCGTACGTCTACCTGGAAGGCACCCCCGCGACGGTGCTCCAGGACCGGCTCTCGGTGACCAACCCCGCCCGCGCCCCGCTGACCGTACGGCTGCGGGGCGACGGTCCGGCCGGGCCGTGGGTCCGGTTCGCCGCGGCCTCGGTCACCGTGCCGGCCCGGACCCGCGCCGACGTGCCGTTCGCCCTCACGGTGCCGGGCGACGCGGTGCCCGGTGGCCTCGCGGGGGAGATCGTGGCGGCCGGCGGGGGCGAGGAGCGGCGCGTACCGGTACGGGTGCGGGTCGGCGGCCCCACACTGGCGGCGCTCACCGTGGAGGACGTCGAGGTGTCCGCGCGGACCATCCGGTACGCCCTGGTCAACCGGGGTAACGCGGTGCTGCGGCCCCGGCTGGCCGTGCGCGCGGACGGGATGTTCGGCACGCTGCTGGACCGCCCGGCCCGGCCCCTGCCGCTGGAGCTGGCCCCCGGCCGCCGGGTGGAGCTCACCGAACCCTGGCCGGACGCCCCGGCCCTGGACTCGGTCACCGTACGGCTGCGGGTCACCGCGGACGGCGGCGCGCGGGGCGAGGCGGCGGCCTCGACGGCGTACGTCCCGGTGGTGCCGGTCGCCGGGGCCGGGCTGCTGGTGCTCGGTGTCCTGGCGGTGCTCGGCGTACGGCGGCACCGGCGGCGGCGCGACCGGCGCGGGCCGCGGACGACCGGGCCGGACGGGGCGACGGCCACCGCCCGGGACACCGCCCGGGACGCCACCCCGGCCACCGCCCGGGCCACCACCCCGGCCACCGCCCCGGCCGGCGGACAACGCGGGCGACGACCGGCCCAGGACACCATGCCCAGGCCCATGGCGAAGACGGGAGCGGAGTCGTGACGCGACACCCCGAAAGCCGGCCCGCTGCCCGGCTCACCGATCCGACATCGCTCGTGCTCCTCACCCTCCTGGCCCTGCTCGCCCTCCTGGCCCTGGCCACCCCGGGCGCAACGGCGGCCCGAGCCGACGGCCCCTCCGTCACCCTCTCCAGGAAGGAGGCGGGCAAGGGCGGTGAGATCACCGTCAAGGGCAGCGGCTGGCGCTCCGAAGCGCTGCTGATGCTGCTGATCTGCGGCCGGTCCACCCCTGAGCGGGGCGTGATCGGCGGCACCAACTCCTGTGCCAACGCCGACGGCCGCGCCGTCACCACCGACCGAAGGGGTGGGTTCAGCAAGAAGCTGCCGGTGGCCGAGCCGCCGGAGCCCTGCCCCTGTGTGGTGCACGTCGCCACGGTGACCGGTGAAAAGGCGCTGGCCGACGCGGTGTTCACGGTGGCGGGCCACCCGACGGCCCCGCTGCCGGCCCCGGCCGAGGACGGGAGGCTCGCGGTGCTGGCCACCACCCGGTTGGAGGGCGAGAGTTCGCTGCTCACCTGGTTCGGCGCCCCGCCCGCCCGGCAACTGGTCGTCACCGTGGGCAACCTCGGCTCGGCGCCCGTTGAGGACCCCGTCTTCGAGATGGGCACCGCGCACGGCGTCTACGCCCCGCAGTGGGAGGAACGCCCGTGGCGCGGCACGGGCGCCCCCGGGGGCAGGGCGCAGATCAAGCTGCCGGTCGAACTCCCGGCCGGCGCGCACGGCGACTACCAGGTCTCCCTGCGGTACGGGACGAAGGTGCTGGCCGAGCAGCCGGGGGGGGGTGAGCCGCCCGTGGGGCGTCACGCTCTTCTGGGTGCTGCTCTGCCTGGTCGTCCCGGCCGCGGTCTTCCGTACCGGCATGGCCGTCGTGGACAAGGTCCGCCCCCGTCCCGCCGGCACGGTGGCACGCCACGCGCACCGCGCGAGGACACCCGCCACGAGGGCGCACACCGGTACGACCCCGACCCCGGCCGCGCTGCCGTGGTTCACCCAGGACTCCGCACCGTCAGAGAACCGGCGTTCCACACCGTCGGAGAACCGACCACCACCCACGACGAAGGGACACGTGTGGACACGCAACGGAGGATGAGCGCGGCCGGACTGGCGCTGATGCTCGCCGGCGCGGGCCTCGTGCTGGCCGCGAGCCCGGCCCGGGCCGCCGAGGTCAGTTATGCGACGGAGTGCGTTCCGCCGCCCATCTCGGGCCTGCCGCCGGTCCAGGGAACCACGAAGGTGCAGCTGACCGCACCGGCCGAGGCGAAGGTGGGCGACGAGATCGAGGTCGTCTGGAAGACGGTCGCGGCCGCGTCCAAGAACCCGGACGTGCTGGACCTGGGCAAGGACACGGTGAAGCCGGCCGGCACGGTCACGTTGGGCGGCGCGGCGAGCGGCGAGCTGAAACTTCAGGGCCCCCGGCAGAACCCGCCCATCCCCAAGAACAGCCCCATGCTGCTGCCCGACATGACGGCCAAGCTGAAGCTGGAGAAGGCCGGGGAGATCACGCTGACTCCGGGCGCGTACACCATCAACGTCTCCAAGCCGATCTCGACGGACACCAAGTGCGCCCCGAAGGGGGCGGTCCAGCCGGGCGCCACGATCAAGGTGACGGAGGCAGGCTCCACCACCGGCGGCACCACATCCGGCGGCAGCACATCCGGAGGCACCGACTCCGGCGGTACGACGACGGGTGGCAGCGACTCCGGCGGCACCACGACCGGCGGCGGCGACACCGGGGGCACCACGGACGGAGGCACCACATCCGGAGGCGGCGACACCGGCGGCACCACATCCGGCGGCAGCACCGGCAGCTCCGGCAGCACCGGCAGCAGCGGCGGTACCGGCGGCAGCGGGGGTGAGACCGACTTCTCCGGCAAGGAGGTGTCCGTCGCCTACGCCTGCAAAACCCCCATCGGCGACAAGAACGCCACTTCCCCGGTCAGGATCAGCGCCAGGAGGAGCGGCGGCGCGTACGACCTCACGGTGGAGTTCAGCAAGCCCGTGATGGACAGCCCGATCGACATCCCGGCCGGACAGGTCAAGCCGTCGATGGACGTCAAGCTCGGCGGGGCCGACAAGGGCACGGTCAAGGTCGAGGGGCCGCTGAACAAGGAGGTCATCAAGACCGGCGCCCCGATCGAGATCCCGGACCTCACCGGCACGTACAAGCCCGGCGAGCGGGAGGTCCACGCTCAGCCCGGGTGTCCTCACCGTGATGGCCGCCGGTACGACGACGACCTGCACTTCGCCCGCCGGGGTCGCGGTCTCCCTGGAGCTGGACACCTCCGCCCAGCCGGGCGGCGCGTCCGGTGGCACAGGCTCCGGGGGCGCGGCGGGCGCGGGCGGAGCGGCGGCGTCCGGCGGCGGTACGGACTCGGGCGGCGGCCTGGCGGCCACCGGCGCCGAGGACGACGGCGCCCTGCGCGCGCTCGGCCTGGTCGCGGGTACGGCGATCCTGCTGGGCGGCGCGGTGTTCACGTTCACCCCGTGGCGGAGGCTGCGCGGCACGCGCTGAGCCGCGGGCAAGGACGAAGGCCCGCGGGCAGAGGCGAGGCGCCCCGGACAAGGAAGAGGAGCTGCGAGCCAGGGCAAGGCGCCTCGGGCAAGGGCGCAGGCCCGCGGGCAGAGGCGAGGCGCCCCGGACAAGGAACGAGGGGCTGCGAGCCAGGGCAAGGCGCCGTGGGCAAGGACGAAGGCCCGCGGGCAGAGGCGAGGCGCCCCGGACAAGGAACGAGGGGCTGCGAGCCAGGGCAAGGCGCCGTGGGCAAGGACGAAGGGCCGCCGCACCGGAACGTTCCGGTGCGGCGGCCCTTCGCCGCGCGCGTCGCTACAGGCCGTGAGCCGTCAGCGGACGTTGCCCATGAGCTGCTTGACCTTGCCGCGGTACATGAAGATCGCGATACCGGCCACCACCGCGAGCGTCGCCTCCAGGGCCACCACCCCGGTGCCGTTGAGCTCCACACCGGCCAGCGAGAGCAGACCCGTGGTGCAGTCGCCGGCGGTGACGGCGAGGAACCAGACACCCATCATCTGGCTCGCGTACTTCGCCGGAGCCATCTTCGTCGTGACCGACAGGCCGACCGGCGAGAGGGTCAGCTCGGCGACGGTCTGGATGAAGTAGATGGCGACCAGCCACATCGCGGCGGCCTTGTGGCCGTCACCCGCGATGGTCAGCGGCATCAGGAAGACGAAGAACGAGGCGCCGACCAGAACGAGGCCGGAGCTGAACTTGACGATCGTGCTCGGCTCCTTGCCCCGCCGGTTCAGCGCCAGCCAGAAGGCGGCGAATACCGGGGCGAGCGCCATGATCAGGACCGGGTTGACCGACTGGTACCAGGAGACCGGGAACTCCCAGCCGAAGACGCTGTTGTCGGCCGAGGACTCGGCGAAGATGGCGAGCGTCGAGCCGCCCTGGTCGTAGATCATCCAGAAGATGGCGGCGGCCACGAAGAACCAGATGTAACCGGACATCTTCGACTGCTCGGTCTCGCTGAGCTCCTTGTCGCGCTTTATGCGCACCAGGACCATCACCGGGATGATGAGACCCGCGAGGGTGATCGGGACCAGCAGCCAGTTCAGCGTGTAGACGCCGGTGACGACCGTACCGATGTAGAAGACGGCGGCGATGCCGAGCCAAATCATCGACTTGCGCAGGGTGGAGGCGCGCTCGTCCTTGGAGAGCGGCTTCGGGACGACGAGGCTGCGCTCGTCCAGGTGGCGGGTGCCGAGCAGGAACTGGAGCACGCCGAGACCCATGCCGAGCGCCGCGAGGGCGAAGCCGAGGTGCCAGTTGACGTTCTCACCGACGGTGCCGATCACCAGGGGCGCGGCGAAGGCACCCATGTTGATGCCCATGTAGAAGATCGTGAAGCCACCGTCGCGGCGCGGGTCGTCCGGCCCGTCGTAGAGGTGGCCGACCATCGTCGAGATGTTGGACTTCAGCAGACCCGATCCGATGGCCACGAGGCCCAGACCGCCGAAGAACGTGCCTTCCCAGGGCAGGGCCAGGACCAGGTGCCCGGCCATGATGATCCCGCCGGCGATGGCGACGGTCTTGCGCGGGCCCCAGACCCGGTCGCCGAACCAGCCGCCGGGCATGGCGAGCAGGTACACCAGCGACAGGTAGACCGAGTAGATCGCGGTCGCCGTGGCGGGGTTCATGTCGAGCCCGCCGGGCGCGATCAGGTAGAGCGGGAGCAGTGCCCTCATGCCGTAGTAGCTGAAGCGCTCCCACATCTCCGTCATGAAGAGAGTGGCCAGGCCGCGAGGGTGGCCGAAGAAGGTCTTCTCGCCGGAACTGGCCGAGTCCTTCGTCAGGCTGGACGCCATGGTCGATCCTTGCTGGTCGGGACGCGCTCGCCTCGTGAGCGGTACGCGCCCGGTGGGGGGTAGCCGGCACCGGCGCGGCCGCACCCCATCCCCACGCCTGAGGGGGACTCGCTCCGGGGCCGGGCTCCGGGCGGAGCGTTCGGCGGCGGGGCGGGGAAATACCGCATCGGGATCCACACCCGGGGCGCGTCCTCACGCTCCGGGCCCGGCTCACAGGTCATTCACTCGATACGGGCCGGCGCGAACCGGCCCTGCACACAGAAGAGACCCTTGGCGCTCATGGCGGCCCAAAGGTCCTTCAGTACTGCAACAGGCGTCAGAACACCATACGACACGACACGGCAGGATATGGAAGGACTTGAGAGATGGATCACAGGTGACCGTGGAACCAGGCTCCCATATTCAAAGGTCTATGTCCTACCTGTGGCACTGACCCGCAGGCGCTGGCGAGGGCCTCACTGCGCACGTCCCCGCCGGACTACCATCAGTCCATGACCCGTGTACTGCTCGCCGAGGACGACGCGTCCATCTCGGAGCCACTGGCCCGCGCACTGCGTCGGGAGGGTTACGAGGTCGAAGTCCGGCAGGACGGCCCGACGGCGCTCGACGCCGGACTCCAGGGCGGCGTCGACCTCGTGGTCCTCGATCTGGGGCTGCCCGGGATGGACGGCCTCGAAGTCGCCCGCCGCCTCCGGGCCGACGGCCACACCGTGCCGATCCTGGTGCTGACGGCCCGCGCGGACGAGGTCGACACGGTGGTCGGTCTGGACGCCGGGGCCGACGACTACGTCACCAAGCCCTTCCGCCTCGCCGAGCTCCTCGCCCGGGTCCGGGCCCTGCTCCGCCGTGGCGCCTCCGAGCCCGCCGCCCAGCCCGCCACCCACGGTGTCCGGATCGACGTCGAGTCGCACCGGGCCTGGATGGGCGAGGAGGAACTCCAGCTCACCGCCAAGGAGTTCGACCTGCTGCGGGTCCTGGTCCGGGACGCCGGCCGGGTGGTCACCCGCGACCAGCTGATGCGCGAGGTCTGGGACACCACCTGGTGGTCCTCCACCAAGACGCTCGACATGCACATCTCCTGGCTCCGCAAGAAGCTCGGCGACGACGCGGCCAACCCCCGGTACATCGCCACGGTCCGGGGCGTCGGCTTCCGGTTCGAGAAGAGTTGACGTACGAAGCACCCATGTCCCTTGACGACGAACAGCTCCTCGTACGCGCACACCGACAGGGCCGGTGGCCATGCGCCGCCGGCTGATCAACTCCACGCTCGCCGTGGTGCTCGTGGTCATCGCCGTCTTCGGCGTCTCCCTGGTCATCGTGGAGACGCGCACCATCAGTGCCAGCGCCCAGGAGAGCGTCGAGTCCGAGGCGCTGCGGCTGATCAGCGTGGTCGACAGCCGGCTGATGGGCGACGAGGTGATCAACTCCGGGGTGCTGTCCGAGCAGATCGACCCCACCCGGTTCGCGCTGATCGAGATCCCGGGCCGGGAGCCCATCGCCGTCGGCGAGCGCCCCAGCGGCAGCGTCCTGCGCGCCACCGAGACCGGTGAGCGGGGCGAGAAGGTCACCGTCGAGGAGTCCCGCTCGGCCGTCACCCGCGAGGTCGGGCGCACCCTCCTGATCATCGGCGCGGTGGCGCTGCTCGCGATCATCTCGGCCGTGCTCCTCGCCGTACGCCAGGCCAACCGGCTCGCCTCGCCGCTCACCGACCTCGCCGAGACCGCCGAACGCCTAGGCTCCGGCGACCCCCGCCCGCGCCACAAGCGGTACGGGGTGCCCGAGCTGGACCGGGTCGCCGACGTCCTGGACGCCTCCGCCGAGCGGATCGCCCGGATGCTGACCGCCGAGCGGCGCCTCGCCGCGGACGCCTCGCACCAGCTGCGGACGCCGCTCACCGCGCTCTCCATGCGGATCGAGGAGATCTCGGTGACCGACGACCCGGAGACGGTGAAGGAGGAGGCGAACATCGCCCTCGTCCAGGTGGAGCGCCTCACCGACGTCGTCGAGCGGCTGCTGACCAACTCCCGGGACCCGCGTACCGGCTCCGCCGTCGTCTTCGACCTGGACGAGGTCATCAAACAGCAGATCGAGGAGTGGCGCCCGGCCTACCGCTCCACCGGCCGCGCGCTGGTCTGCTCCGGCAAGCACGGGCTGCGGGCGGTCGGCACCCCGGGCGCGGTCGCCCAGGTCCTGGCCGCGCTGATCGAGAACTCTCTCATGCACGGCGGTGGCACCGTCGCCCTGCGCACCCGCGTCACCGGCAACCAGGTGGTCATCGAGGTCACTGACGAGGGCCCCGGCGTCCCGGCCGAGCTGGGGGCGCGGATCTTCGAGCGGACGATCAGCGGCCGCAACTCCACCGGGATCGGCCTGGCCGTCGCCCGGGACCTCGCGGAGGCGGACGGCGGCCGACTGGAGCTGCTCCAGCAGCACCCGGCGGTCTTCGCGCTCTTCCTCAGCCGGATCCCGCTCGACCGCAAGGACCCGGAACGCCCGGTGCGCTGAGCGCGGACGTCCCGGGAGACGTCGGTTCCGCACGGGAGGGACGTCCCGGGAGACGTCGGTTCCGTACGGGACGGCCGCCCCGGAAGGCGTCGGTTCCGTACGGGACGGCCGCCCCGGAAGGCGTCGGTTCCGCACGGGACGGCCGCCCCGGTAGACGTCAGTTCCGTACGGGACCGGGCTCTACCGTCTCCGTCGGCCGTCGCTGCTCCAGAAACCGTTCCGCGTTGCGGACGGCCTCCTTGGCGGGGAGGGTCTTGAAGACCCAGGTCCGGTAGGACCAGAAGCGGAAGAGGGTGGCGATCCCGATACCGAGGATCTTGAAGACGTTGCTCTGGACCGGGGTGTTCCAGTCGAAGCCGTACGTCGCCAGGTACAGCACCCCGTTCTCGATCACCGCGCCCGCCGCGCTGAACAGCAGGAAGAGGGTCAGCTCGCGGGTCCGGCCGGTCTTGTCGCGGTCCCGGTAGGTCCAGTAGCGGAAGCCCACGTAGTTGCAGAGGATGGCGACGAACGTCGCCAGCACGCTCGCCCGGACGACCTGGAGGTCGGTGGTGTGCCGGAGCAGGTTGAAGACCGCGATGTTGACCAGCAGGCCGACCGCGCCGACCGCGCCGAACTTGGCGACCTCACGGGCCAGCAGATCAAGCCGGGCCCGCAGTGCGCCCCGTTCGCTCATGGTGATCGCTCGATCCGTCCGTCCGATGGCGTCGACGGTTCCGTCAACTCCGCCATGCTAACCAGCCCTCCCGTGTGTTGCCCCGGTGATCCCGGGGAGCCCGCCGGTGGGCGGCCCCCGGACGGCGTCCCGGCCGCCCCGGCGCGCCCGATACCCTGGAGGCGTGACGTTCCCGGTAGTCGGCATGGTCGGCGGCGGTCAGCTCGCCCGTATGACCCACGAGGCGGGCATCCCCCTCGGCCTGAAATTCAAGCTCCTCAGTGACACGCCCCAGGACTCGGCGGCCCAGGTGGTCAGCGAGGTCGTCATCGGCGACTATCGCGACCTGGACACGCTGCGCGCCTTCGCGCAGGGCTGTGACGTGATCACCTTCGACCACGAGCACGTGCCGACCGAGCACCTGCGGGCCCTGGAGGCGGACGGCATCCCCGTGCGCCCCGGCCCCGATGCCCTGGTGCACGCGCAGGACAAGGGGGTGATGCGGGCCAAGCTCATGGAGATCGGCGCGCCCTGCCCCCGGCACCGCATCGTGAGCGACCCGGCCGACGCCGCCGCGTTCGCCCAGGAGGTCGGGGGCTTCCCCGTCATCCTGAAGACCGTGCGCGGCGGGTACGACGGCAAGGGCGTGTGGGTGGTCCGCTCCGAGGCGGACGCGGCCGACCCGTTCCGCGCCGGGGTCCCGGTCCTCGCCGAGGAGAAGGTCGACTTCGTACGGGAGCTGGCGGCCGACATCGTCCGTTCGCCGCACGGCCAGGCCGTCGCCTACCCGGTCGTCGAGTCGATCCAGGTCGACGGCGTCTGCGACACGGTGATCGCCCCGGCCCCCGAGCTGGACGAGCGGCTGGCCGGCGAGGCGCAGCAGCTCGCGCTCCGCATCGCCGCCGAGCTGGGTGTCGTCGGCCACCTCGCGGTGGAGCTGTTCGAGACGCGGGGACCCGACGGGAAGCCCGGCATCCTCGTCAACGAGCTGGCGATGCGCCCGCACAACTCGGGCCACTGGACCCAGGACGGCGCGATCACCTCCCAGTTCGCCAACCACGTACGGGCGGTCCTCGACCTCCCCCTCGGCGACCCGCGCCCGCGCGCCCCCTGGACGGTCATGTGCAACGTCCTGGGCGGTGACTACCCGGACATGTACCAGGCGTACCTGCACTGCATGGCCCGCGACCCGCAGCTCAAGATCCACATGTACGGAAAGGACGTGAAGCCCGGCCGCAAGGTCGGCCACGTCAACACCTACGGCGACGACCTGGCGGACGTGCAGGAGCGCGCCCGGCACGCGGCCGACTACCTGCGAGGAACGATCACCGAATGACTTCCCCCTCCGCACCGGCCGCACCCGTGATCGGCATCGTCATGGGCTCGGACTCCGACTGGCCCGTCATGGAGGCGGCGGCCAAGGCGCTCGACGAGTTCGAGATCCCGTACGAGGTCGACGTCGTCTCCGCCCACCGCATGCCGCGCGAGATGATCGCGTACGGCGAGGAGGCGGCGGGCCGCGGTCTGAAGGCGATCATCGCGGGCGCGGGCGGGGCCGCCCACCTGCCCGGGATGCTGGCCTCGGTCACCCCGCTGCCGGTCATCGGTGTCCCGGTGCCGCTGAAGTACCTGGACGGCATGGACAGCCTGCTCTCCATCGTCCAGATGCCGGCCGGCGTCCCCGTCGCCACCGTCTCGGTCGGCGGCGCGCGCAACGCGGGCCTGCTCGCCGCCCGGATGCTGGCCGCGCACGACCCGGCCCTCCAGGAGCGGATGGGGGAGTTCCTTCAGGAGCTGAACGCCCAGGCCACCGAGAAGGGCAAGCGGCTGCGGTCCAAGGTCCAGGGTTCCGACTCCTTCGGCTTCGGAAAGTAGGGGCGGCACATGGACCACCTGGAGCGGGCCCGCGAGCTCCTCGCCGCCCACCCGATCGTCGACGGCCACAACGACCTCCCCTGGGCCCTGCGCGAGCAGGTCGGCTACGACCTGGACGCCCGGGACATCGCCGCCGACCAGCGCGGCCTGCTCCACACCGACCTGGCCCGGTTGCGGGCCGGCGGGGTCGGCGGCCAGTTCTGGTCGGTGTACGTGCGCACCGACCTGACCGGCGACGCGGCGGTCAGCGCCACGCTGGAACAGATCGACATCGTCGCCGAGCTGATCGCCCGCTACCCGACCCACCTGCGGCGCGCGCTCACCGCCGACGACCTGGAGAAGGCCCGCGCCGAGGGCCGCATCGCCTCCCTGATGGGCGCCGAGGGCGGCCACTCCATCAACAACTCGCTGGGCACCCTGCGCGCCCTGCACACCCTGGGCGTCCGCTACATGACGCTCACCCACAACGACAACATCGACTGGGCGGACAGCGCGACCGACCTTCCCCGCCTCGGCGGCCTCTCCGCCTTCGGCCACGAGGTCGTCCGGGAGATGAACCGCATCGGCATGCTGGTCGACCTCAGCCACGTGGCGGACGGCGTCATGCGTGACGCGATCGCCACCAGCACCGCGCCGGTGATCTTCTCGCACTCCTCGGCCCGGGCCGTCTGCGACCACCCGCGCAACATCCCCGACGACGTGCTGGCGGCGCTCCCGGCCAACGGCGGTGTCGCGATGGCGACCTTCGTCCCGAAGTTCGTGCTGCCCGCCGCCGTCGCCTGGACCCAGGCCGCCGACCGCAACATGCGCGAGCACGGCCTGCACCACCTGGACACCACCCCGCCGGCGATGCGCATCCACGAGGACTTCGAGGCGGCCCACCCCCGCCCCCAGGCCACCGTCGCCACCATCGCCGACCACCTCGACCACATGCGCGAGGTCGCGGGCGTCGACCATATCGGCATCGGCGGCGACTACGACGGCACGGCGTTCACCCCGAACGGCCTGGAGGACGTCTCCGGCTACCCGAACCTGATCGCGGAGCTGCTGCGGCGTCACTGGTCCGAGGGCGAGGTCGCCAAGTTGACCTGGCAGAACGCGGTACGGGTGCTGCGCGACGCGGAAGCCGTGGCCCGCGACGAGCAGAGCACGCGCGGCCCGTCCCACGCGACGATCACGGAGCTGGACGGGCGGCGGATCCGCTAGTTCCGCACCTGCGGGTCCGGGGTGGCGAACGGTCCCCCCGGACCGAAGGCGAGCGCGCCGAAGCGCTCGCCCATGCGGCGGTGGGCCGCGGCGTCCGGGTGGAGCCGGTCGGGCAGCGGCAACTCGGCGAAGTCGGCCTCGCCGTACAGGGTGAGGCCGTCCAGGTAGTACAGCGCCGGATCCTCGGCGGCGCGCCGCTCCACGATGCGGGCCAGCTCCTCCCGGACGACCCGCAGCGTCAGCTTTCCCAGAGCCGCCTCCGAAGGGTCCCCCAGCGCCAGGAACTCCACCTGCCCGTCGTGGACGTCCGGGGCGGCCGGGCCGGGGGTGTCCTCCTGGGCGGGGCAGAGGATGGGCGAGACCACCAGCAGCGGTGTGGTGGGGTGCCCCTCGCGGATGGTGTCGAGGAACCCGTGCACCGCCGGGCCGAACGCGCGCAGCCGCATCAGGTCGCGGTTGACGAGGTTGATGCCGATCTTGACGCTGATCAGGTCGGCGGGGGTGTCCCGCAGGGCGCGCGCGGTGAACGGGTCGAGCAGGGCGCTGCCGCCCAGCCCCAGGTTGATCAGCTCCACGCCCCCCGCGGCGGCGGCCAGGGCGGGCCAGGCGGTGGCGGAGCTGTCGGCGGCCGATCCGTGGCTGATCGAGCTTCCGTGGTGCAGCCACACCCGCCGTCCGTCCGGCTCCACGGGCGCGACGGGCGCGTCGGTGCGCAGGGACATCAGCTCGGTGGTCTCGCTGTACGGCAGCCAGATCTCGACGGTCTTCTCCCGTCCGGGCAGCCCGTCGAACCGGACGGTGCCGACCCGCCCGGGGAACGTCTCCTGCGAGCCGTCGCTCAGGTCGACCATCAGGATGTTGCCGCCGCTCGCGGTGGCCCGTCCGACCGGCTCCCCGTCGATGTGCAGGTCGTACGCCCCGTCCGGGCGGGGCGGGACACCCCGGTAGCCGACGACCGTGCGCAGGACGCCCAGTTCGACGGCGGTGGCCCGGGTGCGGAACACCACGCGGACGCCGGAGGGCTGCGACTCCGCCTGGGCCACCTGATCGTCGCCGTCGAACTGCGCCCGGGCGACGGCGGGCAGCCGGTGGGGGAGGAGGCCGCCGCGCGCGGTGCGCTCCAGGTCGAGCGCGCCGCGCAGGAGGTTGTCGGAGAGGGGAGTGCTGATCCAGTCGGGCGAGGGGGTCATCCCTTGAGCCTGTCCACCGGACGCCCGATCACCACACACTTCGAGACCCCCTGACCCTCCGGCTAGCAGGCGCAGAGACAGAACGGATGCCCGACGGGGTCGGCATAGACGCGGAAGGACCGCTTCCGGTCCTCCGTGTCCAGCGGCCGGGCCCCCAGGGCCAGGACCTCCCGCTCCGCCGCGTCCAGATCCTTGACGGTCAGGTCCAGGTGGAACTGCTGCGAGTCGTCGGGCCGGGGCCACTGCGGCGGTACGAAACCGGGCGCGGCCTGGAACGCGAGCGGCGTGCCCGGGGCGCCGGTGAGATCCACCCAGCCGTCCCCGCCGTCCTCGACGGTGCCGCCGATCACGGCGGCGTAGAAGCGGGCGAGCGCGACGGGGTCGGGGCAGTCGAGTACGACGGCGCCGAGTGTGGCGATGGGCATGACGCATACCTCCCGGTGGTGGCCGCCCTGTTGCGGCATGGCGTAACGACTACCCCATACCGGCGCGGAAGTGCGGGCAACTCAGGCCTTCGGCCGCCCCATCGCCCGGTAGGTCCACCCGGCCTCGCGCCACACCGCACTGTCCAGGGCGTTGCGCCCGTCCAGGATGATCCGGCGGGACACCGCCTCGCCCAGCTCCGCCGGGTCCAGCTCACGGAACTCACGCCACTCCGTCAGGTGCAGCACCACGTCCGCGCCGCGCACGGCCTCCAGCGCGGAGTCGGCGTAACCGAGCGTCGGGAACAGCCGCCGGGCGTTCTCCATCCCCTTCGGGTCGAAGACGGTCACCTGGCCGCCTTGCAGATGGATCTGCCCGGCGACGTTGAGCGCGGGGGAGTCGCGTACGTCGTCGGAGTCCGGCTTGAACGCGGCACCCAGGACGCCCACCCGGGTCCCGAGGAACGAGCCGCCGCCCACCGCCTCCCGGGCCAGCTCGACCATGTGGCCGCGGCGGCGCATGTTGATGGAGTCGACCTCGCGGAGGAAGGTGAGGGCCTGGTCCGCGCCCAGCTCGCCGGCGCGCGCCATGAAGGCCCGGATGTCCTTGGGCAGGCAGCCGCCGCCGAAGCCGATCCCGGCCCGCAGGAACTTCTTCCCGATGCGCTCGTCGTGACCGATGGCCTCGGCGAGCTTCACGACGTCCCCGTCGGCGGCCTCGCAGACCTCGGCCATGGCGTTGATGAAGGAGATCTTGGTGGCGAGGAAGGAATTGGCGGAGGTCTTCACCAGCTCGGCGGTCGGGAAGTCGGTCACCACGAACGGCGACCCCTCCGCGACCGGCACGGCGTACACCTCGCGCAGGAGCTTCTCGGCCCGCTCGCTCTCCACACCCACGACGATCCGGTCGGGGTGCAGGGTGTCGTTGACGGCGAAGCCCTCGCGCAGGAACTCCGGGTTCCAGGCCAGCTCGACGCCGGCCCCCGCCGGGGCCAGCTCCGCGAGGCGGGCGGCGAGGCGGGCGGCGGAGCCGACGGGGACGGTCGACTTGCCGACGACCAGGGCGGGCCGCGCGAGGTGCGGGGCCAGCGACTCGAAGGCGCTGTCGACGTAGCTCATGTCACAGGCGTACTCGCCGTGCTTCTGCGGGGTGTTCACGCAGACGAAGTGCACGTCCCCGAACTCCCCGACCTCCTCCCAGGAGGTGGTGAAGCGCAGCCGCCCGGTGGACCCCTCGATACCCGCGACATGCTTGTGGAGAATCTCCTCAAGCCCCGGCTCGTACATCGGCACGCGCCCGGTGGACAGCAGCTCGATCTTCTCCGGTACGACGTCGAGCCCGAGGACCTCGAACCCCAGCTCGGCCATGGCGGCGGCATGGGTGGCGCCGAGATAGCCGGTGCCGATCACAGTGATCCTGAGGGCCATAAAAGCTCCTGGGAGGTGCGGATGGACGTGCGAACCGAGCATAGTCGCGGGGGAGAACCCCGCTTTTCCCCACCCGATCCGCCGCTTACCTCCGCTTTGCCCGACCCCTGTCACCAAGCTCACGTGCGACTCTCGTATGTCCTCGGACGGCTTCCGCACTAAAATTGAGTTACTTAACGGTAGTTAGCATCTGGGGAGTGAGCGTCTTGGCGGGTTCGACCGATTTCGACCTGTACCGTCCGGCCGAGGAGCACGACATGCTCCGCGAGACCATCCGCGCGCTCGCCGAGACGAAGATCGCCCCCTTCGCCGCCGCGGTCGACGAGGAGAGCCGCTTCCCGCAGGAGGCGCTGGACGCCCTGGTCGCCTCGGACCTGCACGCCGTCCACGTCCCGGAGGAGTACGGCGGCGCCGGCGCCGACGCGCTCGCCACGGTCATCGTGATCGAGGAGGTGGCCCGCGCCTGCGCCTCCTCCTCCCTGATCCCGGCCGTCAACAAGCTCGGCTCGCTCCCGGTGATCCTCTCCGGCTCCGAGGAGCTGAAGCGCAAGTACCTGGGCCCGCTGGCCAAGGGTGACGCGATGTTCTCGTACGCGCTCTCCGAGCCGGACGCCGGCTCGGACGCGGCGGGCATGAAGACCAAGGCCGTGCGCGACGGCGACTTCTGGGTCCTCAACGGCGTGAAGCGCTGGATCACCAACGCGGGCGTCTCCGAGTACTACACGGTCATGGCGGTCACCGACCCCACCAAGCGCTCCAAGGGCATCTCCGCGTTCGTCGTGGAGAAGTCCGACGAGGGTGTCTCCTTCGGCGCCCCGGAGAAGAAGCTCGGCATCAAGGGCTCCCCGACCCGTGAGGTCTACCTCGACAACGTCCGCATCCCCGCCGACCGCATGATCGGCGAGGAGGGCACGGGCTTCGCCACCGCGATGAAGACCCTGGACCACACCCGCATCACCATCGCGGCCCAGGCCCTCGGTATCGCCCAGGGCGCGCTGGACTACGCCAAGGGGTACGTCCAGGAGCGCAAGCAGTTCGGCAAGCCGATCGCGGACTTCCAGGGCATCCAGTTCATGCTCGCCGACATGGCGATGAAGCTGGAAGCGGCCCGCCAGCTCACCTACTCGGCCGCAGCCAAGTCCGAGCGCGTCGACGGCGACCTCACCTTCTTCGGCGCGGCGGCCAAGTGCTTCGCCTCCGACGTGGCCATGGAGGTCACCACGGACGCGGTCCAGCTCCTCGGCGGCTACGGCTACACGCGGGACTACCCGGTCGAGCGCATGATGCGCGACGCCAAGATCACCCAGATCTACGAGGGCACCAACCAGGTCCAGCGCATCGTCATGGCGCGCAACCTGCCGTAACCCGGGGCTCGCGCGAGCCTGCCCCACGAGGAAGCCCCGGCCAGTCGGCTGGGGCTTCCTTCGTTCCCTCGGGCTAGGACCGGCCGATGAGGCAGCCGGGCGAGTCGAGCCACACCCGCTGACCGTTCCCGTCCACCGACAGCCCGAAACGGGACCGTTCCGGTTCCCCGAGGTCGTGCCACCTCAGGAAGGCAGTCCGCACCTCGTCCCAGAGGGCCCGAGGGCCGTACTGCTCCACCTCGTACCTCTCCGCATCCGGCACCCACTCCACGGTCGCCCACGACGTGCCGTCGTCGGCGAAGAACCACAAGGTGGCCTCCCCGCTGTCATCGTCCGCGTCACACCACCGAAACCACACGTCCGTGAGGCTCAGGCCGATGAAGAACGCCGGATCATCCTGAACGACGTTCTGGGGAGCGATGTCCGTCGTCCCCTTCTCCCCCTGCTCCCCGCGATAGAGGTCCGAGATGCGCCCGGCCCCGCCGCGATGGGTGCGGTCCCACATGAAGGCGGGAGATCCGGAGAACGCCCCCAGGGCCCGCCCGTCCGTCACATCCAGCGTGGCGAACGAACCGCTGAAGAAGCTGCTTCCCCACGGGGTGACGATCCGCCCGTCCGGACACTGCTCCAACCACGCTTGCGGTACGTCCCGCATGGTGCAGGTGCAGACGATCCGCTCGTAGGGTGATCCCGGACGGTGGCCGTTGCGGCCGTTGCCGAGGACCGTCTTCGGGTGGAACCCCGCCCGTTTCAAGTTCTCGTCGGCCAGTGTCAGTACCGCCTCGTCCAGCTCCACACTGGTCACGTTGGCCTCGCCCAGACGGTGTGAGAGCCAGGCGGCGTTGTACCCGGTTCCGGTTCCGATCTCCAGAACCCGCTGCCCGTCGCGTACATCCAGCAGGACGAGCATGTCGAGCATGATCGACGGCATGGACGATGACGAGGTGTACAGCCGGAAGGAGTCGTCCGCCGTGGGCTTCCCGTCGTTGACCTGGGTCACGACCGGGCCGTCCGCGTAGACGGTCCTCAACCACTGTTCCGGGTCTTCGGCGAAGTCGCCGCCCATGATCACCTCGGGGATGAACAGGGCCCGGTCCACCGACGCAACGGTGTCATGCCACTCCGGAGGCAGTGCGCCCTTTCTCAGCAGGCTTCGAACGAGCTGTCGTTGTGTCGTCACCGGACTCACTTCTTCTTCGGCGGGGGCTCGTACGGCCGGGTCGGGCCCGGCGGCCTTTCCCGGTGGCCATCACTGCTGGAGGTGTCCGGCGTGCCGGAGTGGCTGCCGCCCTTCTTGCTCATCTCGGACTCGCTTTCTGTCGGATCGAGAGCTGTGCTCGCTCCCGTAGAAGCCATAATCGAGAGTCGGCGGCGTGGGCGGAAGGACTAGTCGCGTTGACGCATAAAGTTCTCTGACATCTCGTTCATGAATTCCGTGGCAGCATCACCGGTGAGGGCATAAGACCAGAAAAGCTCGAACAGATTACGGTGCTGGGTAATATCCCGGGGATCACGCAGAGCGACTTCCCCGGAAAACAGTTCCACCGTCACGAGTCTGTCGTCGTAGACAACGAAAATATTCATGGGGGTGCCAGGAATCTGGACCCCCTGCGGAATTATCCCGACCTCGACGTTGGGCTTTCGACTGACGTTCGCCATGTGTGCGCACTGCGCTGCCATGGTCCCCCTGCTTGCCCGCCGCCACTTCACGGCCTGCTCGGTCATCAGGAACCAGAAGGAACGCGACGTGTCATCCAGGACTGCTTGGCGATCCATGCGGGCCTGAACGGCCCGGGAGATGTCTCTCGCCGGATCGCTGTCCACGGTAGGGGACAGCGTTTCAACGGCGTACTCACGGACGTGCAGCAGGCCGGTGGGGATGGCAGGCAGGAAATGCCGCATCACCCGCGAGGAGGATTCGAGCGCCTTCAGTTCGGCCTGCTTGTGGTACAGCCCCACGCGGGCGTATGCCCGCCAGGACGCGTAATCGACATTAGCCCTGCGCGCCAGTTGCAGCAGCTGGTCCGCAACCTCATGGGGTACGGAAAGGGCCTTGAGGATTCGCTCGACGTCGATGACCGTGGGGAGTGCGCGACCTGTTTCGATTCGACTGATCTTGGTCTGGCTCATGTTGCAGCGGATTGCGAGGCGTCCACCACTGAGCCCGGAAGCGCGGCGGAGACTCCGCAGGGCCTCCGCCAGGTCCTTCCGCTCCCGTGCTTGCGTCTCAGGTGCGATAGGCACTGAAGGGTACGGCGCTTTCCAGGGCGAGGTCACGCCATGTGAGATACGTGCCCAGGTCCGGGGCCTGGATCAGTTCGCGGCTGATCTGCGTTCCGTCAGGGCGGTAGTTCAGGTGGACGACCGTAGATTCATCGAACATCCAGAAGTCTTGTTCAGGAAGTCCAGGATGCGGCCGGTCGGTCACATCGACTATCCGGTAGTCCTCCCCGGCGGCGACATTACCGGGGATGCACCATTCGAACAGATAGCGGCTGTACGGCGTGAGGGGCCGACGCACGATCTTGGCGCGTGTCATCGTCCGTCCGGCGGCTCCGTGGTCCCCGATCGTTCGGTGCCACGAGGCATTGAAGCCATCCGGTTTCCGAGCCCCGGCGAGGAAGTCGCGGACCGTATCGGCCTCGGTGGGCATGGTGTACGTCTGATGCACTTCGAGCCGGAAGGCGGAACGCTTGAAGTCGCGGAAGTACGCCTGCCACTCGTCGCCGTCCAGCAGTACGGGGCTAGAGCCATCCACGGACACGGGCCGCCTCCTTCAAGACGTCTTCGGGGATCAGCACGACCGATTCGCCGTCGGGCGTCGGATGGGCCACGTCGTATCCCTGGATCGCCAGCATGCCGGGTTCCGGCGTGGCGTACACCGTCGAGCAGTCGCCATTCCCGCACTTGTCGACACCGCTCCGGCACGGACCGCCGGCGATCATCCGTAGTTCGTCCACTGAACCCCCTCGTTCCATGTGGTCAGTACGCTACGTACGGTCACGGGCACGCCACAAGGGCGGTCCGCACTCCAGTCACGTTGTCGCATAGAACTGTGGGGGCCGGTGCGTCAGCGCACGACGTCGAACACGTTCTTCTGGATGCCGTTCGCGTACGCCTCGTACTCGACCAGCTTCAGCTTCTGCGCGTCCTTGTCCGTCGCGCTGAACAGCCGCTTGCCCGCGCCGAGCAGGAGCGGGAAGACCAGCAGGTGGTAGCGGTCGATCAGGCCGGCGTCCGACAGGCCGCGGTTCAGGGCGGCGCTGCCGTGGATGATGATCGGGGCGCCCTCGGTCTCCTTGAGGGCGGCGACCTCGTCGAGGGAGCGCAGGATCGTGGTCTCGCCCCAGTCGGAGACCAGGTCGTCCTCCTTGAGCGTGGTGGAGACGACGTACTTCGGCATCACCTTGTACTGGGCGAACTCCTCCATCGCCGGCCACACCGGACTGAACGCCTCGTAACTGGTCCGGCCCAACATCAGGGCGCCGGCCTCCTCCTGCTCCCGGCCCTTGATCTCGTACGCCTCCGGGAGGAACTCCACGTCCTTGAAGGTCCACCCCGAGTTCCGGTAACCGGGCTCGCCGCCCGGGGCCTCCATGACGCCGTCGAGCGAAACGAAGGCGGTGCTGATCAGGGTGCGCATCAGGGGCTCCTGGGTATGTCGAACGGTCATCGCGTACGGGCGTCTCGTGGCGGGCGTCTCGTGGCGGGTGGCCCGTGGGGCACCAACTCTTACGGATGTACTGACCGGGCACCCCGCCGAAACTCATCGCTCCAGGTGGGCCCATCCGTTCGGACCACGGCCGGTAGCCTCCCACCTCATGACCGAACTCGACAGGCTCACCGCCCTCTTCCGCGCCCTGGGGGCGGACGGCGACGCCCCGGACTGGGCCGAATCCGAGGCCGAGGAGGGGCTCCCGCAGCTCGCCCGCTACCGGTTCCTGCGGACGGTGTGGCAGGACGTCGACGCCTGGGGCACGGACGCGCCCCGGTGGGTGGCCGCCTATCGCAGCGACGGCGTGGCCGCCGCAGCCGTCGACCGCGCCCTCGCCGCCGGGCTCACCCCCGAGGACCTCGGCGAGCTGGCCCGTGAGGTGGCCCGGGAGACCGCGTTCGGGGTGCTGTACGCCCTGGCCGACCCGGCGGACGGATCGCTGCCCGCCGAGGTGGAGGAGCAACTGCCCGGCTGGCGGCTGGCGGAGCTGGACCCGGCCGGTGTACCGACGGGCCGTCATCTCGACGCACTGCACGAGGACTTCGCCGGACTCGAACCGCAGAGCCCCGGGCCGGGCTGACGCCGATGACGCGGTGGCCCCACCCCCGCACGCGCGCGAGCGGCGGTGCTCAGAGCGGGAAGCGTGCCGCGGCCGAGGGGTTGTCCGCGGGAAGCAGCTCGCGCAGGCCGGCCAGAAAGGTGGGGCATGCGAGAGGGTTCTCGCTCCGGCAGGTCGATGCATGGTCCAGCCGGTCCCGTGCCAGCGCCATCTGTTCGATGCGCGGCGAGGGTTCCCTGCCCGCGTCCCTCGCCGCCGCCATCGGCGCCCGACGGATCATCGAGGTCGGTACCGCCCTCGGGTACACGGCCCTGTCGATGGCCGACGCGGTACCGACGGCGCGAGTCGAGAGCGTCGAGATGGACGGCGATCACGCTCACGCGGCCCGCGCCCACATCGCTCGCCACCACATGGCCGAACGGATCGACGTGCACCACGGCACTGCGGAGAAGGTCCTCGCCACGCTGGTCACCGGGGCCTACGACATGGCCTTCTTCGACGGGTTCACCCCGACCGCCGACATCGTCCAGGAGCTCCGCCGCCTGCTCCGCCCCGGCGGAACACTGCTCGCGGGCAACTTGATCCTCGGCCCCGACCGGACGGTCGTGGACAGCCTGGGGGACCCGAGCCGGTGACGCACCCATTCGCTCGGCGAGACAGCGGTCTGCGTCAAGCTCCCCTGATGGGCGGGGCGTAGGGCGGGGGCGTCAGGCGTAACGCGGGAGACCGTCCGTCGAGATCGTCCACTCGGCGATCGTGACGTCCTCCCCGTACACGAAGTCCTCACGGGTCGCATGGCGCGGCCCGTCCGGCGTCCGGTGGATGTCGCATAGCGCGGCCCGCCCGGCGTCCGGTGGATGTCGCAGAGCACGGCCCCGGAACCGGTGCGCGGGTCGAAGACCGCGTAGACCGGGATGCCCAGGAGCGGGACCGGCATCTCCTTCTCCAGGCGGCGACTCACCTGGGCTGCGGTGAGTTCGTGGGGGCGTCCCGGGGCCATCATGTCGTGCACGATCCCTTCCCGGGTGATCCCGAATTTCCCGGGAAGGGTGTCGTCCGCGCTGGCGACGAACTCCCGCATGGCCTGGTAGAGGTGGGCGTCGCGCCGTGCGTCGTCCGGGGCGATGGCCATCGTGCCCACTCCTCGTCGTCGCTGCCCAGGGGCAGGAGTCGTCCCCTTCACGCTAGGCCGCCTCCAGCAGCTCGCTCCGGCAGCCGCGGCAGTGACCCGGCGCAGGGGAGCGGAACGCGCGGTCGCAGCGGTCGCAGTTCTGGAGGGGGATCACGAGCGTGCGGCGGACCGGAGCCAGCTCCGTGGTGCCGGGGAGCGGCGGCGGCAGGAGCACGGTGAGGCGGTGCTTGACGATCTTCGCCGGGTACCTGGGCGGCTGCGGGAGCTCCGTCGTCAGAGCGTGGCGGATCGTGTCGGGGTGCGCGTCACGCTCCAGCCAGGCGGCCACACCGGGCACCAGCTCCTCGACGTCCTCCTCGGAGAGCACCAGCTCCTTCGTGTGACGCCGCAGGTCGGCGAGGAGCGCGGAGGATGCCTGCCGAAGCTCCGGGGTGAGCTCGCGGGGCTGGGGGAGCGGTCGGCGCCGTGGCGCGGGCGCGGTGCGCGACGGTACGCGGACCGGGGGATGCGATTCCTCCGGTACGGGGGTGGGCTCGGGCGCAGGTGGGGGTGCGGGCCCGGGCGCGGGCGTGGGCACCGCAGGTGCTACGGGCGCCACCACCGGCACGGGAGCGGGCGCCGCAGGTGCCACAGGCACCACCAACGGCACGGGCACCTGCGCTACCGCTGGCGCCACCACCGCCCCGCCTCGCGCTTCCAGCGCCCCCGGCTGGTTGCAGAACGCCGTGCGGGTGACCATCCGGCCGTTCGCCAGACGGACACGGGTCCGGTGCAGGTAGCCGTGGGCCTCCAGCTCACGCAGGGCGGCGGCGATTCTCGTCTCACCCTCGGTGAAGCGGGCGGCGAGCGCCTTGATGCCGACCTTGGACCCGGCGGGCAGCGACTGGATGTGGACGCCGATGCCGATCGCGACGAGCGAGAGCTCGGCGTGCTGCGCGAGGTGGTTGCCGACGATCGTGAAGCGGCTGGTGTGCGGGATCGCGATGTGGATCACGCCGGAGGACGGAAGGGGCCCGGGGAGCTCTGCCAGGGCGCGGGTGAGGGCGATATCGTGCTGGTATCCATCGGGAAGTCTCTGTCTCTTCCTTGGTGGTCAGGCCCTCGTTCGGGATTGCCGTCCCGGCGGGGGCCGTCTCATGTCTGGGTGTCGGTCAGCGTGAGCATATGCCTGCCAACCCGTCCGAAATTCAGCCCAGTTGGTGAATCTCACCCGTGTGGGTGACCAGCCCCTCCCGCTGCTGACCACCGGGGCCGGGTGGGGTGGGGTTGGGTGATTTCTCTTGGTTCTTAAGGCCTTTGACTTCATGGCGCACCGGGTCGCGGTCGGCCACGATCCGGTGGCCCCTCACCGGGGCGTGAAGCGCCACGACCCGGCCTGAGCAGCGTTTTTGGGTGGATCTCCGGGGATCCACCCCTCGGTGCTGCCAGCCGTCCCTACGCCGCGCACCATGGCTGACGAAGACGTATCCGAGCCCGATCTCGACCTGGACATCGATCCGGCGGACGATTCGAGCGCGGTGCAACTCCGCCCGCCGGACGTCCTTTTCTGGCGGCTGCTGGGCGAACTCGACACCGGCTTCCGGGCCCGGGCTGCTCCAGCTCTCCTACACCGCCGGCCGCTTCCCGATGACGTACGGGCCGACTCCCAGCGGGCGTTGGCCACCCACCCCGGGGGGGCGTGCTCCTCCCGACGACGTTCCGTAGGAGCAGGCGATCGGCGAGCGGGCCGCGAAGAAGTTCAGGGCGCGCCGAAGAACCGACGAACTCCTGGTGCGGGGGCTCCGGTTCGAGCTCGTGCGGGTCGAGCGTGTGATGCGCATCGGGCCCGACGGGCCGGAGGAGCCGCGCCCGTCCGACACGGACGACTACGGCCCCTCGCAGGTTCATCCCCTCATGGACGAGGAGGGGAACATCACCTACGGCACGTAGGTGACGCTCCCCTCCCCGCGACGACCGCGCGTCACCCCCGCGACGACCGCGCGTCACCCCCGCGACGACCGCGCGTCACCCCTGCGACGACCGCGCGTCACCCCTGCGACGACCGCGCGTCGCCCCTGCGACGACCGCGCGTCGCCCCCCTGCAACAACCTTGCGAGGGACCTCAGTTGCCCTTGACCGTGACCTTCTCGTCGTTCTTCAGCTGCTCCACGAGCTGCTTCACCTTCGCCTTGTCCCAGACCAGGTTGCCGCCGTTGGTGCCCGAGATCGGCATGTTCATCGACGTACCGTCGCCGCCCGTGACGCCCTTCATGGCGAAGAACATGTTGCCCAGCGCCCAGAGCGACATGTCCTTGTCCACGACCAGCGTGTCCAGGCCCGCGCCCATCGTGGGGTAGAGCTTGAACGGGTTGAGGATGGTGGACGGGGTCGCCGTCTGGCTCGCCAGCGCCGCGAGGAACTTCTGCTGGTTCTTCGTACGGTCCAGGTCGCTGCCCGCGAACGCGTACCGGGTGCGGACGAAGGCCAGGGACTGCTCGCCGTTCAGCGTCTGCTTCCCGGCCTGGAAGTCGGCGCCGGACTTCTTGTCCTTGAACGCCTCCGGGATGTCCATCTCGACCCCGCCGATCGCGTCCACGATCTTGGCGAAGCCGCCGAAGCCGATCTCGACGTAGTGGTCGATGTGCAGCCCGGTGTTGAACTCGACGGTACGCACCAGCAGTTCGGGGCCGTCCTCGGCGTACGCGGCGTTCAGCTTCACCTGCCGGCCGGTGCCCGGGAACATCTTGCCGGACTCGGACCCCTTGAAGGAGGGGATCTCCACCTGGGAGTCGCGCGGCAGGGAGATCAGCGTCGGGCCGTTGGAGCCGTCGTGCAGGATCATCATCGAGTCGGTGCGCTTGCCCTCGGCGGAACCGGTGCGCAGCCGCTTCTTCTCCTCGGCTGACATGCCCTCACGGCTGTCGGAGCCGACGATCAGGTAGTTCGTGCCGTCGCCCGCTTCCGGCCGCTCGATGACCTTGGCGAGGTCGACCTCGCGCTTCAGCTTGCCGTCGGCCCAGAAGTACGTGGAGACGGAGATCACGAGGAGCGCGACCACCAGGGTCAGCGCGCCGAGCTTGATCCGGCGGCGCCAGTCCGGAGCCGGGCGGCCCTGGACGTAACCCGCGTCACCGCCGCGACCGCCCCGGCCTCCGCCGCCGGACCCGGCGCCGTAGACCTGGCCGGTGTTGTAGCCGCTGTCGTAACCGGGCTCGGGGCTGTTGCCGTAGCCGGAGGAGCCGTCCTGGTAGCGGTCGTCGTACCCCTGGCTCTGCGGGGGCACCGTCGGCCTCTGCGGCGGGGCCGGGCGGCGCTGGATGTGGGGCATCGCCCGGGCGCCCTCGGGCTGGGGGCTGGCACTGCCCCGCCCGTAGCGCTCACTGCGGTCGCCGGTCCGTCGATCGGGCCAATCGTTCATCCGAACAGTGTGCCGCGCCGACCCACAGCTATTACAGGGTGTAAGGGAAATCGCACCAGGGCTGTTGCGAAGCTGATGCATTCCGCGCGATCCGGGCCCGCGCACGAGGTGGACTGGCCGCGCATAAGGTGGACTGTATGACAGATCAGGCCACCCACGCGGAGACCCGCTCGGAGGAAGAGATTCCGGGCAAGCCCACCGCCGCGTCCCGGACCACCCTCAGCCACATCATGACCGGCAGCGACACCAACCTCCTGGGGACGGTGCACGGTGGCGTGATCATGAAACTGGTCGACGACGCGGCGGGTGCCGTGGCCGGACGGCACTCCGGCGGGCCGGCGGTCACGGCGTCGATGGACGAGATGGTGTTCCTGGAGCCGGTCCGGGTGGGCGACCTCGTTCACGTACGCGCCCAGGTGAACTGGACCGGCCGCTCCTCCATGGAGGTCGGCGTCCGCGTGATGGCCGAGCGCTGGAACGAGTCGACCCCCGCCCAGCAGGTCGGCAGCGCCTACCTGGTCTTCGCCGCCGTCGACGGGGACGGCAAGCCGCGCCGCGTACCGCCGGTGATCCCCGAGACCGAGCGCGACAAGCGGCGCTACCAGGAGGCGCAGATCCGGCGAACCCACCGGCTGGCCCGCCGCCGGGCGATCAAGGAGCTGCGGGAGAAGCGCGTCGCCGACGGCATCGATTCCTCATGGAGATGTCAAGCGGCCAGTGTGACGGGCGGTGTGGGGTCGTAGCACCGTCCGTCACGCGGAAGGGCCCATAGAACGTTGACCCTGCGGCGGGCGAGGGCCATGACGGCCTGGCTGTGTCGTTTGCCTTCGGCGCGCTTGCGGTCGTAGAAGCGCCGGGATTCGTCGCAGCAGCGGATGCTGATCAATGCGGAGGTGTGGAAGACGCGTTGGAGGCGTCGGCTGTAGCGGGTGGGACGGTGCAGGTTGCCGCTCACCTTCCCGGAGTCACGAGGCACCGGGGAGACGCCGGCGAAGGCGGCCGGCCGGTCCGGGCTGGCGAAGGCGTCCATATCTCCGCCGGTGGCAGCCAGGAATTCGGCGCCCAGCAGGACACCGATGCCGGGCATACTCGTGATCACTTCCGCGTTGCGGTGGCGGCGAAACCGGCCCTCTATGAGCTGGTCGGTCTCCGCGATCTTCTCGTTGAGGGCCATCACCTCCCTGGTCAGGGAGTGCACGACGTGGGCGGTCATTTCCTCGCCGGGGACGGTGGTGTGTTGTCCTTCGGCCGCCTGGACGGCCTTGGCGGCGAGTTCGTCTGCGCTGCGGACCTTGCGGTTGCGCAGCCAGGTGGCCAGGCGTCGCCGGCCGGTGCGGCGGATGGCTGCTGGGGTCTGGTAGCCGGTCAGCAGCACCAGGGGGCCGGTGTTGCCCAGGTCGAGTTCACGTTCCAGGCCGGGGAAGATCTCGGTGAGGTGGCCGCGGAGCCGGTTGATGGTCCGGGTGCGGTCGTCGCTGAGATCTCGGCGGTGGCGAGTGAGGACTTTCAGCTCGGACACCAGCTCGTCGCCGGGCCGCAAGGGCGTGAGGTCGCGCCGGATGCGGGCTTGGTCCAGGTCGATGCCCCATGTCGCTTCGTCGCCCAGATCGAGAACGTCTCCGAGTAGCTTGAGCAGGTCGTTCTCGTCGTTGGCGACGTGCCGGGACAGCAGCCGCTTGCCGGTGTCGTCGATCACCACGCAGTGGTGATGGGTCTTCCCGGCGTCGATACCGGCCCAGATCGCTGTCACTCGCTACTCCGCAGGTCGTGTTCGGACAGGTACCACGGACGACCTCGCTGTCGAGTCCCTACTGAGCGATCAGTGCCGCAATTCCTCATGAGCAGCCGAGTCGTCGTGGGGCGCCGGGCGGCGAATCGACGGAAGCCACAACTACGGCAGACGACTGAAAGCCACACCCGGCACCCCTGGGTGAGCCAACCCTACGAATGGCTCGCTCAGCCCGATCAACAAGGTAGGGACGACTGAGGTCCGGGAAACGCCCTACGGGCAGACCACCTCGTCGCCCGTCACCGTGGCGAACTCGCCCTCCTGCCGGTTCTCCGCCCGCACCGGCCGCACCTTCCGGAAGTCCGCGCCGGCCGTCACCTCCATCGTGGGGCCCTGTCCCTGCACCGCCTTCAGCTCGCTCCAGGGCAACGCGGTGGCCAGCGACTGCGCCGACCGGTCCCAGCGCGGGTCGTACGTCACGAGCGTCCGCTCCACGTTCCGCAGCTTTCCGTTGAGGGGGGCGTCGGTGGTGTTGAAGCCGGTGGCGCGCAGGGCGGCGTCCACGACCTTGCCGAGACCGTCCTTCGGGGTGCCGTTGTAGACCTGCACCCGGATCTCCTCCGGCGCCACGTCCACCAGAACCGTCCGCGCCTGCCCCGGTGCGCCCGCCGCGGGCTTCGGCTTCGCCGGCACCAGCGGTCTGTCCTCGCGCAGCGCCAGGAACAGCTTCTTCGACTTCGCCGCGTCCCACTGGACCGTGGAGCCGATCCCCTTCACCGGGAAGCTCGGATTGCCGACCGGTACGGAGGTGAACTCGGATGAGGCCGGGCTGAAGTCCTTCATCGCCTTGCCGAGCGTCAGCATCTGCTCCGTACCGAACCCCTCGTCGGCCCGGACCGAGCCCAGCACCGACGCGGAGACCCGTTGGAACCGCACCGGGTTCAACAGCACCCCGTTGCTGGTCGCCTGCTTGATCAGCGCTGCCACGAACTTCTGCTGGCGCTGCATCCGGCCCAGGTCGGAGGCGACGTCGACATGGCGCGAGCGTACGTACTGCAGGGCCCGGCCGCCGTCGAGCCGATGGGTGCCCGCGGGCAGGTTCAGACCGGTGTACGTGTCCTTCATCGGCCGGGCCGTACAGATCTGCACGCCGCCCACCACGTCGACGGTCTTCATGAAGCTGGTGAAGTCGACCTCCAGATAGTGGTCGATCTTGACGCCGGTCATGTGCTCGACCGTGCGTACGGTCAGCGTCGGCCCGCCCTCCGCGTAGGCGGCGTTCAGCTTCACCGGGTGACTCGCGTGCTTCTTGCCGGTCGTGCGGTCCGTGTGCGCGGGAACCTCGGCGTAGCTGTCCCGGGGCAGGCTCACGACGCTCGCCCGCTGCTTGTCGGCCGAGAGGTGGACCAGCATGATCGTGTCGGTGCAGTGGCAGGGGGCGCCGCCCAGCCGGTACTTCCGCTTCTCCGCCTTGGTGATGGAGTCCCGGCCGTCGGTGCCCACGAGCAGCAGATTCGTGCCGTGCCCGGACCGGGGGCGGTTCTTCATGTCCTTGAACGGGTCGACCCGGCCGATCCCGCCCTCCAGGCTGCTCACCAGAGCGTGGCCGATCCCACCCGCGCCCAGCACCAGCACGGAGAGCCCGGTCGCCACCCGCATGCCCCAGCGCGGCCGCTCGTCCTGCTTCCGGGAGCGGACCGGCCGCACACCCTGCGGGGGGCGGCGGCGCGGGGGAGTGGTGCGGGGGTGCGGTGGGCGCTGCGGTGGGCGGGGGGTGGGCACGGGGGGAGACACCTCCGCGGTGCACGGGGGACGGAGACACCTCTGCGGTGCACGGGGACCATCGCACGGTAGGCCCATACGATCTCCGTCCCGGCCCACGACCCGGCGGCGCGCACCGGTGTCCCCCATTCGCGGTAACGTGGCGGCCGAATGACGCCGCCTCCTGGGGTGCGGAACCCCCCGGCGCCCCCGAGGAATCCCCGAGGACCACATGTCTGCCGCGCAGTACCCCGCCGTCTCCGTGATCATGCCGGTGCTCAACGAGGAACGCCATCTCAGGAACTCGGTCCGGCACATCCTGGAGCAGGAGTACGCCGGTGAGATGGAGGTCGTGATCGCGCTCGGCCCCTCCACCGACCGCACGGACGAGATCGCGGCCGAGCTGGTCGCCGAGGACCCCCGGGTCCACACGGTCCCCAACCCCACCGGCCGCACCCCCGCCGCCCTCAACGCGGCGATCAAGGCGTCCCGCCACCCCGTCGTCGTACGCGTCGACGGCCACGGCATGCTCTCCCCGAACTACATCGCGACCGCTGTCCGCCTCCTGGAGGAGACCGGTGCGCAGAACGTCGGCGGCATCATGCACGCCGAGGGCGAGAACGCCTGGGAGGACGCCGTCGCCGCCGCGATGACCTCGAAGATCGGCGTCGGCAACGCGGCCTTCCACACCGGCGGCCAGGCGGGCCCGGCCGAGACGGTGTACCTGGGCGTCTTCCGCCGCGAGGCGCTGGAGAAGGCGGAGGGCTACAACGTCGAGTTCATCCGCGCCCAGGACTGGGAGCTGAACTTCCGCATCCGCGAGGCGGGCGGGCTGATCTGGTTCTCGCCCGAGCTGAAGGTCCAGTACCGCCCGCGCCCCACGGTGAAGGCGCTCGCCAAGCAGTACAAGGACTACGGCCGCTGGCGCCACGTGGTGGCCCGCTACCACTCCGGCTCGATCAACCTGCGCTACCTCGCCCCGCCGACCGCCGTCGTCGCCATCGCGGCGGGCCTGGTGGCGGGCGCGGCCGTCACCCCCTGGGCCCTGGTCGTCCCCGGCGGGTACGTGGCCGCGATCGTCGCCGGGTCCCTGCCCGCCGGCAAGGGCCTCTCGCTGAAGGCCCGCGCGCAGATCCCGGTGGCGCTGGCGACCATGCACATGTGCTGGGGCTTCGGCTTCCTTACCAGCCCGCGCTCCCTGGCGAAGCGGGTCATCGCCAGCCGCCGCCCCTCGCTCGCAAGCCGCGACAGCAGCGACAGCAGCAGCGAGAGGGTCTGATCCGGCAGGTTCCGTACGCCCCGTACGCCCCGTACGCGGTGCGGATGCCCCGTACGCGGCGCAGACGCTCCGTACGCGGCGCAGACGCTCCGTACGCGAAGGGCCCCACCGGTCAGCCGGTGGGGCCCTTCCTCCGCGAACGTTCGGCTACCGGGTCACCACGTGTACTGCGGGTTGACCTTCATACAGCCCTTCTCCTCGCCGTTCTGCGCCCCCGCCGAATCCGGTGTCTTCTCCGTGCCCTTGGAGACGGGGTAGGCGCCGTCCTCGCGCCAGTCGGCGCCCACGGCGAGCGCGATGCCCGAGACGTCGGTCGACTTCTTCACCTGGGAGACCGGGATGCCGAGCGCCTTGGCGACCGCCTGGGCGTCGCCCTCCAGCTCCGCGCTCGGATACAGGATTCCGGTCCGCGCCGTCCCGGCCACGTTCCCGCGATCGACGGTGGTCCTGGCGAAGCCCGCCTCCTTCAGCAGCTTCTCCACGTCACCCGCGCGTCCCGAGGCCGGCCCCAGCGCGTCGGTGGCGGTCCCGTTCCGTACGGCGACGGCGATCTCGCCGACCGGCGCGGACGGGTCCTTCGCCTCGACCTTCTTCCGCTTGGACGCCTTGCCGTCCAGCGGCATGTCCTCGCGGACCATCCGGAACAGCTGCTCCGCGTCGCCCGCCTTCGGGTAGACCCGGCCGGCGTTGACGCCGGTCCCGTACACGTTCGGCATGGTCGACATCGTGATGCGCTTCGTCGGGACCTTCTTGAGCTCCTCGGCCAGGTCGTAGAGCTTCTTGACCGTGTCGAGCCCCTTGTCGACCGTCAGCGCTTCGGTCGCGGCCTCGGCCAGGTTCATCAGTTTGCCCGGGTCGGTGAGCTTGGTGCCCTTGCGTAGCTGACGCACCATCGAGTTCATGTACTGGTGCTGGGCCTTGGCCCGCGCGAGGTCGCTGCCGTCCTCGAAGCCGTACCGGGTGCGCAGCCACTGGAGGGCCTGCTCACCCTTGACGTAGGTGGTGCCCTTCTCCAGCTTCAGTCCGGAACCACCACGGTTGTTGCGGCCGCGTGAGTGGATGTTGGCGGTCACACAGACCGGGACGCCGCCGATCGCGTCGGCCATCGAGACCACACCGGCGAAGTCGATCATCATGAAGTGGTCGATCCGGATGCCGGTCAGCTCGTACCAGGCGGCCACCGTGCAGCCCGGTCCGCCGCGGCTCAGACTCTTGTTGGTCTGCACGTCCCCCGTGCTGGCCGGGAAGACCTCGCCGTCCGGGGCCGTGCACTTCGGCATTCTGAGCATGGTGTCGCGCGGCATGCTGACCACGGAGAGGTTGGAGCGGTCCGCGGAGAGATGGAGCAGCATCTGCACGTCGGCGAGCGGTGGGGAGCCGAAGGTATCCTTCGCGCCGCCCAGCTTCTGGTTCGCCTTGGAGTCCCGCGCGTCGGAGCCGATGAGCAGGATGTTGAGCGGGGTCTGACCGGCGGCGTTGGCCTTGTGGTCGGCCATCTGTTTGTCGCCGAGGGTCAGATCCTCCTTCTTGATGTTGCTGTTGAGGTGCTCGTAGTAGAGATAGCCGGCCCCACCGGCGCCGAGTATCAGCAGGGCGAGCGCGGAGGAGGCCCAGCGGAGCACACGCCGTCTGCCGCTCTTCGGGGCGCGGCGGTTGCTCCGGCCCCCGCTGCTCCCACCCCGCCGCCCCGGCCCGTCACCGGCCCTGTTCGTGGCCGGCCCGCCGGCTCCGCCCTCACGGCGCACCCGGTCCGTATCGCTCCCGTTCCGGACCTCGCCCCGGCCGCGGCGATCCGGGGACCGGACGTGTGACCGTGTCCCCTCCCCAGGCGTACTGCTCCGTCCCACCGGACCCCCCATGCTGTTCAGATTTCCGCTGCGACGCGGTGACGCGGTGTCACTGTGCGCATTCCGCCTTGTCGGCACTTGCCCGCTGGATGTTCTCCGGCGCCTTCGCCGGCCCGGTGATGGGTATGCCCGCGCCCTTGAAGTCCGCCCCCAGCGTCAGCACCATCGCCTGCAGCCCTTCGGCTTCGGTGGTGCCCTGCTTCATGGCCGCGGCGGACAGGCCCATCATCTCGGCGAGAGCCCGGGCCTGGTCGGCCTGGTCGGGCGCGTAGGCCAGGGTCGTCTTCTTGATCCGCTCGGGGGCGTTGGCCTTGTTCGTGGACTTCGGCACGCCCTGCTGGTTCTGCAGCCAGGTGACGGTCGCGCCCGCCGCACCCGGGATCTCGCCGCCGTTGAGGACGTCCACGCGTACGTCGGCGGGGTCGGCCTTCGGGCCCTTGAGCAGGGCCGCCTGCTTGCCCTTGGCGGCCTTCTCCTTCTGCTTCACCTCGGTCAGCGAGGTGTCGGAGCGCATCATCGCGAAGAGCTGTTCACCCTTCGTCTCGTCCACGACGACGGTGATGGGCGTGGGCTCGGCCGGGTTGTCCTTGACCGGCATCGTGACGAAGGTGATGTTCTTGGTGTCGACCTTGCCGATCTCCTGGGCGAGGGTCATCAGCTTCTTCGCGCTGCCGATCCCCTTGTCGACCGTGAGGGCGCTGGTCGCCGCGTCGGCCAGCTTGAACAGCTTCGTCGGGTCGGTCAGGGTGTCGCTCGACTTCATCTCCCGGATCATCGAGCCGAGGAACTGCTGCTGCACCTTGATCCGGTCGAGGTCGCTCTCGTTGCCGAAGCTGTGCCGCGTGCGCAGCAGGGCCAGCGCCATCTCGCCCTGCACCTTCGACTCGCCCTTCGGGAGCTTCAGATGGGACTTCGGGTCGTCGACCGGCTTGGCCATGCAGACCTTCACGCCACCGACCGCGGTGGTCAGTTCCTTGACCGCGTTGAAGTCGACCATCATGAAGTGGTCGGGCATGATGCCGGTGATCGTCTCGACCGTCCGCATCGTGCAGCCGGGGTCGCGGCCGTCCTGGCCGAGACTGATGTTGAAGCGTGCGTTCGGGGTGCCCGGGATGACCTTCCCCGACCCGTCCCGCTGCTTCGTCTCGCAGTCCGGGATGTTCGTCATCAGGTCGCGCGGGATGCTCATCGCCGTCGCGTTGGTGCGGTCCTCGGAGACGTGGAAGAGGATGTTGGTGTCGGCGTGGCCCTCGCTGCCCTTGTCGCCGTACCCCTCGTTGCCCTTACCGGTCCGCTTGTCGGTGCCGATGATCAGAATGTTCATCGGGCCGTCGCCGAGGACGTCCTTGTTGCCCGCGTCGCCGATGTCGACGGTGTCGATGTTGCCGTTGAACCGCTGGTACAGGGCGTACGCGCCCACGGAGGCGGAGACGACCAGGACCGCCGTCACCCCGCCCGTCCACATCAGCGCCCTCTTCCGGCGCGCCTTGGGGGACTTGCGCTTGCGGCGCCCCGCGGCGGCCACGGCCTCCGGGCCGCGCCCGGCGCTCTGGGAGGACCGGCGGCTGCGCTGGCCGGGCACTTCGCGGCGCGGAGTCCCGGCGGAACCCTCACGGGAATGGGAACCGCCCTCCCGGCGCCCGGGACCGTCGACAGTGGCCGTACGAGCCGCGACCGGCGGCTCCCCTGCGGATTGGTCCAGTCGCAGTTCGTAATGGCCGGTGTGCGGGTTAAGTACCCACTGGTCTGCGGGGTCGATATCGTCCGCCCGCCCACGGCTTTGCGCATCCACGGTTGCCTGAGTCCTCCGTCGGTGCCACGCGAGGCGCCCTCCCCCGGCAAGGCGCTCGTTCCTTCGCTCCGGCAGTGCACGACCTGATGGCCGGAAGCACCGGATCGCGTCACACTATCCGCCCGGTTCGTGAAGGAGCGACGTGCGTGACCCACACCACGCTCCTTACAACCGGGCATTCTTCCCATTACGCGCTGATTGTCTTGTGTGTCTTGGCAATTGCTTTACTGCTCACACAGGTCGTCCGCAGCGCTCGAGCCCGAATAGGTGGGCGTCGGGGTGGGGCTCTCGGAGCCGGTGTCGTCCGGCTTGCCGTCCTGGCCGGTCCCCTGATCCGCGCCTTCGCCCTGTTCCGCGTCCTTCTCGGTGTCCTTCTCGGTGCCCTTCTCGGCGTCCGTCACGGCGTCCTTCTCGGCGTCCTTGAGCTCGTCCGCGGGGACCACGGCCACGGGCCTGTCCTCACGCAGTTGCCTGAACAGATCGCCCGCATCCGGTTCGACCAGTTCGTCCCGGTTCGTGTCCTGGCGGTACGGCTGTCGGGGCACGGTCAGGAACTGCACCTGGTCGGTCGGCACGTCCCGCATGCTCCGCACCAGGTCGTACAGGTCCCGCAGGGAGTTCAGCTCCGGGTCGGTGGTGAGCGACTTGGTCGCCGCGTCCAGGACCGGGTAGAGCCGCGTCGGGTTGAGCAGGACGCCGTTGCTCTGCATCTTGTTGACCAGGGCGCCGAGGAACTTCTGCTGGCGTTCCATCCGCTCGGTGTCGCTGCCGTCGCCGATGGACTTGCGCGCCCGTACGTAGCCGAGTGCCTGCTCGCCGTTCAGCGTCTGCCGCCCGGCCGGGAGTTCGAGACGCGCGTCCTTGTCGTCGACCGGCTTCTTGAGGCAGATCTCGACTCCGTCCACGGCGTCGACCATGTCCTTGAACCCGTTGAAGTCGACGACCATGTGGTGGTCGATGCGGATGCCGGTCAGCCGCTCCACCGTACGGATCGTGCAGGCGGTGCCGCCGAGCTCGAACGCGCTGTTGAACTGGGCGAACCGCTGACGGCTCTTCTTGTCGTCCCCGGTGCGACAGCTGGGGATCTCCACCATCAGGTCGCGCGGCAGGGACACCGCCGTCGCACTCTTCCGGTCCGCCGCGAGGTGCAGCAGGATCGTGGTGTCCGAGCGCTGGCTGCCGCCGTCGTCACGGCCGTACTTCCGGTTGTCGCCGGCCCGGCTGTCGGACCCGATGAGCAGGATGTTTATGGCATCCGTGACGACCGGGGCGGGCCGCTCCTTCTCGTACACCTTCAGTTCGGCGGCGGCGCTGGTGTCGGTGGTGATGTTGCCGTCGAGCTTCTTGTACAGCCACCAGCCCGCCCCCGCGGAGACCAGCACGAGGAACGACGCGCCGAGGGCGGCCCAACGCAGCCAGGGCCGCTTACGCCGGGAGGCGCTGCCGTCCTTGGGGCTGGCGGCCCAGGTCTCCACGCCGACTGCGCCGCTTCGGCCGGCACCGCTGTCTTCGCCGTCCTCAGCGCTTTCGCCGCTGCCTACGCCGCTCTCAGCGCTCTCGCGGCCGCCGGGACCGGCGTCGGCCCTGTCGCCGTCCCTGTCGCCGTCCCCGTCGCCGGGGCCCCGTGGGGCGTCGGCGTCCGGGGCACCGCCCTGAGATGCGCGGTTGTCGGGTTCGGGCTGTCTGTTCGAGTCCGTGGTCCCCGACTCTTCCTGCGACCTGCCCTGCGGCGTGTCCCCGGCCGGGTGGTCCGGGTCGGCCGGCGTGCCAGCACTGTCGGTCACGTCTGCGTCCATCCTTCACGGTCGGCGGCGCGATGGGCCGCCGGTCGCAGGAGTAGACGGCTGAACCTCACGCTTGGTTGTGCACTGCCACAGAGTGGTCTGTACCGCCGATCATCTACCCCCTCCGGCGATCGTCACCGGGGGCTCGGCCCGCTGTGGGCCGGACGAGTCACCTCAGGGCGCTTGTCATACCGCCGTGTTGGTGACCCGCTCGCTCTCGACCCGCTTCGCCAGTCCCTCCGCGTCGAGCTGCCCGAGGTGGCGGCAGAGGACCACGGACCCGCCGGCGGCCAGCGGCGCGAAGAGCCCGGCGCTCAGTCCTTCCCAGGTGTCGTACGTGTGCCCGGCCAGCAGCCGGGACCCCGGTACGAGCCCGAGGGCGTCGGCGTCCTGCCGGGCCTTCGCGACGAGTTGCGCACCGGTCAGTTCGACCCCTCCCACGGTCAGCGCGGGAGCCGCGGGGTCCACCGGGGCGAACGGGGCGAAGCGGTCGCCCTGGCTCGGCACCTCCACCGCGTAGTCGGCGAAGCCGGCGGGCGCCTGCGGGAACCGGCCCCCCAGCGGACGCAGGGCCAGGGCGACCCGCTCGCCACGGCAGGCCCGGGCCCGTTCCAGGGTGTCCGGCCCACTCACCACGAGGTCGGCGGCGGCCGGGTCGCCCTGGACGTCGGCGACGACCCCGACCGAGGAGCAGGCGAGCAGCCAGACCGCGGACTGCCAGTGCGCGGGCAGGAGCAGGGCGAGCCGGTCGCCCGGCTCGGCGGCGAGGTCGCTCTGGAGCAGATTGGCGGTCTTGGCCACCCAATTGGCGAAGGTGGCCACCGACAGTTCGACGCGCTCTCCGGTGGCGTCGTCGTAGAAGGTGACCAGGGGGCGGGCCGGGTCCGCGGCCAGGGCGGATCGCAGCAGGTCGGCGGCGGTGAGGTCGCTGGAGTTCATCCGCGCAAGAGTACGCGGGGACGCTGTGCGGGGCGGGCTGAACGAGTGTCACGTGCACCGGTTCGGCAGACACGGCGTCGGTGGCGGCTCTCCGCCCCGGTAGCAGGACTTATCCGTTTATGGCCAGGATCATGCGTATGCGTGCACTACTGGTCACCTCAGTCGGCGTCACCTGCGCGGCGGCCCTCACTCTGCCGCTCGCCGCCCCCGCCTCGTCCGCCCCCGCCCTCGACTCCATCTCGGCCCGGCCTCCCTCCACGTCCCCGGAGTCACCGGGTGCCGGACCGCCTTCGGTACGGACCGAAGTCACGACGGGGGAGGCACTCACCCTGGCCACCGTCGCTCCCGGCACCCTCGCCCCGGCCACCCCCGCCTCGGGCACCCCCGCTCCCGGCACCCCCGCCCCCGACCGGGCCGAGTCCCGTGTCACGAAGTCCGCGGCCGAACCGGCGGGCTCGACGCAGTCGCTCCCCCTGGCGCCCCTCACCGCCCCCTCCGACCGTGTCGCGGGGGCACCGGCGGCCCAGGGCCTGCCCCAGCGTGACGCCCTCCCGTTCTCGCTGGTCGGCGTGGTCTGGGACGACGCCGAGGCCGAACTGCACGGCACGGTCCAGGTCCGGACCCGCGCCACCGGCACCACGCACTGGTCGGACTGGCAGGACGTGGAGACGCACAACGCCGACCACGCTCCCGACCTCGGCAGCGCCGAACACGAGGGCGCCGCGGTGCGCGGTGCGACGGCGCCGCTCTGGGTCGGCGATTCGGACGGCGTCGAGGTCCGCGTACGCCCGGAGGCCCCGGACCCGCGGGACCGGGCGGCCACCCCCGTACCGCTGCCGGAGGGGATGCGCCTGGAGCTCGTCGACCCCGGCGAGGACCCCGAACAGGAGCCCAGCCGAGGCGCCCCCGTGGGCCGGGCGGCTGTCCCCGCCGTCTACGCCGACACCCCGCCGACCGCCGTCGCCCTGCCGGAGGTGCTCACCGCCGAGATCGCCGCAGCGTCCGCGGTCAACGCGGAACTCGCGGAGATCGGTGCGAGCGTCATCCCCGAGCTCACCCAGGCGGAGACGGCGGAGACGGTGAACATGGCACCCGGGGCGAAGCCGTACATCGGTCCGCGGCCGAGGATCGTCACCCGCAAGGGCTGGGGCGCGGACGAACGGCTGCGCGAGAAGAACTTCGCGTACACGAGGTCCGTCAAGGCGGCCTTCGTGCACCACAGCGCGACCGGGAACAACTACACCTGCAAGCAGGCCCCCTCCGTGCTCCGCGGCATCTACCGCTACCACGTCAAGAGCAGCGGGTGGCGCGACTTCGGCTACAACTTCGCCGTCGACAAGTGCGGAAACATCTACGAGGGCCGGGCCGGAGGCGTCTCGAAGGCCGTCCTCGGGGCGCACACCCTGGGCTTCAACACCAACACCATGGGCATCGCGGTACTCGGCTCCTACGCGTCCACCAACCCGCCCGCCGCCGCGGTGACCGCCGTCTCCAAGCTCACGGCCTGGAAGCTCGGCCTGTTCGGCGGCAACCCCAAGGGGAAGGTGACGCTCGTCTCGGGCGGCAGCAACAAGTACAAGCAGGGCGTGCGGGTCAAGATGAACGTGATCTCGGGCCATCGGGACGGGTTCGCAACCGAATGCCCCGGAGCGCGTCTCTACAAGAAGCTCGGCAAGGCCAGGACCAGCTCCGCCAAACTGCAGGGCCGCTGACCGGTCCCCGCCCGACCCGACTGCTTAGACTGGCCAGCCATATCCCGCCCAGGCCACCAGCAGGAAGCAGAGACGGCGCTGTGACAGAGGCAAGAGAAGCGATCCTCCTGGTCGGTGGCAAAGGCACCCGGCTGCGACCGCTCACGGTGCACACCCCGAAACCGATGGTCCCGGCGGCGGGGGTCCCCTTCCTGACCCACCAGCTGGCGCGGGCCAGGGCGGCCGGGGTGGAGCACATCGTGCTCGCCACGTCGTACCTGGCCGAGGTCTTCGAGCCGTACTTCGGCGACGGGTCCTCGCTCGGCCTGCACATCGAGTACGTCACCGAGCAGGAGCCGCTCGGCACCGGCGGCGCCATACGCAACGTCGCGGCCAAGCTGTCCTCGGGGCCGGACGAACCCGTGCTGATCTTCAACGGCGACATCCTGACCGGGCTGGACATCCGGGCCCTGGTGTCCTCGCACAACGACTCCGGGGCGGACGTCTCGCTCCACCTGACCCGGGTGGAGGACCCGCGGGCCTTCGGCCTCGTACCGACGGACGCGACGGGCCGGGTCACGGCCTTCCTGGAGAAGCCGCAGACGCCCGAGGAGATCGTCACCGACCAGATCAACGCCGGGGCGTACATCTTCCGGCGCTCGGTCATCGACACCATCCCCGAGGGCCGTCCGGTCTCCGTCGAGCGTGAGACCTTCCCCGGCCTGCTCGCCTCCGGGGCCCACCTCCAAGGCATGGTCGACTCCACCTACTGGCTGGACCTCGGCACCCCGCAGGCCTTCGTACGCGGCTCGGCCGACCTGGTCCTGGGCCGCGCCCCGTCCCCGGCGGTCCCGGGCCGGTGCGGCGACCGCCTGGTCCTGGAGAGTGCCACGGTGGCCGCCGACGCCAAGCTCACCGGCGGCACGACGGTCGGGGCCGACGCGGTGATCGGCGCGGGCGCGCGGCTCGACGGCTCGACGGTCCTGGCCGGAGCGGTCGTCGAAGCTGGCGCGGTCGTCACGGACTCACTCATCGGGGCCGGCGCGAGGATCGGCAGCCGTACGGTGCTGAGCGGCGCGGTGATCGGGGACGGCGCCCGGGTGGGCGCGGACAACGAGCTGCGCGACGGAGTGCGGATCTGGTGCGAGGCGGTTCTCCCGGACGCCTCGATCCGCTTCTCCTCGGACCAGTAGGGCGCGACCCGTACCCTCAAGAGGACACTTTCCTCAGCATTCACCTCCGCCCCAAGAACACCCGAGGCCTCACCCGTGGCAGGACGATTCGCCCCCCGCACCGCGCGCCAGGCGCCGCCCCACCAGGCAGCCACGGCCGTACGGGGCCCGGGCCCGCGCCCCGCCGCGAGGCCCACCCGCCCGGCTCAACACCCGCCCTGGCCCGCCACGGCCCAGGCGACGCCCTGGCCCGCCACGGCCCAGGCCCTGCCCGGTTTCGCCACGGCCCAGGCAACGCCCGGTTCCGCCACGGCTCAGGCAACGCCCGGGTCCACCACGGCCCAGGCAACGCCCGGTTCCACCACGGCCCAGGCAACGCCCGTCGGCCCTCCGCTGACCCGGGAGTGGACCCCGCCGGGCCCGCTGGACCTGCGCCTGGTGCTCGGGCCCCTGCGCCGGGGCCCGGCCGACCCCACGTTCCGGATGGCGGCGGACGGCACCTTCTGGCGGGCCACCCGCACGCCGCAGGGTCCCGGCACCCTGCGGGTGGCGGCGCGTGGCGACCGGGTCGGGGCGCAGGCCTGGGGCCCGGGCGCGGAATGGCTGCTGGCCGGCCTCCCCGCCCTGCTCGGCGCCGACGACGACCCGGACGCCTTCACCCCGCACCACCGCCTGCTCGCCGTGGCCCGGCACCGCCGCCCCGGCCTGCGACTGCTGCGCACGGGCCTGGTGATGGAGTCGCTGATCCCCTCGATCCTGGAGCAGAAGGTCACCACGGACGAGGCGTACCGCGCCTGGCGCCTCCTGGTCCGCCGCTACGGCACCCCGGCCCCCGGCCCCACGGCCGCGCTGGGCCTCCACGTCATGCCGGACGCGCGCACCTGGGCGATGATCCCGTCCTGGGAGTGGCACAAGGCGGGGGTCGACACCAAGCGCTCGTCGACGATCCTGCGAGCGGTACGGGTGGCCCCGAGACTGGAGGAGGCGTCGGCGATGCCACTCCCGGAGGCCACGGCCCGCCTGCAACTGATCCCGGGAATCGGCCCCTGGACCTCAGCCGAAACCCTCCAGCGCTCCAACGGCGCCCCCGACGCGATCACGGTGGGCGACTACCACCTCCCGAGCATCGTGGGCCACGCCTTGGCGGACAACCGCCACGCGGACGACGAGGAGATGCTGACCCTGCTGACCCCGTACGAGGGCCAACGCCACAGGGCAACCCGCCTGATCCTGCTCGCGGGCCGCATCCCGGAGCGCCGAGGACCGAGGATGACCCCGGGCAACATCGCGTCGCTGTAGCCCTATCCCGCCGACCCCGTCGAAGCCCCCATCCCACTTGCCCGTCCGGGTTTCGCCCACCCATCCGCACGGCCCCCATCCCACTTGCTGGTCCGGGTCTCGCCCACCCAGCCCCTCCGGCGTTTGAGGAGCGGGGTCCGGGGCGGAGCCCCGAACCTCAGCCCGTCCGGCGCTTGAGGACAAAGAGGGGCCGGGGCGCAGCCCCGGTTTCGGGAAGGGGCGGGGAGGGGACAAGCCCGCGCAGCGGCCCCACCGCACCCCCGCCCCCCACCGCACCCCGTGACCGCCCTCACCCCCCACCCCCCTCACCGCACGGTGAGAAACGCCTCCGCATCCCGAACCCCCCGAGCCCGAGGCTCCCCCACCGCGTGCCCCACAGCCACCGCCCCCAACGGATCCCAGGACGCCGGCAGCGACAGCACCTCCCGCACCACCGACCGACAGAACATCGTCGAGGACACCCAGGCCGACCCCAGCCGCTCACCCGCCAACGCCACCAGGAAGTTCTGCACCCCCGCCCCCGCCGCGACCACGAACATCTCGCGCTCCGCGGTGTCCCGCCGCTCGTCCCCGTACGTATGGGACCCGTCCATCACCAGACACGGCACCGCCAGATACGGCGCGTCGCGCAGCACATCCCCGCGCCGCACCCGCTTCGCGATCGACTCCTCGCTCTTGCCGTCCCGCCGCAGATCCGCGATCCAGGCGTCCCGCATGGCGTCGAGGAGCCGGGTCCGCGACGCCGCGGACTCCAGCAGCACGAACCGCCACGGCGTCGTATGATGCGGCGCCGGAGCCGTCACGGCGGCCGCCACCGCCCGCCGCACCGCCCCCGGATCCACCGGCTCGTCGCTGAACTCGCGCACCGTGCGCCGCAGGGTCACCGCTTCCCGCACGGCCTCGGACGTCCCGAGCCGGAACATGTCATCGGCCGCACTCCGCACCAGCGCCCGGGCACCGGAGTCGTCCTCCGCCACCACATGCGGCAACCCCCGCACCACGGCGACCGGCAGCCCCGCCGCCTTGCCCTTGACCAGATCCCCGGCGGCGGCCAGCTCGTCCGCCGTCGCCACCACCGTGGCGCTGAGCGGATTGCCGTACGCGTCCGTCCCGCCCCGCAGATCGTCCAGCACCCGCACCCCGGCCGCCCCGATCGCGACATCGGTCAGCCCGTTGCGCCAGGGCCGCCCGAAGGTGTCCGTGACGACGACGCCGACCTGCACGCCGAGCGCGTCCCGCAGCCCGTCCCGGATGGCCCGGGCCGAGGCGTCGGGGTCCTCGGGCAGCAGGAGCACGGTCCCGGCCGGGGTGTTCGAGGCGTCGACCCCGGCGGCTGCCATGACCAGACCCTGCCGGTTCTCCACGATCCGCAGGGTGCCGCGCCGCGCCACGACCCGTACGGTCTCGGCGTCGATGGCGGCTTCACGGTCCGCGGCCTCGACGATCCGCCCCTCGGCCTTGGAGACGATCTTCGAGGTGACGAGCAGGACGTCACCGTCGACCAGCCCGGGCTCGGCTCCGGCGATCAGCTTGGCGAGATCGTCACCGGCCCGCACTTCCGGAATCCCGCCCAGCGCCCAGACCCGGAAGGAAGGCGCACCACCGTCGGCGCCAGGAGCGACGCTCACGCCCGGACCTCCTCGGCCAGGTCCAACGCCTGCCGCGCCATCTGCGCCGTGGCGTCCACGTCCGACATCATCAGCGGCACCGCCCGGCACCGGATCCCCGCCGCCTCGACCTCGCGGACCGCACCCGCGTCCACCGTGTCGACCAGCCACCCGTCCAGCAGCCCCGACCCGTAGTGCTGGGCCACGGCCGCGGCCGTCGACTCGACGCCCACCGCGGCGAGCACCTTGTCCGCCATGCCGCGCACGGGCGCGTCCCCGACGATGGGGGAGAGTCCGACGACCGGCACCCCGGCCTCGGCGATCGCCTCCCGGATCCCGGGCACGGCGAGGATGGTGCCGATGGAGACCACCGGGTTCGACGGCGGGAAGACGATGACGTCGGCGGCGCCTATGGCCTCCAGCACGCCCGGCGCCGGCTTCGCCTGCTCGGCCCCGACCGGCACGATCGCCTGCGCCTCGACGGAGGCGCGCAGCTTCACCCAGTACTCCTGGAAGTGGATGGCCTTGCTCTCGCCGTCCATCTCGACGGCGACGTGTGTCTCGACCCGGTCGTCCGACATCGGCAGCAGCCGCACACCGGGCTGCCAGCGGGCGCAGAGCGCCTCGGTGACCGCACTGAGCGGGTAGCCCGCGCCGAGCATCTGCGTACGGACGATGTGGGTCGCGAAGTCGCGGTCGCCGAGACCGAACCACCCGGGCCCCACCCCGTACGCCGCGAGCTCCTCCTTGACCTGGAAGGTCTCGTCGGTCCGCCCCCAGCCCTGCTCCTCGTTGATGCCACCGCCGAGGGTGTACATCACGGTGTCGAGGTCGGGGCAGACCTTCAGCCCGAACAGATGGATGTCATCACCCGTGTTGCCGACGACCGTGATGTCCGCGTCGGGCGCGGCCTGCTTGAGGCCACGCAGAAAACGAGCACCACCGATACCACCGGCCAGAACAACAATGCGCATGCACAGCAGTTTGTCAGGCGGGTACGACATCCACGGCCGTCGGGGCGCATTGCGCGGCGTGCATCGGCATCTCGGTCAGGCCCGGGTGGTAGATGTGCAGACTGACGGCCGGTTCGAGCGAGTCGTTGACCACTTCGTGGACATAACCGGGGGCGAAGGCGCGTTGCGCACCGGCGCCGAGCGCCTGGCTCCCGCGTTCGGTGTGCTCGGTCAACTCGCCTTCGAGGACGGTCAGTACACCGGCGGAGCGACCGTGGTCGTGGCGCCCGCTGCCCTGCCCGGGCACCCAGCTGAGCAGCCACACCTCATAGCCGGGCCCGGTCTGGAGGCGGTGGTACCAGCGGGTGGTGGTGTCGTACCGGACGAGTCCGGACCAGCGCGCGCGGTCGGCCGCGATGGAGCGGGCGAGACCGACGAACTCGGAGACGGTGGCGGGGTGCTCGCGGGCGGGCTGCAGGAGGTGCTGGACCTCAAGGATGTCGCCGGCGATCTGAAGGTCGCTGTCGCTGTTCATGGGGTGCGGTGGATCCTCGGCATGGGGGGAGCACGTGCGGGGGAGTCGCGTGGAGCGTCGGCGGCCGCAGGGGAGCTGCGGGGAAGCCGGAAGGGCCGGCGGGCTGGATCAGAGCTGGAGCACTACGGCATCAACAGCTGTGACAGCTGGAACAGCAACAGCGAGCCTGGACAGCGGTGCGGAACCCACGGACGTGGGTGACGTGCATCGCTGCGATCGCTGACATGAGATCAAGGAGACCGGCTGAATCGACTCCTGTCAACCCGATGCCCGATATGAGGGCAAAGTTTCACCCCTTCCGGTTCCCGCGCCAGGAGAAAGGTTTGTGCACCCGCAAGGGCGGAGACATGGCGCATCATCCGCGCTCTTAAACGCGGCCGAGGGTCCGTAACCTGACTGTGATCTTGATCGCTACAGTGATCGAATCGCAACGCGGGCACGCGCCTGATCGTCTTGATCCAGAGAAGGCGCAGTGAGTGTGGGGCCGGTGGCATATGTCAGGTTTTTGGTGATTTGAACACTTACCGCATACGCTTGGTTCCGCAGAGTGAATCCCAGGGCCAATAGCAGATCCTCGCTTGACTGGCTTGGAGATACACACTTGTAATTTCACTCGTGTCGTTCGGCCGCCATCAGTAGCGGCCGCATCACGGGACGCAAGAGACAGACGAGGGGCGCACATGACCGAGCTGTTCCAGCAACTGCTGGTCGAGGACGCGGACGAGGAACTCGGCTGGCAGGAGCGCGCACTGTGCGCCCAGACCGATCCCGAGTCCTTCTTTCCCGAAAAGGGCGGATCCACCCGCGAGGCCAAGAAGGTCTGTCTCGCCTGTGAGGTGCGTTCGGAGTGCCTCGAGTACGCCCTCGCCAATGACGAACGCTTCGGCATCTGGGGCGGGCTCTCCGAGCGGGAACGCCGGCGCCTGAAGAAGGCGGCGATCTAGACCGGCGCCTGAAGAAGGCGGCGATCTAGACCGGCGCCTGAAGAGGGCGGCGATCCAGGCCCGCACCCCCAAGAGGGCGGCGATCCAGGCCCGCACCCCCAAGAGGGCGTGATCCAGACCCGGCGCCCTGAGAGGGCAGCGATCCGGACCCGGCACCTGAAGAAGGCAGCGATACCGCTCCGCTCCGCTACTACCCGGCTACTACCCGGCCCCCGGCAGCCCTTTCCCGAGCAGGGCTCCCCAGGACCACCCACCGACGGCCCGTCGTCCATCACTCCCTCCCCGGGGAGCGGACGACGGGCCGCGGGCGTTTCCCGCCCCGGAGATTTCCGGCCCCGGCATTTCCCGCTCCTTCACCCGCTCGGGGCCACCACCAGGTATCCGTACCGTTAGTGTGGGGCCCCGTCCGAGATGCGCCAACGCCCCGCCGGGGCGCGCGTGTACACCGATGCAGCCCCCGGGGATACGCCCCCGGACCCGGCCGGAGGGCCCGTACCTCGATGTCCGTGCACAGCCACTCGGCGGCGCCGAACGCGGCCGCCGCCGCCCCAGAGTTCCCCCGGCACGTCGTCACCGCCGTGCTCGTCTCCCACGACGGTGCGCGCTGGCTGCCCGACGTGCTGGCCGGGCTGCTCGGGCAGGAACGCCCCGTACAGAACGCCGTCGCCGCCGACACCGGCAGCGCCGACGACTCCGCCCGGCTGGTCACGGAGGCGCTCGGCGGCGACCGCGTCCTGCACCTCGCCCGCCGTACGAGCTTCGGCACCGCCGTCGACGAGGCGGTCCGCACCGCCGGTGCGTTGACCCCGGACGACCTGCCGTACCTCAAGCGCCCCGGCGGCTGGGACCCGGCAACCCGGACCTGGGTGGACGAGAACTACGACCTGCCGGAGCTGCCGCACGGCGAACCGGTCCAGTGGCTCTGGCTGCTCCACGACGACTGCGCACCCGAACCGGACGCGCTCGCCGAGATGCTGCGCGTCGTCGACACCGACCGGCACGCCGCGATCGTCGGCCCCAAGCTGCGCGGCTGGTACGACCGCAAGCAGCTCCTCGAAGTCGGCGTCTCCATCGCCAACAGCGGCCGCCGCTGGACCGGCCTGGACCGCCGCGAACAGGACCAGGGCCAGCACGACCAGGTCCGTACCGTCCTCTCCGTCTCCTCCGCCGGCATGCTCATCCGCCGCGACGTCTACGAGGAGCTCGGCGGCTTCGACCGCGGCCTCCCCCTGATGCGCGACGACGTGGACCTGTGCTGGCGCGCCCACCTGGCCGGGCACCGGGTCCTCGTCGCCCCGGACGCCGTCCTGCGCCACGCCGAGGCCTCCGCCCGCGAGCGCCGCCCTATCGACTGCGCCGGCCGCTCGGTCGTCGGCCCGCACCGCGTCGACAAGGCGGGCGCGGTCTACACGATGCTCGTCAACGCCCGCGGCAAGGCCCTGCCCTGGGTTCTGCTCCGGCTCCTCGTCGGCACCCTGCTCCGTACGCTCGCCTACCTCGTCGGCAAGGTTCCCGGCCAGGCGCTCGACGAGGTCACCGGCCTCCTGGGCACCCTCCTGCGGCCGGGCCGCGTCCTCGCCGCCCGCCGCGCCCGGGGCAAGGGCGTGGTCGACGCGGCCGAGCTGCGCGCGCTCTTCCCGCCGCCGGGCGCCACCGTCCGGGCCACCGTCGAACAGGTCGCGGGCAACTTCGGCGGCCGGGGCGAGGCAGAGTCCGGCGGATCACGGCACGGGGCCGTCGAGTCCGGGCCCGGCGGCGACGACGCCGACTTCCTGGAGGTCGACCAGTTCGCGCGGCTCAAGCGGATCGGCCGCAAACCCGGCCCGGTCCTCTTCGCGCTGCTGCTCGTGGTCTCCCTCATCGCCTGCCGCGACCTGCTCTCCGGCGGCTCCCTGGCGGGCGGCGCGCTGCTGCCCGCCCCCGCGGAGGCCGGCGAGCTCTGGGGCCGGTACGCGGACGCCTGGCACACGATCTCCACCGGCTCCACCGAGACCGCCCCGCCCTACCTCGCGCTGCTCGCCGCCCTGTCGGCCCTCTTCCTCGGCTCCACCGGCTTCGCCGTCGCCGTCCTGCTGGTCTGCTCGGTCCCGCTGGCCGGGCTCACCGCGTACTTCGCCTCCCGGCCGCTGCTCCCCTCCCGGCTGCTGCGGGCCTGGGCGAGCGTCGCGTACGCCTTCCTGCCCGCCGCGACCGGCGCCCTGGCCACCGGCCGCCTCGGCACCGCCGTCCTGCTCGTCCTGCTCCCGCTGATCGCCCGCGCCGCCGTCGCCGCCCACGGGCTGCGGGGCGGTGGCGGCCCGGACGCGGCGCGCGGCAGCTGGCGCGCGACCTGGGCCTACGCCCTGCTCCTCACGGTCACGACGGCGTTCACCCCGGTCGTCTGGCCGCTCGCCGTGCTCCTCGGCCTCGGTGTGCTGGTGCTGCGCCGCCGCGACATCACGGCGTACGGGCTCCGCTTCCTCGCCGCCGTCGGCACCCCGATGCTGGCCCTGGCCCCCTGGTCGCTCACCCTCCTCACCGACCCGTCCGCGTTCCTGCGGGAAGCGGGCCTGGACATCGGTACGGGGGAGGCCTCGGCGCTCGACCTGCTCGGGATCAGCCCCGGCGGCCCCAACGCGGCGGGCGGTGTCCTGCTGCTCGGCATCGTGCTGGCGGCGCTCGCCGCCCTGCTGCGCGGCGAGCGGCAGTTCGCCGTCCGGGCCGCATGGGTGACCGCGCTCGTCGGCCTGCTCTTCGCGGCCCTCGCCAACGGCTCCACGTGGGCCGGACCGGCCACCCTCGTCTACGGCGCCGCCCTGATCGCCGCCGCGCTCGTCGGCGCGGACGGCGCCCGGATCCGGGTGGCCGAGCAGAGCTTCGGCTGGCGCCAGCCCGTCGCGGCCCTGATTGCCCTGGCCGCCGGGCTCGCCCCGGTCCTGGCCGCGTTCGGCTGGATGGTCGGCGGCGCGGACGGTCCTCTGGAGCGCCGCGACCCCGTACAGGTGCCCGCGTTCGTGGCCGAGGAGAGCTCGACCCGCGACCAGGCGCGGACCCTGGTCCTCGGCGGCACCTCGCCCGAGTCCGTCTCGTACAGCCTGGTCCGTGGCTCCGGCGCCCGCCTCGGCGACGGCGAGCTGACCGAGGCGGCGGGCAGCAACAGCCGGCTCGACAAGGTCGTCGCCAATTTGGTCGCGGGCTCCGGCGCCGACCAGGGCGGCCAGCTCGGCAACTTCGCCATCCGTTACGTCCTCGTACGCGACGGAGCACCGCGCCAGATGAGCCGCGTCCTCGACACCACCCCCGGCCTCAGCCGCCTCAGCCAGCTGGACGGCAGCGCCCTGTGGCGGGTGGACCGTCAGGTCGCCCGCGTGATGGCGGTCCCGGCGGGCGGTGAGGGCGAGCGCCTTCCGGTCGGCTCCGGGCCCGTCGAGGCGCACTCCGGGATCCCGGCCGGCGACGAGGGCCGCATCCTGCGGATCGCAGACGAGGCCGCACCCGGCTGGCAGGCCACGATCGACGGCAAGCCGCTGACCCGCGTGACCGTCGACGGTTGGGCCCAGGGCTTCGAACTGCCCGCGGGCGGCGGCCGCCTGGACCTCACCTACGACGCCCCGTTCACGCACACCGTCTGGCTCTGGGCGCAGGGCGCGCTCGCCCTGGTCCTGGTGGTCATGGCGCTGCCGGGCCGCCGCCGGGAGATCGACGACGACCTGTCCGAGGAGTCGCTCGCGCCCGCCGCGGACGCGGCCGAAGGCGACGGCCGCCGCGCCCGCAGGCTCCGCGCGGTGGCCGAGGCGGAGGCAGAGGCGGCCGAGGAGACGGCCGGGTCGACGGCGGACCGCTACCCGGCCGACGGCCCCGGCCAGGCCCCGTCACCGCCGCCCGCCGCACCGCCCGCCGTACCTCCAGTCCCACCGACCCCACCGGCCTCGGCGGAAGCAGCCGCCGGCCCGGGGGAGTACATCCCCGGCCAGCAGAGCACCGACCCGTACGCCGAGGACACCGCCCCGTACGCCGAGGACACCGCCCCGTACGCCGAGGACACCGCCCCGTACGCCGAGAGCAGCGGCTACCACCCGCAGCCCGGCTACGACTCGCAGGATGGCTACGACCCGCAGGACAGCACCGGCGGCTACGCGGCGCTCCCGCAGCAGAGTTACGGGAAGTGGGACGGCCGGCAGACCGCGGCCCCCTACCAGCAGGGCGACTACGCCACGTACCAGCAGGACCCGTACGCCCAGCAGGACACCGGCTACTCCTCCGGCTACGGGGACGCGGGCGGCTACGACACCCAGGACCCGTACGGACAACAGCCCCAGCAACAACAGCCCCAGCAACAACAACCGCAGCAGCCGCAGCAGCCGCAGTACGGCGCCGAGCACGGTGACGGCGACCCGTACGGCAGCCCCGGCCCATACGGCCAGTACGGCCGGTACACCGGGGAGCAGCCCCCGTACGCCGATCCCGCCCCGCACCCTGCCGAGAACGGCGAGCACCCCGACACCCCGGCCCCGGGCCAGACCCCCTGGCAGACCCGTAACGCAACGCGAGGCGAGTCCGAGTGAAGTCCACCCACCTGTCCCTCATCGCGGGCACCGTCGCCCTGGCCGCCATCACCGGCTTCGCCACGCTCACCGCACCCGACGGCCCGGCCGCCGCCGAGGCCAGGGCCGCCTCCTCGCTGCCGGTCGAACGCTCCAGCCTGGTCTGCCCCGCGCCCAGCACCTCCGACCTCGCCGAGACGCAGTACACCTCGTTCACCCCGCCCGGAGAAGGCACCGGGAAGGGCGGGAGCACGGAGGGCACCGCCGAGCTGAAGCCCGCGCTGCCGGTCCTCGACGACGAGGCCGAGACCGACCCGAAGAAGGTCAAGAAGGCCGAGGAGGCCGCGAAGAAGGCGAAGGCGACGGCCGACAAGCCGGTCCTCGCCGTGAAGGAGCCCGGAAAGCCGGTCCTCGCCGAGGCGGACGGCTCCGGCGCCCCGGCCCTCGTGGGCACGGCCACCGGCAAGCTCGCCCCCGGCTGGGCCGCCCAGCAGACCACCACGGTCACGGCGGGTGGCGCCCGCGGCCTCCTCGGGGTCCGCTGCACCGCCCCGGACACCGACTTCTGGTTCCCCGGCGTGAGCACCGCGCGCTCCCGCCAGGACTACCTCCACCTCACCAACCCCGACGACAGCGCGGCCGTGGCCGACATCGAGCTGTTCGGGGCCAAGGGCGCGGTCACGTCCGAGGTGGGCGACGGCATCACCGTGCCCGCCCGCTCCAGCGTCGCGGTCCTGCTCTCCACCCTCACCGACGAGGCCGTCAACGATCTGACGGCCCACGTCACCACCCGCTCCGGCCGGGTCGGCGCGGTCGTCCTGACCGCCGACGACGGCTCGGGCACCGACTGGCTCACGCCGGCCGCGGACCCCTCCGGCACCCTGGTGATGCCCGGCATCCCGGCCGACGCCACCTCCGTACAGCTGGTCGCGTTCGCGCCCGGCGAGAACGACGCGGACGTGAAGGTCCAGCTGATGGGGAAGAACACGACATTCTCCCCGGCAGGCAACGACACCCTCCACGTCAAGTCCGGGATGACCGCGACGATCGACCTGAAGGACATCACCCGGGGCGAACCGGGCTCCCTGCGCCTGACCCCGGTCGAGAAGGACCGGGCGACCCCGATCGTGGCCGCCCTGCTCGTGGTCCGGGGCACCGGCGCCAAGCAGGAGTACGCCTACATCCCGGCCACCGGCCCCGTGGGCGCCCGGGCGAGCGTCACCGACAACCGGGCCAAGGGCTCGACGCTCTCCCTCGCGGCGCCGGGTGCCGAGGCGAAGGTGAAGGTCACCGCGTCGGCGGGGAGCGGGGGCGGCGAACCGGCCGTCGAGACGTACACGGTGAAGGCCGGTACGACGACGGCCGTCACCCCGAAGCCCCCGGCCGGCCTCAAGGGCTCGTACGCGCTGACCGTCGAGACGGTGTCCGGCGGGCCGGTGCACGCGTCACGGTCGCTGGTCCTGCCGGCGGGCGGCGTACAGATGTTCACGGTGCAGACGCTGCCGGACGACGGCGGCACGGTCGTGGTGCCGTCGGCGCAGCAGGACCTGTCGGTACTGGACGACTGACGGGGCCTGCCGGTAGGGCCGGTAGGGGACGACTGACGGGACCTGCCGGTAGGGCCGGCAGGGGATGACTGCCGGGACCTGTCCGGTACTGGACGACTGAACAGCCCTCCCCGCCCGGAGGCTAGTCCTGCCCGTACCGGGGATCGACCGACTCCGGGGCCAGCCCCAGGAGCTCGGCGACCTGCTCGACGACGACCTCGTGGACCAGGAGCGCGCGCTCGTCGCGGCTCTTGGTGCGGATCTCGACGGGCCGCCGGTAGACGACGATCTGCGCGGGCCGCCCCTTGGCCGCCGCTACGGCGCTGCCGAGCGGAACGCTCTCCTCCAGGTTGTCGGGCACGTCCAGGACGACGAAGTCGACCTCGGCCAGCTGAGGCCAACGCCGCTCCAGCCGCTCCACCGAGTCCTGGACCAGATCGCGGAAGATCTCGCCCCGGCTGGCCGACAGCGGCACCTGGGGTGGCGCGACCGGCCCCCGCATACCGCGGCCATGACGGTCGCGGCGCCGGGGCCGCGGCTCGAACGAGTGGGGGGGAGGTACGGGGCTGTCCATCACCGACGCAGCGTAACGCTCCCCGGGACGGCTCGATCGTGCCGAGGACTCGGCCCGTGGCCGTTTCCCCCGGCCGGACATTCCCGCTGTCCACCCCGATGTCCGCAGTTGAACATTCAGGCCAAGGTTGAGCCGTTTTCAGGCCCCTGATCCGATCACGGCGGTGCGTGGGACGTCGGCGTCCGCCCCGGCGCACGCCCACCGGAGCCGCCCGGCGCACACCGTGGAGGAGGGGCGACGCAGGTCAGGCGGGTGGCCGGGGTCCGGGGTGTGGTGGGGACCACAGGGCGACACGGCGGGGTGAGCCGGGGGAGAGTCGTCGCAGCCCGCTCAAGAGTGCGGTACCGTCCAACATCGTGAGCCCTGTACGTCGCTGTTCGCGCACCGCGTGCGGCCGCCCTGCCGTCGCGACACTGACGTACGTCTATGCCGATTCGACTGCGGTCCTCGGCCCGCTCGCCACCTACGCCGAGCCCCACTGCTACGACCTCTGTGCCGAGCACAGTGAGCGGCTGACCGCGCCGCGCGGCTGGGAGGTGGTGCGCCTCTCCGACGGCTCCGCGCCCGCGCACCCCAGCGGTGACGACCTCGAAGCCCTCGCCAACGCGGTACGGGAAGCGGCCCGGCCGCACGACCGCGGGCCGGAGGGCGGAGGCCGGGGCCCCCGCGCCGCGGACCCGGTGGAGGTCGCCCGCCGAGGCCACCTGAGAGTCCTGCGCTCCCCCGACTCCTGAGGCCACCACTTGAGGTATTGCCCCGCCGGGTAGTTTGGACCCTCCGTAAACACCAGGAGGACCGGCCGTGGTTGCTGATCTGTCGCAGCTCGTGAAGGCGTACGACGTACGTGGCGTGGTGCCCGACCAGTGGGACGAGTCGCTGGCCGAGCTGTTCGGATCCGCGTTCGTCCAGGTCACGGCAGCTGACGCGATCGTGATCGGCCATGACATGCGCCCCACGTCCCCAGGGCTGTCCGGCGCGTTCGCCCGGGGTGCGGCGGCCCGGGGCGCGGACGTCACGCTCATCGGCCTCTGCTCGACGGACCAGCTGTACTACGCGTCGGGGGCGCTGGACCTCCCGGGCGCGATGTTCACGGCCTCGCACAACCCCGCGCAGTACAACGGCATCAAGATGTGCCGGGCGGGAGCCGCGCCGGTCGGCCAGGACACGGGCCTGAAGGAGATCCGCACGCTGGTGGAGCAGTGGTCGGAAGGCGCCCCGCGGCCCGCGCCCGCCACGACCCCCGGCACCATCACGGAACGAGACACCCTCACCGACTACGCGGCCCATCTCCTGGGCCTGGTCGACCTCACCTCCATCCGCCCTCTGAAGGTCGTGGTCGACGCGGGCAACGGCATGGGCGGCCACACGGTGCCCACGGTCTTCGAGGGCCTGCCCCTCGACCTCGTCCCCCTCTACTTCGACCTGGACGGCACGTTCCCGAACCACGAGGCCAACCCCCTCGACCCGAAGAACATCGTCGACCTCCAGGCCCGCGTCCTCGCCGAGGGCGCCGACCTCGGCCTTGCCTTCGACGGCGACGCGGACCGCTGCTTCGTCGTCGACGAACGGGGCGCGGGCGTCTCCCCCTCCGCGATCACTGCCCTGGTGGCCGCCCGGGAACTGGCCCGCAACGGCGGCGAGGGCACGGTCATCCACAACTTGATCACCTCCTGGTCGGTCCCTGAGGTGGTCCGCGAGAACGGCGGCACGGCGGTCCGCACCCGGGTCGGCCACTCCTTCATCAAGACGGAGATGGCCGAGCACGGCGCGATCTTCGGCGGCGAGCACTCGGCGCACTACTACTTCCGCGACTTCTGGAACGCCGACACGGGCATGCTCGCCGCCCTCCACGTCCTGGCCGCCCTGGGTGGCCAGACCGCCCCTCTCTCGGAACTGGTCGCCGCTTACGACCGCTACGCCGGCTCAGGCGAGATCAACTCCACGGTCGCCGACCAGCAGGCCAGCCTGACCACCATCAGGTCCGCCTACGGCGAGCGCGACGACATCACCTTCGACGACCTGGACGGCCTGACGGTCACGTCCACGGACTGGTGGTTCAACCTCCGCGCCTCCAACACGGAACCGCTGCTGCGCCTGAACGTGGAGGCAAGGGACGAGGGAACGATGGCGAAGGTACGGGACGAGGTATTGGCCCTGATCAGAACCTGAACCACTCCGGCGACCTTCCACGCGCTGGGACCCTGCTCCAACACCCCGGCGGCCTCGCCCCAGCCCCTCCGGTGGCCCTGCGCCGGCCTTCCGGCGGCCCTGCCCCTCGTCCCCTCGGGTGGCCCTGCTCCAGCCTCTCCGGCGGTTCCCGAACCAGCCCCTCCGGCGTTTGAGGAGCGGGGTCCGGGGCGGAGCCCCGAACCTCCAGCCTGTGCGGCGCTTAAGGACAAGGAGGCGGGGGCGGAGCCCCGAACCTCCAGCCCGTCCGGCGCTTGAGGACAAAGGGGGCCCGGGGCGGAGCCCCGGTTTCGGGAAGGGGCGGGTAGGGGACAGGCCCGCCACCCGGCCCCCGCCCCGCACCCGCCACCCGGCCCCCGCCCCGCACCCGCCACCCGGCCCCCGCCCCGCACCCGCCCCCCACCCCCGGCCGGGCCGCGCCCCCGTCCCCCCAGCGGTAGGCTGACGACGCCTGATCCACGTGAATCAGATATCGCACCGCTCGAAGGGACCCACCCATGCCGCTCGAAGCCGGCCTCCTGGAGATCCTGGCCTGCCCGGCCTGTCACTCCCCGCTCGACGACCGCACCGCGGCCGACAGCCCGGAGCTGGTCTGCACCGGCGCCGACTGCGGCCTGGCCTACCCGGTCCGCGACGGCATCCCGGTCCTGCTCGTCGACGAGGCCCGCCGACCCGCCTGACCGCGAGCGAAGCGCGTACGGGCACGCCCCCGCGCGGCACGCAGGACCGGACCAGGGCGCACCCCAGCACAGGCGCCCGTTCCCACCCCCGCCGCCACGGAGCCCCGCACCCGCATCCCGCACCCCACCCGGTGATCGGAGGCCCACCGCCATGCTCGACGAGTCCTTGCTCGACGCCCCGGAAGCCCTGGCCAGGGCCGACCGACGCGACCTGCTCCGCGGCGCCGCCGAAGCGGGCGCTCGGGTCCGCACCGCCGCCCGGCACGCCGCCGAGGCCGGCATCGGCGGTCTGACCCCGGAGGGCCGCCCCCGCGCCGTCCTCGTCGCGGGCCCCGGCACCGCGGCATCCGGCGTCGCCGACCTGATCGGCGCGCTGGCGGGCGCGGCGGCCCCGGTGACCCGTATCCACCCCACGGGCGTCGCGCCCGCCCCCGGCGCCCTGCGCTGGGCCCTGCCCGGCTGGGCCGGCTCCGTGGACCTCCTCCTCATTGCGACCGCCGACGGTTCCGAGCCGGGCCTCGCCCTCCTCGCCGAGCAGGCGTACCGCCGCGGCTGCACCGTGGTCGCCGTCGCCCCCACCCGCTCCCCGCTGCGCGACGCGGTCGACGGGGTGCACGGCCTGGTCGTACCGATGGCGGCCGCCCCGCACGGCGAGTACGACGCGGAGACCTCGGCCGCCGGTCCCGGCACCCTGTGGGCGCTGCTCACCCCGCTGCTGGCCCTGCTCGACCGAGTCGGCCTGGTGACCGCCCCCGCCGAGGAGCTGCATAAGGTGGCCGACCGCCTGGACCGCACAGCGGAACGCTGCGGCCCGGCCATCGCCACGTACAGCAACCCGGCCAAGACGCTCGCCGCCGAGCTCGCCGACAGCCTGCCGCTGCTGTGGACGGAGGGCGACGCGGCGGGCCCGGTCGGCCGCCGCTTCGCCGCCGTACTCTCCGAACTCGCGGGCCGCCCCGCCCTCGCCGCCGAACTCCCCGAGGCCCTGCCCTCGCACGGCACCCTCCTCGCGGGGGACTTCGCGGCCGGCGCGGACCCGGACGACTTCTTCCGCGACCGGGTGGACGAGGGCGAGACCCTCAGAGCCAGAGTCGTCCTGCTCCGGGACCGCCCCACGGGCGGTCTCAGCGCCTATCCGGCCGCGCGCGAGCTGGCGCTCAGCCACGACACAGCGGTCAGCGAACTGGAACCGGACGAGGGCAGCGAACTGGAAGCTCTGGCCGAACTACTTGCGATCACGGACTTCGCGGCGGTCTACCTCTCCCTGGCCTCGACACCCACCTGACAAGGCCGCCCCACCCCACCACCATCGCCCCGGCCCGCCCCACGGCACCGCACCCCACCACCATCGCCCCCCGGCCCACCCACCAAACGCCACCCCGGTCGCACTGCCCCCGCGCACCGCCCTCCTTCTCGCTCCCCGCCCCCGCCCCAGCCCCCCGCACGATCCCGAGGACGACTCCATGGACCGGCTGTCCAACACCGTGCGCCCCTACGCCTGGGGCTCCACCACGGCCATCCCGGCCCTGCTCGGCACCGCCCCCACCGGCGAACCGCAGGCCGAGCTGTGGATGGGCGCCCATCCAGGGGCCCCATCCCGCATAACCCGCCCCGTGACCACGACCGACACCCCCGGCGCGACCAACACCACCGGCGCGCCCAACACCACCAACACCACCAACACCACGCAGCCACAGCTCGCCCTCACCGACGTCATCGCGGCCGACCCCGAAGGGGAGCTCGGCGCGGCCACCGTCGCCAGGTTCGGCCCCCGCCTCCCCTTCCTCCTCAAGCTGCTCGCGGCCGGCGCCCCCCTCTCCCTCCAGGTCCATCCCGACCTGGACCAGGCCCGGAAGGGATATGAGGACGAGGAGACCCGGGGCGTCCCGATCGACGCCCCCCACCGCACGTACAAGGACGCGAAGCACAAGCCCGAGCTGATCTGCGCCCTCACGCCTTTCGACGGCCTCTGCGGCTTTCGCAGGCCCACCGAGGCGGCGGATGCGATGGAGGCACTCGGAGTCGACTCCCTGAAGCCGTACGTGGACCTCCTGCGCGCCCACCCCGAGGAAGCCGCCCTCCGCGAGGTGCTCACGGCGATCCTCGGCGCCGACCCGGCGGAGGTGGCCGACACCGTGGCCGAGGCGGCCGCCGCCGCTGAGCGCCTCGGCGGCGCCCACGCCCCGTACGCCCGCATCGCCCACCACTACCCCGGTGACCCCGGCGTCCTCGCCGCGATGCTGCTGAACTACGTACAACTCCAGCCCGGCGAGGCCCTGTTCCTCGGCGCCGGCGTCCCGCACGCCTATCTCGGCGGCCTCGGCGTCGAGATCATGGCCAACTCGGACAACGTGCTGCGCTGCGGCCTCACCCCCAAGCACATCGACGTCCCCGAACTCCTGCGCGTTGTCCGCTTCGAGGCCGCCGAACCCGGCGTCCTGCGCCCCGAGGCCTCACCTTCCGGCGAGGAGCGGTACGACACCCCCGTCGACGAGTTCGCCCTGTCCCGCTACACCCTCGCGTCCGGTGCCGCGCCCACCGCACTGACCGCCGCCGCCCCCCAGATCCTGCTCTGCACCGCAGGCACCGTACGGGTCGGCGAACTGGACCTGTCCCCGGGGCAGTCCGTCTACGTACCGGCCGGTGAAGCGGTGGAAGCCGCGGGATCGGGCACACTCTTCCGTGCCACGGTGGCGGCCTGACCCAGCGTCCCTCTCCGTGGCTGCAACAATGTGCCGCCGTACCGCGGCGCCACCTGCCGCACACCGACGAAGGGACACCACGCACCTATGAGCGCGTCAGGCGGAACCAAGGCGATCGTGGCGGCACTCGCCGCCAACCTCTCGATCGCCGTGGCCAAATTCGTAGCGTTCCTCTTCAGTGGTTCCTCGTCGATGCTCGCGGAGAGCGTCCACTCGCTCGCCGACTCGGGCAACCAGGGCCTTCTGCTGCTCGGCGGCAAGAGAGCCAAGCGGGAGGCCACCCCGGAGCACCCGTTCGGCTACGGGCGTGAGCGCTACATCTACGCCTTCCTCGTCTCCATCGTCCTCTTCTCGGTCGGTGGCATGTTCGCGGTCTACGAGGGCTACGAGAAGATCAAGCACCCGCACGAGATCACGGCCTGGTACTGGCCGGTCGGGGTCCTGGTCTTCGCGATCATCGCCGAGATCTTCTCCTTCCGTACCGCGATCAAGGAGTCCAACCAGACGCGCGGCAACCGCTCCTGGACCGAGTTCGTCCGCCGCTCCAAGGCACCCGAACTCCCGGTCGTCCTCCTGGAGGACCTCGGCGCCCTCGTCGGCCTGATCCTCGCTCTCGGAGGCGTCGGTCTCGCCCTCGCCACCGGCAACGGCGTATGGGACGGCATCGGCACCCTGTGCATCGGCGTCCTGCTGATCGTCATCGCGATCATCCTCGCCGTCGAGACGAAGTCCCTCCTGCTGGGGGAGTCGGCCGGCCTGGAAGAGGTCGAGAAGATCAAGGCGGCCGTGGTGGACGGTGAGACCGTCACCGGCATCATCCACATGCGCACCCTCCACCTCGGCCCCGAGGAACTGCTGGTCGCCGCCAAGATCGCGGTCCGGCACGACGACACCGCGTCCGAGGTCGCCCACGCCATCAACGCCGCCGAGAATCGGATCCGCGAGGCCGTCCCGATCGCCCGGGTGATCTACCTGGAGCCGGACATCTTCAACGCGGAAGCCGCTGCCGGCACCAACCAGGGCAACACACCTGGCGCACCGGCCCCGAATGATTCCGACGCCCCGGCCCCGAAGGGCCCCAGGGCCCCGAAGGATCTCGGCCACTGACCCACCGCACACCGGCCCCGATCGGCCCGGTGACCCCTCACACATGCCCGGCTCCACGAACGGGCTGGGGGTCACTGGGCCGTTCGGTGTAGATTCGGATACGGAACAGACGTCGCTGCTGATGGCGGTCGACCGGTCCGCGGACGCGAGCCGGGCGAGGGACAGAGGGCCTCCGACGGACTGCACTGCGAACGCGCTCGGGCATTCGTGTGTCCGTCGCCGCAGAGTCAGCCCAGACAGCCCACCTCGACCCATCACGAGGAGCAGCCCCGTTATGACGACGGTCACCAACCGCCAGGACTTCAAGGTCGCCGACCTTTCTCTCGCCGCCTTCGGCCGCAAGGAGATCACTCTCGCCGAGCACGAGATGCCCGGCCTGATGTCGATCCGCAAGGAGTTCGCCGCCGCCCAGCCGCTGGCCGGCGCCCGGATCACCGGCTCGCTGCACATGACCGTGCAGACCGCCGTACTCATCGAGACCCTCGTCGCCCTGGGCGCCGATGTCCGCTGGGCTTCCTGCAACATCTTCTCCACCCAGGACCACGCCGCCGCGGCCATCGCCGTCGGCCCGAACGGCACCCCGGAGGCCCCCGCGGGCGTCCCGGTCTTCGCCTGGAAGGGCGAGACGCTGGAGGAGTACTGGTGGTGCACGGAGCAGGCGCTGACCTGGCCGAACACCCCCACCGGCGGCCCGAACATGATCCTGGACGACGGTGGCGACGCCACCCTCCTCGTCCACAAGGGCGTCGAGTTCGAGAAGGCCGGCGCGGCCCCGGACCCGTCGACGGCGGACAGCGAGGAGTACGCCCACATCCTCACCCTGCTGAACCGCACCCTCGGCGAGGCCCCGCAGAAGTGGACCCAGCTGGCGTCCGAGATCCGCGGCGTCACGGAGGAGACCACCACCGGTGTCCACCGCCTCTACGAGATGCACCGTGACGGCACCCTCCTGTTCCCCGCGATCAATGTGAACGACGCGGTCACCAAGTCGAAGTTCGACAACAAGTACGGCTGCCGCCACTCCCTGATCGACGGCATCAACCGCGCCACTGACGTCCTGATCGGTGGCAAGACCGCCGTCGTCTTCGGCTACGGCGACGTGGGCAAGGGCTGCGCGGAGTCCCTCCGTGGCCAGGGCGCCCGCGTGATCATCACGGAGATCGACCCGATCTGCGCGCTGCAGGCGGCGATGGACGGCTACCAGGTCGCCACCCTCGACGACGTGGTGGAGCAGGGCGACATCTTCATCACCACGACGGGGAACAAGGACATCATCATGGCCGCGGACATGGCCAAGATGAAGCACCAGGCCATCGTCGGGAACATCGGCCACTTCGACAACGAGATCGACATGGCCGGCCTGGCCGCCATCGACGGGATCGTCAAGGACGAGGTCAAGCCCCAGGTCCACACCTGGAAGTTCCCCGACGGCAAGGTCCTCATCGTGCTCTCCGAGGGCCGCCTGCTGAACCTCGGCAACGCGACCGGCCACCCGTCCTTCGTGATGTCGAACTCCTTCGCCGACCAGACCCTGGCGCAGATCGAGCTCTTCACGAAGCCCGAGGAGTACCCGACCGACGTCTACGTGCTGCCCAAGCACCTGGACGAGAAGGTCGCCCGACTCCACCTTGACGCCCTCGGCGTCAAGCTGACGACGCTCCGCCCCGAGCAGGCGGCGTACATCGGCGTCGAGGTCGACGGCCCGTACAAGCCCGACCACTACCGCTACTGATCCGGCTCCGTCGGCGGCCAGGAGGCGGCACCATCTCCTCCCGGCCGTCCGGCGGCACCCAGCCTCAGCAGCACGTACCAAGCAGCGGCCAGTAGTAGGCGGCTGACGAGACAGGCCCCCGCACCCCCGTGTCGGGGGCCTGCCCCGTTACCGCCTCCGTAGCGCCCGAGGAACCCGAAGGACCCCATGCCCCGCGGCAGGTATTCGCTCCACGATCTTCACGATCACACCCCCCTCGGCGAAGAACACTTCCACTGCGCCCCCGGCCCCTCCGGCTGGCGCTACGTCTCCCAGACCACGTCCCCCTCGGGCGACCACCTCGGCTCCGTCGACCTGGCCCTGGACGAACTGGGCAGGCCGATCCGTCTCGAACTCCACTCCGCGAGCTGGCAGGTACGGGGAGCCACCCTGGAAGGCGTCACCTGGGTCCGCACCGATCCGACCGGCACGCACGCCACCGAGGGCAACGTCCGCGCCCACGCCTTCTCCGGAACATCCCCCGCGTTCCTCGTCGCCCTGACCCGACTGCTGCGTCTCACCCCCGCTTCCCCCGAGACCCGCGTCCGCGTGGTCACCTTCACGGACCCGGTCCTCGCGCCCCGTACCAACGACCAGTCCTGGGCTCTGGTGAACAGTGAAGCGCACGCCACTGACAACAGCCCCCTGATCGTGGACGAATACCAGGTCAGCGCCCTGGACACCGGGGACCGGCACACCGTCCACGTGGCCGGAGACGTGGTCCTCGCGGCACCGGGCATCGAGCTGGAGCACCTGGAGACACCCCCGTCCCCCCGCGCCGCCGAAAACTCCGGCTAACCGGGCGGAGCGAACCCGGCCGAGGAGACTCCCGCGTCCTTCCGGCCCTCACCCCCAGGACCAGCAGCCCCAGCAGGCGCACCCGCTCCGGAGGACCCTGACCCGACAGACGTAACAGGCCCGGCAGGCGCCACGGACCCCACGGCTCCGGCGGATCCCGCGACTCCGGCGACTCCGGCGGACCCCACGACTCCGGCGACTCCGGCGGACCCCACGGACCCCTCGGGCCCCAAGGACCCCACGGGCCAGGCAACCCCCGCCGCCCCGCCGACAGGCACCGGTACCGGTACCGCGGAGGACGCGACCCGCGCCCCCGCGAACACCCGCCGGGCATCGCGCGCCTGCCGTTCATGAACCACCGCGCCCAGGAACGCGGCCGCCGGGATCCCCTGGGGCGGGGCGATCCCCGTCCGCGCCACCAGCTCGTCGGCCAGCCGCCCCGCGATCGAGCCGCCTACGCCGGGGTCCAGCTCATGTATCCGTGTCAGGTACTGCCGTATCGCCAGCCAGAGCTCGTCCGGCACGGCCGACAGATCGAGCTGCACGAACCGGCCGACCAACCACGGAGGGGGCGGCGGCACGGCCGGCGACCGCTTGGCGGCCACTCGCTCCCGGATGACCAGCGTCCCCGCGAAGACATCACCGAGCCGCCGCCCGCGTGCCGACACCAGCGACGCGATCGAGGCCACGACCCCGAACGTCATCAGGATCTCCACGGCCCCCATCGCCCCCCGTACGAGCACGTGCCGGAACCGGATGGGCCCGCCGTCGTCCCGCACCACGCGCAGCCCGCAGGCCAGCTTCCCGAGGGAACGTCCGTGGCTCAGCGTCTCCACCGCGATCGGCCCCCCGATCAGCACCAGCAGGAACAAGGCGACCCCGATGGCCGCGACGGCGGCTTCGTCCAAGGTGACGGAGGCAATCCCCACCACGACCGAGACCAGCATGAAGACGCAGAAGACCACCGTCAGATCGATCGCCGCCGCCAGGACCCGGCTCGGCAACCTCGCCGGCCTCAGTCCCAGAACGACCGCGTCCCCGGTCACCAACTCACTCATCGCGCCCCCCACTCTTCCCCGGCCTTCTTTGCCCCCGGCCGGACCCAGTCTGCCAAGCTGACCGGCAGCGCGCCGCAGTAGTACGGCCCCGTACGCACCCATGCCTGGAGCAACAGCCGCCCATGGACCTCGACGTCTTCGTCACCGCCCACCGCACGGAGTGGAACCGCCTCGACCACCTCCTGCACCGGGGGCGCCACCTGACGGGCGCGGAAGCGGACGAGCTCGTCGTCCTCTACCAGCGCACGGCCACCCATCTCTCGCTGATCCGGTCGACCACTCCCGACCCCCTGCTCACCGCCCGCCTCACCCAGCTTGCGGCCCGCGCCCGGGCGACGGTCGCGGGCACCCGCAAGGCCTCCTGGCGTGACGCGGCCCGCTTCCTCACGGCGGGATTCCCCGCGGCGGTCTACCGCTCCCGGCACTGGTGGGCTCCCACGGCGGTGCTGTCCACGGCCCTGGCCGGGCTCCTGGGTTGGTGGATCGGCGCACACCCCGAGGTCCAGGCGGCGATAGCCGCCCCGGAGGACCTCCGGGCCATGACCCGGCCGGGCGGAGAGTACGAGACCTACTACTCCAGCCACCCCGCGGCTTCGTTCGCGGCACAGGTATGGACGAACAACGCGCAGGCCGCTGCGATGTGCCTGGTCCTGGGCGCGTTCCTCTGCATACCGGTGATCTGGATCCTCTTCCTCAACATGCTCAATCTCGGTATCGGCATAGGCCTGATGTCCTCCGCCGGCCGTCTGGACGTCTTCCTCGGACTGGTCCTCCCACACGGCCTGCTTGAGCTCACCGCGGTGTTCGTGGCCGCCGGTACGGGGCTACGCCTCGGCTGGACGGTGATCGACCCCGGCCCCCACACCCGCCGCACCGCCCTCGCCCAACAGGGCCGCGCCGCGCTGGGCATGGCCATCGGCCTGGCCCTGGTGCTGTTCGTCTCCGGAGTCATCGAAGGCTTCGTGACCCCCTCAGGCCTGCCGACCTGGTCCCGGATCACCATTGGCATCGCCGCTGAGCTGGCCTTTCTCGCCTACGTCTACATCCTGGGCCGCCGCGCGGTACGAGTCGGCGACACCGGGGACCTGACTGCGATCGAACGCAGCGCCGAGCTTCCCACCGCAGCGTGATCACGGGTGTGCGTTCCCCCCTGCCGAGCTGCTAGTCTCCTCCTCGCCCACAAAAACCGTTGACACGGTGGATGTGGGGAGGTAGATTTAAACGGTTACCTCGGATTAGACATATGCGAGCGGAGCGCGTAGCGTCTATCTCGCTCGTGCTGGGAAGCTTGTACATCCTGTCAGAGCCAAATGATTCCCCTTTATCTCGAATCGCAGACTGTTCATTCGGTCCACGCATCTCTGATAAAGTCGGATCCGCCGAAAGGCAAAGCCACTCCACAGGCCACCGGAAATCGAATTCGGACCGGAAACGGAACGAAAAGAGTCTGGTAAAGTTGGAACCGCCGGGAAAGGGAAAACGCGAAAGCGAAGAACCTCGAAAGCATCCCGCTTCGACCGGGAATCGGACAGGAAAGAGTCTGATAGAGTCGGAAACGCAAGAACGAAGGGAAGCGCCCGGAGGGCCCCGGTGAAACGGGAC
>NZ_JBIVLW010000014.1:0-178616 GCF_044752765.1 Streptomyces sp. NPDC088706
AGGCACGGACGAGGACGACGTCCTGCGGCTGGCCGGTGCACTGGAACACTCCTCCGAGCACCCGATCGCCCAAGCCGTGGCAGCGGGCGCAACCGACCGCCTGGGAACCACCCTCCCCACCCCCGAGGACTTCGCCAACATCCCCGGACTCGGCGTCCAGGGCGTCGTCGAGGGGCACGCCGTCCTCGTCGGCCGGGAGCGGTTGCTGGGTGAGTGGGAGATCCACCTGCCGGACGGGCTGGCCCGGGCCAAGGCGGAGGCCGAGGGCGCGGGGCGTACAGCCATCACGGTCGCGTGGGACGGGGAGGCGCGGGCGGTCCTGGAGGTCGCGGACGCGGTGAAGGACACCAGCGCCGAGGCCGTCGAGCGGCTGCGCGCCCTGGGGCTCACCCCGATCCTCCTCACCGGCGACAACAGGGCCGTCGCCGAGGCGGTCGCGGCCGAGGTCGGCATTGCCCCCGATCAGGTGTACGCCGAGGTCATGCCCGAGGACAAGGTGGACGTCGTCAAGCGCCTCCAGGGGGAGGGCCGGAGCGTGGCCATGGTCGGCGACGGGGTCAACGACGCCGCCGCCCTCGCCCAGGCCGACCTGGGCCTGGCCATGGGGACGGGGACGGATGCCGCGATCGAGGCCGGTGACCTCACCCTCGTACGGGGGGACCTGCGGGTCGCCGCCGACGCCATCCGGCTCTCGCGCCGCACCCTCTCCACGATCCGGACGAACCTGTTCTGGGCCTTCGCCTACAACGTCGGGGCGTTGCCCCTGGCCGCCGCGGGGCTGCTCAATCCGATGATCGCCGGGGCCGCGATGGCGTTCTCCTCGGTGTTCGTGGTCGGCAACTCGCTGCGGCTGCGCGGCTTCAAGGGCGCGTGAGGGGCCGCTGGGAGTCGCTTCTCACGCCCGTACGAACCGCACCCGCGTTCCCGGAACCGCCTGCGCCGCCACGGCGAGGGCGGTTTCCGGTACGACACCGACGACCGGGTAACCGCCGGTCGTCGGATGGTCGTTGAGGAAGACGACGGGCCGGCCGTCCGGGGGCACCTGGATCGCCCCCAGCACCACGCCCTCGCTGGGCAGTTCGCCGTCGCGTGCCCGCTCCAGGGCCGGTCCTTCGGTGCGCAGGCCGATGCGGTTGCTGTGCGGGGAGACCCGGTAGGCCGCGGTGGTGAGCGTACGCAGCGCGGCGGCCGTGAACCACGCGTGGCGCGGGCCGAGATGGAGGGGCAGCACCAGCTCGGCGGGGGCGCCGGGCCAGGGCACGGGGCCTTCGCAGGTCGGCGGCTCCCCGGCCGGTTCGCCCAGGGGCAGCGTGTCGCCCTCGCGCAGCGGGGCCGGGCCCAGGCCGGAGAGGAGATCGGCCGAGCGGCTGCCCAGCACCGGTTCCGGCGCCAGGCCGCCCGTGAACGCCAGGTAGCCGCGCACCCCGCTCACCGCGGCGCCCACGTCCAGCACCGCGCCCGCCGGAACCCGCACGGGCGCGCCCCACGCCACGGGCCGCCCGTCGACGGTCACCCGGCTCGCCGCACCGCCGACGACGGCCACCACGGCCCGGTCGGGGCGGACGGCGCACCCGGTGACGGTGGTCTCCAGGACGGCGGCGCCCGGCCGGTTGCCCGCCAGCCGGTTGGCCAGCCGGGCGGCGGGCGCGTCCAGTGCCCCGGCCCGCCCGACGCCGAGGTGCGCCCAGCCGGGGCGGCCGGCGTCCTGGACGGTGGTGAGGGCGCCGGGTCGGACGACGTGGAGGGCGGCGGCCCCCCGCGCGGAGGTCATCCGGATGCCTCCGCACGGGACGGGGCCTGGGGCGCCTCCGCACGGGACGGGGCCTGGGGCGCCTCCGCACGGGACGGGGCCGAGGCCGCCTCCGCACGGGACGGGACCGAGGGCACCTCCGCACGGGACGGGGCCGAGGGCACCTCCGCACGGGACGGGGGCACGGGGGCCACCGGGACGAACCGCACCGCGGTCCCGGGCCCGAGCAGCGCCGCCGGCTCCCTGCCCGGGTCCCACAGGGCCCCGGGGTCCACCATCCGCCCGATGAGCTGCCAGCCGCCGGGCGAGGGGCGCGGGTATACCCCGGTGTACGGCCCGGCGAGGGCCAAGGCCCCGGCCGGAACCTTCGTTCGCGGGGTCGCACGCCGGGGCACGTGCAGGTGCTCGGGCAACCCTGTCAGATAGCCGAACCCGGGCGCGAACCCGCAGAAGGCCACCCGGAACGCGGTACGGGAGTGCAGGCCGGACACCTCGTCGGCACCGACGCCCCAGAGCGCGGCGACCTCCGACAGGTCGGGGCCGTCGTACACGACGGGGATCTCGACGGCGTCACCCACCTCGCGGTGCGGGGGCGGTACGGGCCAGGAGAGGAGATCGCGCGCGAGCCGGTCGCGGGCGGTGGGCACCCGGCCACCACTGCTTCCGCGCTCCTCGATGCCGTCGAGCAGGACGGTCCGGGCGCCGGGGACGATCTCGCGTACGCCGGGGAGTGCGCCCCGCTCGCGGCGGCGGAGGAGCTCGGCGTGGAAGGCCTCGGCGTGTTCGCCGTCGGCCAGTTCGACGAGGAGGGCGTGCGGCCCGGCGGGCAGCACCCGTACCTTTCGCGCCCCCTCCCCCGCCGCCGTACCGCCGCCGTCCCCCTGGCTCACGTGAACGCCTCCACCAGCACGCCCGCTTCCTCCAGGGCGGCCCGCACCCGGCGCGCGAGGGCCGCGGCGCCCGGGGTGTCGCCGTGGACGCAGAGCGAGCGCGCCTCGACGGGGACCCGGCTGCCGTCCGCCGCGGTGACCGCCCCGTCGAGCGCCATGCCGACACCGCGGCGTACGACGTCGTCGGCGTCGTGCACCACCGCACCCGGTTCGCCGCGGGGGACCAGGGTGCCCCGCGCGGTGTAGGCGCGGTCGGCGAAGGCCTCCTCCACGGCGGGCAGCCCGGCGGCGGCGGCGTGGGCGAGCAGGTGGGAGCCGGGCAGCCCGAGGACGGCGAGGCCGCCGCCCGCGAGCCGGACGCCCGCGACGACGGCGGCGGCCTGCTCCTCGTCGCGGACGGTCCGGTTGTAGAGGGCGCCGTGCGGTTTGACGTACGAGACGGTGGACCCGGCCGCTTCGGCGAACACCCGCAGGGCGCCGATCTGGTAGGCGATCTCGGCGGTGAGTTCGCCGGGCGGCACGTCCATCGACCGGCGCCCGAACCCGGCCAGGTCCCGGTAGGAGACCTGGGCCCCGATCCGTACGCCGCCCGCCGCCGCCGCGTCGCAGACCCGCCGCATGACCGAGGCATCGCCCGCGTGGAAGCCGCACGCCACGTTGGCGCTGGTGACGCAGGCGAGGAGCGCCTCGTCGTCGGTCAGGGTCCAGCGGCCGAAGCCCTCGCCGAGGTCCGCGTTCAGATCCATCTTCACGCGTGCACGCTATTGACTGCGCCCCGGGGCGACAAGGGCGGTCCGAGGGACGGAAGGCCCGGCCCGGCGCTCGCGACACCACCTGCCGCCTCTCAGGTCCAGCCCTCGGCCGTCCAGCCCTCAGCCGTCCAGCTTCGGTGGCTGGTCGAAGAGACGCAGCTCGTCCTCCCGTACGCCGTGGAGTTCGTACCGGGTGCCCACCAGAGGCCGGCCGGCGTACAGCCGGATCAGGGTGGGCCCGTCGCCCTGGTACCGGCCCGCCGGCCGCCCCTCGGGTGAGGGGACGCCGATCGGGCGCGGCGCCTTCCAGCCGGGCGGCCCCTCCCCCGCCACCCCGGCGACGATCCGCGGCAGCTCCTTCCGGTACGCCACACCCTCCAGCAGGCCCAGGGCGTACCCCAGCCCGCGCCCGGCGTACGCCCCGTCGAGACCCCATGCCTCGCGTACGTCACCGGCGTGCACCCATTCGCCGAGCGCGACCCCGTCCAGCTTCCCGCCCCCGGCGGCGATCACCGGACCGGCCTCGGTCATCCCGCGCTCCAGCTCGTCCAGGAGCGCGGCCAGGGGCAGACCGGCCCGCTCCGCGATGTCCCGCTCGTTGGACTCGGGCGAGAACACCCCCTTCTCCAGCCGGTCCTCGACCACCCTGGTCAGCGCGGCGGCACAGTGCGCGAGGACATGGCGGACGGTCCAGCCGGGGCACGCGGTGCGCAGCGCGTAGGCGGGCTCGGGCGTGGCGCGCAGCAAGGGGAGGAACACATCGCGCTCGGTCCGCAGGAGCAGACCGGGGAGTTCGGGATCGCGTACGGGGGCGGCGGGGGCGGAGGCCGTGGTGGTCATGGCTCCAGCCAACCGCAGGGAGGGTGGCGGCCGAGGCCCGATGCCCGAATCCGTACGGGATATGGCGCAGACCCCCGAGGCCGGACCGGGCCGAGCGGGAGGGGGCGCCCCGCGACCCGGGCTACGGGGCCCGAGGCGCCCGGCCTCTAAGGTCGCCCCATGACCGACAGTCCGCGCCCCCGCGACATCCGCGCCCTGCCCGACCGCTGGCGGGACACGCTCCTCGCCGCCCGTTCCGGAGCGTCCGGCCCCGACCCCCTGCCGTACGCCGAGAACCTCCTCGCCCGCTGGGCCGAGCCGCAGCGGCGCTACCACACCACCGCCCATCTGACGGCGGTGCTGGACCGGATCGACACCCTCGCCGGGTACGCCGTCGATGTGCACGCGGTGCGCCTGGCCGCGTGGTTCCACGACGCGGTCTACCGCCCCGACCGCACGGAGAACGAGGAGCGCAGCGCCGCCCTCGCCGAGCGGGCGCTGCCCGAGGCGGGGGTGGCGGAGGCGGTGACGGCGGAGGTCGCCCGGCTGGTCCGGCTCACCGTGACGCACGACCCGGCCGAGGGGGACCGCAACGGCGAGGTGCTGTGCGACGCGGACCTGGCGGTCCTGGCGGGCAGCCCGCAGGAGTACGCGGCCTATGCGGCGCAGGTACGGGAGGAGTACGGGTTCGTCCCCGACGAGGCGTTCCGGGCCGGCCGGGCGGCGGTGCTGCGGCAGCTCCTGGCGCTGCCGAGGCTGTTCCGTACGCCGCACGGGGCCGCCGAGTGGGAGGCGCGCGCCCGGCACAACCTGGCGACGGAACTGGAGCTGCTGGGGTCGTCCGACCCACGGTGACCGGGTGACCGGGCGGCAGGGTGACCGGGGCCCCGTGACCCGGTGGCAGGGGTCCGGGCGATCGGGCGGGGGGGCGGAGGGTGGTCGGGGCCCCCCGTGACCCGGTGGCAGGTGAAGGGCCGAGCGGGCGAGGGGGCGAGGGGCAAGGGGATGGCGGGTGGGCCGGCGCGGGCTGCGGGCTGCCGGCTGCCGGCTGCCGGGGGAATGCGGGCACGTTCTCCGGTGTTCCGAGGTGTCATGCCCGACTCCACCTCACGCCGCCGCACGCCCATGCCGCTGGCCGTATATGTCCTCGGCCTCTCGGTCTTCGCTCTCGGCACCAGTGAGTTCATGCTGTCGGGCCTGCTGCCGCCGATCGCCGACGACATGAACGTCTCGATCCCGCAGGCCGGACTCCTCATATCCGCCTTCGCCATCGGCATGGTGGTCGGCGCCCCGCTGCTCGCCGTTGCCACGCTGCGGCTGCCGCGCCGCACGACCCTGATCGCGCTGATCTCGGTCTTCGGCCTCGGGCAGGTCGCGGGCGCGCTGGCTCCGACGTACGAGGTGCTCTTCGCCTCCCGCGTGGTGAGCGCGCTCGCCTGCGCGGGTTTCTGGGCGGTCGGGGCGGCAGTGGCCATCGCCATGGTCCCGGTGAACGCGCGCGCCCGGGCGATGGCCGTGATGATCGGCGGGCTGTCGATCGCCAACGTGTTGGGCGTGCCGATGGGCGCCTTCCTCGGCGAGCACTTCGGCTGGCGGTCGGCGTTCTGGGCGGTGGGCGTGGCGTCGGCGGTGGCGCTGCTCGGGGTCGTCACGCGCATCCCGCACATCCCGCTGCCGGAGCGGAAGCCGGAGCTCAGGCGGGAGCTGGCGATCTACCGCGACCGGCAGGTCCGGCTGGCGATCGTGATCACCGCGCTCGCGGCGGGCGGGGTGTTCTGCGCCTTCAGCTATCTGGCGCCGCTGCTGACGGACGTGGCGGGTCTGGACTCGGGCTGGGTGCCGTGGATTCTGGGTCTGTTCGGGATCGGCGCGCTGATCGGCACGATGATCGGCGGCCGGGTCGCGGACGCGCACCTGTTCGGGGTGCTGCTGGGCGGCATCACGGCGTCCACGGTGTTCCTGGCGGCGCTGGCCCTGTTCGCCTCCAGCCAGGTCGCGGTCGTCGTGCTGGCGTTCCTGCTGGGCCTGTCCGCCTTCTTCACGGCCCCGGCGCTCAACGCCCGGATGTTCAACGTGGCGGGTGCCGCCCCGACGCTGGCCGGTGCCACGACGACGGCCGCGTTCAACCTGGGCAACACGAGCGGACCCTGGCTGGGCGGCACGGTGATCGACGCGGACTTCGGTTTCGCGGCGACGGCCTGGGCGGGCGCGGCGATGACGGTCCTGGCCCTGGCGGCCGTGGCGGTGTCGCTGCGACTGCAGCGCGGCGGTGGCGGGGGCTGCCGGGCCCGGTCGCGGCTGATCGCCAAGAGCACGGCCACCGGCACGGGGAGTGCGGCGAACCCGGGCCGTGCGGTGCGACCGGGATCCACGGGATCGGCGGCACGGGCGGATTCCGCGGTGTCGCCGAGCGCGTGACCCGGCACATCCGGCCAACACACCCGCCTTTCCGGCCACCCGCCCGGTCTTCCGGCCACCTGCCCGGCCGATTCCCACCGAGCGGACGAACGGCAGCCGAAAAAGCCGCTACCGACCAGTAGTCGCACGGCCACCCGCACGTCATTATTGAGCGCGAGCATGACAACCCGTCGCCCGAACGCGGCGTACGGGCCATTGGCAGGTTCCCCACCAGGAGTCCCCATGCATGCAGGCGCCACCATCCAGCGCACGGCTGCGGCACTGGCCGCGGCCTTCGCCCTCGTCGCGGTCCCCGTCACCTCGGCCGACGCGACGGAGACGGCCCCCGCCCGTACGAACGCACCGGCCACCGCCACCCCGGCCGTACCCGCCACCCCGCCCACCGCCACCCCGGCCGTACCCGCCACCCCGGCCGCTGCGGACGCCCTCGCCGCGCGAGTCGACTACAACGTCTGGCGGCAGGAGGTCGCGGCCGTCGTCGGCGAGGCGCGCCCCTGGATCGAGTCCCGTACGGGGAGCGCGGGCGGCGAGAAGCAGGCCATCGTCCTCGACATCGACAACACCGCGCTGGAGACGCACTTCCACCCGTTCTGGGAGCTGCCCACCCCCGCTGTCCGGGACGTCCGCGACCTGGCCCGCTACGCCGACACCCGCGGCGTGGCCGTCTTCTTCGTCACCGCCCGGCCGGGCATCATCCACTCGCTCACGGACTGGAACCTGAAGAAGGCCGGCTACCCGGTCGACGGGCTGTACGTGCGGAGCCTGCCCGACCTCTTCGAGGAGGTCAGCGCCTACAAGACCGAGCAGCGGGCTGAGATCGAGGCGAAGGGCTACAAGATCATCGCCAACATCGGCAACAACACCACCGACATCGTCGGCGGCCACGCCGAACGCAGCTTCAAGCTCCCCGACTACGACGGCGCACTCTCCTAGGCCGGGGCGGGCGGCCCGCTTCCCGGCGGCCGCCCAATACCCGGCCCCCCTCGGCCTACCCCGGCGCCGCCCGCCCCTTGGGCCGCCGCAGCCCGGCGGCGGTGAGCCGCCGCACCAGCTCCTTCGAGCCGACCTCCCGCGCACCTGCCCGTACGGCGTCCACGTAGTGCGCCTCCGGTACGTCGTAGTGGTCGCGCTCGAAGGCGCGTGGCGGGCAGCCGATCCCGGCCGCGAAGGCGTGCAGCTCCTCGAACGACACGTCACTGACCAGGTGCGACCAGAGGCGGCCGTGTCCGGGCCAGGTGGGCGGGTCGATGTAGAGGGTCACCGCCGCAGTACCTCGCCGAGCGCCCCCACCGGCGCGACGGCCACCGCCACCTTGACGCACACCCAGTGCGGGTCGGGCCCGAGCTCCGGCTCGACGTCCAGCGCGTGCGGCTCGCCCTCGGCGCAGGCGGGGCACAGCGGCCACCGCCCGTACTTCTCCAGCAGGGCGTCCTGCACGTCCTGGGCGACCAGCCCGGCGACGAACTCCGCACCCTCGGGCCACTGCTCGACCCACCACCGGCGGTGGGTCACGGCATCCTCGACGAGCGAGACGACTTCCGCCTCGGCCACGTCGCCCGCGACGAGATCGGCCATGACCAGCGCGCGGGCGGTGTGCAGTGCCCGCTCCAGGGGGTTCAGCTCCATGCCCCCATTGTGCGCCCGGCAGGGAAGGGCACTTCCCGAGGCAGGGACCACGGGGCGGCGAGGGGGTTGACGGGCTCCCAGGGTTGAAAATATCTTTCAGATGTGACCCAAGACGTGAAGGAAATTTTCAGCGGCGACTCCCCGCCCGCCCCCGCGGCCCTCGCCGCGAAGGTGCGCACGCTCGCGCCCTCCATGACCCGCTCCATGCAGCTGGTGGCCGAAGCCGTCGCCGGCGACCCGGCCGGGTGTGCCGCCCTCACCGTCACCGGTCTCGCCGAGCGCACCGGCACCAGTGAGGCCACCGTCGTCCGCACCGCCCGCCTGCTCGGCTACCCCGGCTACCGGGACCTGCGCCTCGCGCTGGCCGGGCTCGCCGCGCACCAGGAGTCGGGACGGTCGCCCGCCGTCACGGCGGACATCGCGGTGGACGACCCGATCGCCGAGGTGGTCGCCAAGCTCGCCTTCGACGAGCAGCAGACCCTCGCGGACACCGCCGCCGGGCTGGACACCGTGCAGCTGGGCGCCGCCGTGGCCGCCGCGTCGACCGCCCGCCGCATCGACGTCTACGGTGTGGGGGCCTCCTCCCTCGTCGGGCAGGACCTGGCGCAGAAGCTGCTCCGGATCGGTCTGATAGCCCACGCCCACACCGACCCGCACCTCGCGGTGACCAACGCCGTGCAGCTGCGTTCGGGCGATGTGGCCATAGCGATCACGCACTCGGGCTCGACCGGTGACGTCATCGAGCCGCTGCGGGTCGCCTTCGACCGGGGGGCGACGACGGTCGCCATCACCGGGCGGCCCGACGGGCCCGTATCGCAGTACGCCGACCATGTGCTCACCACGTCCACCGCGCGCGAGAGCGAGCTGCGCCCCGCCGCCATGTCGAGCCGGACGAGCCAGCTCCTGGTCGTGGACTGCCTGTTCATAGGCGTGGCCCAGCGCACGTACGAGACGGCCGCGCCCGCCCTCGCCGCCTCCTACGAAGCACTAGCCCACCGCCACAGCCCGCGCGCCCGCTGACCTCCCCGGCCCCGGAACGGGCCGCGCACCACCCGAACCGCCCGCACCACCCGTACGCGTACGAGACCGAGAAAGCAGAGCCGCCCTCCATGACCTCCACCACCGACACTCCCGCCTCCCCCGAGGGCTACGGCGAGCTCCGCGCCCAGCTGGCCACGCTCACCACCGAGGCCTTCCGCCCCGAGTTCGCCGAGATCGACCGGCTGGCCACGGCGGAGATCGCGCGGATCATGAACGGCGAGGACGCCACCGTCCCCGCCGCCGTCGCCGAGCGGCTGCCGCAGATCAGCGCCGCGATCGACGCCGCCGCCGAGCGCATGGCCCGCGGCGGCCGGCTGATCTACGCGGGCGCGGGCACGGCGGGACGCCTCGGGGTGCTGGACGCGAGCGAGTGCCCGCCCACCTTCAACACCGACCCTTCCGAGGTCGTCGGCCTGATCGCGGGCGGCCCGACCGCCATGGTGAAGGCGGTCGAGGGGGCCGAGGACAGCAAGGAGCTGGCCGCCGCCGACCTGGACGCGCTGAAGGTGAGCGCCGACGACACGGTGGTCGGGATCTCCGCCTCCGGCCGCACGCCGTACGCGATCGGCGCCGTCGAACACGCCCGCGCACAGGGCGCGCTGACCGTCGGGCTCTCCTGCAACGCGGGCTCGGCGCTCGCCGCCGCCGCCGAACACGGCCTGGAGGTCGTCACCGGCCCCGAGCTGCTCACCGGCTCGACCCGGCTGAAGGCGGGCACGGCCCAGAAGCTCGTCCTCAACATGATCTCGACGATCACCATGATCCGGCTCGGCAAGACGTACGGGAATCTCATGGTCGACGTCCGCGCCTCCAACGAGAAGCTGCGGGCCCGCTCCCGGCACATCGTCTCCCTCGCCACCGGCGCCTCCGACGCCGAGATCGAGGCCGCGCTCGCCGCCACCGACGGCGAGGTCAAGAACGCGATCCTGGTCGTCCTCGGCCAGGTCGACGCCCCCACCGCCGCCCGGCTCCTGACCGGGTCGGAGGGCCACCTCCGCGCCGCCCTCGCGGCCGTACGCACCACCTGACCCACCCCCGGGCCCCCACGCCCCGCACAGCAAGGCACCGAGCACCATGGCCACAGAAGACAAGAACCGCGCCACCGCCGCCGCGATCCTTCCGCTCGTCGGTGGCGCCGCGAACATCAGCTCCGTCGCCCACTGCATGACCCGGCTCCGCCTGGGTCTGCGCGACCGGTCCCTCGTCGACGACGAGGCGCTGAGGGCGGTGCCCGCCGTGATGGGCGTGGTCGAGGACGACACGTACCAGATCGTGCTGGGTCCGGGCACCGTCGCGCGGGTCACGCCGGAGTTCGAGCAGCTGGTCGAGGAAGGCCGCGTGGCCACCCCCGAACCGGGAACGGCCTCCGTCTCCGCCGAGGAGCCGGCGGCGCAGGGCGCGGCGATCAAGGCACAGCGGAAGACGAAGAACGCCACCCCCTTCAAGCTGTTCCTGCGCAGGATCGCCGACATCTTCGTGCCGCTGATCCCGGCCCTCATCGGCTGCGGGATCATCGCGGGCCTCAACGGGCTGCTGGTGAACCTGGGGTGGCTGCCCGCCGTGACGCCGGCCCTGGCGGCGATGGCGTCCGGCTTCCTGGCGCTGATCGCGGTGTTCGTGGGCTACAACACGGCGAAGGAGTTCGGCGGTACGCCGATCCTGGGCGGTGCGGTGGCGGCGATCATCGTCTTCCCGGGCGTGGCGAACATCGACGCCTTCGGCCAGACGCTCTCACCCGGCCAGGGCGGTGTGCTCGGCGCGCTGGGGGCCGCGGTGCTGGCGGTGTACGTGGAGAAGTGGTGCCGGCGCTGGGTGCCGGAGGCGCTGGACGTCCTGGTCACCCCGACGCTGACGGTGCTGGTCTCCGGCCTGGTGACCGTCTTCGGCCTGATGTACGTGGCGGGCGAGGTGTCCTCGGCGATCGGTACGTTCGCCGACTGGCTGCTCTCCAACGGCGGCGCGGGCGCGGGCTTCGTCCTGGGCGGCCTGTTCCTCCCCCTGGTCATGCTGGGCCTGCACCAGGCGCTGATCCCGATCCACACCACGCTGATCGAGCAGCAGGGCTACACGGTCCTGCTTCCGATCCTCGCCATGGCCGGGGCGGGCCAGGTCGGCGCGGCCATGGCCGTCTACGTCCGCCTCCCCCGCAACGAGTCGATCCGCCGCACCATCAGGTCCGCGCTCCCGGCGGGCCTGCTGGGCGTCGGCGAGCCCCTGATCTACGGTGTGTCGCTCCCCCTGGGCCGCCCCTTCGTCACGGCGTGCGTGGGCGGCGCGTTCGGCGGCGGCTTCGTCGGCCTGTTCAACCAGCTCGGCGACACGGTCGGCTCGACCGCCATCGGCCCCTCCGGCTGGGCACTGTTCCCTCTCCTGGACGGCAACCACGGCCTGGGCTCGACGATCGCCGTCTACGCGGGCGGCCTGCTCGTCGGGTACGTGGCCGGGTTCGTCGCCACGTACGCCTTCGGCTTCAGCAAGGACCTGCTGACCGAGTTCAACGTCTCCCAGGACCCGGCCCCGTCGACGGTGGCGGCGACGGGGGGCCCGCATTCCGCAACAGCCCCGGACGCGCCCGGCGGCCCCACGGACCCCGGCTCCCCGGAGAAGGCACCGGCGCGGGTCTGACGGCCCGAGGCGGGGCGGCCCGGGCCGGGCACCCCGGCCGGGACCCTGCTGACCGACGTCGGGGTCGGCCCCCGGGTGATCTGACCGAACCCGGGACGGCTTCCTTCCTCTTCATGGGGGTCGCGGGCGGGCTGGTCTCGCACACCTTCAACATCACGGAGGTGACGCGCCCCGACGTCCCTTAGGCCAGGAGGCGGCGGCCGGCCCTCAGTGCAGCGCGGGTTCCGCTCCCCGCGCGGGGCCCGAAGCGTCCCCGTCCGCCACCGGACCGGACGGGATGAGGAACGACGCGATCAGCCCCAGCAGGACGAAGCCGGCGGCCACGTATCCCCCGAGGACGACTCCGTCCGTCATCGCCGCGCGGGCCGCGTCCGCGACGAAGGCCGTCTGCGGGTTGGCGGCCAGGGGACCGATCGCGGCTCCCGCGCTGTCGGTGACGGCCCCGGTGAGCCGGTCCGCCTCGCCCGCGGGCACGCCGCCACCGGTGAGCCGGTCGTTCAGCCGGGTGCTGAGCGTGGTGAAGAACACCGTGGTCAGGGCGGCGATGCCGAGAGCGGAGCCGAGCTGGCGGAAGGCGCTCTGGACCCCGGACGCCTGCCCGGAGCTGGCTTCGGGGATGTCGTCGAGGACGACATTGGTGACCTGCGCGGTGGCGAAGCCGACGCCGATCCCGTACAGGAAGAGGACCAGGGAGACCGACCACCAGGAGCTGTCCGGGGCGGCGATCAGCCCGATCCCGGCCAGTCCCACCACCTCCAGCGCGAGTCCCACGCGCAGCTGGCCGAGCGGGGCGACCTTGGCGGCCATGCCGAAGCCGGCGCCACTGGCGACGAAGGAGCCGATGGCCACGGGTACGAGGGCCAGGCCGGCCTGGAGGGCGCTGTAGCCGAGGGTGAACTGCAGCCACAGGGGCAGGATCGCGACGACGCCGAACTCGCCGATGCCGATGATGAGCGTGGCGATGTTGCCGCTGCGGAACGACGCGATGGAGAACAGGTTCACGTCCATCAGGACCCGCTCCGCGTCACCCTGACGGCCGAGCACGATCTGCCGCCGTACGAACGCGGCGAGGCTGACCGCCGAGAGGACCAGTGCCACCAGGACCGGTGAGGGGCCGGCTGACCAGGTGAGGCCGAGTACCTCCAGCGGGTGCACGGTGGTGATCCAGCCGTAGCTGCGCCCCTCGACCAGGCCGAAGGCCAGCAGCCCGAGAGCCGCGACGGAGAGCAGCGCTCCGGGGACGTCGATACGGCCGCGCGTCCGGGGCGAGGGCGCCATGTACAGCAGCACACCGGCCCCGACCAGCACGGAGAGCGGCACGTTGATGCCGAAGGCCCAGCGCCAGGAGACGTGCTCGGCGAGCCAGCCGCCCAGCAGCGGACCGAGTGCGGCGGCTGCCCCGATGGTCGAGCCCCACACGGCGAACGCCTGGCCGCGCGCCTTGCCGGTGAAGGTCGCCTTCAGCAGGGAGAGCGAGGTCGGCAGCAGCATCGCCGCTCCGGCGCCCTGGAGGAAGCGGGCCAGGATCAGCAGCCCGCTGTCGGGTGCGAGACCGGCCAGCACGCTGGTCGCACCGAAGACGACGACACCGCCGAGGAAGATCCGGCGGGCCCCGAAGATGTCGGCCAGACGGCCGGTGAGCAGGAGCAGCGCCGCGAAGACGATCGCGTACGACTCCTGGATCCACTGCGCCTGGGCGGAAGTGGCGTCCAGGTCCTCGATGACCGCGGGGACGATCACGTTCACGATCGTGGTGTCCACCACGATCAGTGCCACCCCCAACGCGATCGCGATCAGACCCAGCCATCGGCGGGTGGCGGACGGTTCACGCACAACAAGTCCTTCCATCGTGGAATAGTTCCACGATGAAAGTAAGCTGAGGGCGATAGGTTGTCAAAGGCACGGGGTGCCGGACGGGAATCCGCAGGAAGGGTGGCGTTGGCGTTGGCCGAGGAGGAATCAGCGCACGGCGGTGCGGCCGGGCAGCGGGAACGGCTGATCGAAGGCCTTCGGGCCTACGGCGGCCAGTTCACCGAGCTGAGCCGCCTCTTCGCCGACTGGCTGGGCCTGCACTCCACGGACGCGGTGGCGCTGCTGGAGGTCGCCGCGGCGGAGGAGCGGGGCACCCCGCTGTCACCGGCCCGTCTCAGCGAGCGCATCCTGCTCTCCCCGAGCGCGACGACCGCCCTGCTCAACCGCCTGGAACAGGCCGGACACGTCATCCGCAGCCGGGAACACACCGACCGGCGCGTCATCACCCTGCGCAGCAGCGCGTACGTCCAGGAGTGCGCGGACGAGTTCTTCCGCCCGCTGGGCGTCCGCCTGGACGCCGTCATGGCGGGGCATCCACCCGAGCTCCTGGCCGGCTTCGAGACACTGCTCGCCGAGCTGAGCACCAGCATGGACGCGTACATCGCCGAGCGGAGCGGGGGGAGCCGGGAGGGGGCGCGGGAGGAGGCGCAAGGCCCGGGAGCGGGGGGCTCTGCGGGCTGACGGCGGGCCGCTCGACCGTACGGTGGAGCCGCGCGCCTGAGGAACGGCAGACCCCGGGAACTCCCCGGTCGAAAGCGTCACGCCGAACGGCGACGGCACGGCCAGTTCACGCCATGTCTGCGGCAGGTAGTCCCACGCGCGCGCCCGGTGCGTGGCCGTTCCCGACGAACGCTGCGGTCATCGCGGGTCCCTTCTTCCGTGGCCTTGGCGAACGGGCCAGATCGCAGATCTCGCGGGCCGCAGGCCGCTTTTCCCAGGGTCCCACGAACGAGTGGCCGCGCACAGGACAGCCCGCTCATCAGCGCCTGTTTCCGCACGTCCCCTTTCCGCACGTCCCCGTGATCCCTCCCACGGCATGCATCGCGGCCTGCCGGTCATACTGGCCGGGTACCGGACACGAGTCCGAGTACGGCGGGCGAGAGGGAACCGGAGGGCGGGGACATGGGCGACGACACCTGGTCCGGTGCGCTGCACCGGCTCTGGCAGGCCGCCACGCGGGCCGAGGACGTCGCGGCGCTCGCGGACGACGTCTACGCGCCGCTCCTCGCCACCCCGGGAGTCCACCTCGTGGTGGGTACCCGCTGGGACGAGAGACAGGTGCTGCGGTACGTGCGCGCCCTGAGCGCCGGGAGCGACACCCCGGTGACCGTCGCCACCACGCGGCCCATGCCGGGGGCGGCCGTACGGGAGCCGGGGGCCGGGCCCGTGGTGACCCGGTCCGCCGTGGACGGGCTCGACGATGCCGCGTGGCCGGAGGCGGAGTTCCTGCGGCGGACACCGGGAGCCTCCGTCGTGGCCTGCACCTTCCGGCTGGACCAGCGGGGCTGGGCGGCGCTGGCACTCGCCGTGGACGCCTCGGCGGACCTGCCGGCCGTCGAGAGCCGGCTGACCCAGACCGTCGACGTCATCGTCGCCTGCCACACCGGCATCCTCCAGCGCGGCCGTGAGGCCCGCCGGGGTGCGGACGACGCGCTGCTCGCCGAGGCCTCCCTCCAGATGGACTCGTCGCTGGACGTGGAGGACACCCTGCGGCGGGTGGCCCGGATCGCCGTTCCGGCCGTCGCCGACGGGGCTCTGGTCCATCTGCTGCGCAGCGAGGGCCCGGAGTTCGTCGCCGCCACGCACGTCGCCGTACGGCAGCAGCGCGCGCTGGAGGCGGTCGGCCGCGACGACCCGTGGCTGGCGGCGCTGCTCGCGCGCCGGGGCGAGGACGAGGACACGGTGTTCCTCAGCGGCGCCGCACTCAACGGCTCGCCCTTCGCCGAGGCGGCGGACCCGGCCGAGGCGGCGGACCCGGCCGAGGCGGCCGAGGCGGCGGACCCGGCTGAAGCGGCCGACGCAGCCGACGCAGCCCGCGCCCCCGGACCCACCGGACCCATCCAAACCGGGAGACCCACCGGACCCACCGGACCCATCCACATCGGGGGCCCCACCGGACCCACCGGACCCACCCAAACCGGGGGCCCCGCCGGCCACGCCGGCCCCACCAGCCCCGCCGGTGCGAACCCGGCCGGGGGCGGTCGCCGCTCCACCGTCGTGAGCATCAGCACCCTCCGGGCCCGGGGCCGCGTGGTCGGCTCCATCACCTTCGTCTACCAGCGGCCCCCGGCCCGGCTGCCGGACAGCGCCTTCCTCCGCAGCCTCGCCACCCGGGCCGCCCTCGCCATCGACAACGCCCTGCTCTACGAGCTCCGCCGCAACGCCGTCCTCTCGCTCCAGGAGCACCTGCTCCCCTCACAGTTCCCGGTCACCGACCAGTGGGACCTGTCCGCGAGCTACGAGGTCGGCGACCCCATGCTCGACGTGGGCGGCGACTTCTACGACGCCGTCCCCCGGCCCGACGGCAGCATCGCCCTGCTGATCGGCGACGTCTGCGGGCGCGGCGCGGAGGCGGCGGCCCTGACCGGCCTGGCCCGCCACACCCTGCGCACCCTGCTGGAGGAGGGCACCGACCCGGGCACCGCCCTCAGCCGGCTCAACCGGGCGCTGCGCCAGGAGCGGGCGAGCCGCTTCCTCACCGCGGTCGTGGTGACCCTGACACCCCAGGCCGACGGCACGGCGCTGCTCAGCACGTGCAGCGCGGGACACCCCTCGCCCCTGGTGCTCCGCAGCGACGGCACGGTCTCCGAGGTGCTCACCGGCGGACTCCTCCTCGGGGTCCTGGACGACGTCTCCTACGAGAGCCACGAGGAACGCATCGCCCCGGACGACACCCTGGTGCTCTTCACCGACGGGCTCACCGAGTCACGGGAGGCGGGCGGCACCTTCTTCGAGAGCGTCCTGCCCGGGCGGCTCGCCGCTCTGCGCGGGTTCGACGCCGCGCACATCGCGGAGAGCCTGGCCCGGCAGGCCAAGCTGTTCCGTGCCTCAGGGCAGGACGACATCGCCCTGCTCGTGGCCCGCTGGACCGGTGTTCCGCCCGGCGCGGACCTGCCTCCCCACCACCTCCAGCTCGAACAGGCGGCCCTGGGATGAACAGCGACGGACTGATCCTCGTCGTGGAGGACTCGGAGGAGGACACCGAGGCCATCCAGCGCGCCCTGTCCCGCTCCCACCCCTCCCTGCACGTGGAATTCGCCCCGCGCGGCGACACCGTGGTCCCCCGCCTCCTCGACCCGCACGCCCCCACCCCGGACCTGGTGCTGCTCGACCTCAACATGCCGGGCGTCAACGGCCTGACGCTCCTGTCCGACCTGCGCGCGCACGCGGAGTGCGCCTCCCTGACCGTGGTGGTCTTCACCTCGTCCACCTCATCGGCGGAGGAGGACGCGTGCTATGCGGCGGGCGCGGACAGCTACATCTACAAGCCCGTCAACTTCGAGCTGTTCCAGACCGTTCTGCGGGGTGCGGTCGACTTCTGGTCGCGCAGGCGGACGGCCGACCAGCTGCCGAGTGGCCGACGCCCTGACCAGGTTCACCCTGACGGAGCGTCCGCCCCGCCCAGCGTGAACCACACCGCCGTCCCCGGACCCCCGCCCGGCGGCCGGCTGCCGTCCGGCGCGGTGGCGGGGCTCTCCAGCCACAGCCGGCCCCCGTGGCGTTCCACGATCCGCTTGACCACCGCGAGGCCGACGCCCGAGCCGCCGCCCCGCTCCTCGCGCCGGTGCAGCCGGCGGAACAGCTGGACGACGTCCTCGTGCTGGGCGGGCGGGATGCCGATGCCGTTGTCCCGTACGGCGACGGCCGTCACCTCCCGCCCGTCCTCGGCGCCGGGCGGCACCACCGGGACCGCCTCCACCCACACCCGCCGCTCGCCCGCGCCCTCGTCCGCCGCGTACTTGGCCGCGTTGACGAACAGGTTCTCCAGCACCTCGCGCAGCCGCTCCCGGTCCGCGCGCAGATGGGGCAGAGGGGCGGGGCGCACCAGTGTCACACCCTGCTCCGCCAGCCGGTCACCGGCGACCAGCAGCGCGTCGTCCACCACCTCGTCCAGCGACAGCAGTTCCCGCTCCAGGCCGACCTGGCCGAGGCGGGAGAAGTGGAGCAGGGAGTCGAGCAGCCCGTCCATGCGCTCCGCGAGCCGGCGCACCGTGGTCAGCCGGCGCAGGGAGGTCGTGTCCAGTTCGCCACCTGCGTCCTCGACGATGAAGGCAGCCGCGTTCGAGATCCCCCGCAGCGGCTCCTTCAGGTCGTGGGCCGCCGCGTGCGCGAAGGAGTCCAGGTCCTCGTTGGTCCGGGCGAGCTCGGTGTTCCGCGCCTCCAGCTCCGCCATCTGCCGGCTGAGCAGGCCCGACATCTCCCGCCAGAGCTCTCCGGCGACGACCCGCTGCGCGGGGGTCCACGGCAGGCTCCGCCCGCGTACGGTCGCCCGATGGACGGCGGCGGAACCGCGCGGGGTCAGCCGCTCACCGCCCGGTCCCGTACGCACCGGGCGCGCCGGGTCGGCCGCCCACTCCCGGGGGGCGGGCCGTTCCCGGCGCCACCAGGCCAGCAGGTCACCGTCCCGGTTGAAGGGGAGGAAGAGGAGGCCCGCGGGCAGCCCCTGCTCCTGGGCGTCCAGCGGATCGAGGCCCAGCGTCTCCGGTACCCGGTCGGTGCTCCACACCTCACCCACCGGGCTCCGACCCGCCAGCCGCTCCAGCAGGCCGGGCAGCCCGGCCGGGAGCGGGGCCCCCGTCGTCAGCCTCTCGGTGCCCCGGCCCCTGAGCAGCAGAGCCCCGTCGGCGTGGAGGAGTCCGGCCAGCCCGGAGTCGGGGTGCATCAGGGTGTCCGGTGCCTGGGAGGTGAGCCGGGCCAGCAGCGTGGCGAGCGCCCTGCGGTACCCGGAGAGCTCGTCGGCCTGCTCGCGCTCGGCGACGGCCGTCAGCTGCAGGGACAGCGCGATCCCGAAGAACTCGCAGGCCGCCCGCACTTCGGGGGTCAGCCGCGTCGGCTCGTCGCCGTGGCAGGCGATCAGCCCCCACAGTTCACCGTCGTGCAGGAGCGAGACCGACATGGAGGAGGCCACACCGATGTTGCGCAGATACTCCAGGTGGTAGCCGGAGACGGTGCGGAGTATCGAGCCCGACAGGTCCAGTGGCTCGCCGGTCCCCTCCCGCAGCTCGGGCAGGAGCCCCACCGTCCGGTCGTCCACGTCGCCGATGACCCGGATCCAGTTGCGGGCGTAGAGGCGGCGGGCCTGCGGCGGGATGTCGCTGGCCGGGAACCACAGCCCCAGCCACGGCTCCCGCCCCTCGTTACGCGCCTCCGCGATGACCTGGCCGGGTCCGTCGGGGCCGTCGAACCGGTACGCCACCACCCGGTCGTAGCCGGTGAGCGCCTGGACCTCCCGGACGGCGGCCGCACAGCACTCGATGACGTCGGCCGCGCCCTGGAGCCGGTGCAGGGCCCGGCGCACCCGGGGGTAGAAGTTCTGGAAGACGAACGGACCGGCCGCGGCCCGTGGTTCGAACTCCAGCACCAGCAGCTCGTCGACCCGGTGGACGGTCACGTCGAAGAGCCGGGCCTGCCCGTCCGACTCCAGCGCGAGGGAGAGCACCCCGGAGGCGGCGGGCCCGTCCGAAGGCCCTTCCGACAGGCCCGCCGCCTCCGTGCTCTCCCGCGCCAGCGCCCACTGATCGTCCCCGATCACCTCCGCGATCGGCCGCCCCACCAGCTCCTCGGCCGCCCGGCCCAGCACTTCACCCGTGTTCCGGCTCACCGTGTCCACCAGACCGTCGTGCAGCCGGGCCGCGACCAGCGCCCCGTACGACTGGACGCCGCCGAGCAGGTGGATCGGCTCCCGGACGCACTGGGAGAGGTCGAACTCCTGGCTCACACCGGCCTCGGCCGCCACCGCCTTCGGGGAGAGCCATCCCCGTACCTCGTCGGACACTGCCCTCGCTCCGTCCCGCCGCCCGTCACCGCACCCCGCCCACGTCTTCCTGCCACCCAGGGCTCAGGGCGCGGTGTCCCCGCAGTGGGCCAGCACCGCGCGCGGCATGGTCCGGGTGATCTCGTCGCCGAGCCGCTCGAACTCCTTGCGCAGGAAGGGGTCGGCGAGCCGGGCGACGCCCTTGAAGCGGATGTGTGCGTGGTAGGTGATCCTGGTCGTTTCCTCGCCCTCCGCCCGGAAGGTGAGGTCGTCGGTGGAGGCGGCCGTCTTGTTGGTGCCGACGAAGACCAGCCGGTCCGGCTCCTTCACGTCCAGCCGGTACGTGAGCTCCGTGCGCCGCCCCCGGAACTCCGAGACGTTGTGCCACCGGGCGCCCTGGACGACCGGGGCGCCGGCCGACCCGTCGACCCGGTCGCACTCCCGCGTCCCCGGGTCCCACTCCTTCGCCCGGGAGAAGTCGGCGAGAAACGCGACGACCCGCTCCAACGGGCACGCGACGGTGAACGAGCGCCTGACGTCGACCACGATGACTCCTCGGCTCCTCATACGACGAAAAGGTGACCCCAGGGGTCCATACCATGACGAACTCCGCCTGCCCGCGCCCATCCTCGCGCACACCCTTCTGACAGGCGCGTTCGCCGCGTGAAGAGAAGATAAAAATGACCGGTGCCCGCGATGTGTAGGGAAAGCGGTGCCGGGAACCCGAATTTCCGGGACCGATCAATTGATTCATCCACGGTGATCTGAATTGACCTTCTCGAAAGGGGCCACAATGAGCGACTCCCTCTGGGGCTACCAGCCGTCGAGCGGTCACACTGCGGGCATCGACCTCGCCGGGTATGCGGTGGAGGCGACCGACGGCAGTATCGGCAAGGTCGACAAGCACTCCGACGAGCCCGGTTCCGCCTATCTACTGGTCGACACCGGGACCTGGATCTTCGGGAAGGACGTCCTCATCCCGGCGGGCACGGTGCGGCAGATCGACACGCAGGACCGCAAGGTCTACGTGGACCTCACCAAGGACCAGGTGAAGGACTCGCCGGAGTTCGACCGCCACCGGCAGGCGGAGGACCCGGGCTACCACGCCCAACTGTCGACGTACTACATGGCTTTCCGCATCATGTGACCGATCCGTGTACGCCGGCCACGCGCCGGCGCGTACACCCCCGAACGGCGGCGGGCCCGACCCCGAGGAGGGGCCGGCCCCGCCGCTTCGCGCGTCCGGCCGCACCACCACCGCTCAACGCGGCAGCTGCCCCTCCCGGTTGATCTCCGTCACCCGGGCCCGCAGCACCGCGCCCGGCGTCGCCGCCTGGACGGCGTCGGACGGGCAGGCCCACTCCGACCCCCCGCCCGGCGGGCGCAACCGCACGTCCGTCCCGGCCCGGCCCACCACCCGGCCGACCCGCCCGTCCCGACCGTCCACCGCGAACGCCCCCGGCTCGGGCACGCACGACTCCGGCTCGGGCACGCACGACTCCGGCTCGGACGCGTACGGCCGCGACTCGGACGCGTACGGTTGCGACTCGGGCCCGCACACCCCCGGCTCGGGCACGTACACCCCCGGCTCGGGCGTACACGGCTCGGCTCCCTCACCCGTCATGACCGCTCTCCTTCTCCACCAGCACCTCGCACAGCCGCAAGGCGGTGTCGATGTTGCAGCGGCCCAGGTCGACCAGTGGCGTCGGCTCGTTGCCCGCACACGAGACGGGGTCGACCCGCAGCGAGGGCAGTGTCAGGCCCAGCCCGGCCAGCCCTTCCTTCAGCTGCGCCACCACGTCCTCCGCCGTCCGCACCCGGCCCGCCGCCACCCTGCGCCGCTCCGTCGCTTCCATGCTGCACACCTTCCGCTCCGAGTCAGGGCAATGCCTACCCAGCGTGTCCAACGCGCAGCGGGCCCGGAGGAGGCGCCCACGGGCCGATCCGGGGTACGGCCGCCGATGGGAAGCGCTCTCAGCCGCGCCCGCCCCGGCGCTAGGCTGTAGACGATCCGGCGACGGCACCGGGCCAGCACCACCCCGCGTGCCGCCGTCCCCGTCGACGAGGAGCGACCGCCTTGCCCGAGCAGTCCCCCGGGCCCCGGCCCACCCTGGAAGCCGTCGCGGCGCGTGCGGGGGTCTCCCGGGCCACCGCCTCGCGGGTCGTCAACGGGGGCGACGGCGTCCGCAAGCCGCTGGTCGACAAGGTGCTCCAGGCGGTCGACGAGCTCGGTTACATCCCCAACCACGCGGCCCGGACGCTGGTGACCCGGCGGACGGGCGCGGTGGCCGTCGTCATCGCCGAGCCGGAGATACGGATCTTCTCGGACCCCTTCTTCTCCCAGCAGATCCGGGGCATCAGCAAGGAGCTGACCGCCCACGACACCCAGCTCGTCCTGCTGCTCGTCGAGGGGCCGGGCGACTTCGACCGGATCGCGCGCTACCTCTCCGGCGGCCACGTGGACGGTGCGCTCGCCTTCTCGCTCCACACGGACGACCCGCTGCCCGCGATCACCCGGCGGGCGGGGATCGCGACGGTGTACGGAGGCCGGCCCAGCTGGACCGCCGACCCCGGTGACCAGGCCGTCCCGTATGTGGACGCCGACAACCGGGGCGGGGCGCGGGTCGCCGTGCGGTATCTGCGGGACCTCGGGCGGGAGCGGATCGCCCACATCGGCGGGCCGCCCGACCAGACCTCCGCGATGGACCGCCTCGACGGCTACCGGGACGTGCTCATCGATGTGGACCCGACGCTCGTCGCCGAGGGCGCGTTCACCGTGGAGAGCGGGGCGCGGGCGATGGCGGAGCTGCTGGAGCGGCGGCCCGACCTGGACGCGGTGTTCGTCGCCAACGACCTGATGGCCTCGGGTGCGCTGCGGGTCCTGCGGGAGCGGGGGATCGCCGTGCCGGGACAGGTGGCGATCGTCGGGTTCGACGACATGGAATCGGTGGCCGAGGCGACCGATCCGCCGCTGACCACCGTCAGCCAGGACATCGAGGGCCAGGGCCGGCTGATGGCCCGGCTGCTGCTGCGCGGCCTGGACCGGGACCGTACGGGCAACGGCTCGGCGCCGGAGTCGGTGATCACCCCGACGACGCTGGTTCGGCGGGCCTCGGCCTGACCCCTGGTCGACGAGCACGGCGGGCCCTCGGCCCGAGCCCTGGTACACGAGCACGGCGGGCCCTCGGCCCGAGCCCAGGTACACGAGCACGGCGGGCCTCCGCCCTGAGGAGCCGGAGACCCGCCGCACCGATCATGCCCGTACAGCAGTTCCTCACACGTACGGGACGTTCTCCCTCAGCACCTCTACACGTACGGGATCCTGAGCACCGCCGCGTCCGTCCCCGTCTGCACCTGGGACGTGCCGTTGCCCAGCGCGTTCCAGATCTCCAGGCGGACCGTGCCGTTCTTCAGTTCGCCCAGGCTGCCGGTGGTCGCCTGCGCGCCGACCGCCTGCGTGTACTCCTCCCACCCGTCGACCGGGTCGGTGGCGAAGTAGCGGAAGGTCTCGGTGCGGTCGAAGGTGCCGTCGCCGGTCAGGTCGTAGCCGACCCTGACCTGCGGGGCGAGCCCGACCTTGGTGCCCGCGTCCACCCGGAGGCGGAACGCGGTGGCGGCCCCGGCGGAGACCTTGCCGTTGACCTTCTTCACCTCGTAGACGGTCGGGCGGTACGGGGTGCCGTCCCGGTTCACCCCGTCGGCCGAGGCGATGGTGTCCGCACCCGCCGGGTCGGTGGTGGCGGTGGTGAGGACGCCGCCGGTCTTCAGGCGGAAGGTGTTGCCGGTGGATGGGCCCGGCTCCTCCGGGTCCGGGTCGGGGTTGCCGCCGCCGGGCCCCGTGCTGACGGCCGTCGAACGGGCCGGTACGGACAGCGTCCTGCCGTCCGAGAAGGTCACCGTGCGGGTGGTGGAGCCGTGGTTGTGGGCGGTGTAGGTGCGGGTGCCGTTCTTGGCGAAGACGGCCGAGGTCGGCAGGTCGCCGCTGACCGTCATGTCCGGTGCGCCGAGCGTGTCGAGGGTGGTGATCCAGTGGTAGGTGTGGGCCTTGGACTCACCCTGCTCCGGCCCGTAATTGCCGTTCGCCGCGTCCCACTTGGCCTTCGCCGCCGCCGGGTCGGACAGTGCCTCGAACTCCCAGAGCAGGTCGCGCCACTCCTGGGCCGGGCCGCCGTTCTCGCGCTCCATCTCGGCGATGTTCCGTTTGATCGCGGCCTTCTCCCGGGCCAGGTGGAGTGAACCACCGGTCACCGGCAGGACGTTGATGCCGTGGATCTCCTCCGGGTTCGCGGTCCACCAGGTGGAGTAGGAGGCGCCGCTGCCCCAGACCATGCCGACGGTGCCGTACTTGTACGAGGCGGGGAAGACCTGCTCGCTCGCGTCGAACCAGTACTGGGTGATCGCCTCGGACTCGGTCGTCAGCAGGTAACTGCCGAGGTCCCGGAGGGAGTTGTCACCGGTGGCCGCACCCCACAGCACCAGTCCGGCGCTGAGGTTGATGGATTCCGACGAGGACTCCTGGTTGTTGCCCGCCGCGAAGCCCTGGTGGCCGGAGGCCCAGCTGTGGCCCGCGTAGACGTCGAAGCCGCGCAGGAAGGGGTAGGCGGAGTCGGTGCGGCTGGGGTTGGCGGTGTCGCGGATCAGGTGCTTGATCATCGCGCCCCAGGCCGAGTCGGCCGCCCAGGCCTGGTCGTACTGGGCGATGACCGCCGCCGCGTAGACGTAGTAGCTGTAGTGGAAGTGGTGGTCGTTGAGTTCGGTGTCGCTGCCGTACGAGGCCGGGTAGCCGGTGAGGGTCCTCCAGGCCTTGTCGTAGCTGAACTCACCGGCCCCGCCCGCCGTGAACCACTCCTGGAGGCGGCCCTTCATCAGGCCGAGGAGCTTGTCGCGGGTGGCGGTCTGGCCGATCTGGTCGGCGACCGGCACCAGTTGGGCGAGACGGCCGAGCGCCTTGCCGGTCCAGTAGGTGTCCGAGGCCCCCGAGAACGGGTCGGAGGCATTGGCGACCTCGTTGAGGTAGCCGGTCAGCCGGGCCCGGTCGACGCCGCTGGAGACGGGCAGGGCGGGCACCACGCCGTTGTTCCTCTGGCTGGTGGTGAAGGAGGCGGACTCGCGCACCTTCATCGTGCCGCGCGGTGAGACGTACGTGTACGGGGTCAGCGCGTCGGTCGTATGCAGCCACTGGTGGCGGTAGAGCGCCTGGAGCGTGCCGCGCTCGGTGCCCTCCTTGGCCTCCGTGGTCAGGGAGTAGGTCGCCCGTACGTTGCCGCCGGTGGTCTGCCAGGCCACCTGGGAGCCGGTGACGAAGCTGAAGGCGTACTTGCGGTAGGTCGCCAGCGCGTCCGTGGAGGGCAGCACGGCCAGCGAGAAGTAGTCCTTGCCCGCGAGCCCGGCGGTGATGGTGGTGCCGGAGACGTTCCAGTCGGCGCCGGTCGGGGCGAAGAGGGCGTAGTGATGCCCGGCGACGGTGATGCCGAGGACGTTGCCCTGGTCGGAGAAGACCGTGGGCGCGGCGGCGGTCGTGATGCGGGCGTCGCCGCCGGACCCCTTGGCGTACACGAACGGCATGCCGTGGCCGATGGTGGCCCGGAAGGTGCGGGAGCCGTCCGCCCAGTACGGGGTGACCGTCCAGTCGGACCAGGCGTCGGCCTTGGTGTCGGGGGAGTTCAGGCCGGTGAGGCCGACGGTGAGGTCGGCCTTGTGGGCGTACTCGTACTGCCGGCCGTCGCCGACGATCGCGGGCGTGGTCGGGTAGCCGACCTCCAGACCGGACGCCTTCGCCTGGTACGTGAGGGGGTGGCCGTACATGGGCGTGGAGTACGGGTTGTCGCCGTAGCGCTGGTAGGCGAGCGAGGACCACCAGTCGTTGGTCGGGACCGGCTTGTCCCGGGCGGCGGCGGTGAGCTTGGGAGTGACGGGCGCGCCGGTGTTCGTGGTGGGTCCGGACGTACCGGCGGGGCGGGCGTCGGTGTAACTGCCGGAACCCGCGGGGATGGTGGCGGCGGCCGCGGGGGAGGCGGCCGGGCCCAGGCTCACGGCGGCCAGGGCGATGGCCAGGAGCGCCGCCGCTGCGGGTCTGGAGGCAAAGCTGGAGAGGGAGGCTTGCACGGGCAGCACCTCGATCATGGGGGGGAGGAGCGCGTTCGAGAGCGCTCTCAAGTGCCAAGGAACGTAAAACTCCTGAAACGTGGGTGTCAAGAGAACGCACAGGGAAGGCAGTTGGGCGGTGGCCGGGTGTAACGCCAAGCTGTTATGCGTTCGAGTCTTGACGGGGAGGGGGCGGTGGGGGACGCTCCAGACGCAGGTTTTGAGAGCGCTCTCAAGGCGCTCGGTTCATCCCGAAGCCAAGGGAGGCTTCCCATGCCCATCGCCCGAGCCGCCAAGAGAGCCACCGCCCGCCTCGGCGCGGTCGTCCTCGCCGGGGCCCTCCTCGCCGCCTGTGGATCCAGCGACTCGTCGGACACCTCCGACAGCGCGGGCGGAAAGGTCACGCTGACGGTCGACCTCTTCGGGTCCTTCGGCTTCAAGGAGGCCGGGCTCTACGAGGAGTACCAGAAGCTCCACCCGGACGTGACGATCAAGCAGAGCGACACCCAGGACGAGGCGGACTACTGGAAGTCGCTCCAGACCCGCCTCGCGGGCGGCGGCGGGCTCGCGGACGTGCAGGGCGTGGAGGTGGGCCGGATCGCGTCGGTCACCCAGCAGCAGGCCGACAAGTTCCAGGACCTGAAGGAGTTCGGGGCCGACGAGCTCAAGGGCGGGTTCGCCGAGGCCAAGTGGTCGGCGGCGACCACGAAGGACGGCAGGATCCTCGGCCTCGGCACGGACGTCGGCCCCGAGGCGATGTGCTACCGCACCGACCTCTTCGAGCAGGCCGGCCTCCCCACCGACCGCGCGGAGCTCGCGCAGAAGTGGTCCACATGGGACGGCTACCTGGAGCTCGGCAAGGAGTACAAGAAGAAGGCCCCCGCCAGGAGCGCCTGGCTGGACAGCGTCGGCTCGCTCTACGGGATCATGATCGGCCAGGAGAAGGAGCGGTACTACGACGCCTCCGGCGAGCTGATCTACGAGAAGAACCCGGCGGTCAAGGAGGCCTGGGACACCTCCGTGGAGGCGGCCGACGCGGGCCTGAGCGCCAAGCTCGACCAGTGGTCCCCGCAGTGGAACCAGGCGTTCGCCGCCGGTTCGTTCGCCACCATCCCGTGCCCGGCCTGGATGCTCGGCTACATCAAGGGCCAGGCCGGTGACGGCGGCCAGGGCAAGTGGGACATCGCCAAGCTGCCCGGCGGGGCCGGCAACTGGGGCGGCTCGTACCTCTCGATCCCGCGTGCGGCCAAGCACAAGAAGGAGGCGTACCAGCTGATCGAGTGGCTGACCGCCCCCGAGCAGCAGGCGAAGGTCTTCCAGAAGCAGGGCAACTTCCCCTCCTCGACGGGTGCCATCGAGAAGATCGCGGACGCCGAGGACCCGTACTTCTCGAACGCCCCGATCGGCCAGATCTTCGGTGACGCGGCCAAGGAGTCCCCGGTCCAGGTGCTGGGTGTGCACGACCAGAACGTGATGCAGCAGCTGACGAACGCGCTGAGCGAGGTCGAGCGCAAGGGGGTCTCGTCGGACAAGGCGTGGGAGACGGCGAAGAAGGGCGTGGCGAACGTGATCGGCTGACGCCGGGACGCGCTGCTCCTCCCCTCCTCCCCCTGGGGCCGGCCCACCGGTGCGCACCACGCTGGGCCGGCCCCGCCCCCGTACCCCTCTCCGTAACGGACTCCCCCGATCCCGAAGGGCCGCATCGTGTCCCTCACCGCCACCGCGAAGGCCGGGCCCCGCAGCCCCGCCGGAACCGGACCCGGGCCCGACGTCGGTCGGGCAGCCACTCTCCGGCGTACCTGGCGCAAGGCCTCCCCGTACGCCTACATCGCCCCCTTCTTCACGCTGTTCCTCGCCTTCGGCCTCTTCCCGCTCCTCTACACGGCGTTCGTCTCCCTCTACCGGGTCGAGCTCCAGACGAGCGGCGAGATGGAGTGGCGGGGCATCGCCAACTACACGGCGCTCTTCACCGACGAGTACTTCTGGATCTCGCTGCGCAACACGTTCACCATCGGCGTGCTCTCCACGGTCCCGCAGCTGGCGATGGCCCTGGGCCTGGCCCACCTGCTCAACTACAAGCTCCGTGGCCGCACCTTCATCCGGACCGCGATCCTGCTCCCGTACGCGACCTCCGTCGCCGCCGCCACACTCGTCTTCGCGCAGCTCTTCGGCCGCGACTTCGGACTGATCAACTACGTGATCGGGCTGGTCGGCCTCGACCCGGTGGACTGGCAGACGGGCACGGTCGCCTCACAGATCGCGGTGTCGACGATCGTGATCTGGCGGTGGACGGGGTACAACGCGCTGATCTACCTGGCGGGCATGCAGTCGATCCCGCACGAGCTGTACGAGGCGGCGGAGATGGACGGGGCCTCGCGCTGGCGCCAGTTCGTCCATGTGACGCTCCCCGGACTGCGGCCCACGATCATCTTCACGGTGATCATCTCGACGATCGGGGCGACCCAGCTCTTCGGGGAGCCGCTGCTGTTCGAGGGGTCGATCTCCGGCGGGATCTCGCACCAGTACCAGACCCTCGGCCTCTACATGTACGAGCAGGGCTGGGGCTTCTTCCACCTGGGCCGGGCCGCGGCCATCGCCTGGGTGATGTTCGTCCTGATCGTGGTGCTCGTCGGGGCCAACGCCCTGATCGCGCGCCGCCGCGCACGCAAGGAGGCCGGCCGATGACCACGCTCGCCGCACCGCCGACAGCGCCCGGGACGGGCCACCCGCCGCAGGACCCGCCCGGCAAGCGGGTACGTAGGAGGGGCGCGGGCCGCACGATGAAGGGCGGCTGGCTCTCCTACCTCATCCTCGGCTTCGCGCTGCTGGTCTCGGCGTTCCCCTTCTACTGGACGATCGTCGCGGCCAGCCGGTCCAACGCGGACCTGGCGCAGGTGCCGCCGAGCCTGCTGCCGGGCCCGAACCTGATCAAGAACTTCGAGCAGGTCCTCGAAGAGGCGGACATCGGCAAGGCGCTGCTGAACTCGCTGATCGTGTCGTCGTCGATCACGCTCGGCACGGTCCTGTGCTGCACGCTGGCCGGATTCGCCTTCGCCAAGCTGAGGTTCCGGGGCCGGGGTGCGCTGCTGACGCTGACGATCGGGACGATGATGATCCCGCCGCAGCTCGGCGTGATTCCGCTGTTCATGCTGATCGCCGAACTCCAGTGGGTGAACCAGCTCCAGGCGGTGATCCTGCCGGGCCTGGTCTCCGCGTTCGGGGTGTTCTTCATGCGCCAGTACCTGGTGCAGTCGCTGCCGGACGAGCTGATCGAGGCGGCCCGGGTGGACGGGGCGTCGACGGCCCGGATCTTCTGGTCGATCGTGATTCCGATCGCGCGGCCGGGGATGGCGGTGCTCGGGATGCTCACGTTCATGACGGCGTGGAACGACTTCTTCTGGCCGATCATCGCGCTTTCCTCGCAGGAGCCGACCGTGCAGGTGGCGCTGCGGCAGCTCGGCGGCGGCTATGTCAACGACCAGTCGGTGATCATGGCCGGCACGCTGCTCGGCACGCTGCCGGTGCTGCTGGTCTTCGGCCTGCTGGGCCGGCAGATCGTCGGCGGCATCATGCAGGGCGCGGTGAAGGGCTGAGGCCCGTAAGCCCTGGCCTGTCCGCCGAGGGTCTCTGCGTCCTCCCTCTTCCGGGCTGTGTGCCTCTTCCACCTCGCCCTTCCGGGCCGTGTGCCTCTTCCTCCTCACCCTTCCGGGCTGTGCCTCTTCCTCCTCACCCTTCCGGGCTGTGTGGGGTGCCCGCCCGGCCTCTTCCTCTCCTCCTCCCCCTTCTGGAGTGTCCCTCTCATGACCGCTGTCGATGCCCGCCCGGCGACCTCCCCGGGCACCCGCCCCGAGACCGGGACGGGACTCCGCTTCCCCGCCGGATTCCGGTGGGGCACAGCCACCGCCGCCTACCAGATCGAGGGGGCGGCCACCGAGGACGGCCGTACGCCCTCCATCTGGGACACCTTCAGCCGTACCCCCGGCAAGGTCCGCAACGGCGACACCGGTGACATCGCCGCCGACCACCTGCACCGGATGCCGGACGACGTGAAGCTGATGCGGGAGCTCGGCGTCACGGACTACCGCTTCTCCGTCTCCTGGCCCCGGGTCCAGCCGACGGGCCGGGGCCCGGCCGTCGAGCGCGGCCTGGACTTCTACCGCCGGCTGGTGGACGAGCTGCTGGGAGCCGGCATCCGACCGGTCGCCACCCTCTACCACTGGGACCTGCCGCAGGAGCTGGAGGACGCGGGCGGCTGGCCGGAGCGGGACACGGCGCACCGGTTCGCGGAGTACGCGGGGCTGGTGGCCGGGGCGCTGGGCGACCGGGTGTCGACGTGGACGACGCTGAACGAGCCCTGGTGCGGGGCGTTCCTCGGGTACGGGAACGGGGTCCACGCCCCCGGCCGCACCAGCGACCTCGCCGCGCTGCGCGCCGCCCACCACTTCAACCTGGCGCACGGCCGCGCGGCCCGGGTGCTGCGCGACCGCCTCCCGTCCACCGCCGAGGTCTCCCTCACCCTGAACCTGCACGCGCTGCGCCCCCTGACGGACACGGCGGCGGACCGGGACGCGGTGCGCCGGATCGACGCGGTGGCGAACCGGATCTTCCTGGACCCGGTCTTCCACGGGCGGCTGCCGGAGGACCTGGTGGCGGACACGGCGGCGGTGACGGACTGGTCGTTCGTGCGGGACGGCGACCTGGAGGTCGCCTCCACCCCGATCGACTCGCTGGGCATCAACTACTACTCCCCCAGCGTGGTTTCGGCGGGCAGGTCCGACTCCCCCTCCCCCTGGGCGGGCGCCGAGCAGCACGTGGCGTTCACCCCGGCGGAGGGCCCGCGCACGGCGATGGACTGGCCGGTGGACGCGAACGGGCTGTACGAACTGCTGACCCGCCTGCGCGACGAACTCCCGGACGTCCCGCTGCTGGTGACCGAGAACGGGGCGGCGTACGACGACTACGCGGACCCGGAGGGCCAGGTCCACGACCCGGAGCGGGTGGCGTACCTGGACGCGCACCTGGGCGCCGTACACCGGGCGATCGAGGACGGGGTGGACGTGCGCGGCTACTTCCTGTGGTCGCTGCTGGACAACTTCGAGTGGGCGTACGGCTACAGCAAGCGCTTCGGCATCGTCCACGTGGACTTCGCGTCGCAGCGGCGCACGGTGAAGGACAGTGCGCGCTGGTACGCGGGCGTCATCGCGCGGGGCGGGCTGGAGCGCGACTGAGGGGATCGCAACCGCTCGCGGCCCTGGGGGCATCCCCGGGGCCGCAGGCAGGCCATCCTTTCTCCTCACGTCCGGGCGAGCCCGGAGCCTAGCGCGGGACGGCGCTGACGAGACTGCCCTCATCGCGGTCGGAGATCACGCGGAGCGTCAGTTCGCGCAGCTGACGGCCGGTGGTAGTGATGTCGTATCGGCGCGCGTTATGGAGAGCTGCCTCGGTCAGGGCTCTACGTCGATGAAAGTTCCGGCCCATCTCGTCCAAGGCCATGGCCAGCGAGCGGGGGTTGCCGGGCGTGTAGGGGAAGCCACTACTACCGAGGATCTCCCTCACACCGGGAAGATCGGAGTAGGCGACCGGAAGTCCGTGGGCTTGGGCCTCAATGAGGACGAGCCCGAAAGCCTCCCTAACTCTGGTGGTAAAGACAAAGGCGTCGAAGTTCGGCAGGCGGCGCCACAGCTCGGCACGGGGCAGGAATGAATCAAAATGAACTCGACCCCGCAGTCCGAGTCCGATAGCCCGCTGTTCCAGGCGCTCCCGCAGAGGTCCGCTACCGATCACGGTCAAGTGGTGCGGCCGATCGGTCAAAGCGAGGGCTTCGACGGCGGTGATCGTGGATTTGTTGTCATCCAGACGACCTGCGTGCACCAAAGATAGGGCCCCTGCTGTAGTAGGCGGTCGATCGCGTACGCGGGTATCGCTCAAACGGATTCCCCACGGGATGACGGTGAGTCGATCGGTGAATCGACGTCCGGTGAGACTGTCGATGCGGTCGGCGAGGGCGGAGGTCGGGGCGACGATCGCGGCGCTTGCGGCCGCAACGTGATTCATGGTCTCGCGTTCCGATGCGCTGCGCTCGGCCATCATCACGTCGGGGCCGTGGGCGATGGCGATGATCGGGATGTTGTCGGCGGTTCGGGTGAAGGCCAGGCTGAGAGCGAACCCGAGGTATTGGGCGTGGATGGCGTTCGGCTGGATCTCCTCGATGAGCGCACCGACCTCACGCGTCAGCGCGTCAACGTACGGGTCGAAGTCGGGTCCTTGAGGGCGCTTCGTTGTGGAGAGAGTGATCAGATGATCGAACGCGGCCTTCCAAGCCGGATCGACCGGTGCCCTGCCGAGGAAAGTCGTGCGGGTGTCAGGCATCCCGCCGTAGAGGTCGTTGACGAGGATCATGCTCCCCGACGAAGGCTCGGAGATGCGGTTGATGCCGGTCAGGATGTTCAGGCGTTCGGCAGTCATGCGGAAACTCCGTTCGCCGATGATCGCTGGGTGAGCATCGGAAATTCCAGAGCCGAATCGACTCGTGAGCCGTCGGTGGCGTTCTGCGCATCACACTGATGGGGAGGCGCCCACCACGAGGCCAGGTGCGGCGTGAAGACGGCCGCAATTTCCTCGGCCGGATGTAAGTAGCCCTTGCTGTCCTGCTCTGCTGTCCATACCCGGACTGTCGATCTGGGGTAGACGGGATTTATCCCTATCTCCCCCTTGGGAAGGATTCCGTTGAAGGGTGTGGGTATCCCCTCGTTGTTCCAGTAGTCCCATGCCTCAAGAGCCTTGGCTTTCTCGAAGCAGTGGTAGAGCTGCTGGTAGCGAGGCATGTACCGGATCTGGCGGAAGATCATCTGGCCGATCAGTCCAGGCGCGACTGTCCGGATCGCGTTGAGATCAGCCCCCCGGAAGGAGACCGATGACGCGTCCTGGGACGGGTGCAGCACGGTCCGGGCGAACAGGTGAGACAGTCGTCGCCGGACGTATTCGGCAACCCCCGGGCCAAGAGCCGGTTCGATGCTTTCGATGAGCTGGACGAGCCGGTCATGGCGTGGTGCGAAGCGGGCCAAGTCGAATAACTGGTCCATGCCTCCTACGGCGGTGAAGGCGAGTCGCTTGTAGAGCCCGTTGTTCAGCTCTCCCGCTTGGGCGCAGGTCTTGGTCTCCGGAGCGGCGGAGTGGAGCATCAGATATTCGGACAGAACCTCGAAGTACAGATAGCCGAGGAACGGTACGTGGGTCACGGCGTCGGACGCCTGGTCGATGAACGCGGATGCCGGAGTGGCATGGCCGGCGGCGTTGCGCAGAGCGACGTCGAGGAACCCGGCCGCGGCGCGCAGTCCGGCCACCAGTGCCTGGTCGAGCCGATGGGTTTCGTCCGGGGTGAGGAAGCTCTGGTAGCGCTCGTAGGTACGCAGGTGAATGGCACCGAGATGCAAGTAGTCGACGCCCTTGGGCGGTACCGGGGCGTCCGGGGTCACCTCGAAGACCATGGGCGTGGCGCGGGGCTTGGACCGCATCAGGTAGGCACCTAGGTTGTGAGGGCGCAGCCCTCCGCGCCGACTGGCGAGAGGTGTGCAGTACAGGGCCCCGACCAGGCATCCGGTGGAGACGTGCAACTCCCCACTGGCGCGGACGGCGTCGATGTCCTTGGTGGTGTGCAGCAGGTACATCGGCTTTCCGCTGACGAGCGCTTCGGTCATGGCGTTGTGGCGTATCAACCAGCCGTTGGCGGTCGAACATTCCAGGTAGTTGCGCCAGTCACTCTCACTTTCGGCCAGCGAGGCAGGAATTTGACGCTGCGCGGGCTTTGTGTAGTCCGTGTGGGCGTTTTCCCATTCGTCGCGCAAGACAACTCCCAGGGATGCAGGACAGGCGGCGGGGGCGGGGGGGGAGACTAAAGCGTCTCGACGTTCGGCCCGGAAAGGCGGTTTCGGCAGTCGAGCACATAGGTTGCACAATTCTCGATCATCGGGAGGTCGAATCGTGGGTGGTCCATGAGAAGAACCACTGCGTCAGCGGTGGCTACCTCGTCCGGGGCGGCATCGACTCGGAGTACATTCGGCCCGGTGTCGTCCCCATCAGGGATGTTGGGTTCGGCGCCACGGACCTCCGCGCCGAGGTTGGTGAGAAGTTCGGCGACACGCGCCGAAGGGGAATTGCGAAGGTCGGTGGCGTTGTACTTGTAGGTCAGGCCGAGCAGCAGAATCCGAGATCCGCGGATGGGCATGCCGCGCTTGCCGAGCGCTTCCATGAGACGCCGGACGACGTAGTCGGGCATGTGGCGGTTGACATCGGCGGCGAGCTCTGCGAACCGGAACGGGATGCCAAGCTCCTGCTGGGCCTTCCACGAGAGGAACATCGGGTCAACGGGCAAGCAGTGCCCACCCACACCCGGCCCCGGGGTGAAGCGCATGAAGCCGAAGGGCTTGGTCGCGGCGGCGTCGATCGCCTCCCAGATGTTCACGCCGAGGGAAGCGGCCAGCATCGCCATCTCGTTGACCATGGAAATGTTCACGAACCGGAACGTGTTTTCGATCAGTTTGGCCAGCTCGGCGACCTTCGTCCCGGACACGGGCACCGTGGTCTCGAAGATGCCGTCGTAGAATTTCTTGATCACATCGAGTGACTTGGCGTCGATTCCGGATACCAGCTTCGGCGTCCCGTCGAACGACCATCGCTTGTTTCCGATCCGCTCCGGACTGAATCCGGCCAGGAAGTCCACCCCGCCCTTGAGGCCGGACACCTCTTCCAGGATCGGCAGCAGCAGCTCCTCGGTAGTGCCGGGGTAGCTCGTGGATTCCAGGACCACCGTCGCACCGGGACGAAGGCGTTCACCCAGCGTCCGGGCGCAGGACTCGACGTAGGTCAGGTCGGGCACGCCGTCCCGCAGCGGGGTGGGCACGGTGATCACCGCGATGTCGAAGCCGGCCAGCGCGGCGGCGCCGACGGTCGCGGAGTAGGCCCCGGAGTCCAGTACTGCGCGCAGGCGCGAGGAGTCCACATCCCTCATGGAGGACTGGCCGGCGGCGAGCTGCTGCACGCGGTGCGGGTCCACGTCGTAGCCGACGACACGGTGACCCACCTCTGCGGCGCGTACGGCCAGGGGGAGCCCTACGTAGCCCTGACCAGCGACGACTATCTGCATGGCAGCTCCTACTCAGTTGCGGTGCTTGAATGGACCGTTGTTCCTGACCTGGCAAGGAGAAGCGCTGTGCCCTTGGTGTCTGTCGTGATGCCCGTGTACAACTCGGCAGCCACCCTCGGCGCAGCCGTCCGATCGGTGCTGACGCAGACCCACAGCGACCTGGAGCTGCTGGTCACCGACGACCAGTCCTCCGATGCCTCCATGGACCTGCTCCGCGAGTTCGCCGAGCAGGACGAGCGCGTCCTGCCTCAGTCGGCACCCGAACGGGGCGGTGCGGGCCGTGCTCGCAACCTTGCGATCGAGAGGGCCCGAGGGGACTACATCGCCTTTCTCGACAGCGACGACATGTGGCTGCCGGGGAAGACCGAGAAGCAGCTCGCCTTCGCTGCGGAGGCCGCTGCGCCTTTGACGTTCACCTCGTACTTCAAGATGGACGCCGACTACGACGGCGAGAGCACCGACTGGGAACCGAACGGGCGGGTGATCCGTGCGCGGGCGCACGTGGACTACCGCGCGATGCTGGTCCAGGACCACATCGGTGCTCTCACCGCCATGTATGACCGCAATGTCCTGGGCGCGAGGCTGATGCCGGAGATGCGCAAGCGCCAGGACTACGCGCTGTGGCTCAGCATCATGCGGGACGGCGCGGACGCCCGCGGCCTGACTGAGCCGCTTGCGGTGTACAGGGCCCACCAGGCGGGCTCGCTGTCCTCCAACAAACTGTCGCTCGTTCCGTACAACTGGAATTTGTACCGCGAGCACGAGCATCTGTCGGTCGCGCGGTCGACGCGGGCGCTGATGGGCGCTGTGTGGCAGTCGCTGCGCAACTCGCGCATCTAGGCCCCTGTACGGGATGAAGCTCGGTGCGCGATCGTTTCCGCGAGCGCCCGACCGGGCTGGCCACCCTGTGGCCAGCCGCGTGCTCAGGGGCTGAGCCTGGAGGTGGGACACGGTGAGTCACCGGTACCGCCGACCGACTGAGCGGCCGAGCCGTCGTCGGCGCTCGCGCGCAGGAACAACTGGAGCAGCAGCCGCCGGTCGGCGACCGGGACGGTCTCCTGACCGTTCTGGAGCGCCTCCCGGCCATGCAGGGTGCAGCGCTGGTTCACCATGAGGTAGTCCCCGGGCCGGAGCATGAAGGAGACCTGACCCCGGATGAGTTCCTCGGCAAGTTCCCTGGCGGCGTCGGCGTGCGCTTGGCCGAGCTGGGACCGCTCCAGCATCTTGGCGGTGAACCGGACGAACCCCTCGCCCGGGTCGGAGCCGTCCAGGATCGGGAACGGCCTGTACTCCTCCCCCACGCCGAACAGGTCGAAGAAGATCCCGTAGTGGTAGGCCGACTCGGCCAGCAGGGCGCGGCTGTCCTGCGAAAGCCGCGCCACCGCGGCGTGGGCGTCGGAAAGGATGCTGAGGCCGCCACCGAGCGGGTCGGGGCGAACGCACAGGAGTGCGGTGAAGTCCGGAGGCAGGGTTCCGTTCACCAGGTCCATGTGGAACGCGTTGTACCCGATGCCGCTGGACTTGCCAGGATCCTTGTCGACCTTGACCCCGATGTCCTTCCAGAGGGGCCACCGCGGGAAGGGCGAGAACGGGACGCCCACCTCGGCCGCGAAGCCCGTCGCCAGCCGCAAGAACCGGTCGTCCTCGGCCCCCAGCGCCTTGATGAGGTTGCCCATGCGCAACACGGCGTATCCGCCGCCCTCTCCGGACAGCGCGCGGCGCAGCGTCGCAACGGTCTCCTCGAACTGCGGGGCGGCCGTCAGCTCGATCCGGTACCGCTCCATGGAGGACTTCGCCCAGGAACGGGCCGTCCAGTTTCCACGTCGGGAGAGAGAGGTCGATCAGAGCGGCTTCGAGTTCGCTCGGAATGTCGATGAACACGTGAAGCTTCCCTTTCCTCGTACAGATTGACGGGGCTGCTCCGGGCATCGGAAGCGGCAGGACTGGGGGCCGGGCTCTGCTCTGCCGTCCAGCCGACTTCGACCCGGGTGGCATGTGCCAAGTGAACGATTCGCATGCCGCCCGGGGCAGGAAAACGGTCCCGGCTCGCGATCTCCCGACGACGCGCTCCCCGCGCATGTACGGGGTTGCCATGAGGGCCGCGCGTGCCTCGCGTCAGGAGCCGAACGGGGTGCACGGCTGGGCAACGGGTTCCCTGACCCGCGTGTCCAGCGCGAGATTCAGCTCGTCCACGAGGTCGATCGCCCCGTCCACCTCCAGGCGGAGGCACGCGGGGCCCTGCGCGCCTCCATTGAAGGTGATCATCAGCGGGAGGTCGAAGTACGTGTCCTGCCGCTGCACGTCGATGACGCGCATGACGGGACGGGCGGGGATGCGTTCGGCCCGCCAGCTGCACTCGGGGTCGTACTTCGGAAGCGCGCTCATGGCTCTCACCTTCTGTGAAGACTTCAGTTCTTTCTGTGACGAGCATCGGTGATCCTGGCTACGCTCGGAAGGGAGTCTCTGTAGCCCTATCCCTCCAGGACACAGGGGAGTTGGAATGCCCAGACGTGCGTCCGATTCGGGCGGGGAGGCGTCCGCCCGCAAGATGCTGCACGAGACGCTGAAGCGGCTTCGGGACCGGTCCGGGAAGACGCTGGAGGAGCTGTACGAGGAGACGACGTACGACCGTTCGTACCTGCACAAGCTGGAGACGGGAGCGCGCCTGGGCTCTGAGGAGGTCATGGCGGCGCTCGACAAGGTCTATGGCACGGGCGAGCAGCTGCAACAGCTCTGGGAGCTGGCCCGTGACGACGCTTTCGGCAGCCGGTATCAGCGGTTCATGAGGCTGGAGCGGGAAGCGACGGTTCAGTATCAATACGCGAGCAGCACCATTCCGGGACTGCTCCAGACGAGGGCGTACGCGACGGAGGTCCTGGAGCACGCGCGCCCCCGGGAAGCAGCGGCGCTGCAAGAAGATGTCGATGCCCGCATGAGCCGTCAGTCCATCCTGGAAGGCGAGGACGCTCCCTACTTCCGAGCGCTGCTCGACGAAGCGGTGCTCCGCCGGGCGGCTTCGCAGCCCGCCGTATGGCTGGAACAGCTGGAGGTCCTGCTGGAGTGGCAGAAGCGGCCGAATGTGACGCTTCAGCTGCTGCCCTTCTCGGCAGGACTGCACGATCTGATGGGCGGTTCGCTGACGATCCTGTGGCTGGCCAACGGCAAGGCCGTGGCCTACCTGGAGGGCAGCAAGTCCGGTGAACTGGTTGAGGAATCAGGACGCGTCGAGGAACTGCGGTTGTCCTACGATTTGCAGCGAGACAAGGCTCTCTCTCCGGAGAAGACAACCGAGTTCATCCAGCAGCTGGTCAAGGAGATCCGAACATGCCATCGCGCCGAGCCGACCTGACATCCGTGACCTGGCGGAAATCCTCGTACAGCAACTCAGACGGCGGACAGTGCGTCGAGGTGTCCGACGACTTTGCGGGCCTCGTCCCCGTCCGTGATTCCAAGCAACCGGAGGGGCCGGCCCTCGTCTTCGGTGCCTCCGCTTGGTCGGCGTTCGTCAGCGACGTTCGCTGAGCCCTGTGGCACCCGGCGGCGCTTGAGTTCCCGAGGGTCCCGCGCGCAGGGTTCCCGCAGCCGTTGCGTGAAACGGCCCCTGCCACGAGAGGCAGGGGCCGCTCGTGCCCGCCCGGTTGTCGGGTCGCCGGTCCGGAGGGGTGCTGGGCGGTTACGCCTCGGGCTCGACAGACATCGGGAACCCTCTTATCGGCCAGCACTCTTGCGGGTCCCACATGTCCGGTTCGCACCCTTGCGGACCCGTGCGTGACATCCTCCGCAAAGCGGGGAGTCAGGGCACCAGTTCCTCTCTGCCACACCGTCCCGCGGTACGCCGCCGGGCCCCCTCACCCCGCCCACCGCCCGGTGAGGAAGGCGAGGGCCACGAGCGCGGCCAGCGGCACGGCGGCGCACAGGTACGCCGTCCTGAACCACGGACGGCGCAGGCTCAGGGCCGCCAGGCCGATCCACAGCGGCCACCACAGCAGCGTGGCGCGTGGGATGGACACGTACCAGTACGAAGTGCCCAGCGCCCACAGGCTCAGCGCCACGTACACCGCTTCCGGCCAGCGGCGGTGGCGTACCAGCAGCGCGACCAGGGCCAGGCCCACCAGCATCGCCGCCAACTCCGCCTGGAACATGGCCGCGTAGCCGGTCGTGTGCACGCCGTCGAACGCCGCGTTCCAGGTGTTCGTCCACGCCTTCCACGGGGTGTGGAAGTCCCGGTACCAGCCGCGCTCCTGTGCGTGCTTCCAGGCCATCCAGTCACCGGTGTGCGCATGCAGGTACCAGCTGTACGCGGCCGGCGGCAGCGCGGGCAGCACCAGCCAGGCCACCCCACGCCACCCCACCCCCGACCGGGCCGCGAGGGCGAACAGCACCGCGATCGCGGCCGCGAGGAACAGACCGCTGACGCGCACCGTCGTCGCCAGGGCGGTGAGTGCGCAGGCCGCCGCCCATCGATGGCGCTGGGCGGCGAGCCAGGCGGGGAGCGCGAACGCGAGGAACAGCGCCTCCGTGTAGCCGACGGCGAGGAAGATCGCGCACGGTGAGAGCAGGAAGAACAGGACCGTGCGCCGGCCGTCGCAGTCCTCGGGGACGTAGGTGCGGGCTATGCGTGCCAGCGCGAGTACGGCCACGGCGCCCGCGGCCAAGGAGATCAGCAGGCCCGCCGCCGTCCAGCTCGGGACGACGACGTGCACGGCGCGCAGGAGGAGGGGGAAGCCGGGGAAGAAGGCCTCCCGGTTGTCCCAACCGCTCGTCCAGGGGCCCGCGTCGGCGGGGAAGTAGCCGTCGCGGGCTATGTGGAGATAGTGGTTCGCGTCCCACTGCTGGAACGGGGCAAGGACCGGCCCCGCCCCCGTCACGTCGGAGCCCCGGGGAAAGAGCCACCGGGCGCCGTGGGCCGTGATCCACACCGATATGCGGGTCAGCAGGTAGAGCCAGAGCACCCTGCGGTCGGCGGGGGTGAACCAGGCCGACGCCCTGCCCAGCCGGGCCGCCCGGGGCTCGCGCGGTGCGGACCGGGCGGGCCGGGCGGGCCGGGCGGGCCGGGCGGGTCGGGTCGCCCGCGGCTCGGAGGTCTCGGGCCGTGGCCTGGCCGGCCGCAACCCGGGGGACAACGTAGACACTCAGCCACCTTTCGGACGCGCCAAGGCGTGCGGTATCGCCCGGCGTGGACGCTGGGGACGCCGGGGGACGGGAGGAACGGGGTACGGAGGTACGGGGTACGGAGGTACGGGGTACGGAGGTACGGGGTACGGAGGTACGGGGTACGGAGGTACGGGGTACGGAGGTACGGGGGTGCGGGGGTACGGGGGTACGGGAGAGTCGGGCGTACGGGGCTGGGTGCGGGGCCCGGGTCAACAGCCCGCGATCACGGCGTCGACGTCGCCCCGAGCGTCGGGTTCGAGGTCGCCGACGACGAAGCCGTCGGCGCCCCCGTCGTCGACCGGCCCCCCGGAGCGGACGTCCTGGTGAGGGAACCCGGCGTCCCCGGCATCGTGTTGCCGGGCGTGGGCGGTTCCGTCGGCGTCCCGGCGGGCGGCGGCGGCGCGGGTGACCGGTAGCTGGGCGACGGGCTCGTCGCCGGAGGCGCGGGCGTCGGCGTGACGGGGAGCAGGCCGACCGCGGCCGCCCCGCCGCCCCCGACGACCAGGCACACCCCCACCGCGAGCGCGGCCATCCGGCGCCGCTGGGCCCGCATACCGCGTTCGGTGATGCGGGCGGCGGGGTCCGCCACGGACCGGCCCTGCCCGAACTCCCCGGCCTGCCGGAACAGGGACCGCAACGGATCGCCCGGCCCCACCGGGTCCCGTGGTTCAGACATCAGGAGCCTCCTCCATGCGGGGGTCCCGCAGACGGTGGGCGAGCGCCGTCCGTCCGCGAACCAGATGCGTCTTGATCGTGCTGGTGGAAAGCCCGGTCTCACCGGCGATCTGCTCGACCGTGAGGTCGCACAGGTAGTGCAGGGTCAGGGTCCGCCGCTGCTGGGCGGGCAGCTCACGGAGCGCGTCGACGAGCACCACGTGGTCCGGGTCCGGCGGCGCGACGTGCTCCGGCACCCCGCTCCCGCGGCCCCAGGCGTCCGCCGACCGCCGCCGGAAGCGCCACCGGCTCACCGCCAGACGCCAGGCGACCGTACGGATCCACGCCTCGGGCTGCCCGTCCCGCTCCAGCCGCCCACGCCGGACCCACGCCTTGACGAACGCTTCCTGCACGACGTCCTGCGCCTCCTGGAGGTCCCCCGTCATCACGTACAACTGGCCTGTGAGACGCGCGACCGTCTGGGCGTAGAACTCTTCGAACTCCTCGACGGTCAAAAGTGGCTCCCGGATCTTTCGTTTCACCGGGTATACGCCTGCCACCGGACATCCGGTCTACATCACCGGCGGGGCATCGGAGTGATCGTCGTCACCTGCCCCGTCCGGGCGATCTCGCCGCACCGCTGCTCCCGGGGGCCCGCTCCGGCCGTCCTCCGAAGCTCAAACGACGAGATCCGAGCGCTCTTACGACTATGGCGACGCCGTCACCCTCCCTGCCCCCGTCGACCTCACCCTGGACACCGAGGAGCTGAAGAACTACGCCCGCTGACCCCTCACCGCACCTCCGCCGCCAGCTGCGTCGTCGCCAGCTCCCGGTAGAGGTCGTCCGAGGCGATCAGCTCCTCGTGCGTGCCAGCCGTGCGGACGCGGCCCTCCTCCAGGACCACGATGCGGTCGGCGTGGCGGACCGTGGAGAGGCGGTGGGCGATGACCAGCACCGTGGTCTGCTCGGCCAGTTCGAGGATGACATCGCGCAGCGCCTGCTCGTTGACCGCGTCCAGCTGCGAGGTCACCTCGTCCAGCAGGAGCAGGCGCGGGCGGCGCAACAGGGCGCGGGCGATGGCGATGCGCTGGCGTTCGCCGCCGGAGAGGGTGACGCCCCGGTGGCCGACCGCCGTGTCCAGGCCGTCCGGCAGCCGGCCGACCAACGCGTCCAGGCGGGTGCGGGCCACCGCCTCCGTCAGCCGGTCCTCCGGGGCGCCGGGGGCGGCGAAGAGGAGGTTCTCCCTCAGCGTCCCGGCCAGGACCGGGGCGTCCTGTTCCACGTACGCGAGTGAGGCCCGCAGCTCGGCCAGCGGCCAGTCCCGGATGTCCCGGCCGTCCACGGTGATCGTGCCGCCGTCGTGGTCGTAGAACCGCTCCAGCAGGCTGAACACCGTCGACTTGCCCGCCCCCGACGGGCCCACCAGCGCCACCAGCCCGCCCGTCGGCACGTCGAACGTGACGCCCTTGTGGGCGGGAGCGCGCTCGTCCCCGTACCCGAAGGTCACGTCCTGGAAGGTGACACCCAGCGGGGTGCCCTCCCCCCGCACGCCCCCGGCTCCGCCACCGGAGGGTTCGCCCGGCAGGGACTCCACCTCGTCGATCCTGCGTACGGCGGCGAGACCGCTCTGCAGGCCGGTCCAGCCTTCGACCAGGCCGCCGATCGGGCCCATCAGGTAGAAGAGGTAGAGCAGGAACGCGATCAGTGAGGAGATGTCGAGGGAGCCGGACGCCACCCTCGCGCCCCCGACGCCCAGCACGGCCAGGAAGGCCAGCTGGATCGACATCATCATCGTGACGTCGGAGACCGAGGACCACTTCGCCACCGACACGCCCCGGTCGTGCGCGTGCCGTGCCGCCTCGGCGACCGCCGCCGTCTCGCGCTCCTCCGCGCCGCTCGCCTTGACCGTACGGAACGCCTGGAGCACCCGGTCCAGTGCCGCGCCCATCGCCCCGACGGACTCCTGTGCGCGGAGCTGCGCGCGCTGAATGCGCGGCATGAGCAAGGCGGTTACGGCTCCGATACCGACGATCACCACCAGCGTCACGCCCAGCAGCGTGAGGTCCATGTACGCCATGAACGCGACCGTTCCCAGCAGCATCAGCACGCTGTTGAACGACTCGACCAGGCCGCTGGAGAGGACGGTTCGCAGGAGGGTGGTGTCGCTGGTCACCCGTGACTGGAGGTCGCCGGGGGTGAGGCGGTCCACCGCCGGGACCTTCAACCGCATGATGCGGCCCACGAGTTGATCGCGCGCCCGGAGGACCACGCCTTCGCCCGTACGAGCCATGAGGTACCGCCCGTACGCGGAGAGGCAGGCCCCGGCGAGTACCAGAGCGGTGAGCGCGACGAGCGGGGCCACGGGCGAGCGGTCGGCGGCGAACGCGTCGACCGCGTACTTGGCCATCAGCGGCATCGCGAGCCCGGCCGCGGACCCGGCGAGGGAGAGCAGGCCCGCGCGGATCAGTACGCCCCGGTGGGGGCGGACCCGGGCCAGGAGAAGGCGGAGGGGGGTGGTGCCCGAACCGCCGGGGCCCTTCGCGTGGGGCGCGTCCAGCCCGGGTGCCCTCGCCCCCTGAGCCTCTTCAGACACCCCGCCCGTCCCCGCCCCCGTCGTCCCCGCCACCGCGCTCACCCGGAACCCCCTCGCGTACCGTCACCACCATCAAAGGACGCAGATCGGCCGCTTCCGCCTGCTCGCCGACCGTACGGCCCCCCGCCTGTACCCAAGCATGCGGCGAGAACGGCGGTGCCGTCCGGACCCCCGCGCACCAGTCCGGCCAGGTCCCGGCCATCCGGCACGCCAGCGCGATGGCCACCGAGCGGGGCAGGCAGCCGTAACGGCCCGCGCAGCGGCGGCTGGTGGCGGTGACGGCCTCGTACACCTCCAGCGTCCCGTCGTACGTGGCCGGGCGCGCGCCCCGGCTGCACCGGGCCAGCACCCGGCGCAGGCGGCCCGGTTTGAGGCGGGCCAGGACGAACGCGGCGGCGATCGCGGTGCGCAGCCGCAGTCCGCCCGGGCCCGCGCCACGGCGGGGCATCGTCATCTCGGTGGTCATGGGCGCAGGATCTTCGCCTCGACGAGCTGCCGGGTCAGTTCGGCGACGTCCGCCTCGGCCTCGGCGCGCTCGACGTCGAACTCGGCGACGATCCGCTCGACGGCCGCCTCGGGGGCGAGGCCCGCCGCCAGGGTCTCGACGACGATGACGCCGGTGTCGTTCAACTGCCAGTAGGAGCCGTCCTTCTCGTCGAGCAGGACGGCTCCGTACTCGGTCGTCGTGACGGCGATGCCTTTTCTGAGCTTCACAGGGATGCCTCGCTGGTCGTGGGGGTCGACGGGGAGGGGGTGGGCCAGGCGTTCTCCGCCGTGCGCAGCCAGGTCTCCCCGGCCACGGTGGAGCTGATCGAGTGCTCGACCAGGACCGGCGAGAAGGGTTCGGCCGCCAGTCGGAGCAGCCGGCGGGCGTCGGTCAGGCCGCGTTCGGCGAGGCGGGAGCCGGTCCACAAGTCCGCCAGTTCCGGTGCGTGTTCGCGCAGGCCCTGGTGTTCGTCGGAGGACATGTGGTCCTTCGTCGTACGGGCGAGCAAGGCATCCGGCACCACCCCGCGCATCGCTTCGACGAGCAGCGGCTTGTAGCGCCAGGGGCTGATGCGCTCCTCCAGGCGTACGGCGAGGGTCGCCTCCAGGACCCGGTCGTCGTAGAAGGGCGCGGCGACCGGCAGCCCGATCGTCATGCCGATGTCCTCCATGGCCTGGAAGTGCCGCGCCCCCATCCGTACCGCGTCGATGTCCACATGCCGCCCCCGCCACGGGTCGATCGGCTCGGCGCGCTCGGCGGCGGCCCGGAACTCCTCGGTGATCAGGGCGTTGGCATGGTCCGTGAACCAGGGGCGCAGGGACTGCCGGACGCCCCAGGAGAGCAACGGGGTGCGGGTGACGGGCTGGGGTTCGGTGGTGACCGCGCCCGCGAGCCAGCGGGGGAAGGTGGAGCGGTCCAGCAGGGCCTTCAGCGTCGGCAGCAGGGGCCAGCCGAGCTGGTGGCGCAGGCCGCTGAGGTGGTTCCAGGCGGTGAGCGGGTTGCCGTGGAAGAGGTCCTGGTAGGCGTGGGGCAGGCCGAGGAAGAGTTCGTCGCCGCCGTAGCCGGTGAGGTGGTAGCGGGAGCCGGTGGCGTGGGCGCGGCGCAGGAGCAGGTGGGCGCGGGCCCGGCCGGGGGCGACGGGGAGCGGTTCGTCGTTGAGCTCGGCGGCCGTGGCGGCGAGGTCGGCGTAGAAGTAGGGGGCGTGGTCGGCGGGGATGACGTGGTGGTCCAGGGCGCTGGTTCCCGGAGCGCTCCCGTCCGCCGCCTCCACCGCTCTGCGGGCCCACGTCTCGTCCTCGCTGTAGCGGTCCCGGGCGGCCACGGTCAGCAGCGAGAGCGATGCCGGGCCGGTGGCGCGGGCGGCGAAGGTGAGGGCCGTGGAGTCCAGGCCGCCGGAGAGCTCGCAGCTGATCCGGTCCAGGCCGCCGACATGGGCCCGTACGGAGGCGGCGACGGCGTCCCCCAGCCTTCGGGCGCCCTCCGCCAGGGGGAGTTCCGGGGGCGGTGGCTCCCACCAGCGGTACGTGCGAGGGCCGGGAGCGGCGGCCGTGCCCGGTGCTGCGGCGGGCAGGGTCAGTCCGTACCCGGCCCCCGTCTCGTGCACGCCCCGCCACAGGGCGCGCCGGCTCAGGGGGTGCGGCAGGAAGTCGAGCATGCGCAGGGCGAGCGCCCCGTCGTCCAGGGGTGCGCCGGTCAGGCGGGCGAGGACGGCCGGGCGGTCGGAGGCGATGGTGCCGGCCTCCGGGTGCCGGGCGTGGTAGATCCGGCGCAGCCCGGAGGCGGTACCGCGGATCCAGGTCTCACCGGAGAGCCGGGCGACCACGTGGTGCAGGCCGGGCAGCCGGGCGAGGCGGCGCTCCAGGCCGGCCCGGTCGCGGACACGCTCCAGGAGGCCGGCGAGCACGGCCTCGGGGACGCGGTCCGGGCCGATGAGCACGAGGGCGTCGTCGCCCCGGCTGGAGTGGCTGACCTTGCGGACCAGCGGGCGGGCGACGACCCAGGGGCGGCCCGAGGGGTGGGCGACGGTGCGGGCGTCGCCCCTCGCCCCGGCGGGAGCGTCCGCCACCGCCCCGGTCGCGTCCGGTGCGGGAAGCCGCCCGGCCACCGCGTGGCCCGCCACGCTGTCCGGCAGGACGACGAAGTAGTCACGCAGCAGGCCGGGCATCTTCACCTTTCGGAAGTTCTCCCGCTGAATACCGGGAACGGGTACGGGGAGCGGCTCGGCGGATCAGACGATGCGCCGCACCCAGTACTCCTTGTACGAGCCGTAGAAGTAACCGGCGGTCTTCTTCGAAAAGTCGCCCTGCTTGAACAGCGACGGCTTCACGTAAGCCTTCTTCTGCTGCTTCATGACACCTTCCCTTCTGTGCGGTTGACGACCGTTATGCCCAACTGGCAGCTGCATAACTGGAGTTGTTCATGCGACTGGTGTTCACCAGGTGAACACCAGGGCCATCATGTCCCGCCGCCGGACCGGTACGCATGATTCCGACTTACCGCGCGAAGTTGGCCGGATAGCGTGAGCGGACGAGGCCGGTGCCGAGCCGCCCGGCCGTACGGTGAGGCACCGACCGGTCGGCATGTGCAGTCGCACACCAGTGGGGCACCACAGGGCAGTGGACTGGACCAATGGCTGTGCGCGGCGTCCGGAACCGGCAATGAGCTGCCCGGAAATCGAACGGCCTCCGGCAGAACGGGAGAACCAGCTGTCGCGCCCCCGGCAGCCTCCGCGACCGCGCTATCCCATGGTTGACTGGCGCGCCACCGGCATCGGCCTACGCGCGAGGATTGGCCCTGCCGCAGGGGGAAGGGGGCGGCAAGTAAACATTCGGCCAAGCCGACCACTCGCCGCGCCCTCCAGCCGCCCGTCCGCCCCCCCAGCCACTCGTTCGCGCACCCCGGGAACAGGCCTCGCACACCCCCACCGGCCCGGAGATCACCCCCCCACCGGCCCGGAGATCACCCCCAATGGCCCGGAGAACAAGCCCACCGGCCCGGAACACGCCCACCGACGCCCGGACACGCCACAGGGGCGGCACCTCCCGTGAAGGAGGTACCGCCCCTGTGGGACGCACTACGCGACGTACGCGGAACTTCGATCGGCCGGAGGCACCCGGCGGACCCGGGGCTCCGCGGCGGATCAGAAGTCCATGTCACCGCCCGGCATGCCGCCCGGAGCGGCCGCGCCGGCCTTCTCGGGCTTGTCGGCGATGACGGCCTCGGTGGTGAGGAAGAGCGCGGCGATGGAGGCGGCGTTCTGCAGAGCGGAGCGCGTGACCTTCGCCGGGTCGAGAATGCCCTCGGCGATCATGTCGACGTACTCGCCGGTCGCGGCGTTGAGGCCGTGACCGATCGGCAGGTTGCGGACCTTCTCCACGACGACGCCACCCTCGAGACCACCGTTGACGGCGATCTGCTTGAGCGGGGCCTCCAGCGCGAGCTTCACGGCGTTGGCGCCGGTCGCCTCGTCACCCGTGAGGTCGAGCTTGTCGAAGACGGCCGAGGCCTGGAGCAGAGCCACGCCACCACCGGCGACGATGCCCTCCTCGACGGCGGCCTTGGCGTTGCGCACCGCGTCCTCGATGCGGTGCTTGCGCTCCTTGAGCTCCACCTCGGTGGCGGCGCCGGCCTTGATGACGGCCACGCCGCCGGCCAGCTTCGCCAGGCGCTCCTGGAGCTTCTCGCGGTCGTAGTCCGAGTCGGAGTTCTCGATCTCGGCACGGATCTGGTTGACGCGACCCTGAACCTGGTCGCTGTCACCGGCACCGTCGACGATCGTGGTCTCGTCCTTGGTGATGACGACCTTGCGGGCACGGCCGAGCAGGTCCAGGCCGGCGTTCTCCAGCTTGAGACCGACCTCCTCGGAGATCACGGTGCCACCCGTGAGGATGGCGATGTCCGCGAGCATGGCCTTGCGGCGGTCGCCGAAGCCCGGGGCCTTGACGGCGACGGACTTGAACGTGCCCTTGATCTTGTTGACGACCAGGGTGGAGAGCGCCTCGCCCTCGACGTCCTCGGCGATGATCAGCAGCGGCTTGCCCGACTGCATGACCTTCTCCAGCAGCGGGATCAGGTCCTTGACGCTGCCGACCTTCGAGTTGACGATCAGGATGTACGGGTCGTCGAGCGACGCCTCCATACGCTCCATGTCGGTGGCGAAGTAGGCCGAGATGTAGCCCTTGTCGAAGCGCATACCCTCGGTGAGCTCGAGCTCCAGACCGAAGGTCTGGGACTCCTCGACGGTGATGACGCCTTCCTTGCCGACCTTGTCCATCGCCTCGGCGATCTTGGCGCCGATCTCGGTGTCGGCGGCGGAGATGGAAGCCGTCGAAGCGATCTGCTCCTTGGTCTCCACGTCCTTGGCCTGCTCCAGCAGAGCGGCGGAGACGGCCTCGACGGCCTTCTCGATGCCCCGCTTGAGGGCCATCGGGTTGGCGCCGGCGGCTACGTTGCGCAGACCCTCGCGGACGAGAGCCTGGGCGAGAACGGTGGCGGTGGTCGTACCGTCGCCGGCGACGTCGTCCGTCTTCTTGGCGACCTCCTTGACCAGCTCCGCACCGATCTTCTCGTACGGGTCCTCGAGCTCGATCTCCTTGGCGATGGAAACACCATCGTTGGTGATCGTGGGCGCGCCCCACTTCTTCTCGAGGACGACGTTACGGCCCTTGGGGCCGAGGGTGACCTTGACGGCGTCGGCGAGCTGGTTCATCCCGCGCTCGAGACCGCGCCGTGCCTCCTCGTCGAACGCGATGATCTTGGCCATGTGAAGTGGTCCTCCCGGACAGGGGTGGATTCTCCGGACCGAGAGGCGCCCGCGACGGACGGCCAGCGTGCGTGGTGGTTCCTTGCCCCACCGCGCCTGCGGGCCTCACCGGCCCGGTCCAAGTTTCTGTCACTCTCACCTGGAGAGTGCTAACGCCAATGATTAGCACTCGACCCCCGAGAGTGCAAGCGCCTCAGGCCGGTGCCCGCCATACGGTCCCGGGACGCACCTGGGGCCCGATCCCCTGATCCGGGGTCGGGCCCTAGGTGCGTGAGTAGTGACGTCGGACGGCCGCGCCGGGCTCAGCCGACGGCGAGCTTGACCATGTCGGCCTGGGGCCCCTTCTGGCCCTGCGAGATCTCGAATTCAACTCGCTGACCCTCTTCGAGGGTGCGGTACCCGTCCATCTGGATCGCGCTGTAGTGGACGAAAACATCCGCACCACCGTCGACCGCGATGAAGCCGTACCCCTTCTCCGCGTTGAACCACTTGACGGTGCCCTGAGCCATGCCTAACTCCCCTATTACTGGCCCTTGCACGGGACCGCACTTCGCGGGCCCGGGTCGGAACTCACCCTCCGACAGGAGAGGGTGCGCGGCGCCGCAGCGCGTCGACCGCGGCCGAATGTATCCGCCCAACTGCCCTCTGCAACAGGTCAATCGGACGAGAATTCTGGGCACAGACGAACGCCCGAACACGCGGGATTGCTGAGATTTACGGGCAAGTCGGGCCAGGCAAAGGCCACTTATGCCGCAAGGGGTTCACGTACTTTGGCTGCTTCTTATCGGGGCCGGGCGCATTCTCATATGCGGGCGGCACGAGCAGCGGAGGGGGCTTCCCCAACTGTACCGCGCTCAACCATGCAGAATTGCCCCCTCCGCTTTGTGTCGCGGAGGGGGCAACGGTTGTTCAGCTGAGGGCAGTCGGATCAGCAGCCGCCGGCCACGGCCGGGATGATCGAGATGCCGGCGCCGTCCGGCGTGGCCGCGTCGAGGCCGCCCTCGAAGCGCACGTCGTCGTCGTTGACGTACACGTTCACGAAGCGGCGCAGCTTGCCCTGGTCGTCCAGGACGCGGGCGGCGATGCCCGGGTGGTCCTTCTCCAGGGACTCGATGACCTCGGAGAGCTTCGCGCCCTCCGCCGGGACCTCGGCCTGGCCGCCCGTGTACGTGCGGAGGATGGTGGGGATGCGGACCTTGACGCTCATGGTGGGTGCCCTTCTTGCTTCGGACTCGGTCGCTCGGACTCGGTCGCGGTCTGCTCGGTCTCGGTGGGTCAGGCGGAGGCGAGGCCCGCGGCGCGGAACGCGTCCAGGCTCGGCTTGATGGTGGCCGTCGCCTGCGAGGTCGCGGAGACCGCGTCGAGCGTCTTTAGCCCGTCACCGGTGTTCAGGACGACGGTGGTGAGCGCCGGGTCGATCACGCCGGCCTCGATCAGCTTCTTCGTCACGCCGAGAGTCACGCCGCCCGCCGTCTCGCCGAAGATGCCCTCGGTGCGCGCCAGCAGCTTGATCGCGTCGACGACCTGCTCGTCGTTCACGTCCTCCACCGCGCCGCCGGTGCGGCGGGCGATGTCGAGGACGTACGGGCCGTCCGCCGGGTTGCCGATGGCCAGCGACTTGGCGATGGTGTTCGGCTTCTGGGGGCGGACCACGTCGTGACCGGCCTTGAAGGCGGCGGAGACCGGGGAGCAGCCCTCGGCCTGGGCGCCGAAGATCTTGTACGGCCGGTCCTCGACCAGGCCGAGCTTGATCAGCTCCTGGAACCCCTTGTCGATCTTCGTCAGCTGGGAGCCGGACGCGATCGGGATGACGATCTGGTCGGGCAGCCGCCAGCCGAGCTGCTCGCAGATCTCGTACGCCAGGGTCTTGGAGCCCTCGCCGTAGTACGGGCGCAGGTTGACGTTGACGAAGCCCCAGCCCTCGCCGAGCGGGTCGCCGATGAGCTCGGAGCAGAAGCGGTTGACGTCGTCGTAGTTGCCCTCGATGCCGACCAGCTCACCGCCGTACACCGCGGCCATGACGACCTTGCCCTGCTCCAGGTCGTGCGGGATGAACACGCAGGAGCGCAGTCCGGCGCGGGCGGCGGCGGCGCCGACGGCACCGGCCAGGTTGCCCGTGGAGGAGCAGGAGAGGGTGGTGAAACCGAAGGCGCGGGCGGCCTCGACGGCGATGGCGACGACGCGGTCCTTGAAGGAGTGCGTCGGGTTGCCGGAGTCGTCCTTGACGTACAGACCGCCGGTGACGCCCAGCTCACGGGCGAGGTTGTCGGCCTTGACCAGCTTGGTGAAACCGGGGTTGATATTGGGCTTCTCCGCGACATCGGCGGGAACCGGCAGCAGCGGGGCGTAGCGCCAGATGTTGTTCGGGCCGGCCTCGATGCGCTGACGCAGCTCTTCCGGATCGCCGACGGGCAGGTCGTACGCCACTTCCAGTGGCCCGAAACAGGACGCACAGGCGAAAAGGGGGCCGAGCTCGAAACGCTCGCCGCACTCGCGGCAGGAAAGCGCCGCGGCGGGACCGAGGTCCACGGTGGAGGCATCGACGGAAGAAGCGTCGGCAGCAGAAGTCGTGTTCCCTGCAATGGTCTGAACAGCCATGATGGCGGAGGCCCTTTCTCCTCATCTTCCTTGCAGCGCATTTCGCCGCAAGACGGAATTGGCACCTTCCCCACCGTGACCTCGCGGTCGGTAGGAGGGTTGCCGGGACTTCAACGGGCCGTTCCCTCAGTCCCTCTGGATGAGCTCTGTGGCACTGGATCTTCGATCCAGGCGTTTGTGTGACGGCGGACCCCGAGATGCGGGGGTCGTCCGCGTTGTTCAAGACTGTAACCGACGGACCGGACCGTCGAGACAGTCGTCCGAACGGCGAGATGGATCACATGCAGCGCACCAGCAAGGAGTTCAGACCGTGATCGAAGAGGTGGAACGCTGGCTGGCCAGGCGTTCCTGGTCGTCCGCCGACCGCCCGCTGGGGCGGCTCACGGACGCCCGGAGCGCCGATCCGCACCGCACCTCGGTGAGTGTCGTGCTGCCCGCGCTGAACGAGGAGGCCACGGTCGGCGCGATCGTGACGACGATCCGCCGGGAGCTGATGGAGAAGGTCCGCCTGGTCGACGAACTCGTCGTGATCAATTCCGGTTCCACCGACGCCACCGCCGCCGTCGCGCGCGCGGCGGGCGCCCGGGTGGTCCACCGGGACGCGATCCTGCCCCGCATACCCGCCCTGCCCGGCAAGGGCGAGGTGCTCTGGCGGTCACTCCTGGTGACCAGCGGCGAGATCGTCTGCTTCGTCGACGCCGACCTCAAGGACTTCTCCCCGGACTTCGTCTCGGGGACGGTCGGGCCGCTGCTCACCGACCCCGCCATGCAGTTCGTCAAGGCGATGTACGACCGTCCGCTCGACGGCAGCACGGGCCAGGGCGGCCGCGTCACTGAGCTGGTGGCACGCCCCTTGCTCAATCTGCACTGGCCGCAGCTGGCCGGCTTCGTGCAGCCGCTGGGCGGCGAGTACGCGGTGCGGCGGTCCCTGCTGGAGCGGCTGCCCTTCCCGGTCGGTTACGGAGTGGAGCTGGGGCTCCTCGTGGACGCACTGCACACCGTGGGCCTGGACGCGCTGGGCCAGGTCGACGTCGGGGTGCGGCGCCACCGCCACCAGGACGGCCAGGCGCTGGGCCGGATGGCGGCGACGATCTACCGCACGGCGCAGCTGCGGCTCTCCCGGGGCCATCTGGTGCGGCCCGAGCTGACGCAGTTCGAGCGGGGCGAGGCGGGGTTCGTGCCGCGCACCCACGCGGTGGACACCGAGGAGCGACCGCCGATGCGGGAGATCGCGGAGTACGCGAAGCGCCACGCGGCGTGAGGCGGGAGGTGCGCACGGCGTGCGGGTGGCGAGGCGGGCGGGCGTGAGGCAGGAGGTGCGCGAGGCGTGCGGGTGGCGAGGCGTGAGGCCGGTGTGGCGGACGGCGTGAGCGTGGCGCGGCGTGCGGCCGGTGAGGCGGGCGGGCGCTGAGGCGTTTGGCGGCTTCCCTTACGGGCTAGGTTCCGCTACATGGTCTCCGAGCACCCCGAACCCGCCGCCCCGTCCACCGCCCAGGTCCTCGTCGCCTCCAACCGCGGCCCGATCACGTACACGCTCGGCGAGGACGGGACACTCGACGCCAAGCGCGGCGGGGGCGGTCTGGTCTCCGGCCTGAGCGCCGTCGACGACAAACTCTGGGTCTGCGCGGCCCTCGGCGACGGCGACCGCGAGGCCGTGCGGCGCGGGGTCGGTGAGCCGGGCGTCCGGATGCTCGACATCGACGCCGAGATCCACGCCGCCGCGTACAACGGCATCGCCAACTCCGTGCTGTGGTTCGTGCACCACCTGCTCTACCAGACCCCCGTCGAGCCGGTCTTCGGCGCGGAGTTCCGCCGCCAGTGGACCTCCTACGAGACGTACAACCGGGCCTTCGCCCAGGCGCTCGCCGAGGAGGCGGGGCCCGGGGCGGCGGTGCTGGTGCAGGACTACCACCTGGCCCTGGTCCCTGGGATGCTCCGCGAGCTGCGCCCGGACCTGAAGATCGGCCACTTCTCGCACACCCCGTGGGCGCCGGTGGACTACTTCCGGCTGCTGCCCGACGACATCGGCGAGCAGTTGCTGCGCGGCATCCTCGGCGCGGACCGGGCCGCGTTCCTGACCCGGCGATGGGCGGACGCGTTCATCGGCTGCTGTACGGAGATCCTCGGCGGGACGGGCCGGACCAGGATCGGGGTGCACGGGCTCGGGGCGGACGCGGACTTCCTGCGGCGGCGCTCGCAGGAGGCGGACGTGGACGAGCGGATGGCGGCGCTGCGGGAGCAGGTGGGCGAGGGCCGGAAGACCATCGTCCGGGTGGACCGTACCGAGCTGTCCAAGAACATCGTGCGCGGCCTGCACGCGTACCGGGCCCTGCTGGAGACCCAACCGCAGTGGCGCGAGCGCGTGGTCCACGTGGCCTTCGCCTATCCCTCCCGCCAGGACCTCTCGGTCTACCGGGACTACACGGCGGCGGTCCAGACCCTGGCCACCGAGATCAACGGCGAGTTCGGCACGGACGGCTGGACGCCCGTGGTCCTCCACGTGAAGGACGACTTCGCCCGCTCGCTCGCCGCGTACCGGCTGGCCGACGTGGCCCTGGTCAACCCGATCCGCGACGGCATGAACCTGGTCGCCAAGGAGGTCCCCGTCGTCTCCGACCACGGCTGCGCACTGGTGCTGTCACGGGAGGCGGGGGCGTACGAGGAGCTGGGCGAGCACGCGATCGTGGTGAACCCGTACGACGTGGTGGGCACGGCGCAGGCGCTGCACGAGGCCCTGTCGATGAGCGCCGAGGAGCGGACCGGCCGCACCAAGCGGCTGGCCGAGGCGGCGACGGCGCTCCCGCCGCAGCAGTGGTTCCTGGACCAGCTGGAGGCGCTCCGGCAGGAGTGAGGGGCCGCCGCCGCGGCGGCCCTCAGAGTTGCTCGGCCAGGGCCGCCAGGAAACCGACCACGGCGGCCGGGCCCGGGACCAGCAGGTCGGCGCGCTCGGCCAGTTCGGGCACCTCCGCGCTGCCGCTGCACACCAGCAGCCCCGGGATGCCGTCGGGGCCGTCGCCGCGCAGCTTCTCCACCGCGGCGAAGGCGGCGAGGTCCCCGAGGTCGTCGCCCGCGTACAGGACGGACTCGGCGTCGACCTCGGTGACGTACGTGGCCAGGGCGACGCCCTTGTCCATGCCCGGCGGGCGCAACTCCAGGACCTGGCGGCCCGGTTCGAGGATCAGTCCGTGGCGTGCGGCCAGCTCGCCGAGGGGGCCGCGCAGCGTCTCGAAGGCGGCCTGCGGGTCGTCGGCGCGGCGGGTGTGGACGGCGACGGCCTGCCCCTTCTCCTCGATCCAGGTACCGCGCCAGGAGCCGAACTCGTGTAGTACGCCGGGGAGTTCGGCCCTCGCGGCGGCGACGCCGGGGTGCGGGGCGGGGGCGTTCACGGTGCCGGTCACGGCGTCCCAGCGCTCGGCGCCGTAGTGGCCGAGGACCACCAGGTGATCGAGGCCGGGGACGCCCGCGAAGCCGCCGTGGCGGACGGCGACGCCGGCGGGGCGGCCGGTGATCACGGCGATGGAGGCGACCTTCGGGGCGAGCGCGGCGAGCGCGTCCACGGCGCCGGGGTGGGCGCGGGCGCGTTCGGGGTCGGGGACGATGTCGGCGAGCGTGCCGTCGAAGTCGAGGGCGATGACCGCGCGGTCGGGGCGGGCGAGGATGGCGTCCAGACCCTCGCGGCCGGCCGGGGTGGTCGGGGTCGGGATCGGGATCGGCGACTGTGCGGAGTGGCTGCCCATGGGGGTGAGCCTAGCGGGGTTCGGCCGGACACGGAGGTGCGGGCCGACCGGGCGAAAGCGCCCGACCGGGCAAAAGCGAGCCCCTTCGGCGATCGAGGAGCGGGGGCCCAGGGGCAGCGTCCCCCGAAAAGGCTCAGCGCCGCTCCCGCCGCGCCGCCCGCAGCCGGCGCAGGCGGTTCACCGTGACCGGGTCCTCGGCCAGCGCCCGCTCGTCCTCGATCAGCGCGTTCAGGAGCTGGAAGTAGCGGACCGGCGAGATCCCCAGCTCCTCCCGGATCGCCCGCTCCTTCGCCCCCGGCCCCGCCCAGGACCTGCGCTCCAGCGCGAGCAGAGCACGGTCACGGTCGGACAGGTCCCGGGGGGAAGGCGCGGGCTCGGCGTCAGGAGCGGTCATACGACCAACCTAACCGCGCCCGCCCACTGCGCGCTCCGCGCCTACTCCGGGCACTGCGCCCACCCCGCGCTCCGCGCCTACTCTGGGCACTGCGCCTACTCCGCGCTCTCCGCCTTCGTCGCCTCGTCGGCTATCGCCCCGAGCACCCGCTCCGGGCTCCCGCCGGGCGCGACCGCCTCGCCGATGTTCGTCTTGATCGACTCGCTCACCGTCGCCCAGGACGTCTTGCCGAACGGGGGCAGCTGGGAGTTGGGCAGCGCCGCGAGGAACGCGCGCAGCTTCGCGTGCTTGGCGTCGGTCTCCATCTCGGCGGACGCGGTGCCGGTCACCGGGAGCAGGTCGTACTCGTCGGCGAAGGCGAGCACGTTCTCGTCGGTGTAGGCGTAGTCGAAGAACTTGCCGATCGCCTTGCGGTTGCCGTTCTGCTTGAAGCCCATCATCCAGTCGGCGACACCCATCGAGCCCTTGGTCGGCCCTTCGGCGCCGGGCAGCGGCACCATGCCGACCTTGACGCCCTTGGCCTCGGCCTCCTCCATCAGCGTGGGGTGGCCGTTGAGCATGCCGACCTCGCCCTTGGTGAAGGCCTCGAACGCCTTCGCCCGGTCCAGCTTGCCCGGCTCGACGGGGCCCGTGAGGCCCTGGCCGACGAGGTTGTCCCGCAGCCAGGTGAACGTGGCGATGTTCTGGCCCGAGTCGATGTCGTACGAGCCGACGTCGTCGACGTAACCGCCGCTGCCGCTGAGCAGCCACATCAGCGTCTCCGCCTGGGACTCCTCCTGGCCGAGCGGCAGGGCGAAGGGGTAGGTGACCCCCTTCGCCTTGAGCGCGGTGGCGTCCTTCTGGATGTCGTCCCAGGTCTTGGGGGCGTCCAGGCCGGCCCGCCCGAAGAGCTTCTCGTTGTAGAAGAGCAGCCGGGTGCTGGCGACGAACGGGAGCCCGTACAGCGTGCCGTCGACCTTGCCCGCGTCGGTGAGGGAGGGCAGGAAGTTGGCCTGGGTGCGGATGGCCAGCATCTCGTCGGCGGTGTAGAGCTTGCCGGCCTTGGCGTAGTCGGCGTAGGCGCCGATCTGGGCGATGTCGGGGGCCTGGCCCGCCTTCACCATCTCGGCGACCTTCCGGTCGACGTCCTTCCAGGAGTAGACGTTCACCTCGACCTTGATGCCGGGGTTGTCCTTCTCGAAGCCCGCCGCGACACCGCTCCAGTACTTCTCGGAGCTGTTGGCCGCGCTGTTGCCGTAGTCGGCGGCGACCAGCTTGAGGGTGACGTCGCCCGTGCCGCTGTCACCGCCGCACCCCGACAACGTTGCCGTCATACCCAGCGCGGCCACCACCGCGGTCAGAACCGTAAAGCGCCGCTGCACAGCCTCGCCCATCCTCGTCGATCACCTTGGCTCACGGACGGCAGGCGCGGCGTCGCCGTGCGGACCTCTCATCGGCCGGCCTCGGTCCCGCCACCCGTCCTGCCACCGTCCGGATGAACTGCGATTTTCCCTCAGGCCGAGGGGAAGGTCTACACCACCGGCGTATCGCTTCGGCAACGTCTGGGGACCTCGCGGGCCACAACTGGCCCGCGTCCTCTGGCAGTCGGCGCCCCGAACCCGTATCTTGGTCCAGACCATTGAGTGAAGCGGACTCCGTTCCCGGTGCCCATTTCATGGCTTTCCCGTGGAAAACGGTCCGAGTTCCCTCGTTCTTCATTTTGTATGGGTGCGCAACAAACCGCGCTAGTGGACTAGACCTTTTAGGGGTCGCCGGGCGAAACTGTCTCTCGTGAGACATGTCATCGCCCTCGATGTGGGCGGCACCGGAATGAAGGCCGCGCTGGTCGGCACCGACGGCACGCTGCTGCACGAGGCGCGGCGGGCCACCGGCCGCGAGCGCGGCGCCGACGCGGTCGTGGAGACCATCCTGGCGTTCGCCGCGGACCTGCGCGCCCACGGTGAGGAGCACCTCGGTGAGGCCGCGGTCGCCGCCGGGGTCGCCGTGCCCGGCATCGTCGACGCCGAGAAGGGGATCGCGGTCTACGCCGCCAACCTGGGCTGGCGCGACGTACCGCTGCGCGCCCTGCTCGGCGAACGCCTCGGCGGAATCCCGGTCGCCCTGGGCCACGACGTGCGCACCGGCGGCCTCGCGGAGGGCCGCATCGGCGCCGGGCGGGGGGCGGACCGCTTCCTGTTCGTGCCACTGGGCACCGGGATCGCCGGGGCCATCGGGATCGCGGGCGAGATCGAGGCCGGCGCCCACGGGTACGCGGGCGAGATCGGCCACATCGTGGTCCGTCCGGACGGCCCGGACTGCGGCTGCGGCCAGCGCGGCTGCCTGGAGACCCTGGCCTCCGCCTCCGCGGTGACCCGGGCCTGGGCCGCCGTCTCCGGGGACCCCGAGGCGGACGCCGCGGACTGCGCCAAGGCCGTCGAGTCGGGCGACCCGGCGGCGATCGGTGTCTGGCAGGACGCGGTCGACGCGCTCGCCGCCGGGCTCGTCACCGCGCTCACCCTGCTGGACCCGCGCACGCTCATCATCGGTGGCGGTCTGGCCGAGGCCGGGGAAACCTTGTTCACACCACTGCGTGCGGCCGTCGAGGAACGCGTCACGTTCCAGAAGCTGCCCCACATCGTCCCGGCGGCCCTCGGGGACACCGCCGGATGCCTGGGCGCGGGGCTGCTCGCCTGGGATCTACTCGCCACGGAGGTATCCGCCTGATGACCGGACGCGCAGCAGACAGCACGGTCCTCGCGGGCGCCCGGGTGGTCCTTCCCACCGGCACCGTGGCGGACGGCCGGGTGACCGTCGAGTCCACCCGGATCTCCGCCTCGGCGCCCCAGGACGCCCGGGTCATCGACCTCACCGGCCACTGGGTGGTCCCCGGCTTCGTGGACATGCACAACCACGGCGGCGGCGGGGCCTCCTTCACTTCCGGCACCGTGGACGAGGTCCTCCACGGCATCCGTACGCACCGCGAACACGGCACCACCACCCTGGTCGCCTCCACGGTCACCGACGAGATGGACATCCTCGCCCGGCGCGCCGGCATCCTCTCCGAGCTGGTCGAACAGGGCGACCTGGCCGGGATCCACTTCGAAGGCCCCTTCATCTCGCCCTGCCGCAAGGGCGCCCACAGCGAGCAACTGCTGCGCTATCCGGACCCGGCCGAGGTCCGCAAGCTGGTCGACGCGGGACGCGGCGCCGCCCGGATGGTCACCCTCGCCACCGAACTGCCCGGCGGACTCGACTCCGTACGGCTGCTCGCCGAGCTCGGCGTCATCGCCGCGATCGGCCACACGGACGCGACGTACGAGCAGACCGCCGAGGCGATCGACGCGGGCGCCACCGTCGCCACGCACCTGTTCAACGCGATGCCCCCGCTCGCCCACCGCGAGCCCGGTCCGATCGCCGCCCTCCTGGAGGACGACCGGATCACCGTCGAGTTGATCAACGACGGCACGCATCTGCACCCGGCCGTCCTGGAGCTGGCCTACCGCCACAAGGGCGCCGGCCGGGTCGCGCTGATCACCGACGCGATGGACGCGGCCGGCTTCGGCGACGGGCTGTACGAGCTGGGCCCGCTCGCCGTCGAGGTCCGCGACGGCGTCGCCCGGCTGGTGGAGGGCGGCTCCATCGCGGGCTCGACCCTCACCCTGGACACCGCGTTCCGCCGGGCCGTCACCATCGACCGGATTCCGGTGGAGGACGTCGTCCGGTCCATCTCCGCCAACCCCGCCCGCCTCCTCGGCGTGGACGACCGGGTCGGTTCGCTGGAACCGGGCAAGGACGCGGACCTGGTGGTGCTGGACGAGGACTTCGTCCTGGCCGGCGTCATGCGCAAGGGCGAGTGGATCATCGAGCCGAAGACGGCCTGAGCCCCCACCCGGTGAGCACGTGGTGAGCACGTAACGAAGAGATGGCGGTCGGACCCCGGGACTGGGCCCGGCCGCCCTCCCTTTGACATGATCACCAGGCTCGCACCGCGAGTCACGTGCCACGGATCGACGGATCGAGGGAGGGGCCGGACCAGGTGATCCTGACCGTCACTCTGAACACCGCGCTCGACGTGACGTACACCGTGGACGCACTCGTCCCGCACAGCAGCCACCGGGTCGGCGAGGTCGCCGAACGCCCCGGGGGCAAGGGGCTCAACGTCGCCCGGGTGCTGGGCGCGCTGGGCCACGAGAGCGTGGTCACCGGCTTCGTCGGCGGGGCCACCGGAGACGTCCTGCGCGGCCTCCTCGCCCCGCTCCCGCCACGCGACGCCCTCGTACCGGTGGCCGGGAACACCCGCCGCACGCTCGCGGTCACCGACCGCTCGACCGGCGACACCACCCAGTTCAACGAGCCCGGACCGCAGGTGGGCCCCGCCGAATGGGCCGCGTTCCTGCGGACGTACGAGGAGCTCGTCGATGCCGCCGACGCGGTCGCGCTCTGCGGCTCGCTGCCGCCCGGCATCCACGTCGGCGCCTACGCGGAACTGGTCCGGATCGCCCGCACCGCCTCCGTACCCGTCCTGCTGGACACCAGCGGCGAACCCCTGCGCCGGGGCCTCGCCGCCCGCCCCGACCTGGTCAAGCCGAACGCGGACGAGCTGGCCCAGCTCACCGGCTTCCGCGAACCGTTGCGCGCCGCCGGGGACGCCCGCCGCCGAGGGGCCCACGCGGTGATCGCCTCGCTCGGGCCGGACGGGCTGCTCGCGGTCACCCCGCAGGGCACCTGGCGCGCCGCCCCGCCCGCCGCCGTACGCGGCAACCCGACCGGAGCGGGTGACTCCGCGGTGGCCGGGCTGCTCTCCGCCCTGGCCGAAGGGCTCGACTGGCCCGGCCGGCTGGCCCGCGCGGTGGCCTTGTCGACGGCGACGGTACTGGCCCCGACGGCTGGCGAGTTCGACGCGGCGGCCTACGCGGAGCTGCTGCCGCGGGTGAGCGTGGAGCCGCACACGCCTACGCCCTGACCACCTCGGCGGCGGTCAGGGCGTAGGTGCGGCGGCTCGCGGTCAGCCGTTCGACTTGATGTGTCCCGACTTCAGCTCCAGCTGGTCGAGATTGGCATCGCACTGGTCGCCCGTCTCGCAGGACAGCTTGAGGGTGTTGGAGCCCTTGTCGAGCTGGACGTAGGCGTACGTGTTCGTCCAGCCCTTCTCCAGGTCGCCCTCGGGAGCCTGCGCGAAGTTCTTCATGTTGATGGAGCGCGGTTCCTGCGCGTTGACCGTCAGGGTCGTCTTCGCGTCCTTGCCGGGCACGCCGTAGGTCACGTACAGGGTGTACGGGCCGGCCTCCGGCACATCGACCGTCCAGGTGGCCGACCGGCCGACCTCGTTCAGGTTGATGTAGTTGCCGTTGGCACCCTTGGCGCCCTTGACCGTGCTGTCCAGGGAGGCCGAGCCGCCCAGCGTCAGCGTCGCCGCGTCCTGCTTCGGGAGCTCGACCGGCTTCGCGGACTTCTCGGGCTTCTTCTCCGGCTTGTCGGACTCCTCGACCTTGTCGGCGGGGCCCTGGGAGGAGACGGCCTCGTTGTTCTTCTTGTCCTTGTCGTCGTCGCCCGAGAGCAGGGCGGCGCCGATGCCGACGAGGACGACCGCGACCACGGCGACCGCCGCGATCAGCAGCGCCTTGGTGTTCGGGCCGCCGCGGCCGGAAGCGCCGCCGCCCGGCACCGAGCCGTGCTGTGCGGTGGTCGCGCCGCCGGGGTAGGTCTCGGGGGCCGCGTACTGCGGGTTCGGCCGGTTGTACTGCTGCGCGGGCTGCTGGCCGTAAGCCTGCTGGGGCGGGTAGCCGTACCCGCCCTGCTGCGGCGGGACCTGGTGCTGCCCGTACTGGCGCTCGCCGACCGTCCGCACCTGGTTGTACGACGTTCTGGGCACGCCCGGCTGCGCGGCCGGACCCGGGTAGCCGTAACCGCCCTGACCGGGGGGCTGGGCGCCCGCCGCCTGTCCGTCCGCGTACAGATAGCCGAACGGATCGTCGTCCTCGGGCTTACTCGCGCCGTTGTTTCCGGCCGTCATCCCTGGGTCACTCCTCACCATGTCGCCAGCCGTCGCCGACCGGCCGAGCCTACCTCGAACGGAGCACGGCCCGAATTGCGATCATGGGCGGGGCCGGGTTCGGGGGAACGGGTACGGGGTAGGGGGAGGGATCGGCCGTGAACGTCAGCCGGCCCTGCGGTGAACCTTCGACCGGGACCGCTTCTCGACGTACATCCGCTGGTCGGCGGAGCGCAGGACCTCTTCCACGCTCATCCCGCACTCGGCCCAGCCGATGCCGAAACTCGCCCCCACCCGGACGGCACGCCCGTCCACCCTGATCGGCGGAATGATGGCGTTTCGCAGACGGACCGCCAGGTCAGCGGCGTCCGCGGCCCCGAGGCCGTCGGCGAGGACGACGAATTCGTCACCTCCCAGCCGCGCGACCGTGTCACCGTCCCGGACGCAGGTGGACAGCCGCCGCGCCACCTCGATGAGGACCGCGTCACCGGTGTGGTGCCCGAACCGGTCGTTGATGGACTTGAAGCCGTCGAGGTCGCAGAAGAGGACCGCGAGCCCCTTCGTCCCGTCGTCGTGGTCCTCGTCGGGGGCGACCGCGTGCACGTGGTGGTCGTAGAGCCCGCCGCCGGGCACCGCCTCGCCCTCGTACCCGTCGGCCGGATAGCCGTGGGTGAGGGACGACTCGACGTCCCCGTACGCCGCGTCCAGCGCCTCGATCGCGGTCGCCGCCGGGGAGTGCGGGCGTTCGCAGATCCGGTCGCTGAGGCGGGACCTCAGCTCGGCGCTGTTGGGCAACCCGGTGAGCGCGTCGTGCGAGGCGCGGTGGGCCAGGTTCAGCTCATGGCGCTTGCGCTCCTCTATGTCCTCGACGTGGGTGAGGAGGAAGCGCGGCCCGTCGGCGGTGTCGGCGACGACCGAGTTGCGCAGGGAGACCCAGAGATAGGTGCCGTCCCGCCGGCCGAGCCGCAGCTCCGCCCGGCCGCCCTCGGCGGAGGTGCGCAGCAGGGTGCCGATGTCCTCGGGGTGGACCAGGTCGGCGAAGGAGTAGCGGCGCAGCACGGAGGCGGGGCGGCCGAGCAGCCGGCACAGCGCGTCGTTGGTGCGCAGCAGCCGGCCGTGCTGGTCGCCGCCCATCTCGGCGATGGCCATGCCGCTGGGCGCGTACTCGAAGGCCTGCCGGAAGGACTCCTCGCTGGCCCGCAGCGCCTGCTGTTCGCGCTCCAGCCTGACCAGTGCGCGCTGCATGTTTGCTCGCAAGCGAGCGTTACTGATCGCGATGGCGGCCTGTGAGGCGTACATCTGGAGCGCTTCGCGCCCCCATGCGCCGGGGCGGCGCCCGTTGCGCGGCCGGTCGACGGATATGACCCCGAGGAGATCCCGCCCGCCCCCGGAGGCGTACATCGGGGCGTAGAGCCGGTCCAGCGGGTGCCACTCGTCCTCGAAGCGGGGTTCGGGGCCCTCGGTGTGCCACTGCGGTACGTCGTCGTCGAGCAGGACCCAGCCCTCGGTGTGCGGGATGAACCGCAGCTGGTCCCAGGACTCGCCCATGGAGAGCCGGCGCTCCCAGGACGCGCGGGAGCCGACGCGGCCGGTGATCAGGGCCTCGGCGGCGGCGTTGCCCGCGAAGGCGGCGATGACGAGGTCGCCGTCGGGCCGGACCAGGTTGACGCAGCCCAGCTCGTAGCCGAGACCGGTGACGATGCCGTCCGCCACGGTCTGCAGCGTGTCCGCCAGGCTCCGCGCCGTGTTGAGATCAGCGACGGCCTGGTGCAGCTGCCGCATGGTCGCAAGGCGGACGTAGGGCTCCGACTCGGCCTCCATTGCTCGCACTCCCCGAGACCTCGACAGCAACTCCAGGTTTCATATCGACGTACTTGTTTGCAGTGTCACGGCCACTGAATCACAGTGAGCTGTGCACCCGGTACACAGGGTCAGCAGAAAATGGACTCTGTGACTCAAGTCACAACAGATGGTCCAGTGGTGAGGGTGACTCTTCGGATGGTCCGTCGTTTTCCCTGAAGCAAATCCGGCCGCACGTATTCGGCCACCCGCCGGGATTCGGAGGCCTTCGGCACCCGCCCTCGCCCGTCGGACCCCGAGTCCTAGGACCGGACGGGGCCGGCCTGGTCCTCCGGCCCGATGTCGCGGGCCGTCGCCCCCGGTTAGCGTTCCGGTGTGCTGCAGACGACTCCCGCCACCCCGCGTCCCGAGCCCATCCCCCATGCTGAGGGGGTGAGCAACGACGAGTTCCGCGCAGCACTCGCGCGGCTGGCCGCCGGAGTGGTGCTGGTCACCGCCCAGGAGCCGCCGCTCGACGAGGAGGGCCGTGGCGAGGACGTCGGGATGACGGCCACCGCCTTCATGTCCGTGTCCCTGGACCCGCCTCTGGTGATGGTGAGCCTGCGCAACGACTCCCGGATGGACGACCTGCTCGACGAGCAACCGCTGTGGGCCGTCTCCGTCCTGGCGGCGAGCCAGCGGCACATCGCGGGGCGGTTCGCCATGAAGGGCCGGATCAGCGACCGGCTGCTCTTCGAGGACCTGGCGTACGTACGGGGCGAGGTCACGCACGCGCCCCTGATCGGCGGGGCGCTGGCGACGCTGGAGTGCCGCACCGAGCAGCGCGTGGTGGCCGGCGACCACACGCTGGTGATCGGGCGGGTGGTGACGGCGGAACTGCCGAGCCCGGACGGGGACCCGCTGACGTACTTCAAGGGGCGCTACCGACAGCTGGGGTGACCGGGCCCGCGGCCTGCCGCCACCGGAGGGGTGCGGGATCTGCCGCTGCCGGTCGGGCGCGTGGCTTGCCGCTACCGGAGGGTGCGGGGTCTGCCGCTACCGGAGGGGCGGGATCTGCCGCTACCGGAGGGGTGCGGGATCTGCCGCTGCCGGTCGGGCGGCGGGCTGACGCTGCCGGTCGCTGCCGGAGGGGTGCGGGATCTGCCGCTGCCGGTCGGGCGGCGGGCTGACGCTGCCGGTCGCTGCCGGAGGGGCTACTGTCCCCGCGGCGGCCTGGACGGCCGCCGCGACCCGGCCCGAGCGGCGGCTACCAGTCCCGGCCCGAGCGGCCGCGCTTGGTGTCGCCGCGCTGCTTCTTCTCGCGGAGCCTGCGCTCGTTGATCCCGCGCGGGATCTTGCGCTTGATCCGCGGCTTGGGCGGCGGTGCCGTGGCCTCGGCCAGGAGTGCGGCGAGGCGGACGGCGGCCGTCTCGCGGTTGCGCCACTGGGAGCGGTGCTCGGACGCCCGTACGGAGACGACTCCGCCCACCAGCCTGCCCGCCAGCCGCTCCAGCGCCCGCGCCTTCCACACCTCGGGGAGCGCGTCGGTCGCCGCGAGGTCGAAGCGCAGCTCCACCTGGGAGTCGCTGGTGTTGACGTGCTGGCCGCCGGGCCCGGAGGAGCGGGAGAAACGCCACATGAGCTCGGCCTCCGGCAGGGAGACCGAGCCGCGGATGACATAGGGCCCGGACATGACCCCCATGTTCCCCGCCCGACGCCCCGTACGTCACCTTCTTTTGCGCCCGAAGTCCCCTCCTGACGTCGCCCCGATGCCCCGTCGGGAGGAAGTTCGGCAAAGAAAGTAAAGCGAACAGGAACCTCGTGGTCTGCCGACCGCGTTAGGACAGGTGACGGTAGCTTTCGTGATGGCACGAACGCCCGCGCACGACGAGGAAAGGGACTTCCCATGGCTGTAAGCCTGTCCAAGGGCGGCAACGTCTCGCTCACCAAGGAGGCCCCGGGCCTGACCGCCGTCACGGTCGGCCTCGGCTGGGACGTCCGCACCACCACCGGCACCGACTTCGACCTCGACGCCTCGGCGATCGCGGTCAACGCGGCCGGCAAGGTCGTCTCCGACAGCCACTTCGTCTTCTTCAACAACAAGTCGACGCCTGACCAGACCATCGTGCACACCGGCGACAACGTCACCGGTGAGGGCGAGGGCGACGACGAGCAGATCAACGTCAACCTGGCGGGCCTGCCGGCCGACGTGGACAAGATCGTCTTCCCGGTCTCCATCTACGACGCCGAGACCCGCAGCCAGAACTTCGGCCAGGTCCGCAACGCGTTCATCCGCATCCTCAACCAGGCCGGCGGCGCCGAGATCGCCCGTTACGACCTGAGCGAGGACGCCGCCACCGAGACCGCCATGGTCTTCGGCGAGCTCTACCGCAACGGGGCCGAGTGGAAGTTCCGCGCGGTCGGCCAGGGTTACGCCTCCGGCCTGAGCGGCATCGCCCGCGACTTCGGCGTCAACCTCTGACCCGAGCGCACGAGATCACGCGCGGGAGCCCCCGGCCGCACACGCGGCCGGGGGCTCCCGCCCGTGATGTGCCGTCAACTCGCGTGTGCGGCACACCAAAATCCCGCCACTCCACCGAACACCGGACACCACCGCACCCCCCGCTGCGCTGCATGGACCAGCCCGGCAAGGACGGCAGCTCGGCCGACCACGGGGACGGGAGCCTCGGCGGCCTGGACGACCACCACGCCTCCGGCGTCGCCAACCACTTCTTCCACCTGCTCGTCGAGGGCAGCGGGAAGAAGACGGTCAACGTCGTCGCGTACGACTCACCGGCCTCGGACGGCTCGACGCTGACGGGCATCGGCCGGGAGAAGGCGTACCAGACCCGGTACAGGACGCTCTCCGTCCACATGACCTCCACCGCCGACTACGCGGGCGCTCGCGTCGCCACCGAGAAGGCGGCGACCGACCTGTTCGGCGCGGACAGCGAGGAGCTGAAGGCGGTCTCGGCCACCTGGCCGGGGTCGACGTCAAGGAGCCCCCGCCGTACGGAGGCACGGGAGCCGGTCAGCCCGCCGCGGGCGGCCGGCTTTCGCCGTACAGCCAGGCGTCCCACAGCTCGGTGAGGTCCTGGCCGGTCTCCTCCTCCACGTACGCGGTGAAGTCGTCGGTCGAGGCGTTGGCGTGCCGGTGCGCCTTCGTCCACCCTCCGACCAGGGCGAAGAACGCCTCGTCGTCGTCCATCGCGAGGCGGATGCGGTGGACGACCATGGCCCCGCGCCCGTACACCGGCGGGTCGGAGAGGTCGACGGCGGCGGGCGGGGCGGCTGGCGGGAAGGCCCAGTTGGCCTCGTCCTCGTACGCCTCGTCGAAGCTCTCCTGGATCGGTACGTCGTCGTGGTCGGCGGCCCAGAGCCACTCCGCGTACGTGGCGAAGCCCTCGTTGAGCCACATGTCCCGCCAGGTGGCGGGGGTGACGGAGTTCCCGAACCACTGGTGGGCCAGCTCGTGGACGAGGAGTGCGGTGTCGGGCGGGCCGGGGAAGACGGGCCGGTTCTGGGTCTCCAGCGCGTACGCCGAGTCGTCCGGCCGCTCCACGATCGCCCCGGCGGAGGTGAAGGGGTACGGACCGAACTTCTCCGCCGACCACTTGAGCACCGCCGGCATCTCCGCCAGCACGTCCCTGCTCGCCGCCGCCGACTGCGGGTCCACGGCGGTGAACAGGCGGACGCCCTCGGGCGTGCGTGACTGCCGCGTGGTGAACCGCCCCACCGCGACGGTCGCCAGATAGCTCGCCATGGGCTCGGCGGTCCGCCAGCCGTAGGCGGTGCGGCCCCCCGCCGTGCGCCGGGAGACCAGCTCTCCGTTGGAGACGGCCGTCAGCGGGTCGGGGACGGTCACCTCGATGTCGTACGCCGCCTTGTCACTCGGGTGGTGGTTGCCGGGGAACCAGGCCATGGAGCCGGTCGGTTCACCGAGGGCGACCGCGCCGTCCGTCGTGCGCAGCCAGCCCTCCTCCTCGCCGTCGGCGTCGGTGATCGCCTGCGGGGAGCCGGAGTAGCGCACGACGGTGGTGAACGTGCGCCCCTTGCGCAGCCGGTCCTCCACCGCGGCGCCCGGCCGGATCGTCAGCTCCTTGCCCGCCCGGTTCACGGCCGCCGGGCGCCCCTCCACGGTGGCGCCCTCGACCTCTAGCCCGGCCAGGTCGAGGTGGAAGGCGCTCAGGTTCTGGGTGGCGCGGGCGGTGATCGTGGCCGTGCCGCGCAGCCGGTTCGCGGCCGGGTCGACGTCGAGCTCCAGGCCGTAGTGGGTGACGTCGTAGCCGCCGTTGCCGAGCCCGGGGAAGTACGGGTCGCGCAGTCCGGCCGCACCCGGGGTGCCCTCGACGCCGCCGGAGCAGCCCGAGCCGAGGAGGGCCAGGACGAGCAGGAGGGGGGCGGCGGCCGGGGGTCGGAGGTTCACCGGTCGATCCTAGGGGCCGTGGCCGGGGGCGTGGCCGGGTCCGGTTCCGGGGCCGGGGCCGTGGCAGGGGGCGTGGCCGGGTCCGGTTCCGGGGCCGGGGCCGTGGCCGGGGGCGTGGCCGGGTCCGGTTCCGGGGCCGGGGCCGAGTCCGGTTCCGGGGCCGGTTCCGGGGCCGGTTCCGGGGCCGGTTCCGGGGCCGGTTCCGGGGCCGGTTCCGGGGCCGGTTCCGGGGCCGGGGGCGGACCGCGCCTCGGCTCCCCGGCCCGGGGGGCAGACCGGGCCTCGGCTCCCCGGCCCGGGGGGCAGACCGGGCCTCGGCTCCCCGGCCCCGGGGGGGAGACCAGGCCCGAGCCGCCCGCCCCGGGGGACGGGCGGACGGCTCGGGCTCGGAGGACAGCGGTAGCAAGGGGCCGGTGTCGCTGCGTGCGGGCCGGCCGGCGGGCGTTGGCTATCGGGCGAGCGCCGCGACGCCCGCCCGGGCGAACTTCTCGTCGAGGTCGCCGCTGGGCGCGCCGGCCACCCCGATGCCCGCCACCGGGGCTCCCTTGACCTGCACCGGGGCGCCGCCGGCGAGGAACAGGGTGCCGGGGATGTCCTTGAGGTTCGGGGCCTGCTCCAGGCGCTTGACCAGCTCGGAGGTGGGGGCGTTCCAGGAGACGGCGGTGAACGCCTTCCGCACGGCGGACTACGACAAGCTCGGCGTCGACACCCGCGCGGGCGCGGTCTCGGTGGCGAAGGAGCAGCGGCTGCTGCCGTGAGAGCACGAACCGCCGCTCCCTCGCCTCTCGGGGTCAGTTGTGTCGAACACCGCATCGGCGGTCGGCGCGGTGACTGCCCGCTCGAACCACACGTCGAACACCGAGAGGTCCGTGCAGGCGGTGACGCGCTGCCGCGCCTCGTCCGGGACGGACACACCGCTCGGCGTGTGCGTCCGGCATATCCACTCGCGTCACCCGGTCGGGTCGGACCACCCCGTCGGCATGACACCATCGATCCGTGCTCGACATCGGCTACTCCCTCTCCCGCCGCTTCCCCGATCCCCCGCAGACCGACTACCGCCGGGCGGACGTCCGCGCCCTGCGGCACGACCTGTTCTCCGGTGACGTCTACCTCGCGGACACCAAGGCGGACCGTGAGGTGTCCACAGCCTGGGGATGGGTGCCGGTGCTCGACTTCGCGTGGGCGCTGTGCGACATCGTCGAGCAGATCGACCAGGACCCGCGCGGTAACCGCTCGCACCGGCGGCAGTACGCGGAGCTGGACTTCACCGAGTCCTCGGACGTCATGATCTTCGAGCGGCGCTTCGGCTGGGTCGACGTCGAGGCGGACTGGATGCCCGGCGACGAGCCCCCGCTCACCTTCGGCCACTCCCTGTTGCGCCGCGAGGCCCGCGACTTCCTGCACGACCTGATCGCCGACCTGGCCGACCTGCACGACGGCCTCGCCGACAACCCCGTGATCTGGGACCTCCAGGCCCGCTTCCCCCGAATCTGACCGCGCGGACCCCCGCCGACGGCTACCCCTCCACCCGCACCCCGATCTGCGCCGCGAACGCCGGGGCCAGCTCCATCAGCTGTGCCGGGCTGATCACCGCACCCGCCAGCCGCTCCACCCCGCGCGCGATGTCCAGCTCGGCCACCGTCCGCAGATCCACGGAGTCCATCCGCACCGCGCTGAAGTCGGCCCGCTTCAGCACGCAGTCCCGGAACTCCACCCGCACCAGATGCGCGTCACCGAAATCCGGCTCGGAGAGCACGCAGCCCTCGAAGACCACATCCTTCAGCCGGGCCTTGCGCAGGTTCATGTAGTCGATCTTTCCGCCCCGCACCACCACCCGCTCCAGCACCGCCCCGTGCAGCTGCACCCCGCCCAGCCGCGCGTCCACCACCTCCACATCCCGCAGCGAGGCCCCCGCGAGGTCGGTGCCCACCCCGCGTACACCCGTCAGCACCGAGTCGATGAAGCGCGCCCGCCCCAGCTCCGTACGGTCCAGGACGCAGCCGTCCAGCGCGCAGTCCATGAACCGGGCGCCCGCTCCCGACGCGTCCGCCAGGTCCACCCCGTCGAACCGCACCCCGTCGTAGTCGCCGTCCGGCTCAAGGCCCTTCCCCCCGTACGCGACGAGCGGCGGCAGTCGCACCTCCGGGCGCCGCGCCGCCGCGATGGTGCCCTTCTTGCTCCCGCTCGTCCTGCCCGCACTCGCTGCCATGACCCCATCGTGACGCACCCCACTGACAACGCCCCCGCGCCCCGTGTCACGCGACGCGGCCCCCGATCCGTCGCATCATCGAAGAAGCGAAGGAGATCCAGCCATGGGGCACATCCACGTCATCGGCGGAGGGCTCGCCGGGCTCACCGCCGCGATCACCGCGGCCGAATCCGGCGCCCGGGTCACCCTGCACGAGGGCCACCGGACGCTCGGCGGCCGGGCCAGGACCACCGAGGGCGCGCACCGCGCCAACGAGGGTCCGCACGCCCTGTACCGGCGCGGACCGCACTGGGCCTGGCTCGCCCGGCGCGATCTCCTCGGCCCCGTCGTCTCCGTACCACCCCGCGAAGTCCTCCGCTTCCGCTTCCGGTGGGCGGGAGCCGCCCGCCGGATGCCGCCCGCCGCTCTGCTGCGGCTCGCGCGCCGCGACCCCCGCACGACCCCCGTGGACGCCGACTTCTCCGGCTGGGCCACCGGACAGGCCGGCGAGGAGGGCGCCCGGGCCGCCGCGAACTTCGCCGCCACCGCGCTGTTCCATCACGACCCCGGTGCCCTCTCCGCCCGGTTCGTCCAGGAACGCCTGTACCGGCTCGCCTCGCTCCCGCCCGAGGCCCGCTACCCGGTCGGCGGCTGGGAGCGGCTCGTCGGACGGATGGCCGGGCACGCCCGCGGTCTCGGGGTCGCCGTCGAGACCGCCGCCCGCGTCGACACCCGTACGCTCGGTGAGCTGGCCCGCACCGGACCGGTGATCGTCGCCACCTCCCTCGACGCCGCCCGCGTCCTCCTCGACGACGCGACCCTGACCTGGGAGAGCGGGCGCACCGTCCTGGTGGACCTGGCCGTGCGCACCCGGCGCGGCGACGCCTTCGTCATGTCGGATCTGGACGCGCCCGGCTGGTTCGAACGGTTCACCGCCCAGGACCCCGGTCTCGCCCCGGCCGGGGAACAACTGCTCCAGGGCCAGTTCCCGATCGGCCCGCACGCGCGCAGGGCGGAGGGCACCGCCCGCGCCGAGGAACTCCTCGACCTCGGCTTCCCCGGCTGGCGGGAGCGCACCACCTGGCGCAGCGAGGCCCTCGCCGACGGCCGCACCGGCGCCGTCGACCTCCCCGGCACCACCTGGCGAGACCGACCCTCCGTCATCCGCGGCGACGGAATCTTCCTGGCGGGCGACCAGGTCGCCGCCCCGGGACTCCTCAGCGAGGTCTCCTTCACCAGCGGCCTCGAAGCCGCGCTGCTCGCCGTGAAGGCCGTCGGACAGCACTCCGGATCCAGGACCGACCTCAACCGCACCTGACGGCCCAGGGCTACCGCAACCGCACCCGACGGCCCGGGCCGACCGCAACCGCACCTGACGGCCCAGGGTTGACCGCAACCGCACCTGACGGTCCGGGGCCGACCGCAACCGCACCTGACGGCCCGAGCCGACCGCAACCGCACCTGACGACCCAGGGTTGACCGCAACCGCACCTGAGGTACGAGGCTGGGGGCACAGCCCGCCCCTCCGTCCCAGGGAGCCCTTCGTGCACGCCATCCGCCTCCACGCCTTCGGCCCCGCCGAGAACCTCACGTACGAGCGGGCCGAGGACCCCGTCCCCGGCCTCGGCCAGGTCCGCATCGCCGTGGAGGCGGCCGGGGTGCACCTCCTGGACACCGCCCTGCGGGAAGGCGGGAGCGGCCCTTACCCGGCTCCCCCCGAACTCCCCACCATCCCCGGCCGCGAGGTCGCCGGAACCGTCGAGTCGCTCGGCGAGGGCACCGACCCCGGCTGGCTGGGCAAGCGCGTCGTCGCCCACATCGGCATGGCACCGGGCGGCTACGCCGAACTCACCGTCACCGAGGCCGACAGGCTCCACGAGCTTCCCGGGGCACTCGGCGCCGCCGAGGCCGTCGCCATGATCGGCACCGGCCGCACCACCCTCGGCATCCTCGGCTTCACCGACCTCGGCCCAGACTCCGTAGCCGTCGTCACCGCGGCGGCGGGCGGGATCGGCACCCTCCTCGTCCAATACGCCAAGGGCGCGGGGGCCACCGTGATCGCCCTGGCCGGCGGCCCCGCCAAGGTGGCCCGGGCGGAGGCGAACGGCGCCGATCTCGCGCTCGACTACACCCTCCCCGACTGGTCCGGCCACGCCCGGGCCTTCCTCGACGCGACGGACCTGCGGGCCACCGTCGTCTACGACGCCGTCGGCGGGACCACCGCCCGCAGCGCCGTCGGCCTGCTCGGCAAGGGCGGGCAGCACATCGTCTACGGCTGGTCCGGCGAGGGGCTCCGCGACGGGCAACCCCTCACCTTCACCCCTGAGGAACTGGCCGAACGCGCCATCACCTCCGACTCCGTCCTCGGGCCCCAGATGATCGAGCGGGGCGGCGGCCTGCGTGCCCTGGAGACCCGCGCCCTTACCGAGGCGGCTGCCGGCCGGCTGCGCCCCGCCGTCCAGCGCTACCCGCTCGCCGAAGCGGCCGCGGCACACCGGGCACTGGAGACGCGCGGCACGATCGGCAAGGTGGTGCTGGAACCCTGATCAGCCCCCGCCCCGGCCCAGCCGGTCACCGCACCACCAGCACCCCCACCGCCCCCGCAGCCCCCACTCCCGCGCACAGGCGAGCGGGGGCGCCCCGTGCGCACCCTGGGCGAGACGAAACACCCCGCCGCGCAGTAACGTCCCGCCACACGTACGCTCGGCATCACACCGGACAGGGACACCAGGGGCATCATGAGCACCGTCAGTACCGTCAACGGCGGCATATCGTTCTGGTACGCGCAGGAGGGCACACCGGCCCCCCGCGAACCCCTCCCCGGCGACGCGAGCGCCGACGTCTGCATCGTCGGCGGCGGCTACACCGGGCTCTGGACGGCGTACTACCTGAAGAAGGCCGTCCCCTTCCTGAACATCACCGTGCTGGAGGCCAAGTTCTGCGGTTACGGGGCCTCCGGCCGTAACGGCGGCTGGCTGTACAACGGCATCGCCGGCCGCGAGCGGTACGCGAAGCTGCACGGCCACGACGCGGCCGTACGGCTCCAGAAGGCGATGAACGAGACGGTCGGCGAGGTCGTACGGGCCGCCGCCGAGGAGAAGATCGAGGCCGACATCCACCAGGGCGGCGTCCTGGAGGTCGCCCGCACCCCGGCGCAGCTCGCCCGGCTCAAGGACTTCCACAGCGTCGAGATCGCCTTCGGCGAGACCGACCGGGTCCTGCGCGGCGCACGCGAGACCGCGGAGCGTGTCAAGGTCACCGGCGCGGTCGGCTCGACCTGGACCCCGCACGGTGCCCGGCTGCACCCCGCCAAGCTGGTCAAGGGCCTCGCGAACGCCGTGGAGGCGCTCGGCGTCACGATCCACGAGTCGACCCCGGTCACCGAGATCAAGCCCAAGCACGCCGTCACCCCGTACGGCACGGTCCGCGCCCCCTACATCCTGCGCTGCACCGAGGGCTTCACGGCGGGCCTCAAGGGGCTCAAGCGGACCTGGCTCCCGATGAACTCCTCCATGATCGCCACCGAACCGCTCCCCGCCCGCATCTGGGACACCATCGGCTGGGAGGGCCGCGAGACCCTCGGCGACATGGCCCACGCCTACCTCTACGCCCAGCGCACCGCCGACGACCGCATCGCGCTGGGCGGCCGCGGCTACCCCTACCGCTACGGCTCCGCCACCGACAACGACGGCCGCACCCAGCCCGCCACCATAGATGCCCTGCGCGACCTGCTGGTCCGCCTCTTCCCCACCACCGCGGGCCTCCGCATCGACCACGCCTGGTCCGGCGTCCTCGGTGTCCCCCGCGACTGGTGCGCCACCGTCACCCTGGACCGCTCCACCGGGCTCGGCTGGGCGGGCGGCTACGTCGGCTCCGGCGTCGCCACCGCCAACCTCGCCGCCCGCACCCTGCGCGACCTGATCCAGCAGGATTCCGGCCAGGCCGGCCCCACCGACCTCACGACGCTCCCGTGGGTCAACCACAAGGTCCGCCGCTGGGAGCCCGAACCCTTCCGCTGGCTCGGCGTCCACGGCCTGTACGCCGCCTACCGCGCCGCCGACCGCCGCGAGACGACCTCGCCGCGCCCCGGCACCGACCCGATCGCGAAGGCGGCGGACCGCGTCTCGGGCCGCCACTGAGGCCGGGCTAAGGCGCCGGGCTCTCGGCCACCAGCACGCCCACCTTGTCGATCCGGTGCTCGGGATTGCCGAGGGCGTCCCGCCAGAAGTTCCCGGCCGCGTCGTCCTCGGGCGTCGCACAGGTGGAGATCGTGATCATCGCCCGGGCCGGCTCCTCACCGGGCCGCCCCGGTACCTCGGCCCGCTGCTCGGCGAGCGAACGCTCACTGCGGAAGGAGGTCTGCCGGGTCCCGGTGATCTCGTACGTGTACCGGGTGCCGTCCTCCACCACGTACACAAGATCGCCCTTGCCGAGATCCGGCAGATCCCGCAGCACCCCTCCGGCGCTCAGCCGGTGCGCGGTGACGAGGTAGTTGCCCACTTCTCCCGGCCCGACCCCGCCCCCCTCCCCGTACGGGCTGGAGGCCACGCCCCGGTCCTGGATCCGGCTGCCGGGACGGTCGTCCGTCGTCCCCTCGTACGGCACGACGTCCAGGTCCGCGACGCCGATGGCGGGGATCGCAAGGACGGCGGTCTCGGTACGGGGGTCGGTCCGGTCGGCGGAGACGGTGCGCTCGGCCGGCCCGGCGGAGACGGTGCGCTCGGCCGGCCCGGCGGAGACGGTGCGCTCGGCCGGCCCGGCGGGGACGATGGCCGGGCCGGACTCCGGGGCCGTACGCGCGACGGAAGGGGCAGGTGCCTTGTCGGCGATCACGCCGCTCGACGCACCGGCCCCGGTCCCGGCACCTGCCCGGCTCTCGGCACCCGCCTCCGCACCGACGGCCGCTCCCGTGGAGGCGCACCCGACGGCCGCCATCAGGACGACGGCACCGGCGCAGGCCAGAGCTTTCGGAACACTACGAGGGCGGCGCATGGGCATCCCCATCAGTCACCGGCCCGGCCGGGGCGGGACGGGCCGCACGATCGATCGGCCATCCCTCCCAGTACACCACCACCCCCGCGATCCGCATACGGACGACCGAGAGACCGCCGTCATCGGCCCACCCACCGGGCCCCTCCACACCACCACACGAACGCGTCCGCACCTCCCTCCCCTCGCAGCCACTGATGCGGAACAAGGCCTGACCCGCGCACAACTACGCTCCCGGCGCGCGGAGTTCACACCCAGGGTGCTGGGCCCAGCGGCGCGGAAGGAGGGAACACGACTCCCGGACCACCGCCGCCTCCCCACCACCGACGCTCCCGGCCACCAGAGTGGACAGGGCCCAGACCCACCCCTTTCGCACCTCCCCGCCCCTCCAGGAGCACTCCCATGCCCCAGCCCCCCACCGATGCGGACAACGCCACCACGTTCCTGGCCCTCTGCGGCCACACCCACCTCTTCCCCGGCGCCCGCTGCCACCTCCAGGGCCTGCCCGACCCCGCCGCCTTCGCCGCGGCCCCGCAACCGATCGACGTGTACCTGCGCTTCTCCGACGGAGCGGCCACGGACGCGGAACTCCGCACGGAGGACCCGGCCGGCCCGGTGCTCACCGTCCCGGCGTACACCACCGGTGCGGGTACGGCCATCGGCGCCCGCACCTGGGCGGTCCGCGAGTTCACCGGAACACGAGAAGAGGTCGAGCTGACGCTCGGCGCCCCGGTCTCGGCCTGACCCTCAGCACGGGACGGCCACAACACACAAGAAAGCCCAGGTCAGAACGGATCTGACCTGGGCTTCCCACCGGGCCCCCTGTCGGATTCGAACCGACGACCTACGCATTACAAGTGCGTTGCTCTGGCCAGCTGAGCTAAGGAGGCGTGCCGGAGCAGTGTAACCAACCGCGCGCCCGGACCGTTCGCGGTTTCCCTGTGCCCCGGACTACTGACAGATCGGGGAACGCCAGGTAGCGTCACGGCAGGTTCGCGTCTGTGGACCAGCCCACTCCCTACTCGGATCGTCCGGCACGTTCCTGCCGGTGGAGGAGAAGATTCAGCATGGCCAGTGTCACGTTCGACAAGGCGTCCCGCGTCTACCCCGGCTCCACGAAGCCGGCTGTGGACCAGCTCGAGATCGACATCGCGGACGGTGAGTTCCTCGTCCTGGTCGGTCCTTCCGGTTGTGGCAAGTCGACCTCCCTGCGCATGCTCGCGGGTCTTGAGGACGTCAACGGCGGTGCGATCCGCATCGGTGACCGCGATGTCACGCACCTGCCGCCGAAGGACCGGGACATCGCCATGGTGTTCCAGAACTACGCGCTCTACCCGCACATGTCCGTCGCGGACAACATGGGCTTCGCGCTGAAGATCGCCGGTGTGAACAAGACCGACATCCGGGCGAAGGTCGAAGAGGCCGCCAAGATGCTGGACCTCACCGACTACCTGGACCGCAAGCCGAAGGCGCTTTCCGGTGGTCAGCGTCAGCGGGTGGCGATGGGCCGGGCCATCGTGCGGGAGCCGCAGGTCTTCCTCATGGACGAGCCGCTGTCGAACCTCGACGCCAAGCTCCGTGTCTCCACCCGTACGCAGATCGCCTCGCTGCAGCGCCGCCTCGGCATCACCACCGTCTACGTCACCCACGACCAGGTCGAGGCCCTCACCATGGGCGACCGGGTCGCGGTACTGAAGGACGGGTTGCTCCAGCAGGTCGACTCGCCGCGCAACATGTACGACCGCCCGGCCAACCTCTTCGTCGCCGGTTTCATCGGCTCCCCCGCGATGAACCTGGTCGAGGTGCCGATCACCGACGGTGGCGTGAAGTTCGGCAACAGCGTCGTCCCGGTCTCGCGTGAGGCGCTGACCGCCGCCGCGGACCGCGGCGACACCACCGTCACGGTCGGCATCCGTCCCGAGCACTTCGACATCGTCGAGCACGGCGGCGCCGCGGCGAGGACCCTCTCCAAGGACTCCTCGGACGCGCCGGCCGGTCTCGCCGTCTCCGTCAACGTGGTGGAGGAGCTCGGCGCCGACGGGTTCGTCTACGGTTCCACCACCGTCGGCGGCGAGCACAAGGACCTGGTCGTCCGGGTCGGTGGCCGTGCCGTGCCGGAGAAGGGCACCGAGCTGCACGTCGTCCCGCGCCCGGACGAGCTGCACGTCTTCGCCACCTCGACCGGTGAGCGCCTCACCAACTGACGGGACCCCGTCACCGGCGAGCGCCGCGCCGACCGACGCGGCCTGCCTCCCTGTCGTACGCTCGGCCCCGTGCCCCTTCCAAAGGGGCGCGGGGCCGTTCGCATGGTCCGGGGCGGTTGGGGGTTTCGGTGCCGGGCAGCGTCAAATACCCCGGCACACAGGGCATTTCCCCCTGGTTCGTCAACCTGGCATTCGAAAGGGCGCGTCGAACCATCCCCCGCGAGAGTGACGAAATGTCGCCAAGTCATCACCGAACGCTACGCTCGCTGCGTGACCCACACCGCTCGGCGCATCGGCCGATCCTTCGCCCTCGTCCTGCCCGTCGTCATGGTGCTCTCCGGGACCCTCGCGGTCACCAGCGTTCCGTGGGCGGCAGCGGACAAAGACTCCACGCTGCTGGCCGCCTCATCGGAGACCGTGTCCAAGCCCGCCAAGCCCCGCGCCGCGCAGGACATCCTGCGCGACAAGCTGCTCGTCGAGCTCCAGGAGAAGGACCCGGGCACCGCGCTCACGGGCCTCCAGCGAGCCGTCGAGCAGCGCCCGTCGCTGGCGCGGCACTGCATGTCGATCGCGCGGGCGCTCGGCAGGGCCGCCGTCGAGCAGTACGGCCCGACGCGCGCGCAGCGCTTCTCCCGCCCGGTCTGCGACACGTCGTTCGCCTCGGGCGTCGCTCGGTTCAGCTGAGTCGCTCGATCCGGTTGAGTCGCTCGGTCCGGTTGAGTCGTTCGGTTCAACTGGACCGAGCGGAGCCGCGCGGAGCTGACGCGGGACGGCGGCCGCCAGGGGCCGCCGTCCGCGGGCACCGCATATCGTGCCTGCCATGCATACGTATCCGACGCAGGCCGTGATCCTCGCCGGTGGCCAGGGGTCACGGCTGCGGCCGTACACCGATGACCGCCCGAAGCCGATGGTCGAGATCCCGGGAACCGGGACCCCGATCATCGGCCATCAGCTTTCCTGGCTGGCCGCCGAGGGCGTGACCGATGCCGTGGTCTCCTGCGGGCATCTCGCCGAGGTGCTACAGGAGTGGCTGGAGTCCGCCGCGTTGCCGCTGCGGGTCACGACCGTGGTGGAGCAGGAGCCGCTGGGCCGGGGTGGCGGGCTGAAGTACGCGGCGCAGCGGCTGCCCGATCCGGAGCAGCCCTGGTACGCCACCAACGGCGACATCTGGACCCGTTTCTCGTTGCGGGAGATGGCCGCCTTCCACGCGGAGCGCGACGCCACCGCCACACTGGCCCTCGCTCGGCCCCGGATTCCCTGGGGTGCGGTGGAGACGGACGCGTTCGGGCACATCACGGACTTCATCGAGTCGCCGCCCTCGCCGTATCTGATCAACGCGGGGGTGTACGTGTTCTCCCCTGCCTTCACGGGGATGTTGCCGGACCAGGGCGACCATGAGCGGACCACATTCCCCCGGCTGGCCCGGGGGCGCCGGCTGGCCGGGTATCCGCTGCCTCATGGGGCGTACTGGCGGGCGATCGACACGGCGAAGGACCTCACCGAGGCGGCGCGCGAGCTGGGCGCCCAGGCGGGTTGACAGCCCTCGCCGCAGGACGTGCCACCAAGGGGCGGCCCCCACCCGAAGCCGGGTGGGGGCCGCCCCTCTTCGTTCGTTCCGCGGGTCAGCCGAGCAGGCCGCCGATCGGGTTGCGGCCGCCGCCGGAGGAGCCGCCCGACGTCGAGCCTTCGCCGCCGCCGGAGGTGGGCGGGGCTTCCGGCTCCGAGCCGCCGCCGGTGGAGCCGCCCGAGCCGGTGGAGCCGGAGGAGGTGGGGCCGGCGCTGGTGGTGGCGGGAGGTTGCTGGGGGGTGGTCTGCTGCGGGGGTGCCTGGCCGGTGCCCTGGGTCTGGCTGGGCTGGGTGCCGGCCCCGGTGCTCTGCCCGCCGCCGGAGTCGCGGGTCGCGCCGGGCGTGGCCTGTCCGGGGGCGGGGGTGTCGGCCTCGCCGGAGCGGGTGGGCTCGGGGCGGCGCTTCTGCTCCTGGGGCGTACGGGAGGCCTGGCGTTCGCCGGTGGACTCCTGGGGCAGCGGCATGCCGGGGAGGCGGTTGGTGGGGTTGTCGTTGCGGCCGGGGACGGTGACGACCTCGGTGGAGCGGACGGCGCCCCCGAGGATGGAGCCGATGAGCAGGGTGAGGCCGATGACGACGCTGGCGACGACGGCCCCGCGACGCAGGACGCGTCGGCGCAGGTCCCAGATCTCGGAGCGGGGGCCGAGCCTGCGCCAGGCTTCTCCGGCGAGCCGTCCGTCGAGGGAGTAGACGGGGGCGCCCGCGATGATCAGGGGGCTCCAGGCGGCGAGCAGGATGATGTCGGGGGCGTCGTACACGGCGACCGTGCGCCAGCTGACGGTCACCAGGAGGGCGGCGGACAGCAGAGCGCCGACAGAGGCGGCGACGCGCTGCCAGAGCCCGAGGACGGTGAGGACGCCGACGACGACCTGGAGGAAGGCGACGGACAGTCCGGCGCCGACCGGGTGGGAGAGGGCGAAGTCGCGGAGCGGTTCGGCGAGCGCCCAGGGGTGCAGGGAGTTCAGCCACTTGACCATGGAGCCGCGCTCACCGCCGTCGAAGTAGACGGGGTCGCAGAGCTTGCCCATGCCGGCGTAGATGGAGATGAAGCCGAGGAGGACCCGCATGGGCAGCAGGACGACGCCGAGGTTCATCCGGTGGCCGGGGTAGTAGGCGTGCCGGACGGGGTCGTTGCCGTGGCGCCGGGCGCGGGCCTCGGAGGTGTCCTCGTAGCCGTCGTCGTCGGCGGCGGGGATGTCCGGCTCGTCGTCGGCGGAGTCGTACGCGCCGACGGCCCGGCGCATGGGCGGCAGGAGGGGTCCGGTGCGTCCGGGCTGCTGCGGGGCGGTCAGTACGGGGTTGGGCTGGGTCTCCTCCAGGAGCGGGATGACCTGGGTCGCGCCCGCCGCGTGGCCGTCCGCGGTGCCGGCGACGAGCGCGGTGTCGAGGTGGTCGGCGGTGGAGTTGCGTACGGCCTGGAGGAGGCCGGTGGCGCCGGGGTCGCCCGGGGCCGATCTGCCGCTCCAGACGACCGGTGCCCGCCTGCGGCCGCCGCCGGCACCGCTCATGGCGGGGATACGGGCCGTCTCCGCGGGGGCAGCGCGCAGCCGTGCGCGCTGGCCCGGGGCGAGCTGCACCCGGAAGCTGGCGTGGTTGACGATGACCTGCGCGGGGTCGCTGTCCACCTTGGTCATGCTCAGGGCGGGTTGCTCGTCGAACCGAGGCGTTCTGGTGTCCACACTCATCTAACCGAGTGATGGGTGTTTAGGACACTGCCTTGACCGGCCCGATGTGTCCGAGACCCGTCAAGATCCGGCCAAACTCGGGCATCCTGGAACCCTGTTCGGCGTTCGCGCGTCAACTCGGCGGGTCGGGGAGCCCGTCGCCGGGGCCGTCACCGCGCGAACGCCGTACCGGGGTGCGGCGCGGCTATCCGCGGCGGCGCGCCACCTCGTAGAGCACGATGCCCGCCGCGACACCGGCGTTGAGCGACTCGGCGCCGCCCGGCATGGAGATCCGGACGCGGTAGTCGCAGGTCTCGCCGACGAGGCGGCCCAGCCCCTTGCCCTCGCTGCCGATGACGATGACGACCGGACCGGCGAGCTCCTGAAGGTCCTCCACCGTGTGCTCACCGTCGGCGGCCAGGCCGACGACGGTGAGGCCCGCCTTCTGGTAGCCCTCCAGGGCGCGGGTCAGGTTGGTGACCCGGGAGACCGGGGTGCGGGCCGCCGTACCGGCCGAGGACTTCCACGCGCCGGCGGTCATTCCGGCCGCGCGGCGCTCGGGGACGACCACGCCGTGGCCGCCGAACGCGGAGACCGAACGGACGATCGCACCCAGGTTGCGCGGGTCCGTGACGCCGTCGAGGGCGACGATCAGCGGGTCCTCGTTGTTGTCGTACGCGGCGGCGGTGAGGTCCTCCGGGTGCGCGTACTCGTACGGCGGGACCTGGAGGACGAGGCCCTGGTGGTTCAGGCCGTTCGTCATCCGGTCCAGCTCGGGGCGCGGGGCCTCCATCAGGTTGATGTTGCCGCGCTCGCCGGCGAGCTTGAGGGCGTCACGGACGCGCTCGTCGTTGTCGATGTACTGCTGGACGTACAGGGTGGTGGCGGGCACGCCGTCGCGCAGGGCCTCGTAGACCGGGTTGCGGCCCACGACCATCTCGGAGGTGCCCTTCACGCCGCCGCGCCGGGGCGCGGGGCGGCGGGCGGCGGCCTGCTTGGCCTGGGCGTTGGCCACCCGGTTCTTCTTGTGTCCCTTGCGGGCGGAGGCGGGCGGCGTGGGTCCCTTGCCTTCGAGACCACGGCGTCGCTGACCACCGCTGCCGACCTGCATGCCCTTCTTGTTGGACGTGCGGCGGTTCCTGCGCTGGCTGTTCCCGGCCATGACCTACCTGTTTCGTTGCTTTCAGACGTGCGTACGTATGAGGACAAGTGTGCCGCCCGGATCGCCGGGCGGCACAATCGCGCCGTTCGGAAGGGTGCGGCTCAGCGCGGTCCGAGCGTCCACCGGGGACCGCTGGCGCTGTCCTCGATGACGAGTCCGGACTGGTTGAGCTGGTCGCGGATGGCGTCGGCCGCGGCCCAGTCCTTGCGGGCCCGGGCCGACTGCCGCTGGTCGAGGACCAGGCGTACGAGGGTGTCGACGACGCCATGGAGGTCCTCGCCCCGGTCGCCCTCGCCCGCCCAGTGCTCGTCGAGCGGGTCGAGGCCGAGGACGCCGAGCATGGCCCGGACCTCGGCGAGGCGGGCGACGGCGGCTTCCTTGTCGTCGGCGGCGAGCGCGCTGTTGCCCTGGCGGACGGTGGTGTGGACGATCGCCAGGGCCTGCGGCACACCCAGGTCCTCGTCCATCGCCTCGGCGAAGGCGGGCGGCACCTCGGCGGCGGGGGCGACGACCTCTCCCGCCTTCTCGGTGACGCGCTGGACGAAGCCCTCGATCCGCGCGAACGCGGACTCGGCCTCGCGCAGGGACTCCTCGCTGTACTCGATCATCGACCGGTAGTGCGGGGTGCCCAGGTAGTAGCGCAGGACGATGGGGCGCCAGTGCTTGACCATCTCGCTGACGAGGACGGAGTTGCCCAGCGACTTGGACATCTTCTCGCCGGACATGGTGACCCAGCCGTTGTGCACCCAGTAGTTGGCGAACGCGTCGCCGTACGCCTTGGCCTGGGCGATCTCGTTCTCGTGGTGCGGGAAGATCAGGTCGATCCCGCCGCCGTGGATGTCGAAGGCGGAGCCCAGGTACTTGTGGGCCATCGCGGAGCACTCCAGGTGCCAGCCGGGCCGGCCGCGGCCCCAGGGGGTCTCCCAGCTGGGCTCGCCCTCCTTGGCCGCCTTCCACATGGCGAAGTCCCGCTGGTCGCGCTTGCCGGTCTCGCCCTCGCCCGAGGGCTGGCGCAGGTCGTCCAGCTCCTGGTTGGAGAGCTCCAGGTAGCTGGGGAGGGACCGGACGTCGAAGTAGACGTTGCCGTCGGCCTCGTAGGCGTGGCCGCGCTCGATGAGGCCGCGCATCATCTCGATCATCTCGGTGATGTGGCCGGTGGCCCGGGGCTCGTAGGTGGGCGGCAGGCAGCCCAGCGCGTCGTAGCCGTCGTTGAACGCGCGCTCGTTCTCGTAACCGATCGACCACCAGGGGCGGCCCTGCTCGGCGGACTTCTTGATGATCTTGTCGTCGATGTCGGTGACGTTCCGGATGAACGTCACATCGTAGCCGCGGTAGGTGAACCAGCGGCGCATGATGTCGAAGTTGAGTCCGGAACGGATGTGCCCGATGTGCGGTGCGGCCTGGACGGTAGCGCCACAGAGGTAGATCGAGACACAGCCCGCTGCGAGCGGGACGAAGTCACGGATCTGCCGGGCGCTGGTGTCGTGCAGGCGAATAGTCACGCCTCAAGGGTAGTAGGCCGACACCAGTGCCCCGCGACCCATGGGCGATCGCGGGGCAACTTTCTGATACCGGCCTGGTCGGGGCAGCGCCGCCGAGGGCTCTCAGGTGCTCCTCAAAGGCGTCCGACGACCTTGCGCGGGGTGATCCGGACCACGACCCGGGGGGCGTCCTGGGCGGAGTTCGGGTTGAACTCCGCGTACGGCTTGCCGCTGTACTTCAGCGACAGCTCGTCGATCAGCTCCTGGCCGCCCTCGGTGGTCAGCTCCGCCCGGCCGCGGATCTCGGCGTAGGTGTACGGGTTGTCGGCCGGCTGGACGACGACGGTGACGCGCGGGTCGCGGCGGAGGTTCGTCTCCTTGCGGCGGCCGACGGTGGTGGAGACCAGGAGGTCGTCGCCGTCGCGCTTCACCCACACCGGTGAGACCTGCGGGCTGCCGTCCGGCTGGATGGTGGCGATGTTGACGAAGACCGGGGAGTCGAGCAGGTCCTTGAGCTCGGTGGAGAGTGCGGCGGTCATGACGTACGTCCTCCTGGTGGCTGGCGCGTGATCCTCTGACTCTCCCCCCAACCTCGCGTTCCCTCTGATACTTCCCGCGTCGCCCTAGTTCCGAGCGTGCCGAGCGATGGGCGAGAGGCCGTGGGCGATGGGCGATGGGCGAGAGGCCGTGGGCGATAGGCGATAGGCGATGGGCGATGGGCAAGGCGTACGGGCCCTCTCGGGTCAGCGCGCCCGGTAGACCAGCGCTGTCGCGATCCCCGCGATGCCCTCGCCGCGCCCGGTGAAGCCGAGGCCGTCCGTGGTGGCGGCGGACAGCGAGACCGGGGCGCCCACCGCGGCGGACAGCACCTTCTGCGCCTCGTCGCGCCGCTTGCCGATCTTGGGGCGTACGCCGACGACCTGGACGGCGACGTTCCCGATCTCGTACCCCTCGGCGCGGACGATCCGGGCGGCTTCGGTGAGCAGCGTCACGCCGGCGGCGCCGGACCACTCTGGGCGGCCGGTGCCGAAGTGCTGACCGAGGTCGCCGAGGCCGGCTGCGGAGAAGAGGGCGTTGCAGGCGGCGTGCGCGACGACGTCGGCGTCCGAGTGGCCGGCCAGACCAGGGCCCTCGCCCTCCCACTTCAGGCCCGCGCACCACAGGTCGCGGCCCTCCTCGAAGGCGTGGATGTCGGTGCCGATCCCGACGAGCGGGATGACGGGCGCGCCGGCGGTGTGCTCACCCGCGGTGTGCTCAGAAGCCATCGTGGGCCCTCCTGCGGGCGAGTACCGCTTCGGCCAGCACGAGGTCGAGCGGCCTGGTGACCTTGAAGGCCTCTTCGTGTCCGGGGACGACGACGACCGGCTGCCCGAGGCGTTCGACCATGCCCGCGTCGTCCGTGGCGCCCTCGCCGTCGAGCGCGACCTCGGCGTGGGCCCGCGCCAGCGTGTCCCGGTCGAAACCCTGCGGGGTCTGCACCGCGCGCAGCCTGGCCCGTACGGGGGTGGAGAGCACCGGCTCCGGCTCCCCCGCCACCGCCGCGGGCTCGACCTCCTTGACGGTGTCGGCGAGCGGCAGGGCGGGCACGACGGCGGGCGCCCCGTTCCGTACGGCTTCCACGACGGCGTCCACCGTGTCGACCGGCACCAGAGGGCGGGCAGCGTCGTGGACCAGGACGACGGAGATGTCCTCCGGCAGCGCGTCGAGTCCGAGGCCCACCGACTCCTGCCGGGTGTCCCCGCCGGGCACCACCAGGTAGTCGGTGCGCTCGGGCAGGGCGTGCTCGTCGAGAAGGTGCTTCACCTCGGGCGCGCCGTCCGGCGGGGCGACCACCACGACGAGGGAGACGGCCCGGGAGGCCGCCATGGCGCGGACCGCGTGGATGAGCATGGGCGTGCCGCCGAGCGCCCGAAGGGCCTTGGGCGTGCCCGGTCCGAGCCGTATGCCCCGCCCGGCTGCGGGAATCACCGCGGCGGTACGGAGGGGGCGCGGCCGATCGGGCGGGGGTGGCGTCGATGACATCGGTTGCACTCCGAAGGTCCGAGGGCCCGAGGGGGCCGGGAGGAAAGGTCCGAAGGTTCGGCAGGTTTGTTTCCACGGGCGACGTGGGTAGGGGCCCACCAAGCCGGGCGTGACGCCCTGACTTGGACCGGGCCCCTTCCGTGACACCCGGATCGAGCGGAGTCGCAGCGGTGAACAGTGGTCCGGCTGACGCACCCACCCGTCCGTCACCGGGCAGGGACGGGTACGTCGAGTACGGACGAGCACGGGGTTACCGGAAGTCGGGCTCTCGCTCCGGCACTTTCGGTAACCCGTTGAATCCGGTCCGGTCTCATACGTCCGGTATATCCGGGGTCCGGGGTCCGGGCTCTTGGCTGTGCGGGCCCGGACATGCCGCAGCGCCCGACGACACACCGTACAAACGGCTGGTCAGCGGGCACCGCGGCACATTCTCATGACCGGTGCGATCCGGTTCAGGACGCGAGGACCTCGTCGAGCAGGGCCTCGGCCTTGTCCTCGTTCGTGTTCTCCGCGAGAGCGAGCTCGCTCACCAGGATCTGGCGGGCCTTGGCAAGCATGCGCTTCTCTCCGGCGGAGAGACCGCGCTCGCGCTCACGACGCCACAGGTCACGCACCACTTCAGCGACCTTGATGACATCGCCCGAGGCGAGCTTCTCCAGATTTGCCTTGTAACGCCGGGACCAGTTCGTCGGCTCTTCGGCATACGGCGCGCGAAGCACCTCGAAGACCCGGTCCAGCCCCTCCTGCCCGACCACGTCGCGCACGCCCACGAACTCCGCATTGTCCGCCGGCACACGAACCGTCAAGTCGCCCTGGGCGACCTTGAGCACCAAGTAGGTCTTGTCCACGCCTTTGATCTGGCGAGTTTCGATAGCCTCGATCAGCGCGGCCCCGTGATGGGGATAGACCACGGTGTCGCCAACCTTGAACGTCATGTGACAGGTACCCCTTCCGTGGCTATCCAGAGTAACACGAGAATCCCCTCTCCTGAATGGCGTTTTCGCAGGTCAGGGCATATCTCGGGGCTTGACAACAGCAACACGAACGTGCTGCGGAAGGCTTCCGGAAGACGGTATTCGCAGGTCGGAGCGGCTGTACGACCGGAGCGAAACGCTCGCGTCACACGGCCCGGAAGCCCCACAGAAGAGGGCGAAAGTCCCGTTTTGTCGGGTTCCGGATGGTGAACTTTCCGTACTCCGTTCGGCCGTCGATCACCCGTACGGATGTATGTACCGGTGTCCAATGAAATTGATCAAGGCCCGCTCCACACGACGCCTTTCCCGGGGAATGCGCCGCGGCCCAAGGAATTGATCACGGGGATTACGTGAACGGCACATGTCGTGTCGGCCGCCGGGCCCGGGGCGGGTGCGCCCCGGTCGCCGCTCGCCGCGGCAGGTCCGTGACAGCTCACCGCGGCCGGCCGGACGCTGCGGGAAGACCCGCACGTCCTAGAGGCGGGTCGGGTGCGGGGCGGGGCGGGCGGCTCGGTAGCCTAAGGCCGCTGACACACCCTTAGGACGGCTTTACGTCATCCCTTCCCCGGCCGTCCGCGGGGCGCGCAGCCCAACGCCCGACGTCCGAAGTCCGCAGTCCGATCGTTCAAGGAGTTGCCGCCGCCGTGAGCCGCAGCCTTCGACACGGCGCTCTCGCCGCCACTGCCATCGCGTTCTCGATCGTCTCCCTGTCCGCCTGCGCGGCGGGCAACAGTGCCGAGACGCTCAAGGTCAGGCCGGACAACGCGGCCACCTCGGTGGGCTCCGTCAAGGTCCAGAACGTGAACGTGATCACGCAGGCCGAGCCCGAGGCCGAGGGCCCCGCCGCGGTCACCGCGACACTGTTCAACGACAGCAGCGAGGCCGAGGTCCTGGAGAGCATCACGCTGCCCGGCACCGACGTCCGCGTGAAGCTCCAGGCTTCGAAGGGCAGCGGCCCCGTCGAGATCCCGGCCGGCGGCCGGGTCATCCTCGGCGGCGAGGGCAACGCCTCCGCCGTGATCGAGGAGGGCCGCGAGGCCACCCAGGACGGCAACGTCCAGCAGGTCGTCTTCAAGCTGAGCCGCACCGGCGATGTCGCACTCGGCGCGAACGTCGTCCCGGCGACCGGCTACTACAAGGACTTCGGTCCCACCGCGCGGCCCGAGGCCCCGGCACCGAAGCCGAGCGAGACCCCGGACGCGGATGGCTCCGAGACCCCGGGCGCAGGTGGCTCCGAGACGCCGGGCGCGCCGGCGGGCGAGACCCCGGGCGCCCCGGAGTCCCCGGCGACCGGTGCGGAGCAGCAGGGCGGCACGGAGGGCTCCCCGGAGACCGGGACGAGCGGCTGACGCTGACCGCGTACGCACACGAACGCCGACGCCGACCGCGTACGTATACGAACGGCTGACGCTGACCGTGCACGACACGAACGGCTGACGCTGGCCGCGTACGTGTACGAACGGCCGACGCTGACCGTGCACGACACGAACGGCCGACGCCGACCGCATAGGTCACGAACGTCGGACGCCGCCCGCGGGCGTGCGCCCGCGTTCGTACGGAACACGCGCGCGGCTACGCGAGGGGGCGCTTCCCGGTCGGGAAGCGCCCCCTCGCGTCGTACGGGTCCCGCACGTCGTGCCAGTCAGTACTACGGGTCCCGCGGTTTACGGCTCGAACTTGTACCCGAGGCCCCGCACGGTGACGAGGTAGCGCGGTGCGCCGGGGTCGGGCTCGATCTTGGCGCGCAGGCGCTTGACGTGGACGTCGAGGGTCTTGGTGTCGCCGACGTAGTCCGCGCCCCAGACCCGGTCGATCAGCTGCATGCGGGTCAGCACGCGGCCTGCGTTGCGCAGCAGCATCTCCAGGAGGTCGAACTCCTTGAGCGGGAGGTCGACCTTGCCGCCGGAGACCGTGACCACGTGCCGGTCCACGTCCATCCGGACCGGACCCGCCTCCAGGGCGGCCGGGGTGACCTCCTCCGGTTCGCCGCGGCGGCGCAGGACGGCGCGGATGCGGGCGACGAGCTCGCGCGAGGAGAACGGCTTGGTGACGTAGTCGTCGGCTCCTATTTCGAGCCCGACGACCTTGTCGATCTCGCTGTCCTTGGCGGTGACCATGATCACCGGGACGTTGGAGCGGCTGCGCAGCTGGCGGCACACCTCGGTGCCGGGCAGGCCGGGCAGCATCAGGTCGAGCAGGACCAGGTCGGCGCCGTTGCGCTCGAACTCGTCCAAGCCGTCGGGGCCGGTCGCGGCGATCGCTACCTCGAAGCCTTCCTTGCGCAGCATGTAGGACAGGGCGTCGCTGAAGGATTCCTCATCCTCGACGACAAGCACTCGGGTCACGGAAGAGCCTCCGGGGCAGGGAAGGGGTCATAGGAGTCGGTCTCGAACGGGGGCTTGTCTTCGCCGCCGACGCCGTTGACGCCGTTGACGATAAGCGGTCCGCCGGTGGTGCGCTCCCTCACGGCGCCCGATTCGGGCAGCCGGAGGGTGAAGGTGGAGCCCTGTCCCTCGGAGCTCCAGACGGTGACCTCCCCGCCGTGCGAGGCGGCCACGTGTTTGACGATGGCCAGGCCGAGACCGGTGCCACCGGTGGCGCGGGAGCGGGCCGGGTCGACGCGGTAGAACCGCTCGAAGACCCGCTCGCGGTCCTTCTCCGAGATGCCGATGCCCTGGTCGGTCACGGCTATCTCGATCAGGTCCCCGCCCGGCCCGGCGGTGCGGCGCGCCGCGATTCCGACCCGGGTGCGGGCGGGACTGTAGTTGACGGCGTTCTCGACGAGGTTGCCGAGGGCTCCGACGAGCTGGCCCCGGTTGCCCCAGACGGTGAGGCCCTCGGCGCCGCCGGAGGCCATGGTGATCTGCTTGGAGCCGGCCTGCTGGCGGCAGCGGTCGATCGCCTCGGCGACGAGCACCTCCACCTTGACCGGCTCGGCGTCCTCCAGGGGATCGTCGTTCTGCACCCGGGAGAGGTCGATGAGCTCCTGCACCAGATTGGTCAGCCGGGTCGCCTCGATCTGCATTCGCCCGGCGAACCGCACCACCGCCTCCGGGTCGTCGGAGGCGTCCATGACCGCCTCGGAGAGGAGTGAAAGCGCTCCCGTGGGGGTCTTGAGCTCGTGGCTCACGTTGGCGACGAAGTCGCGCCGTACCGCCTCTATCCGGCGGGCCTCCGTGAGGTCCTCGACCAGCAGCAGCACCAGCCGCGAGCCCAGCGGGGCGACGCGGGCGGAGACGGCGAGGGTGTCCCCCCGGCCGGTGCCGCGCCGGGGGAGGTCCAGCTCGCCCTGGCGTATCTCACCGTCACGCCGGGTGTCGCGGGCCATGTTGAGCATCGGCTCGACAGCGAGGCGACCGCCCCTGACCAGGCCCAGCGCATACGCGGCGGAGCTGGCCTTGACCACCCCGTCGCTCTCGTCCAGCACGACGGCGGAGGAGCTGAGCACGGAGAGGACCGTGTCCACTCCCGGCGGCAGGGCGGCGTTGCCGTCCGGCCGCAGAGACGTACGCGTGGGCCGTTTCAGGTCGCGCTCGCTCCAGCGGAACGCCAGCATGGCGATCACACCGGTACAGAGCCCGGCGATCGCTGCAGCTGCGGCGACCGCCGCGTTCACGTCCATGCTTCAAGGTTATGCGGGTGCGCAGACACTCTCCCAGCCGTCCGAGTGCCATCTCGAACACTCGTCGCCCAGAGTTCACCGAGGGGATGGAGCCGGTTCACTTAGGGGGCCGGATACGGACGCGTTGCGGCCGCACCGTGTAACCGTGGGGGTCGGTCCGAGACCCCGGCCTCAGTTGGAACTGGAGAGGGACTTCCATGCGCGACGCTTACCACGAGGAACTCGACTCGATCGGAGAAGGCCTGGTCGAGATGGCCCGGCTGGTCGGATCGGCGATCGGCCGGGCGACCACGTCCATGCTCGACGCCGACCTGAAGCTCGCGGAGAGCGTGATCGCCGGCGACCAGAAGGTCGACGAACTCCAGCACGACCTGGAGGCGCGCGCGATCGCCCTCCTCGCCCGTCAGCAGCCGGTGGCGACCGATCTGCGGATCGTGGTGACCTCGCTGCGGATGAGTGCCGACCTGGAGCGCTCGGGCGACCTCGCCCAGCACGTGGCGAAGCTGGCCCGGCTGCGCTTCCCGCAGTCGGCGGTCCCGCACGACCTGCACGCCACGATCCTGGAGATGGGCCAGCTCGCCCAGCGGCTGATGGCCAAGGCCGCCGAGGTCATCATCACCAAGGACGTCGATCTGGCACTCCAGCTGGAGCAGGACGACGACGAGATGGACCTGCTGCACCGCACGCTGTTCCAGCACCTGATGGACGACCGCTGGAAGCACGGCATCGAGACGGCCGTCGACGTGACGCTGCTGGGCCGCTACTACGAGCGTTTCGCGGACCACGCGGTGTCGGTGGCGAAGCGCGTCGTCTACCTGGTGACGGGTGAACACGCGGACGAGCTCCAGGCGGCGACGCCGGTGGAGGGCTCCTGACCGTTACGAGAGGGCGCGCACGGCACCCCTGCACAGCAGGCACGCACCCGGCACGCACCCCGTATCCGCCCGGTACGCACCCGGCGCACGCGAGTCGCACATGCGTTCCTGCACGTGTGCGCCGTTGATGCGCCGGGCGGGATGGGCATGCAATGGGGCGGGGACGGCGCCATGGCCGTACGCGGTACGCGCCGTGTCGTCACGTCCCCGGCGGCGGCGCATCGGCGTCGGCCGCCCAGCCGTACGCCCCTGAGGAGGGACCATGGCCGATTCCCCCATGACCGAACCCCAGCTGGAGACCCCGACCGAAGTGGTGCACCTGCCCGTGCTCGGCGCCTGCGGCTGCGGCTCGGGCTGCGGGTGCGGCTGCCAGTCCGGTGCTCCGTGCCAGTGCGGCGGCTGCTCGGGCTGACCGGCGCCACGCACCTCGCAGGCATGCGCCGGCGCCCGCCCGGTGGTCTCGCCGGGCGGGCGCCGCCGCCGTGTCTCCGCGGCCGGGCGATGTCGCCGCGTCCCCTTCTCCGTACGGGGCCTCCCCCGTACGGAGCCTCCCCCGTACGGAGGTCAGACCGCGCGCTCCACCGACACCGACACCGCCGCCGCGCCGGGCTCGGCCTGGTCCGGCCGGGCCTGAGCGGGTACGGGAGCGGGCTCGGGGACGTTCTCCTCGTCGAGGATCTCCTCGCGGGGCAGGTTGCGCATCAGCAGCCAGTAGCCGAAGGCGGCGACCGTACCGATCACCGCGCAGGCGCCCCAGAGCCAGGCCGCGCCGTAGTGGTCGATCACGAAGCCGGACATCAGGGGCGCGACGAGCGCGGCCACCGACCAGGACATCGTGTACATGCCCTGGTAGCGGCCCCGGCCCTGAGCCGGCGACAGCTGCACGACGATCCCCGTCTGGGTGGGCGCGTTCACGATCTCGGCGAGGGTCCAGACGCAGACCGTCAGGGCGTACACCCCGACGGACCCGGCGAAGGCCGTCAGCCCGAAGCCGTACCCGGCGAGCAACGAGGAGACGATCAGCAGCCGACGCGGGTCGCGGTGCTGGATGAAGCGGGTGACGGGGATCTGGAGGGCCACGATCAGCACACCGTTGACGGCGATGGCGGTACCGAAGTCGGAGCTGGAGAGCCCGTCCGCCCCCATCGCCACCGGCAGCCCCACGTACCCCTGCTGGAAGATCAGCGACACCAGGAACGACAGCCCCACGACGCCCATGAAGCGCCCGTCCCGCAGGACGGTGGTGAGCCGCACCTCGTCCTTGGCCCGCTTGCCGCCGACGGTCTTCACGGGGGCCTGCGCGGGACGCGACTCCGGCACCTTCACGAAGACGACGACGGCGCAGACGAGCGTCATGAGCGCCTCGCCGACGAAGCCGGCGAGGTAGCTGTACTCGGCGATGAACCCGGCCGCGGCGGAGGAGACCGCGAACCCGAGGTTGATGGCCCAGTAGTTGAGCGAGAAGGCCCGCACGCGGTCCTTGGGGGGCACGATGTCCGCCATCATCGCCTGCACGGCGGGGCGGGAGGCGTTGCTCGCCATGCCGACGAGGAAGGCGACGCCCGCGATGGCGAAGGGGTGCTCCATGAACCCGAGCACCGCCACGGAGACGGCCGTGGAGGTCTGCGCGATGAGCATGGTGGGCCGCCGCCCCAGCCGGTCGGTCATCACCCCGGCGCCGAGCGAGGAGATGACACCGCCGAGCCCATGGAGGGCGACGACGAGACCGGCGTACGAGGCCGAGTAGCCGCGCTCCAGGGTCAGATACAGGGCCATGAACGTGGCGACGAAGGCGCCGAGCCGGTTGACCAGCGTGCTGAGCCAGAGCCACCAGAACGCCCGGGGCAGCCCGGAGACGGTCTCGCGGACGGCTGTTCTGAGACCGGCGACGGACATGCGGTTCCCCCCACGGGACGTACGGAACGAGGCACATCGGGTAAGCGCCCCGATGGCAGTCCGTACGTTACGAAGCCGCGCTTCCCACCCGCCACCGGATTGACGCCGACCGTCAATCGTCAGCGCGCCCCACCTCGTGACGGCGCCGCGCGTCAGCACGCCCTGCCTCTCGGCGGGCGCCGCGCGTCAGCACGCACTACCCCCCCCCGGCGGGCGCCGGTCATCAGCCCCGCTCCACGCCCCGGCGGCCCGCGTGTCCGCCACCCGGGCGGGCGCGCGGAGGCCGTACGGGTTCGATTACGCTCGGACTCATGGCCGACGCACCGTACAAGCTGATCCTCCTCCGCCACGGCGAGAGCGAATGGAACGCGAAGAACCTGTTCACCGGTTGGGTGGACGTCAACCTCACCGAAAAGGGCGAGAAGGAAGCAGTCCGCGGCGGTGAGCTGCTCAAGGACGCCGGTCTGCTCCCCGACGTCCTGCACACGTCCCTGCAGCGCCGCGCGATCCGCACCGCGCAGCTGGCCCTGGAGTCCGCCGACCGCCTCTGGATCCCGGTCCGCCGCTCCTGGCGCCTGAACGAGCGCCACTACGGCGCCCTCCAGGGCAAGGACAAGGCCCAGACGCTGGCCGAGTTCGGCGAGGAGCAGTTCATGCTCTGGCGCCGCTCGTACGACACCCCGCCGCCGTCGCTGGACCGCGACGCCGAGTACTCCCAGTTCGACGACCCGCGCTACGCGACCCTCCCCCCGGAGCTGCGCCCGGACACGGAGTGCCTGAAGGACGTCGTCGTCCGGATGCTCCCATACTGGTTCGACAGCATCGTCCCCGACCTCCTCACCGGCCGCACGGTCCTGGTCGCCGCTCACGGCAACAGCCTCCGTGGCCTGGTGAAGCACCTGGACGGCATCTCGGACGAGGACATCTCGGGCCTCAACATCCCGACGGGCATCCCGCTCTCCTACGAGCTCGACGCCGACTTCAAGCCGCTGAAGCCGGGCGGCACGTACCTCGACCCGGACGCGGCGAAGGCGGCCATCGAGGCCGTGAAGAACCAGGGCAAGAAGAAGTAGCCCGCGCGTTTCCCGGCGAGCCCCCCGCCTGCGGTCCGACCGCGGGTGGGGGGCTTGTCGTGCCCGGAGCGGGCCGTCGTTCCACCGTGGCGTACCGACGCCCCTCCGGCCGCTCAGGGGCGAACCAGTGAGGACCGCAAGGCTGCCATGAGCCTGTGACGGGCCTCCCGGAATGCGCGCCGTGCCTCCGCGCACTCCGGATCGTCACGGAGATGTCCGGTGACTACGGCGTCCCGATACAGGACCAGTTGGTAGGCGGCGTCCCTGGCGAATTCGGCCACCTCTGCTGTGGCCACCAGCTCCAGTTGGTACTGCTTCGCGTGCACGCCGTGGGCGAGGACCCCGGCGCGAGCAAGCTGGGCCCGCTCGTCCACGGGTAGGTGCCCCGATCTGCTGGCATCGCTTATGGTGTCGCGCGCCTCGGTCAGGGCCTCCAGGAACTGGGCAGCCAGTGTGCGCAGGGTCTCTCTGTCCTGCTCACGCGTGTCCCGTCGCCACGTCGCTCGGTCCGTGACGAGCGTGCTGCCCACCCCGATGACCGCACCCACCACCGCGGCGACCAACGCTGTCCATTCCATGACCTGGAGAGTACGAGTCCGCCGTATCCGGTTGCCAGGGGGCCGTAGCTCGTTGTCACCGGGTTCCCGTGCCGCGCTCAGCCACGGGGTTCGGCACGGAGAGGCTGCGCCGGTACGTGGCCGGTTGCTGCAAGCGGCCGCGGGGCGTGTCCATCCGTACGGCCCGCGATGCGACGGGCCGCTGCGTTGTCAGTGGGTCCTGCCACGATGGCCCCATGGCGACCTACCTGCTCACCGACATCGAACGTGCCCTCCGCGACAGTTGGAGCGCCGAGACCTGTACACCGGAGTACCGGGACCGGTGGAGTCCGGACAATCCGGCGCGGGACCAGTGCGGGGTGACCGCCATGGTGCTCAACGATCTGCTTGGCGGAGAGCTGATCCGGGGCGAGGTGCGTGTCGACGGACGGCGCATCGACTATCACTGGTGGAACCGGCTGCGCACGGGCGTCGAAATCGACCTGACCCGGGAGCAGTTCGGGCCCGAGGAGATCGTCAGCGGGGGCATCGCCATACCTCGGCCGCCCATCGAGGAGTGGCGGCGGCTTCGGGAGGAGTACGTTCTCCTGCGCGACCGGGTGGCGGAGAAGCTCGGGCGCGGCTGAGGGGCGAGCCCCTCAGCGGCACCGTGCAGCGGCAAGCACGAGGCGTGGCCTACGAGGTCCAAGTGCCCGGCATACGCACTACCGTGGGGCCATGCCGCCCCGTGGCGATCCCACGGGTGATCGCGGGCGCCCGGCGGGGGCGGCCCGGGCATCCGGCGCAATGCCTCAAGGGCGAGGAGATCGGGGAGAGCGATCATGGGCGAGTCTCTGAAGACCTTCGTCGGCGGCACCGAGGTCGAGGTGCCCAACAGCATCCCGGACATCCGGGCCGCGCTCCCCGAGGAGAGACGCGACGAGTTCGACCTCGCCATCAACGAGGCCGGAGTCCACGAGATCCAGGCCGTCATGCGGCACTGGATGCTGGAGGCCGTTCCCGATCCCGAGGCCGAACGGATCCTGGACCGGCTGGCGCAGGACGAGGCCGAGAGGCGGAGCGTCGCTTGAGCTTCCGCATCTCCTACGCCCCGCCGGCCGACGACACCCTGGCCAAGATGCGCGACGGCGAGTCCTTCCGGGACGAGATGGCCCGCACCCTGGGCAGGGAGCCGTACGGGCACGCCTCGTCCGCCGTCAAGAGCGAGCGCGACCGGCGGGAGGCCACCGTCTCGGGGGCCATCGTCCTCTACTACGTCTCCCGGTCCGTGCTGACCGTCACCGTCGTCCGGCTCGTGCCCCTGCCCTGAATCCGAGCCCCCAGGACAGGGGTGCCTTCGCCTCTGCCCGGGGGCCGGTGCAGGGGCCTTCGTCCCCTGCACCCGAGCCCCCAGGGCAGGGGGACGTACGACGGTGCCTCAGCCGAGCTTCTTGGCCTGCGCCGCCACGACCTCCGTCGGCACGGTGAACTTCGCGCCGCCGCCCGCCGCTGCCAGGTTGAAGGCGAAGAACGTCGCCACGGTGCCCTCCTCGCGCAGCGCGGCCAGCTTGAACGGGGCCTGGTTGCCGTCGTCTTGCGAGGTGACCGTCCAAGCCGCGGACTCGTCGCCGCCGGTGACCTTCTCCTCGGTGACCGAGGCGATCTTCGTCGGCTCACCGGCGACCGTGGCGGTGAAGCCGCCCGCGCAGTCCGCCGCGGCCTTCTTCAGCGCGGCGAACGCGTCCGGGCCCGCCGTCCCGTCGTACGAGTTCAGTGCGACGAACGTGGACGTCAGGTCGAAGGCCGCCGTCAGCGCGTCCTCGGCCTCGCCCTCCGTCATGTCCTTCAGCGACTTCTTGCCGCCGGCCTTCGGCTCCGTGATCACCTTGCGCTTCGTGGTGGCCACCGAACCCTCCTGCGCCACGCCGTACATGGCGTGGGCGACCGGCAGGCAGGCTTCCTTGTCGACCTTGATGCCGTCCGCCGGAACCTCGTCGTCCGGACCCGCCTTGGCGACCTTGTGGCCCGCGACGTCTCCCTGCTTCAGCGACGCGGTCTCCAGTTCGGCGGCGCTGAGCGCCTTGGCCGACGTCTTCGAGGCGCTCGAACCACCCTCCGCCGCGTTCCCGGCCCTGCCGCCCTTCCCGCCCTCGGCGTCGGAGTCGGACGAGCCGCCGCAGGCCGTGGCCAGCAGGGTCAGGGAGACCGCACAGGCGGCGAGGGCGGTACGGCGTACGACAGTGGCGCGCATGGTTCTTCTCTCCAGTTCGGGGAGCGACCGCCCTTCCCCCGTACGGCACTTCGACGCCGCCTGGGACGGCCCGTCGCAGTGATCCACACTTTACGATCGAACCTCTGACCGATGCCCCGCCCAGCGGCCCTCCCCCTCGATCGTGATTCCGCTGTGATCATCCTGTGAACCCACTGTGCGGTGCCGCCGCACAACCCTCGCCGCGAGCGGGCGGGGTCCCGGAGTCCACCGAGTCCGTACGGATGCGGCTCGCCCGCAACGGAGTTACCTCTGCCTCGTCATGCTCGTCATGCTCGTCGAGACCGTGCCCTGAGACGCCGGCCCGGACGGACGCCCGTCTCCTGGGGCGCCCTGGACGACGTCAGCCGTCGGACGAGCGCTTGATCAGGTGGCTGAACGCGTCGAGGTTCCGCGTCGACTCGCCACGCGAGACCCGCCACGCGTACTCCTTACGGATCGAGCTGGCGAAACCCAGTTCGAGAAGGGTGTTGAACGAGTCGTCGGCCGCCTCCAGGACCGTGCCGAGCAGCCGGTCCAGCTCCTGGGGGGTGACCACGGAGAGCGGGAGCTTCCCGGCCAGGTAGACGTCACCGAGCGAGTCGATCGCGTAACTCAGCCCGAAGAGACGGAGATTGCGCTCCAGGAGCCAGCGGTGGACCTCGGCCTCGTTCTCGTCCGGGTGGCGGACGACGAAGGCGTTGAGGGAGAGGGAGTGCTTGCCGACGATGAGCGAACAGGTCGTCGACAGCTTGCGGGTGCCCGGCAGCGTCACCACGTAGCTGCCGGGTGCCGGGCTCTCCCATGTGAGCCCGGCCTCGTTCAGCGTCGCCTCGATGACCTGGGCCGCTGCTGTTTCATCGGGTACGTCAGCCATGCAGCGAGCGTACGTCAGCCCCGGGCGGCCGGCAGGAGTGCCTCAGCCGTGGTGCGTACGCGCCCGGCGGCCTCAGCCGTGGTGCGTACGCGCCCGGCGGCGGTAATCGGCCAGCGCCGCCGTGTAGACGTCGGCCGTCGCCGAGGCCGCCGTGTCCCAGCCGAAGGACTGCGCGTGCGCGGTGGCCGCCGCCCCCATCCGCTCCACCAGCTCCGGCGCGTCCGCGAACCGTTCGAGCGCGCGGGCGTACGCCTCCGGGTCGTGGCCGGGTATGAGGAAGCCGCTGACCTGGTCCCGCACCGCCACCGGCAGCCCGCCCACCGCCGCCGCGACCACCGGCGTACCGGCCGCCTGGGCCTCGATGGCGACCAGGCCGAAGGACTCGCTGTACGACGGCATGACCAGCACGGACGCGGCCCGGAACCAGTCCGCCAGCCGGTCCTGGCCCACCGGCGGATGGAACCGTACGACATCGGCGATGCCCAGCCGGGCGGCCAGCTTCTGCAGCCCCTCGGGCTTGGCGAGCCCGCTGCCGCTCGGGCCGCCCACGACGGGCACCACGATCCGGGAGCGCAGGGAGGGGTCCCGCTCCAGGAGCACGGCGACCGAGCGCAGCAGCACGTCCGGGGCCTTCAGCGGCTGGATGCGCCCCGCGAACAGCGGGATCAGCGCGTCCTGCGGCAGCCCCAGGCGGGCCCGCGCGGCGGCGCGGGCGGATCGGGCATCCCCGGATCGGGCATGCCCTGGACGGAGCTTGCCGGAGTCCTTGGGGAAGGGGCGGAAGCGGTCCAGGTTGACACCGGGGTGCACGACGGCGACGGCGGAGGGGTCGGCGTCGTAGAAGCGGACCAGCTCGTCGGCCTCCTCGGCGGTGTTGGCGATCAGCCGGTCGGAGGCGCGGACGATCTGGGTCTCGCCGATGACCCGGGCGGCCGGCTCGGGGGTGTCCCCCTCGGCGAGCGCGGCGTTCTTGACCTTGGCCATGGTGTGCATCGCGTGCACGAGCGGGACGCCCCAGCGCTGGGCGGCGAGCCAGCCGACCTGACCGGAGAGCCAGTAGTGGGAGTGCACGAGGTCGTAGTAGCCCGGGCGCTGTCCGGCCCAGGCCTGCATCACGCCGTGCGTGAAGGCGCAGAGCTGGGCGGGCAGGTCCTCCTTGGCGAGCCCTTCGTACGGGCCCGCGTCGACGTGCCGGACCAGGACGCCGGGCGAGAGCTCGACCTCGGGGGGCAGCGAGCCGGTGGTGGCCCGGGTGAAGATCTCGACCTCGATGTTGATCGCGGCAAGGCGCTTGGCCAGCTCGACGATGTAGACGTTCATCCCCCCCGCGTCGCCCATGCCCGGCTGGTGCAGCGGGGAGGTGTGCACGGAGAGCATCGCAATGCGACGCGGCTTGCGGGAGGACCCGGAGAAGCCGCCGGGGAACCGGATCCGGGGGCCGGTCCGGGTGGAGCCGAGCCGGGAGACGTACTGGCTCACGTCGTCGGTCCTCCTCGCTCGGGGCACACTGCGGAGGGGCGCGGGGCCCTCCGAAGGGCGAGAACAGCGGAATCCCGCCTTTCATTTCCGCTTTGCCAAATCATTACGGACGCGGGAAGGGGCGGCATCTCCGCCCGCGCCCGGCCCTGAGGGGGGCACGGACGGGATGCCGTCCCCTCCGGCCTGCGGGTACCCGCCCCTCCCCCGTCGCATACGCTCGCCGCATGCGTCAGCGCCCCATCGGCACCGCCACCCGCGGGACCACCAACCCGAACCGGCTGCGCCGCATGGACCGCTGGATCGCCGCCGCGCACGGCCCGGCCCTGCGCCGCGCCGACGCCCCCGTGGCCGTCGATCTCGGGTACGGGGCGGCCCCCTGGACCGCCGTCGAGCTGCTGGCCCGGCTTCGTACGGTCGAGCCCCGCACCGCCGTGGCCGGCATCGAGATCGATCCGGAGCGGGTCGCCGCCGCGAAGCCGTACGAGCGCGAAGGGCTCACCTTCGTCCACGGTGGCTTCGAGATCCCGCTGGAGGCGCGGCCCACGCTCATCCGGGCGGCGAACGTGCTGCGCCAGTACGACGAGGACCAGGTCCCCGAGGTCTGGACGCGGCTCCGCTCCCGGCTCGCCCCCGGCGGGCTGCTGGTGGAGGGGACCTGCGACGAGATCGGGCGCCGGCATGTATGGGTGGCCCTGGGGGCGGAGGGGGCGCGCACGGTCACCTTCGCAGCCCGGCTCGGTTCGCTGGAGCGCCCCTCCGACCTCGCGGAGCGCCTGCCGAAGGCGCTGATCCACCGGAACGTGCCGGGCGAGCCGGTCCACGCGTTCCTGCGCGACTTCGACCGGGCTTGGGCGGCGGCCTCCCCGTACGCGTCGCTCGGTGCCCGGCAGCGCTGGATCGCGGCGGTGCGGGCGCTGGCGGCCGACTGGCCGGTGACGGACGGCGTGCGGAGGTGGCGGCAGGGCGAGATCACCGTCGCGTGGGACGCGCTGCGGCCCGACCTTCGCTGAACGTCGCTGGATGTCGCTGCACGTCGCTGCACGTCGCTGAACGTCGCTGAACGTCGCCTGACCGGGCGAAAGTATGCTCTTGCGGGGAACGCCACAGGTGTGTCGTTCGTCCCTGGGGATGGGGGTACGAGGCGTCAGCCGGCGGGGGTACGAGGCATCAGCTGCTGACTGCCCCTGTTGCTTTACCGGACGACATGGCACGATCACGACGTCACCTGACGTTACTGACGGTAAGTCAAGTGCACGCTATCCAACGCTAGTTGCCTTTGTGGCTCTTGTCGCTTTTTGTCTTGACCGTTGTCCTTGCCTGGACCCGGAGACCGGCCCGGATCCAGCCGGGAGGGGGAGCTCGTGAACCGACGCCACTGTGCCGCCGCAGCCATCACGCTGGTCTGCGCGCTGGGCCTGCTGACCGTCCCGGTCCAGGCGATGGCCGCGCCGACGCCGGACTCGTCGCCGCCCCCTTCCGCTTCGGCTCCCGGCTCCCGCGCGCCTTCGTCCTCCTCCTCGTCCCCGTCTTCGGAGGAGGACCTCGAAAAGGTCCGTGCGCAGATCGAGACGCTGTACCGGAAGGCCGGAGCGGCCACGGACGCGTACAACCTCGCCGAGGAGCAGGCCAAGAAGCAGTCCGGCGAGATCGTGAAGCTGGCCAAGGCCATCGTCGACGGCCAGGCCCGCATAGCCGAGCTGAAGGACCGCGCCGGCGCCCAGGCGCGCGAGCAGTACCGCAACGGCGGCCTGCCGCCCGGCGCCCAGCTGGTCCTCAGCGACGACCCGCGGCTCTTCCTGGACGGCGTCAACAAGATCCGTACGAGCCAGCAGGCGAACAAGACGGTCCTCGCCGAGCTGAACCGGACCCAGGAGGACCTGCAGACCTATACCCAGGACGCGAGCACCCACTGGGAGAAGCTCGAAGCCGACCGGGTCAAGCAGGCCAAGGCCAAGAAGAAGATCAACGCCCAGATAGCCGCGGCGGAGAAGCTCGAATCGCGGCTGGAGAAGAAGGAACGAGTCCGGCTGCGCGAGCTGGAGCAGGAGGCCGCGAACAGGGCGCAGTCCGCCTGGCTCGCCACCCGCCCCGGCCAAGGCGTCGGGGACATCAGCGGCGAGGCGAGCGCGGCCGGCAAGGCGGCCATAGCCTTCGCCACCGCGCAGATCGGCAAGCCGTACGTATGGGGGGCGACGGGCCCCGGCTCGTACGACTGCTCGGGACTCACCTCGAAGGCGTGGGCAGCGGCGGGGCGGCCGATCCCGCGCACCTCGCAGGAGCAGTGGCGGCTGCTCCCGCGCGTCGGCATCCAGGACATGCGCCCCGGCGACCTGATCATCTACCACGCCGACGCCAGCCACGTCGGGATGTACGTCGGTGACGGCGCGATCGTCCACTCCCCGCGCCCCGGCCGCCACGTCACCCTGGCGGGTGCGGGCTCGATGAAGATCCTCGGCGTGGTCCGGCCGGACAAGTAGGGCTCGTCTTCTTCCGAAGGGCCCCTTCTCCCCTCCCCTCACAAGGAACGTGGGCTTCCCTACGAGGAACGTGAGCTTCCCTGCGAGCCCCGGCAGGGAACGTGAGCTCCCCCGCAAGGGACGAACGTGAGCTCCCCGCAAGGGACGTGAGCGGCGCCACGCGACGGGTCTGGGCGCGGGCGTACGCGGGTGATGTTTGTCATGGCCTCTCCCCCGCCCCCGGGGCGCCCCATCCCGCCGGATCCGTGCCAGGAAGCGGCTTATGACGGCGCATATGACGGGGGCCGGTCCCCGTGCGCCATTCCGTTCCCCCGCCGGAGACCGCTATCGTCCCCGACTGGCGGGTCGTCGATCGTCGTCCCGCCGCGCCCTCGGGGGGAGGGAAGGACCCGAACCGATGCCCGTACCCGTACCGCAGCAACGTGACGCTCCCGCTGCGGAGACCAACCATGGCGGCGACCTCACCGTCCTGGTGATCGAGGACGACCCGGCGGGCAGCATCACGGGACCCGAACTCTCGGCAGCGGCCGGAACCCGGGTCCGTATCCGTACGGCCCGCAACCTCACCGAGGCGGGCCGGCTGCTCACCGACGACGTCGACTGCATCCTGCTGGACCTCGCGCTGCCCGTGCCGGCCACCACCGCAATCTCGACCGCCTCCACCGGACCCGGCGCGGAGCACCGGCCGGAGCCCGTCCCCGGGCGGGTCGCCGAGCTGGCGGTCCTCACCCACGTCCTGCGGATCGCCCCGCTCCACGCGGTCCTCGTGCTCACCGCGCAGGACGACACGGAGCTGGCGGCCGAGGCGGTACGCGTCGGGGCTCAGGACTACCTCTTCCGGGGCGAGCTGGACGCGCGGGTACTGAGCCGCGCGATCCGGTACGCCGTCGAGCGCAAGCGGGCGGACATCGCGCAGCACCAGCTGACGGAGTCCGGACTGCGCGCCCAGGAGAACGCCCGCCTGGAACGCGGCCTGCTGCCCACCCCGCTGCTGGAGGGCTCCGACCTGAGCTTCGCCGCCCGTTACCGGCCCGGCCGCAGCCGCGCCCTGCTCGGCGGCGACTTCTACGACACCGTGCGCACTCCCGACGGCACGGTCCACGCGATGATCGGCGACGTCTGCGGGCACGGCCCGGACGAGGCGGCGCTCGGCGTCGAGCTGCGCATCGCCTGGCGGGCGCTGACGCTGGCCGGGCTCTGCGGCGACCAGTTGCTCTCCACCCTCCAGCAGGTGCTGGAGCACGAACGGCAGAGCGAGGAGATCTTCGCGACGCTCTGCACCGTCGACATCGCCCCCGACGGCCGCCGCGCCGGACTCTGCCTGGCCGGCCACCCCGCACCGCTGCTGGCCCGCCACGGCCGGCCGGCGCGCCTGCTCCCGTACGAGGACGGCGGGCCGGCGCTCGGGCTGCTGCCACGCGCCCGGTGGCCGCGCCGCCAGGTCGAGCTGGGCGGGGAGTGGAGTCTGATGATGTACACGGACGGGCTCATCGAGGGCCGTGTCGGCGCGGGCAGCAGTCAGCGGCTGGGCCAGGACGGCATGGTCGCCATGGTCAACAGCCGCCTGGAGCAGGGGCTGGCGGGCGAGGAGCTGCTGGAGGCCGCGGTCGCCGAGGTGCGGGAGCTGAACGGCGGCGAGCTGACGGACGACGTGGCGGTGCTGCTGCTGGGCCGCGACCCGGAGCGGACACGGCGACGGGGCCGGAGCGCCTCACGCTCCGGCCCCGCGTCGACCGCCGCTGCCCCGGGTATCGCCAGGGGTCTTCAGCGCCCGCCGTTGTACGGCCCGTAGGGCCCGTCGCTGCTGGACCCGCCCCGGCGGCCACCTCGACCGCCCGAGACCTCCTTGAGCGCGGGACGTACGTCGACCATGAACACGATCGACGCCACCACGCCCGCGAGCTGGAGGAAGAGGAAGGGGATGAGCAGGTTCACCGCGACGGCGACGCCGAGAATGATCAGCCAGAAGGACTTCTTCTTCTTGTCGGCGGCACGGTAGGCGTCCTCCCGGGCGGTCACCGCGAAGAAGAAGGCGACCACGGCCAGCACCAGCATCGCCAGATAGAGCAGCTGGAGGAATGAGCCGAATGCTGAGAGCAACATGGTGTGTACCGCCTAGTGAGTGGATGAGCGCCCTGCGGCCAAGGTACCGGGACAACGAACCGGCCACCGGTAAAGGTGCCCGCCCCGCGTCCCGGTCACTCTTCGTACGGGCCGAACGGATCCGTCCGGGTCACTTCCCGGCGGGCGGAGTGGTCTTCTTGGCGGCGGGCTTGCGCGGGGCGGGAGCCTTCTTGGCGGGCGCGGCCTTCGCCTCGGTGGGGGCGGGCTGCGCAGCCGTCGGCTTCACGGCGGCCGTCTGAGGCTCGCTCTTGGCCGCGGGCTTCGGGGCGGGGGCGGCCTTCGGCTCGGCCTCGATCGCGGCGGCGATCTCGACGATCTCGTCGGCCGTCTCGCCGCGCCAGGTCCGTACGGCCTGCTCGCCGTGGACGGCGACCTTCTCGTACGTCTCCCGGGCCCGGACCGCGTACTCGGCGGCGATGCCCACGCTGCGCAGCGCCAGGTCCTGAGCGCTTTCGCCCAGCTTCTTCAGGTCGGCGGCGTCGAGCGAGCCGAACACCTCGGTGACCTTCGCCTGCACGGTGGCCTGGGCCTCCTTGGCCTGCGTGGTCACCTTCTCCTGCACGGCCTTGGGGTCGGTGTTGCGTACGGCCTCGAACCGCTCGGGCGCCTCCGCCCGCAGCTGCTCGATCAGCGCCGGGACCTTACGCGCCTGCTGCACGGCCAGGTCGGCCGTACCGGCGGCGAAGTAGAGGGGGGTGCGGTCGGTGAGGGTCTTGCGCAGGTCATCGGTGATGGCCATGACTGTGGTCCTCCCGGATCATCAGAAACCAGCTGTTAGCTATGAGGGTTGTCGTCTTTTCCGGCATCGACTCCGGGCGTGTCATCCACCCCGGGTGTCTCGGGCGTCTCATCCACCCCGGGTGTGTCATCCGCCCCGGGTGTCTCGTCCGGCTCGTCCGGCTCGTCCGACTCGGGCACGAACCCGTTCTCGCGGCGGAAGGAGTCGTAGATCTGCAGCAGGACGTTCTTCTGCCGCTCGTTGATCGACGGATCGGCCAGAATGACCGCCCGCATCTCCAGCTCCTCCCGCTCCCGCTCGTCGAGGATTCCCGCCCGTACGTAGAGGGTCTCGGCCGAGATCCGCAGCGCCTTGGCGACCTGCTGCAGCACGTCCGCACTGGGCTTGCGCAGGCCCCGCTCGATCTGGCTGAGATACGGGTTCGACACCCCGGCGGCATCGGCGAGCTGCCGCAACGAGAGCTGCGCGGCACGGCGCTGCTCCCGGAGGTACTCACCGAGATTGCCGACGTTGAGTGATGCCATGGTTCGATACTGCAACACCATCGCTAACTTTTGCAAGCACATGCTTGCAAAAGTGTCGCGTGCCACGTCCGGGCGGGGGTGACTCGTAGCGACAACTGTTGTCCGTTCCCGGTCTATCTGCGATTTCCCACCGGGTCTGCAGTGTGAAGTGAACGGGTCCCGGCTGATCTGCGCAGCAACCAGCCCACCAGAGCCACCTGCCCGCGAGGGCAGTGCCCACCGCTCCGGCTGTCGGATGGCCTGGGCGATCACGACGGCCAGTGGACGGCCGCCCCACCTTGCCCGAGTTGCCAGGAAGGTGGGGCGCCAGGTGCGCCCATTGGTTTGTCTGTTCAGCAGGCGCATCCGCCCGCTCGTGGTTACCGAGGCTGGTAGGAGGTGGCCAGCACGGAGACGGTCACCTGACTGGGCAGGGAGCCGTGGCCGCTCAGGTCCGCGTGGGTCAGGTGGCGTGCGCTCGGTGTCGTCCCCACCAGGTCGATGGCTTCTTGCCTGCTCAGGGGCGCGGTGTATTCGACGTGCTGGGTACCGGCGGCCTGGAAGTAGGGGTCCAGCGCCTGTTGCAGGCGCGGTTCCTTGTCCGGGTCGATCCTGACCATCGCGGGGATCTGGCCCCGTAGCTCGGCCAGGTGCCGCTCGGTGGGCCGCACCACGATCAACCGGCCGGTCGGACGGAGCACTCGGTGGAACTCGGACGGGTTGCGCGGGGCGAACACGTCCAGCACGACGTCGACCCCCTGGTCAACCAAGGGGAAGGGGCGGAAGACGTCCCAGCTAGCCGCAGCAGCTCGCGGATGGGCTCGGGCTGCTGAGCGCAGGGCGCATGCTGACGTGTCCAGCCCCAGGCCGCGGGTGCCGGGCAGTTGATCGAGTACGCCGGCCAGGCAGTAGCCGGTGCCGCACCCGATGTCTACGACCGTGCCTTGACCAGGCAGGGCGTCGGCTGTCATACGAGTCAGGGTCTGGTGGACAGGGGCGTACCTGCCGGTGGACAGGAACCGGTTTCGGGCCTGAACCATGGCTGCGTCGTCACCGCTGGTGGCGCGGATGCCCGTCAGCAGGCTGACGTAGCCCTGACGGGCGATGTCGAAGGTGTGGCCCTCCGGGCAGCGCAGTGAGCCACGGTCGGGTCGGAGACAGGCGCGGCACACCGGGCAGCGCAACAAGTCGAGAAACCGGATGATCCGCGAAGCGGACGCGCTCACCCCGGACAACCCTTTCGACGTCCGGACCCTCGAAGGGAGCCACCTTCGCTGGCTCGTCCACCCGAAGCCCGCCGCCGAGCTACTCGCCGACCTCGCGGCGCGCTGACCTCGACGGTCGGACAGGTGGGGCCCGGCCGGGCCCCGTAGCCACTTTCTAGTGGGTACTGGGCACCGGCCCGCGGCGGACCGATCCTGGTGGAGGGCCGCCGGAACGGAAGGGCCGGAACGGAGGGCCGGAACGGAAGGGGGACCGTGATGCGTCAGGAGGCGGTCTGTGTCTCGGTGAGCGTCTCCAGGCGGCGGTGGCCCCAGTCGGAGAGGGCGTCCAGGAGTTCGGAGAGTTCCTGGCCGTTCGTGGTCAGCGAGTACGTCGTCTTCAGGGGCAGGACGTCGTGCACCTCCCGGCGCACCAGCCCGTCGGCCTCCATCTCGCGGAGCGCCTGAGTCAGCACCTTCTCGCTGAGGCCCGGCAGCTGACGGCGCAACTCGCCCGGGCGGCGCGGGCCCGAGGCCAGCAGCCAGATCAGGCCTGTCTTCCACTTTCCGTCGATCACAGCGATCGCGGCGGTTACCCCGCAGACATTCGGGTCCTGGGCACGGCTGCGCGTCATCATCGCCCCATTCGTCGAGAACATACCTATACACGTACGGAGTTGAGCCATGTCTCTCCACAGTGAACAGCGTGAACAGTCTGCCGTCACCGTCATCGGCCTGGGACCCATGGGGCGGGCTCTGGCGGGCGCGTTCCTGGAAGCCGGACTGCGGACCACCGTCTGGAACCGGACGCCGGGACGGGACCGGGAGCTGGTCGAGCGAGGGGCGGTCAGCGCCCCGTCGGCGGAGGAGGCCGTCGCCGCGAGCGGGCTGACCGTGGTCTGCGTGGTGAACTACGACGCGGCGGACGCCATCCTGCGGCGCGACGCGGTCACCGGCGCGCTCAAGGGGCGCACGGTGGTCAATCTGACGGCCGACACCCCGGACCGGGCCCGGGACGCCGCCGCGTGGGCGGTCGAGCACGGGGTCCGTTACCTGGACGGGGCCATCATGACGCCCACCGTGACCATCGGCACCCCCGACGCGGTGATCCTCTACAGCGGGTCCGAGGAGGTCTACCGCGAGCACCGGGCCGTACTCGACACGCTGGGCGGCACCCAACACCCACCTGGGCGAGAGGATCTGCCGCGCGGCGGCCTACGACATCGCGCTGCTCGACATCTTCTGGACCGCGATGTCCGGCTACAACCACGCCCTGGCGGTGGCACGGGCCGAAGGGATCACCGCCCGGGAGCTGGCGCCCTTCGCGGCGGGGATCGGTGCCATCCTTCCGGCGATCTTCGCGGAGGTCGCGGAGGAGGTGGACCAGGGGGTCTTCTCCGGCGAGGGCAATCCGCTCACCTCCACGGTGTCGACCATGGCCCACGTCATCCACACCTCCGAGGCCCACGGCATCGACGCAGGTGTCATGCGCGCGGCCGAGGGCCTCGCCCGGCAGGCCATCGGGCTCGGCCACGGGGCGGAAGGGTTCCACCGGGTCGCCGAGTTGCTGGGGCGGCGCCGGTCAAGTGGTGCTGAAGGGCGGGGCGTTGAGCCGGTCGCTGGGTGACGGCCCGGTCGGGTGGTCCGATCCCCGTGCGGGCGGTGCACCCGTTCACACGAATGACAAGCAGCCGTCACACCGTACGGAATATAGGCCCTTCCGCAGCCCGTTGCCATCGGTATGGCTATGGGAGTAGCACTCAACGCGCGCGATGCCGACAACGAGATCGACGCCACCGTGGAGCTCGCCCGCGAGGCGTCCGCCGCCGGGCTGCGGTCGGCGTGGTTCGGTCAGCGCTTCGGCGTGGACTCACCCGCGCTCGCGGGAATCGTCGGGCGAGAGGTGCCCGGCCTCCAGGTGGGGACGTCCGCCATCCCCATCTTCGGCCGCCACCCCCTGCTCGTGTCCAGCCAGGCCCAGACCGCCCAGGCCGCCACCCACGGCCGCTACCACCTCGGGCTGGCGCTCGGCGCCAAGCACCTGGTCGAGGGGGGCTTCGGGATCCCCTTCGAGCGGCCCATCGCCCGGCTGCGTGAATTCCTCACCGCTCTGCGGCAGTTGACCGAGACCGGCTCCGCCGACTTCCACGGGGAACTGCTCACGGCCACCACCCCGATCCCCGCGCGCGTCCCGGGCGCCGAGGCCGGGGTGCCCCTGCTCGTCGCCGCCATGGGCCCCCAGGCGCTCCGTGCCAGCGGGGAGCTGGCGGACGGGATCCTGCCCTATCTGGCCGGGCCGCGCACCCTGGCCGACCACATCGTTCCGGCCGTCACCGCCGCGGCAGAGGCGGCCGGGCGGCCCGCGCCCCGGATCGTCGCGCTGGTGAACGGCGTGGTGACCGACCACGTCGACGCCGTACGGGAGCGGGTCGCCGGGCAGTTGGCGTTCTACGAGAAGATCCCGTCCTACACACGCGCCATCGAGCTCTCCGGCGGCAGGCAGGCGGTCGATGTGGCGGTGATCGGCGATGAAAGGGCGGTCGCCGCGGAGGTTCGGCGCTACCGGGACGCGGGGGCCACCGAGGTGGTCTTCGCGGGGACGGAGGTCGCCGGGGACGCCGACCGGCGCCGCACCTGGGCGCTCCTCGGAGAGCTGGCCGGCTGAGGGGATTCGTCTCCCTCGGCATGACACCCACCGTGCACGGAGTAGCGGACACCATCTGACCGCTACTCCTGGGACGGTGGGCCCGTGCCGGAGAACGCGTACGAGGTGAAAGGCCCGACCACCATGACCTCCCCCAAGCCCCCACCCCCCGCCCCCGATGCGAGCCGCCCGCCCGACAGCCGTAGGTCCACCGGCCGTAGGAGCCGTTCACCGGACTCTGGTCCCGGCTGCGCGGGTTCCGGCCGGACGCGCTCTCCGGCCTGCTGACCGGGCGGCACGTCGTACGCACCCATCTCATGCGCCGGACCGTGCACCTCGTCACCGCCGAGGACGTCCTCGCCTGGCGGGCCCGCCACCAGGCCATGCTGCGGCAGCGCGTGCTCGGGGTCTACCGCCGCGAGCTCGCCGGGGTCGACCTGGACGGACTCGCGGCGGCGGGGCGGGCGGCGATGGCCGACGGCGAGCCCCGCTCGCTGGCCGAGCTCGCCCGCGCGGTCGCCGGAAGCCGTCCGGAGCCGGGCACGCGGCCACTGGGCGTGATGCTGGTCGCCGGTGTCCTGCCGATGGTGCAGCTGCCGCCGCGCGGGGTGTGGCGGACGAAGGCGGGGGTGCGCAACGCGCTGGTCTCCTCCTGGCTGGGGCGCGAGATCGACCCGCCGTCCCCGGACGGGTCCGACCCGGTGGGGCAGGCGCTGGTCCGGCGCTACCTCGCCGCGTACGGTCCCGCCGCCACCGCCGACGTACGCGCCTGGTCCGGGCTCACCGGGCTGCCGGGCGCGGACGCCGCGCTCCGCGGGGAGCTGGTCACCTTCCGGGACGAGCGGGGCCGGGAGCTGCTGGACCTCCCCGACGCGCCGCGCCCGGACGCCGACACGCCTGCGCCGGTACGGTTTCTACCCGCGTTCGACAAGGCAAAAATCCCTAGAACACAGTTTCTAGGAGGCGCACCATGGAGAACGCGGAAACTCCCGCAACGACACCGTATGACGGCTGCGGTCGCTGCCTGGTAGCGGTCCGCCGACTCAGCCGGAAGAATGAAGCAAGCCAGAGCCCAGAGAAGCAGCTAGACCAGGTTCTTGCCGTAACCAAGGCTAACGACGCCCACATCATCGCATGGGCCGATGACTGGGAAGTGTCCGGCGCGATGGACCCGTTGAAGCGCCCGAAACTGAGCCCGTGGCTTACCGATCGAATGGGGCCGTACGACGGCATAGGGCACCTTGACGATGAAAGCCAGGAGACCGACCTACTGGTAAACGTTCTCGGTGCCCAGCTCGAACTGCGCGACACGGCGACTCCAGTCGGTACCCCGTGCACTGGACCCACTGATGCCCGTCCGCGTCCTCCAGGACGTAGACCATGCCGCGCCCCTTCGTGCGGACGCCCGCCCCGACCTTCTTACGCCGTAACACAGTTGATCTTCCCTTCACCTATGCCCATTCCAGGATGGCCGGGGGCGGAGGACGGCGACAGGCTTTAGGCAGCTCCCCGTCACCCCACCAAGACAAGATCCTGCGGGTGTGCCGGGCCAGCCGGCCAAAAGCAGGCAGGCCGCCCATCCGCGCCCAAGCTCAGCCGAACCAGGGCAGCAAGAAGCCCCACCACCCGTTGAGTGATGGCGCCCCGGAGAGTCGGGATCCAGGCCTAGCCTGACTACACCCACCCAGCCGCCCAACAGGTCTCTCTCAAACTGGAGTTGCCTCCAGTGAGCGCCCGTAAATCTGGCGGGCCGTCGAGTTCGATCGATAGGGACGCAGGAGAGAGGGAATCCTACCTACAAGCTCATCGATGCGGCCGGAATGGATGTTGGGGTAGGCATCAAGAACGAGGCCCCACGTTGCACAGGCCGCCTCAAGGTGTCCGATCTCAAGTTGCCTTTGCGCCAGCATGGCATTGAACTTGATCTCTGACCTCTTACTGTCGGTTGAGTCGCGCAGACGAAAATGATCGCCTAGTGATTCCACGCTCCCTTTCACGTCACCCAAGGCATATCGCACCTCGGAAGTTGAGTACGCCAAAGTGGCTGAGCTGAAGCCGCCAAAAGTACCGAGCCCACTCTCTGCCTGACTAACCGCTCGCTCTGCCTCGCGCAGGGCGGTGAGTGCGTTTGCCCTCTCGCCAGCCAGGGCGTAGGAGTGAGCTTGTTGCCCAGCCATAAAGGCTCGCATTCGTGGGGTGGACTCCGGGGCCGCTTCGGTGGCTGCGTTAGCGAGCCTGACGGCTGGTGCCCCATGACCCAGGTTCGCCGCCTGCACTGACATGCCGCGAAGGACGTGACAGTACGTGCGGTGGTCGCCGCCTGCTCCCGCAAGTTCCAAGGCCGTCACGTAATACTGCTGTGCTCTCCCATGGGCCCCTTCGTCCACCGCCATCCATCCAGTCAAGTAGCAAAGAAATGCGGCTGCGGAGAGCATTGAATTGCGCGTCTCGCTGGATGATTCGGCCTTGAGATACGGGCTCACCGTATTCACAAGGAAGGCGGCAGCCATAGGCCGGGCATAGCGTCCGCCGAAATCATCATCAAGATCTGAAAGGCGCTCAGTCATTGCCAAAACGGCCCTTACCTCAGCCTGACCGATACGTAATTTCGGATTCTGCTTAATCGCTTCCATGCGGTCGACCACATCTTGCCAGCCAGGGACAGTAAGGGCGACAGAGAAAAGCCCTGCACCTAGAACGCTACGGCGTGACGGGTCCATGTCTTGCCTTCCGAGTTCCATCAAACCCTCAACGGTGGCCGGAGGGTTTTTCGACTCTTCTGCGGGTTCGGGAAATCCCGCCTCCCCGTATGTAACGGGCCGCAGCAGCTTTCGAGAGAACGCCTCAATGATCAGCGGCCGGACCGATTCTTTCGGGAGCTGACCGTTTAACCATTGATGAACGGACGGCTTTTGGTAGGCCACCGGGGTGCCCCGCTCCGTGCCTAACCGGTTGATCTCCTGGGCAAGCTGGCGAAGGGTCCAGCCGGTCTCCCGGTGCAGCCGCTCCAGTCCGGCGTTCGGATGACGTGTCGTCACTGTCCCCAACTCCCCTGCTGTGACCGCTTAGCGCTCTTAACTCTTGCCGCCTTCCCGAGGGTACCGCTGAGCGTGGTCGGGCGGTTGCCTAGTGCGAGCACGGGCCAGCCAGGAACAAGCACACAGGGAGGGCCAAGGCGTGAGCACAGACGAGCAAGCCGCAACCCAACTGGACACCCCGGAACACCGAGTCGTCTCGCAGGTCTTTGCGGAAACCGCAGACACAAGGGCGTATGAGTCACCACTGAAGTACCCGCCGTGCGGCTGCGGAGCCCCCATCTGCCCATGGGCCAGACAGGCCAAGGCAGAGCAGCAGCCGCACGAGACAAACATGTATGCCGAGCTGCGCCAGCGCGTGCACCAAGAGAACGTATGCCACCAGCAGTGGCGCTTGACCTGAAGGGTCATCAAAGCGCCCTGACCCGGCCGCTTCACCGGTCGAGCCAGGGCTAAGCCGAACAGCTACGAGGAGCTGAACGACCTATGAAAGATCGTATCGTCAGGATGGTGAGCGCTTTATGGGCTCTCCTCCTCCCCCCCGAGGAACGGCCACCACGCCGTCTACCGCCTCACCGTTTGCCCGAGCCACCTTCGGGACCTCCACCAGACCCTACGTAGTCCTTGGCTCCAGCCCTGGCCCGGACCGGACCGCGACACCGTTCGGCAGCTTTGGGCAGACGACGAACGCGACACGACCATTCCCCTGAGGATCGTTGAAGGGGATCTACGAAGCGCGCACGAGGTCAGGGAACTCCGTCGGCACCGTACCGAATACCGTCGCGCGTTCGACCGGACCGCATACGCGGATGAGGTCGATCTGCACCGGGAACGTCAGCAGGCCCTCAGCGCCGCCGCCGGGTTCGACTACCCGTACAGCTATCCCGGTGACCCCTTTTCCCGGCTTCATCGATCGGTTACCCGTCATGCGTAGGGGGATGACGCGAGCCGACTACGCGGCGCTGGAGAGCGCCGTTCTGACCGACCGCGCCACGATCACCGCCCGCCTCGAAGCGAACGAGAGCGTTCGAAAGATCGCCGGGGAGTACGGCATCGATAGGCGCACCCTCGCGCGGATCGCTGACGAGTGGGGCGTACGACGACGCCCGGCCACTCAGAGGGGCCGCGCGCTCTTGAGCCCCTGCAAGCATCGGCAACCGGAACCATCGCGCTTGCAGGTTGCAGGACCCGCTGCGGGGCAGCTAGACGCGTCCCGCAGCGGGAGCCTACGACCACGCAGACCAGGGCAGCAACAAGCCCCGCCACCCGCGAGGGCGACGAGGCGCAAGCCAGCCCGCCAAAGCCCCCGCTCCGACCGTTCTAACCCCTGGACAGGACGCACGGACGGAGCGGGTCAACCCCAACAGGAAGGCAAGAACATGCGAGACGCACTCGCGTTACTCACCCCCGAAGGGCTGGAGGGTGTTGTCGCAACGGTCACCGACAACAACCCCGGCATGGACGAGGGTACGGCCTGTCGGATCGTCGCGGAGGCGCTGAAGTTCGTGGACGCCGCCGCGCAGTTCCCCACGGTCCGCATCGCCCCCTCCAAGGTGGTCGACGAGGGTTGGCACGCCCTGATCCTGCACACCAAGCTGTACGCAATGCTGTGTGAAGGACTCGGCTACTTCGTGCACCACTACCCCGAGCGTCCCAACCCCGAGCGCTACGACGAGCACGTCATCACCCGCACGATGGCAACCATCGAACAGGCCGGATACACCACCGACGCGGAACTCTGGTCCGCCCCCACCAAAACCCTGGTGGGAGTAGCGGCCCAGTGCCAGCACTCAGGGTGCAGTAGCGGCAGTGGCTGCGGCACGGTCCGTCCGGGCAACTGCGCCACCAGCGGCGGCGACGACTAGGCTCCCCCGCACTCAACGGAAGGTGATCAGATGGACGCGGAGCAGGCCCGCCAGGTCGATAGCGTGTTGCGGCGGTTCGGCATCCCGGGCGTAGTCGCACCGGTCGACCCGGAGAATCCGGCAGGCTCTTGGCGAGTGTTCGACCAGGCCGACCCGGAGACCCGCAAGGACGCCACTGCGGACGCGTTGGCCGCCCTGGCAGCCACGTTCCCGTCGTCCAGCCCCGGCCCTGCCCCGAAGAGGCAGAGCGGGCCCACCCGGGGATTCGTTTACCCCCCGAAGGAGGGCGACGACTAGCCACCCTCACCCTCCCTGGACCGGCCCCGTCCGTGTGCTGCCCCCGTGGCACATCGGCGGGGCCTTTCACTGCCCCAACACCTCAGGAAAACTCTGAAAGTACAAAACAGCTGGTGGGGGCCGCTACTGCCCGGCTCACACACTCTCAGCGCATGGACTGTGTTCAAGCGATGTTCCCCACCGCGATCCTCGGCTACGACGACCGCACCCGGGTCATCGACGACACCCACGGGGCCTGTCGGTCGCCGGCGCCCGCGTCGTCCTGGTCGACGGCCGGGTCTCCGCGACCTGGGACGTGGAGGCGGACACGGTGGCCGTCACACCGCTGCGGGCGTTCTCCCGGGCCGAACGGACCGCTGTCGGTGAGGAGGGCCGGGAGCTGGCCGTCTTCCTCTCGGACGGCGGGAGCCGGCGGGTGCGGGTCGGCTCGTCGGCCTGAGCCGGTCCGACGCGGACTGGCGTTCCGCGCCCGGCGGAGGACTGGCAGGATCACGGCCATGAGCACGCAGTACGCCCCTGCCGGCGTCGCCACCAGCCCGGCCGAGGACCGCCCGTGCGACACGGCCGAGGACCGCCCGTACGACACGGCCGAGGACCGCCCCTACGACGCCGTGCTCTGCGATCTCGACAACGTGATCCGCTTCTACGACACCGCGCCCCTCGCCTCGCTGGAGCGGGAAGCGGGGCTGCCGGAGGGCACGACCACGGCGGTCGTCTACGCCCCCGAGATCGACCTCCCGCTCCTCCTCGGCCGGATCACCCCGGACGCCTGGGTCGAGGCCATCGCCGCAGGGCTCGCCCCGCAGGTGCGCGGGGACACGGGCCTGGCCCGCGCGCTCGGGCGGGCGCTCGCCGGGGCGCCGTTCCGGGCCGACGCGGAGGTGGTCGGGATGTTGCGGCGGGCGAGCACCCACGTCCCGCTGGTGCTCGTCACCAACGCGACGCTCCAACTGGATGACGACCTGGCCCTGTTGGGGCTGACAGACCTGGCCGACGCGGTGGTGAGCAGCGCGGTGGAGCAGGTGGCCAAGCCGGACCCGGCCATCTACCGCATCGCCGCCGAGCGGGCCGGCGTGCCGGTGGAGCGGTGCCTGTTCGTGGACGACCGGCAGGAGAACATCGACGCGGCCACCGCCCTCGGCATGACGGGCATGCTGTACCGCGCACCGGCCGACCTGCGGCGGGCGCTGGGGCCTTTGGCGTACGAGGGTACGCGCGAACCCCCGTACGCGTGAGGAACGGCGAGCCACCGCCCCTCGGCCCGTGCCCCCGCCGGACCCGCAGCGCCCCGCCGGACCGCAGCGCCCCGCCCGGAACCCGGCCGCCCCCGCCGGACCCGCAGCGCGCCGCCCGGAACCCGGCCGCTCCTCCCTCGAACCCCGGCTCGGAGAACCCGGCCGCCCCAGGCAACGCCCCGCCCCGCCCGGAACCCGGCCGCCCCCCCTCAGCCCCGCCCCTCCGGCTCCAGCCCCCTGCGCAGCTGTACGAACGCCTCCTCGGCCACCTGCACCGCGCCCGCGTACACCCTCTCCGCGCTCTCCCCCGCGTCGATCCGGCGCCAGTTCTCCTCGGCCAGGATGCGCAGGACGGCGATGACCTGTCCCGCCGCCAACCGGGCGGCCACCCCGCCGCCCAGCGCGCGGGTGAGCGCGGCCTCGGAGCGGCCCTGGTACGCGTACAGGCGGGCCACCAGCGACGGGGTCCCGTACAACAGGCGGTGGAATGCGAGCACTTGGGGGGCGTCGCAGAGGCCGGTCACCGGGTCGCGGCGGTCCAGGCCGGCCAGGAAGTGGCGGCGCAGCGCGTCCAGCGGGCTCTCCTCGGAGGCCCGGCCGCCGACCACCCGGGCCGCCTCGTCCTCGTGGTCGGCGAACCGGTGCAGCGCCAGGTCCTCCTTGGCGGGGAAGTACCGGAACAGCGTCGGCTTGGAGATGTCCGCCGCTGCCGCCACCTCCGCCACGGAGACCTTGTCGAAGCCCCGCTCCAGGAACATGGCGATGGCCGCGTCGGAGATCGCCCGGTACGTCAGCCGCTTCTTCCGCTCCCGCAGACTGACCCGGGCCGGGGCCGCCGCCTCCGCCTGTCCCGGCTCCCGCTCCCGCCCCGGCGCCTGCTTCTGCTCCCGCCCCGGCTCCCGCTCCCGCCCCGGCGCCTGCTTCTGCTCCCGCCCCGGCCCCCACTCCGGCGCCTGCTTCTGCCCCGGCTCCTGCTCCCCGCCGGCGCTTCCGTTTCCGTTTCCGCCGCCGGCCTTCTCTCCACTCATGACCATGAAGCGTACGCCCTTGACCTCGGCCGGACTTGATGTCCCGAGCACGACAGGTCAGCCGGTCAGCCGGCCCCGGCCGTCCTCCGGATCAGCGCCTCGACCCCGTCCAGCAGGGTCGCAAGGCCGAAGGTGAACTCGTAGTCGGGGTCGTCCGGTTCGCTCATCACGCCGGAGCCCAGCAGCCGGTGGATCGCGGGGTGGCGCGCCGGGTCGACCAGCCGCCGCAGAGTGCGTTCGTGGCCCGCGACGACCTCCTCGGGGGAGATGCCCCGCGCGGCGACGGCGGCGGAGAGGTCGCTCATCAACAACGCCTCGCTGCGCACGAAGTTGGTGATCAGGAGGATCGCCGAGATCTTGTCGCCCTCGCCGAGCCTGCTGTCCTCCAGCGCCTGGAGCCCCTGCTCCCACCAGGCGAGCGAGTTCGGGGTGGCGGGCGGGCCGCCGATCGGGATGCGGAGCGCCCAGAGGTTGGCGCGGAACTGCTCGCGCTGGCCGGTCGCCCATTCGGTGAGCGCCTCACGCCAGCCCGCCCCGGCCGCCAGCGCGGCCGACGGGGCAGGTGGGCCGAAGGCCGCCTCCTGCATCAGGACGTACAGCTCGTCCTTGGCGGAGACGTACCGGTAGAGCGACATGGTGGAGGCGCCGACCTCCTGCGCGACCCGGCCCATCGACACGGCCGCGAGCCCCTCGGCCGCCGCCACGGCCACCGCCGCCGCCACGATCCGCTCCAGGCTCAGACCGGGCTTCGGCCCCTTCGCCGGGCGCTCGCGCAGACCCCAGGCGGCCTCGATGGAGGCCGGCAGGTCGCCGCCGTCCGCCTTGCTCTTCTCCGCCACCACATCCCCTTGCCCACGCAGAAAACCACGTACCGCTCACGTTCCGCACGCCCACCGCCCAGGTGCGCCGCGCCCCCGTGCGCCTTGACCCCATCCTAAGGATGCGTAATGCTTACGCAATAACGCGTATGACATACGCAGAAGGGGGTCGGACCATGACCACCAGCCCCAGCACGACCACTCCGGACCCGACCGCAGCCACCGGCACCGCCGCCGCCCGGGCGCCTTACGCCATCGAGGCGTACGGCCTCACCAAGTCCTACGGAAAGCCCGCCGTGCGGGTGCTGGACGGGCTCGACCTCCACGTCGATCACGGCAGCGTCCTCGCCCTGCTCGGCCCGAACGGAGCGGGTAAGACCACCTCCGTACGCATCCTCGCCACGCTCACCACCGCCGACGCGGGCACCGCACGCGTCGCGGGGTACGACGTCGTCGCCGGGCGGAGCGCGGTGCGCCGGGCGATCAGCCTCACCGGCCAGTTCGCCGCCGTCGACGACACCCAGACCGGTGAGGAGAACCTGCGGATGACGGCCCGGCTCACCGGGCTCTCCCGCACCGCCGCCCGCCGCCGGGCCGAGGAGTTGCTGGAGCGCTTCGACCTCACCGCGGCAACCCGGCGCCCCGTCCGTACGTACTCCGGGGGGATGCGCCGCCGCCTGGACCTGGCCGCCGGGCTCGTCGGCTCACCCGAGCCCGGCGTCTTCTTCCTGGACGAGCCGACGACCGGCCTCGATCCGCGCAGCCGCCAGGAGCTCTGGGAGGTGGTCCGGGGACTGGCCGGGCGCGGCGCGAGCGTCCTGCTCACCACGCAGTACCTGGAGGAGGCCGACCGCCTCGCCGACCGGATCGCCCTGCTGCACAAGGGCCGCATCGCCGCCCAGGGCACCGCCGCCGACCTCAAGAGCCGGGTCGCCGGACACCGCCTCGATCTGGTCGTCACCAGCGGTGAGGCCTACCTCCGGCTCGCCGGGCGCGCGGTCCACCACTCCCCCGAGACGCTGACCCTCGGCCTCCCCACCGACGGCAGCGCCGCCCAGGTACGCGCCCTGCTCGACGAGATCGACCCCGAGGGCACCGAGATCGACCGCTTCACCCTGCACAGCGCCACGCTCGACGACGTCTTCCTGGCCCTCACCTCGGAGGTGCCCGCCCATGCCTGACACGGCGATCCGACCGGGGAATCCCCCAGGCCCGCTCACCCACGCGGCCGTCATGACCGGCCGCAGCCTGCGCATCAGCCGCCGCAACACCGACGCGCTGATCATGTCGCTGGTCATGCCGATCATGCTGATGCTGATCTTCGTCTACCTCTTCGGCGGCGCGATCGAGACCGGGACGGCCTACGACTCGTACGTCATGTACGTCGTCCCGGGCGTCCTGCTCCTGTGCGCCGGATTCGGTGCCGCGACCACCGCCACCGCCGTCAGCGAGGACATGAAGGGCGGCATCATCGACCGCTTCCGCTCCCTGGACGTGGGCGGTACGCCGGTGCTCGCCGGGCATGTGGCGGCGAGCACCGTCCGCAACCTGGTAGCCACCGCCCTGGTCCTCGGCGCCGCCCTCCTGATCGGCTTCCGCCCGGTGGCGTCCTGGAGCGGCTGGCTCCTCGCGGCCGCCGTGCTGGTCGCCTACATCGTGGCGCTGTCCTGGCTCTCGGCGGCGATCGGCCTGCTGGCCAGGAGCCCGGAGGCGGCGAGCGGTTTCACCTTCTTCATGTCGTTCCTGTCCTACCCGAGCAGCGCGTTCGTCCCGATCGACTCGATGCCCGGCTGGCTGCACGGCTTCGCCGAACACCAGCCGATCACTCCGGCCATCGAGTCCCTGCGCGGGCTGCTGCTGAACCAGCCGGTGGGCAACTCTCCGTGGATCGCGCTCGCCTGGGCCGGTGGCATGGCCGCCGTGGCGATCGGGGCGTCGGGGGCGCTGTTCCGCGTACGTACGCGCTGACCGCCCCTGCGGGCAAGCGGCTGCGAACCCCGCCCCCTCGGAAGGCAGGCGGTTCAGAAGACCGGGCGGCAGGCGGTTCAGAAGACGTCCGGGCACCAAGGCCGCCGCCCGGTACGGAAGACCGCGTCCGCCGTCCCCGCCGCGCCGGCCCGCAGCTCCTCGGCCCGCCCCAGGTCCACCAGTCGCCGGGCCGACTCGTCGCCCAGGTAGAGGGAGGCCAACTCCCCCGCGCCCAGGGCCAGATCGGCGCTCCGGGTGGTCGGGGTGCAGCGGGCCCCGTCGGGCGAGACATCCAGCAGGAAGCGCCCCTCGGCCATTCCCCCGCCGTCCCGGACGTCGAGTACGAGCGACGCCTCGCTCTCGTAGGAGCGGGCCTCCAGCGCGCGCTCCACGTCCAGCAGCCGCAGCCAGAGCCAGTCCGAGTGGGTGACCGTCCGGGCGGCCCGGGGGTCCGGGAGCAGCAGAGGGAGCAGGTCGTCGGGGGCTCGGTTGCCCGAGCGGACGGTGGAGACCCAGTCGATGGAGCAGAGGAAGTGCCACAGCGCCCGCTCGGCCGCCGGGGTGACCGCGATCAGGTCCCGTACGGTCGCGGTGTTCAGGGGCTGGTTGCCGTCGCCCCACTTGTCGTCGGTGCCGTAGACCGCCAGGCCGTCGACCTCGCCGTCCGCGTCGCGGCGGATGACGTAGAACGGCTCGGTCCACTTGTGGTGCGCCGGGGACGGCACGGCCCCCGTGTGCAACTTCCACCAGCGCTCGCTGCGGCTGACGGTACCGGGTCGCAGCGCCGCCAGCCGGGCGTGCAGCTCGGGGCCGTACTCACGGATGTCGGCGCCGTCCACCATCTCGACCCGGCCGCCGTCCTCCGGCTGCCCCGACCGGCGCGGGTCGAGGCCGGCGCGGTGGACGGAGACCTCCCACTCGGTAGCCCCGGCGGCGGGTCCGAAGCCGAACCGCCCGTAGATCGGGTACTCGGCGGCGATCAGCGTGGCGACCACCTCGCCGCGCTCCCTGGCCGCCGCCAGGTCCGTGGCCATCATCCGGCTCAGCAGTCCGCGCCGGCGGTGGGTGGGCGCCACCGTCACCGAGCTGATCGCGTCGGCCGGCACGGTGGCCCCGCCGACCACGGTCAGCTCCTGGGCGAACGAGCGGAACGTCGCCACGCACCGCCCGGCCTCGAACGCGCCCTGGAGCCGGGAGAGATCGGTGTCGGCCAGCCGGTCCGCGACATCGTCCTCGGTCGGTGAACCGGCCGTGAGGAATCCGTTCTGCACCGCCCGCAGCCAGTCGGGGTAGGCGGACGCGGTGACGGTACGGACATCGAGGCTCATGCCTGCACGCTAGGCAGGGGCGGCTCAGAATGTCGCGCGAATTTCCCCGACCTCCGCCGCCCCGCCGAGCAGCGGCGAACGTCCGATCCGGGCGACGACGGGGGCGTCCACGCCGAGCAGGGCCAGGGCGCGGGCCAGGACCGGGCCGAGCGCCCGGGTCGCGCCGTCGTCGATCTTGAAGGCGAGGGCCCGCCCGTCGGCCAGCGCCACCGCCTGCACGGCCTCGGCGCCCATCTTGGAGAGCGTCCCGGGAACCTCACTCATCAGCCAGGTGTCGGGGCGCCGGGTGCCCGCCACGTACTGGGGGTGGGCGCGCATCGCGTCGGCGACCCGGCGCTCGGCGCTCCCCTCCTCCGCCAGCACGAAGGACCGGAAGGCGCGGGCGAGGCCGGTCAGCCCGATCGCCATCAGCGGGGCCCCGCAGCCGTCCGTGCCGAGCGAGGCGACCGGCTCGCCCGCCGCCTCGGCCACGACCTGCCCGACGAGGAGCTGGAGCGGGTGGGCGGGGTCGAGGTAGCTCGCGGTGTCCCAGCCGTTGCGGACGCAGACGGCGAGCATGGCCGCGTGCTTGCCGGAGCAGTTCATGGTGATCCGCTCGCGTACGTTCCCGGCGGCGAGGTAGGTCTCCGCCTCCACCGGGTCCAGCGGCAGGTCGGGCGGGGTCTGCAGGTCGTCGGCGCTCAGCCCGTGCTCCGCGAGCATCCTCGCCACGAGTTCGAGGTGGAAGGGCTCGCCCGAGTGGCTCGCGGCCGCCAGCGCCAGCCGCTCCCCGGACAGCTCCAGACCCGCCCGGAGGATCGCGGCGGCCTGCATCGGCTTGTTCGACGACCGGGGGAAGACCGGGGCGGCGGGGTCCCCGAGCGTCAGCTCCACGCTCCCGTCGGCGGCGAGCAGGACCAGCGAACCGCGGTGGTGGCCTTCGGTGAACCCGGACCGTTGGACCTCGGCCAGCACGGGCGGGGCGGGGGTTATCGCGGCAGGGGCGTCGGTCGACGTCATGGTGGCCTTCCGGGAGACGGTCGGTACGGAACCCGCCGTCCGGAAGGAAGGGCCGGAGCGGTCGGGTGTGCGGGGACCCGCCGTCCGGAAGGAAGGGCCGGAGCGGTCAGGTGTGGTGTGCGGGGACCCGCCGTCCGGAAGGATCGCCGGACGGGCGGGGTGCGGGACCCGCCGTCCGGAAGGGTCGCCGGACGGCCGGGGTGCGGGACCCGCCGTCCGGAAGGGTCGCTTCAGGCGAGCAGGTCGTCCACTTGGGCTTCCCCGTCACGGTACCTGCGGGCGATCTCCGCGCTGCAATCGTCGGTGGTGCGCTGGAGCTCGTGACGACGCCGGGACACCTGCTGTTCGTAGCGGGTGAGGCGGCCCATCGCGTCGTGCAGCTCCTCGTCCGTCCGGGCGGCCAGGTCCGAGAGTTCGACCTCGGCCAGGTTCTCCGCGGCGAGCTGCCGGAACTCGTCACCGCGGGGCGTCGTCAGCGTCACGTGCCGGGCGGAGGTGCGGTGCCGGGACGGGGTGTCCGTCAGGATCTCCGGGAGCCGGTCCACCACCGGGGTCTCCGGGACGGGCGCCTGCGGGTCCCGCCTGCGGGCCAGTTCGGCGCGGAGGATGTCGATCCGCCCCTGGACCAGCCGGCGTACATAACTGAGGTCGGCCTCGTCCCGCTGCGCGTCGCGGCGCAGCGTCCGCAGCTCCGGCAGCCGCAGCCCGCCGACCCCGGCCTCGCCGCCGCCCTGCTCCGGCACGGACGCGAGCCCGGGCAGAAGGGGCCGCGCGGGTGGGTGCAGGGTCCTGGTGCGGCTGTTGCCGGCAGCCGCGCCCGGTACGGTCCCGGGAGATTGTCCGGCTCCATAGGTACTCATGCTGTTCCGTCCCCTCGACCGGTGCGTCGGCACACCGACATCGTGCATCGTCCCACCCTGCACGGTGCCCCCGCAGACACTCTGTACCCGTTCAGCCCAAGATAGGTTGGTCTGTATGCGTGCAGTGGTACAGCGAGTGGACGGCGCCAGTGTCTCGGTGGCCGGGACGGGCGAGGACCCGTCGGCGGCCGGCGTGGTCGGCGAGATCATCGGCGAAGGCCTGTGTGCACTGGTCGGAGTCACCCATGGGGACACCCCGGAGAAGGCGGCGCAGCTGGCCCGCAAGCTCTGGTCCGTCCGCATCCTGGAGGGCGAGAAGTCCTGTTCGGAGGTGAATGCCCCCCTCCTGGTGATTTCCCAGTTCACTCTCTACGGGGACGCCCGCAAGGGCCGCCGCCCCACCTGGAACGCCGCGGCCCCGGGCGAGGTGGCCGAACCGCTGGTGGACGAGGTGGTGGCCCAGCTGCGGGCGATGGGCGCGCGGGTGGCGACGGGCCGGTTCGGAGCGGACATGCGGGTCTCGCTCACGAACCACGGCCCGTTCACGGTGATCATCGAGGTGTGACGGGTCCCGGCCCCTACGGTTCGACGACCGTCTCCTGGGCCGCCGCCGTGTCCCCGGCGATCAGCTCCGCGTCCACCGCCACGTTCCGCTTGACCAGCGCCAGCGCGATCGGGCCGAGCTCGTGGTGGCGGGCCGAGGTGGTGATGAAGCCGAGCTGCCGCCCCTCCTCGCCGTCGGCGGCCAGCCGTACCGGCGTTCCGTGGCCGGGCAGGTGCACCTCGCTGCCGTCCAGGTGCAGGAAGACCAGCCGGCGCGGCGGCTTCCCCAGGTTGTGGACGCGGGCGACGGTCTCCTGGCCCCGGTAGCACCCCTTCTGGAGGTGGACGGCGGTACCGATCCAGCCCAGCTCGTGCGGGATGGTGCGGTGGTCGGTCTCGAAGCCGACGCGCGGCCGGTGCGCCTCGATGCGCAGCGCCTCGTACGCCAGGATGCCGACGGCCGGGCCGTTGGCGGTGGCGTACGCCTGCAGATCCGCGCGCGGCAGGAACAGGTCGCGGCCCTGCGCGGTCTCCCGTACGGCCACTCCGTCGGGGGCCTGCGCGATGGAACCGGCCGGGAGGTGCACGACGGCGGTGTCCTCGGTGCGGTCGGCGACCTCGACGCGGTAGAAGAACTTCATCGACTCCAGGTAGGCGATGAGATCGCCCTGGGTGCCGGGTTCGACGTGCATCCACACCGTCGTCCCGTCGTCGACGAGATACATGGCGTGCTCGATGTGCCCGTTGGCGGAGAGGATCAGTGCCTCGGTGGCCTGGCCGGGGGCGAGGTCGCTGACGTGCTGGGTGAGCAGCAGGTGCAGCCAGCTCAGCCGGTCGTCACCGCTGACGGCGACGACCCCGCGGTGGGAGAGGTCGACGAGGCCGTTGCCGTCGGCGAGGGCGCGTTGCTCGCGGAACAGGTCGCCGTAGTGTCCGGCAACACCTTCGTCGCGGCCCTCGGCGGCGACGGCGCCGGGCAGGGACAGCAGGGGGCTCTTCATGCGCCCAGCCTACGACTTGGGCCTCTCGTTCCTCACGGCCGTGCAGGCCTCGCAGCGGCCGAAGATGGCGAAGTGCTTCATATCGGTCTCGAAGCCGAAGTCGGCCCGCAGCTTCTCGGTGAACTCGGCGACCACGGAGAGGTCCGCCTCGACGACGTCCTTGCAGTCCCGGCAGACCAGATGGATGTGATGGTGCCGGTCGGCCAGGTGGTAGGTCGGGGCGCCGTGCCCGAGGTGGGCGTGGCTGACCAGCCCGAGCTCCTCCAGGAGCTCCAGGGTCCGGTACACCGTGGAGATGTTCACCCCGGACGCGGTCTTGCGCACTTCGCACAGGATGTCGTCCGGAGTCGCGTGCTCCAGGGCGTCCACGGCCTCCAGGACGAGCTGGCGCTGAGGCGTCAGCCGGTAGCCGCGCTGCCGAAGATCGGTCTTCCAGTCGGTGCTCACCACAGGCCCAGTGTAGAGCGGGGTGAGCACCGGCCAGGAGGCCCGAAGGCCGATCGGTTCGGGCGGGCTACTTGAAGGCGGGCTACTTGAAGAACGCGATGCCGTCGTCCGGCATGTCCTCGAGGTTCCTCGCCATCTCGGCGACCTCTTCGGGGGTGACGACCTTCTTCAGGTGCGCCGACATGTAGGGGCGCAGCTCGACCTCGGGGGTCGCCTTCTCGCCGACCCACATGAGGTCGCTCTTCACGTACCCGTAGAGGCGCTTCCCGCCGCTGTACGGGCCGGAGGCCGCGGTCCGGGCGACCGCGTCGGTGACCAGGTCGATCTGCGGCTTCTGATCGGCGAGCTCGCCGTACCAGATCTCGACGACGCCCTGGTCACGGACCATGACGACCTCGACCTTGCGGTCCTTGTCGATGCGCCAGAAACCGGACTCCGACTCCAGCGGACGGACCTGGTTGCCGTCGGCGTCCAGGACCCAGGTGTGGGATACGTACTCCAGGAAGTCCCGGCCGTCGTGGCTGAACGTGACCTCCTGGCCGAAGTTGCACTTCTCGGCGCCGGGGAAGTCGGACACGCCCGCGCCCGCCCACTTGCCGATGAGGAAGGCCAGCGGGACGAGGTCCGGGTGGAGGTCGGACGGAATCTCGATCATGAGCGGCTCAGACGATCTGTGAGGGTGCGAGGGGGTGGGCGGGAGGGGGCCGGATACGGCGAGGTTCAGCGCTGGCCCTGGTACAGCTTCTTCACGGCGACCACCGTGAAGGCGAGTACGCCGACGCAGACCAGGATCAGCAGGGCGGAGAAGAATGCCTCAAGCACGGGGGCTCCTCGGAACGAGCGGTATGGCGGCAGTACAGGGCCGGGCCCCAGCCTAATGGGTGGGGGCCCGGCCTTCTCGTCCAGGTGGCGGCTGCGGGGGCCGGACGGTGGCCCGGGCCGGGAGGCCGAGGCCGCCGTGGGCATCGCCTCCGACGAGCCGGGGTTCCTCGAATCCGGGGTGGGGCGCCTCGGCGATGGCATCCACACCAAGTCGCTGCTGACGCCGGGGAAGTCGTACAAGGTGAGCTTCGCCTGTGCCGGCAGCGGCGCGGCTGAGGCGACGGTGCGGAGCAAGGGCACGACAGAGGTGAAGAAACTGGAATGCGACGGGGTACCCGTCCCTACGCGTGTCCAGGACGCACCGAGCAGGATCACGATAGATGTGACCGCCCTGGCCAAGGCTTCCGGGATGTTCGCCTATCGCATCGCCGAGTTCACCCCGTAGGAGATTCCAGGTCGCCGGAGTTTCCAGGTCAGCCGGGGGCCGCCGCCCGCACGGCTACAGTTCGGCCTATGCCGAAGAAGCTCGTGATCAAGGTGACCGCCGGGCCCGAGGCCGCCGAGCGCTGCTCGCAGGCCTTCACCGTGGCGGCGGTGGCCGTCGCCAGTGGCGTGGAGGTCTCGCTCTGGTTGACCGGGGAGTCCTCGTGGTTCGCGCTGCCGGGCCGGGCCGCCGAGTTCGAGCTGCCGCACGCCGCCCCGCTGCCCGATCTGCTCGACTCGGTCCTCGCGGCCGGACGGGTCACCCTCTGCACGCAGTGCGCGGCCCGGCGCGAGATCACCGAGAAGGACGTGCTGGAGGGCGTACGGATCGCCGGCGCGCAGGTCTTCGTCCAGGAGGCCATGGCGGACGGCACTCAGGCACTCGTCTACTGACCTCTCCGTGGGGTTCCTCGGTGCGTCGCCTCTCCGTGAGGCCTCTCGGTGCGTCGCCTCTCCGTGAGGTTCCTCAGTGCGTCACCTCTCCTTGAGGCCTCTCGGCACGTCACCTCTCCTTGAGGCCTCTCGGTGCGTCAGTACCGCTTTTTCCCGTCCAGTTCGTCCCACCACTCGTCGGACTTCGGGTCGCCGGAGGGGTCGTCCCACCACCGGTCCTCCGGGCCCCGACGATTGGCGAGCACCGCGGCGACCGGCGGGATGACCATGGCGACCAGGCACATGGCGACAGCGGCGGGCATCGACCACAGGCGCACGACGGCCCAGGCGGAGACGAAGAGGGCGACGCATCCGCCCATCATCCAGAAGTAGCCGCGCCGGCGTCGGGCGTACATGTTTCCAGCGTAGGACGCGCCCAGGGCCCCGCACACCCGCACCGGGACGGCACGAAGGGCCGCACCCCGCGTCAGGTGGCGTCCAACCCCCTGGGGTGCGGCCCTCCGGCCTGTCTGTGCCGTGGACCGGCCATGCCGTGGATCAGACGGCGATCGCGACCTCGGAGAGTCCACCGGTCTGCGCGACGACCGTGCGGTCGGCGCTGCCGCCCGGGACCAGGGCGCGGAGCGTCCAGGTGCCCTCGGCCGCGTAGAAGCGGAACTGTCCGGTCGCCGAGGTCGGGACCTCGGCGGTGAACTCGCCGGTCGAGTCCAGCAGACGCACGTAACCGGTGACGGGCTCGCCGTCGCGGGTCACGCTGCCCTGGATGGTGGTCTCACCGGGCTTGATCGTCGAAGCGTCGGGGCCGCCGGCCTGTGCTCCACACATGGTGTTCTGTCCTTCTGGTCGGGTCGTGCGGGTCGGTCGGGACTGCGGGTGGCGTTACTTGTTGGCGCCGAGCTCGATCGGCACGCCGACGAGGGAGCCGTACTCGGTCCACGAGCCGTCGTAGTTCTTGACGTTCTCCTGGCCGAGCAGCTCGTGCAGGACGAACCAGGTGAGCGCGGAGCGCTCACCGATGCGGCAGTACGCGATGGTGTCCTTCGACAGGTCGACCTGCTCGTCCTCGTAGAGCGCCTTGAGCTCGTCGTCCGACTTGAAGGTGCCGTCGTCGTTGGCGTTCTTCGACCACGGGATGTTGCGGGCGCTCGGCACGTGGCCGGGGCGCTGCGACTGCTCCTGCGGGAGGTGCGCCGGGGCGAGCAGCTTGCCGCTGAACTCGTCGGGCGAGCGCACGTCGACCAGGTTCTGGCTGCCGATGGCCTTCACGACGTCGTCGCGGTAGGCGCGGATCGACTCGTCCTGCGGCTTGGCCTTGTACTCGGTGGCCGGGCGCGTGGGGACGGCGTCGGTCAGGTCGCGGGAGTCGAGCTCCCACTTCTTGCGGCCGCCGTCGAGGAGCTTGACGGGGCCGTGGCCGTACAGCTTGAAGTACCAGTACGCGTAGGACGCGAACCAGTTGTTGTTACCGCCGTAGAGGACGACCAGCGTGTCGTTGCCGATGCCCTTCTCGCTGAGCAGCTTCTCGAAGCCGGCCTGATCCACGAAGTCACGGCGGACCGGGTCCTGGAGGTCCTTGGTCCAGTCGATCCGGATCGCGTTCTTGATGTGGTTCTTCTCGTATGCCGAGGTGTCCTCGTCGACCTCGACGATGGCGACCTGCGGGTCGTCGATGTGGGCCTCGACCCAGTCGGCGTCTACCAGGACGTCGCTGCGGCTCATGTTGTTCTCCTCCGGGGCAGTCTGCGGCGGGTGGTGCGAGATGCGGAGTGATCGTGCGGCGGTGCGGGTATACACGCGGACGGACGGAGCGTGGCGCGTACGGGGCACGGGGCCGGCTTCGACGGTGGTCACAGTGGTCGAAGGGCCGGGGGGAGACGGGACGGAACGAACGCCCCGCTCAGGAGGTGCGACAGAGCATGGCGGCGACGCGGCACAGGTCTACTGCCCGCCGCTTCGTGAGATCCGCCTGTCGCTTCATGGGTCCGATCGTAGGGAGGTACGGGCGGAGATGTCACCGCCGTGTCGTATCGTGAGACGCGATCATCCATGATGCGAGACGAGGAGCGGGGGGCGCGCCACCTGGGCGGTCTCCCGCCGACTCCCGCCCGCCACTTATCTACGGACCGGACACCGGCGTCTCACCATCCGGATCGGCGCTCCCGGTTCCGTGCGCTCAGCCCGTCAGCGACACGTCCGAGCCCGTGAGCGCGATCTCCAGACCGTTCTCGGTCACCTGGACCTGCCGGAGTTCGAGGCCCTTGGGCAGGCCGTCGACGTCCCCCTCGAAGTCCGTCCTCGTACGCACCAGTTGCTCCAGCCCGGGGATGCCCTCCCCCGGCACCTCGTCCGCGCGCACCTTGATCGTGTGGCCGTCGATCCGGGTCACCGTGGAGCGCACGCTGCGGGAGATCTTGCGGCCGAGGATCTCGACCGTGCCGGTGACCTCGACCTTGCCGTCGCCGCCGTACGCGACGGTGACGCCGTCCTCCGCCGCCGCCGTCAGGTCCTCGTACGAGACGACGGCGGTGCCGGTGGCGCGGGCCGCCGTGGCGGTGGAGTAGTCCGAGCCGAGCTTCACGTCGTTCAGCCGCGCCCGGACCTCGTCGACCCGGACCGCGCGGCCGGCGGCCTCGGTCTCCATACCGGTGAGGGTGACGTCGACCCGGTCGAGCTCGGAGGCGGCGAGCTGGGTGAGGAAGGGGAAGCCCTTGATCGCCACCTCGGTCCTCCCGGCACTGCCACCGCTGATGCTGACCCGCTCCTCGGCCTCCGACTCGGCGAAGTGGAGCGCCACCCGGTCGACGGCGACGAAGAGGCCGCCGAGCACCAGCAGCAGGACCAGCAGTATTCGCAGTGCGCGCATGTGTGTCGTTACCCCACCTCGGCCGATCGGTCCCCGGCACCCGCGAGCCTACTGCGACAGCGCAGGACGCCCCGGGTGATCGACGAGCGGCACCACCCGGCCGGTTCCCGGGGCGCCTACCCCCCGTGAGTCCACGTCAGACCCGTCACGTGCCCATCGGTCCCGGGTCAGGCGAGGGCGCGGCCGATCAGGTACACGGCCGGGGCCGCCGCGGTGAGCGGCAGCGCCACCCCCGCCGTCATGTGGACGAAGCGGGACGGATAGTCGTAGCTCGCCGCCCGCAGCCCGACCAGGGCGCAGACGCCGGCCGCGAGGCCGAGGAGCGCCCCCTGGCTGCCGTAGTCCGTGAGCCCGCCCACCGCGACGCCGGCGCCCGCGCTCACGAGCAGCGCCGTCACCACGGACGCGACGCCCGGGAGCGGCAGCGCCCTGGCCGGCACGGCGGCCGCGACCGCCACCGCGCCGACCGCCACCGCGTCCGGGGCCGCCGCGAGGTGCCCGGCGGCGAGGACCGCCAGGGCCGCCGAGACGACGGTGGCCATCAGCCCGTACATCCGCTCGTCGGCGCCCGCGTGGCTGCGGAGCTGGAGGACCACGGTGAGCAGCACCCAGACCCCCAGGGTGCCCAGGAGCGCGGCGGGCCCGTGCTCCCGGCCCGCCGCGAGGAGCGCGACGTCGGCGACGAGACCGCCGGCGAAGGCGAGCGCGATGCCCTGCCGGGCCGGCCACATGCCGTTCAGCCGGAACCACCCCGCGGCCGTCAGCGCCTGGAGGAGGACGAGCGGGACGAGCAGGGCGTAGGAGCCCAGGGCCGCGCCGCCCGCGAGGAGCAGGCCGAGCCCGGCGGTGATCGCGGCGGGCTGCATCCCGGGCGCGATGATCGGCGAGCGCCCTTCGGCCCGGGCCCGCTGGGCGTCGGTGATCCGGGCGTTGCCGAGGGTGGTGGGCGCGCTGTAGCCGGAGTCGTCGGGCCCCGGCTGCGACGGCTGCGGCCGCTGCGCGGACGGGGGTACGGGCGCGGGCCCGGCGGTGGCGGTGGCCGGGGCCTCGGGCGGCAGCGGGAGGGAGCCGGAAGCGCCCTGCGGGAGCAGGTAGGCGGTCTCGGCGGCGGACCGGTACGGCTGCGGGGCCTCCTGGTACGGCTGGTGGTGCCGAGGGTCCGGGTACTGCGGCTGAGGTTCTTGGTACGACGGCTGCGAGTGGTGCGGTTCCTGGTACGACGGCTGCGGCTGAGGTTCCTGGTACGGCTCCTGGTACTGCGGCTGCGGTGTCCCGTACGGGTCGGGCTGCTGCGGCCCAACGGCGTACGGGCCCGGCTGCCCGGCTCCGTACGCGTCCGGCTGCGACTGCCCGTACCCCTGTCCCGGTCCCTGTCCGTACCCCTGTCCCGGTCCCTGTCCGTGCCCCTGGTACGGCTCCGGGCCCCGCTGGATCGTCGGCTGGTACTGCGTGTCCCAGGTCGGCGCCTGCCACGTCTGCGTCGCGCCCTGGTCCAAGGCGCCCGCCTCCTGGGGTACGGCGGACTGCCCGGCCGTCCCGTCGGGCCAGTGCTCCGGTGCCTGGGGCTGCTGGGGCTGCTGCGGCTGCTGGGGGTCGTACGGGTATGGGTACGGGTACTGCTGATCGCTGCTGCTCATGGCCTGCGGTTCACCCTCCTGCGAACGGCGGGAGCACCTCGACCGTGCCGCCCTCGGCAAGGCGTACGGTCTCATGCCCACGGGTACCGACGGGGTTGCCGTCGATGAGGAACGAGCACCGCTGGAGCACCCGGCTCAACTCGCCGGGGTGCCGTTCGCGCACCGCGTCGAGCGCCTCGGCGAGGGTCGCCGCCGCGTACGGCTCCTCCGCGGTGCCCGCGGCGGCCTTGGCCGCAGCCCAGTAGCGGATCGTCCCCGCTGCCATGGCGCCACTCCTTCAGTCGGTTCGTCGGACGCCTCGTGCGTCAGCTCTCCATGATGGGTCACGCGGACAGCGCGGCCGTCGCCCAGTCGGCGATCCGGGCCAGAAGGGCGTCGTCCGCCGCGTTCTCCGCGTGCCCCATCCCCCGCTCCAGCCACAGCTCCGCGCCGCCCTCCCCCGCCGCTTCGGCCAGCATGCGCGGGTGGTCCAGCGGGAAGTACGGGTCGCGGTCGCCATGCACCAGCAGCAGCGGGGCCGGGGCGATGAGCGGGACCGCGGCGACCGGGGAGAGCGGGACGGGGTCCCAGTCGTCGGTGGCGATCCGGGTACGGAATCCGTACCGCCCGACGATCCGGCCCGAGGGGCGGGTGACCACCCAGTGCAGCCGGCGCATCGGGGCCGTACCCCGGTAGTACCAGCGGGCGGGGGCGCTCACCGAGACCACCGCATCGGCATACGCGCCGAAGTGCGCCCCCGAGTGCGCCCCCGTGCGCTGTGCGCGCACCGGTACACGAACGGCCGCACCCCGTGCCTCGGTCTCGTCCGTATACAGAGCGCCGTGCCGCAGCACCACGGAGCCGCCCATGGAGAACCCGACCGTCACGACCCTGGAGTGCCCGAGGGTCCGCGCCCAGGCCACCGCGGCGGCCAGATCCAGCACCTCGCGGTCGCCCACCGTGGAGCGCCCGCCGGACCGGCCGTGCCCTCGGAACGAGAACGTGATCACGGCCGCACGCTGGGAGAACACCCGCGCGGCGCGGCGTACGGCGGGGCGGTCGACCGAGCCGGTGAACCCGTGCGCCACGACGATCACGGGGATGTCCGCCGGCGCTTCCCCATGAGCCCCGAAACCTGCCGTACACGGTTCGTACACCGCCTCGACGGGGACCCCGTCATCGGTCAGCAATGTGGCGAATCGTGGTACCCGCGTGAGCAAGGGAACAGAAGAACTCAGGAATGGACCCTCGGACACAGAACTCATGTGGGCTATTCTGCTGCGAAGAGGATCCGGGCAATGCAGCCCCCGGGTCCTTTTGTGCTTCCCGGGCGTTGTTACGGAGACGTTTCAACAAGCTCAGCGGTCCCAGGACGCGGGACCGCACCGTAAAACCTGTATGACGAACGCCGCAGCGTGATCGTGGCGCAACCTTGTACAGCTGTACGAAGCAGTGCCGCATACTCCCCCGGGTCCGACCCGGGAGTGCCCCTCTCGCAGGGAACGAGGAGGACCGACGTAATGGGCGAGCGAACCGTGCACCACGATCGACCGAACCAGGCAGGTGGGCGGCGATGAGTTCACTGCTGCTGTTGACGAACGCACTCCAGCCGTCGACGGAGGTGCTTCCCGCCCTCGGTCTCCTGCTCCACAGCGTGCGGGTGGCCCCCGCCGAGGGCCCGGCCCTGGTGGACACCCCGGGCGCCGATGTGATCCTCATCGACGGGCGCCGTGACCTGCCCCAGGTCCGCTCGCTCTGTCAGCTGCTGCGGTCCACCGGACCGGGCTGTCCGCTGATCCTCGTCGTCACCGAGGGCGGCCTCGCGGCCGTCACCGCCGACTGGGGCATCGACGACGTCCTGCTGGACACCGCGGGGCCGGCCGAGGTCGAGGCCCGGCTGCGGCTGGCCACCGGCCGGCAGCAGATCACCTCCGACGACTCCCCGATGGAGATCCGCAACGGCGACCTCTCCGTCGACGAGGCGACGTACAGCGCGAAACTCAAGGGCCGGGTCCTGGACCTGACCTTCAAGGAATTCGAACTGCTGAAATACCTGGCCCAGCACCCGGGCCGGGTCTTCACCCGCGCCCAGCTCCTCCAGGAGGTCTGGGGATACGACTACTTCGGCGGTACGCGGACGGTCGACGTCCACGTCCGGCGGCTGCGCGCCAAGCTCGGCCCCGAGCACGAGTCGCTGATCGGGACGGTCCGCAACGTCGGCTACCGCTTCGTCACTCCGGAGAAGGTGGAGCGGGCCGCCGAGGAGGCGAAGGAGCGGGCCGCCGCCCAGCGGAAGGCCGGCGAAGCCGCCGCCCGTCCGGAGCATTCGTCCTCGGCCACGGTGGCGGGAGAAGCGCCGGTAGAGGCTGCCAAGAGGTAGGGGGTGTCCGGTGCGTCAGGGCCGGACAGGGCGCGGCGTCGGGTGCGGTGCATCGCAAGGCGCCGGAGCGTCTTCAACGCGGAGCGATCCGGGCGTTGCGGCAACGCGGCGAGGTGCCGTGCCAGGCGTCGTGACCCCGGTCCTGATCCACCGGACACCCCCTGGTTCCATCCGCGTAGACTGCCGCGCGTGGCCAAGGTGACGCGGGACGATGTGGCGAGACTGGCGGGAACGTCGACCGCGGTCGTCAGCTACGTCATCAACAACGGACCCCGGCCGGTCGCCCCGGCCACACGCGAGCGGGTACTCGCCGCGATCAAGCAGCTGGGCTACCGGCCCGACCGGGTCGCCCAGGCCATGGCCTCGCGGCGCACCGACCTCATAGGCATGATCGTCCCGGACGCCCGTCAGCCCTTCTTCGCGGAGATGGCGCACGCGGTCGAACAGGCCGCCGCCGAGCGCGGGAAAATGGTGCTGGTGGGCAACTCCGACTACCGCGACGAGCGCGAGGTCCACTATCTGCGGGCCTTCCTCGGCATGCGCGTCTCCGGGCTGATCCTGGTCAGCCAGGGCCCCAGCGAGCGGGCGGCGGCGGAGATCGAGGCGTGGGACGCCCGGGTCGTGCTGCTGCACGAGCGCCCCGAGGCGATCGACGACGTCGCGGTGGTCACCGACGACGTCGGCGGCGCCCAGCTCGCCACCCGCCACCTGCTGGAGCACGGCCACCCCTACGTGGCGTGCCTCGGCGGGGTGGAGTCGACCCCGGTGGTCGGTGACCCGGTCGCCGACCATGTCGAGGGCTGGCGCCGGGCGATGCAGGAGTCCGGCCGCTCGACGGAAGGCCGGCTCTTCCAGGCCCCGTACAACCGGTACGACGCCTATCAGGTGGCCCTCGGCCTGCTCTCCGGCCCGGACCGCCCCCCGGCGATCTTCTGCGCCACGGACGACCAGGCCATCGGGGTGCTGCGGGCGGCGCGCGAGCTGCGCATCGACGTGCCCGGTGAGCTGGCCGTCGCGGGCTTCGACGACGTGAAGGAGGCCGGGCTCACCGATCCGCCGCTGACCACGGTCTTCTCCGACCGCCCGGCGATGGCGCGGGCCGCGGTGGACCTGGTGCTCGACGACGCCCTCCGGGTCTCCGGGTCGCGGCGGGAGCGGCTGAAGCAGTTCCCCTCCGCGCTGGTCGTGCGGCGCTCGTGCGGCTGTGGGGAGCCGAACGGGTCGGCGTAGCCGGAGCCGGTCGGCGGCCGGGGCTTAACCGGGAGGCCGTGGCCTTCGCAGGGAGGCCGTGGCCTTCACAGGGAGGCCGGGGCTTAACCGGGAGGCCGGGGCTTAACCGGGAGGCCGGGGCTTAACCGGGAGGCCGGGGCTTAACCGGGAGGCCGTGGCTTAACCGGGAGGCCGTGGCTTAACCGGGAGGCCGTGGCTTAACCGGGAGGCCGTGGCCTTCGCAGGGAGGCCGTGGCCTTGCAGCGGGGCCGGGGCCTTTACAGCGGGCATACGCGGTTCTTCCGGGCTTCTCAGGACGTACTCAGGCTGCTCTCATCTTGGCTCGTGACGCTGGGGCACATGACGGAGAGCCCCCGCCCGAGCGGCGCGCACACGACGGACCAGGACCCCACCCCGTACGCGTACGACACGGCGTACGACGGCGTGGCCGGTGGCTACCCGCCGCCGCCTCCGTACGCCCCCGACCCCTCCTCGTACGCCGTCGAGCCCCCCGCCGCCGGGCGCCGGGAGCGCCGGGTGAAACGGCCGGTGGCGCTGCTGGCGGCGGTCGCCCTCGCCGCGGCCGTGATCGGCGGCGGTACGGCGACCCTGGTGGAGGAGCTCACCGGCGGCGGGACGAGTGCCACCGGCTCCTCGGGCGTGGTCCAGGGCACCACCGTCGCGCAGCGCAGCAAGGGCACCGTCTCCGGCGTCGCGGAGGCGGTCTCCCCCGCGATCGTGGAGATCGGCGCGGCCTCCTCGGCGGGCAGGTCCACCGGGTCGGGAGTGGTGATCACCGACGACGGCGAGATCGTCACCAACAACCACGTGGTCTCCGGCGCCCAGCAGATCGAGGTCACGCTCTCCACCGGCAAGAAGTACCCCGCCGACGTCGTGGGCACCGACCCCGACAAGGACCTCGCACTCATCAAGCTGCGCGGCGCGAGCGGTCTGAAGACGGCCTCCCTCGGCGACTCCTCGCAGGTCAAGGTGGGCGACCAGGTCGTGGCGATCGGCTCGCCGGAGGGGCTCACCGGCACGGTCACCAGCGGGATCATCTCCGCGCTGGACCGGGACGTCACGGTGGCCAAGGACGACTCCGGCAGCGGCTCCGGACAGGGCCAGAACGGTCAGGGCGGCGGCGGTCAGCAGTGGCCGTTCGAGTTCGGCGGGCAGCAGTTCAACGGCGACACCGGCGAGAAGACCACCACGTACAAGGCGCTCCAGACCGACGCCTCACTCAACCCCGGCAACTCCGGCGGCGCGCTGATCAACCTGGACGGGGAGATCATCGGCATCAACTCCGCGATGTACGCGCCCAGTTCCCCGGCGGCCGGCAGCGGTTCGTCGGCCGGCAGCGTGGGACTCGGCTTCGCCATCCCGGTGAACACGCTCAAGGCCGACCTGGACGCCCTGCGCGCGGGTGACGGTTCCTGACCGTGCGAGGCTGAGACCACCCCCGCAGACCGGGCGGCCCGGGTCGGAACGAGAAGAGGACCAGCAGCGATGAGCCCCGCCGAAGACGATCCCCAGCGCATCCTGATCGTCGACGACGAACCGGCCGTACGGGAGGCGCTCCAGCGCAGCCTCGCCTTCGAGGGGTACGGCACCCAGGTCGCGGTCGACGGGTACGACGCCCTGGCGAAGGCCGAGGCGTACGCCCCCGACCTCATCGTCCTGGACATCCAGATGCCCCGCATGGACGGCCTCACCGCTGCCCGCCGCATCCGCGCCACCGGCTCCACCACGCCGATCCTCATGCTCACCGCCCGCGACACCGTCGGGGACCGGGTCACCGGCCTCGACGCGGGCGCGGACGACTACCTGGTCAAGCCGTTCGAGCTGGACGAGCTGTTCGCCCGCATCCGGGCCCTGCTGCGCCGCAGCTCGTACGCGGTGTCGGCGGCGGGCGCGGAGGCCCCCGACGACGATGTCCTCTCCTTCGCCGACCTGCGCATGGACCTGGCCACCCGCGAGGTCAGCCGGGGCGAGCGGCGGGTGGAGCTGACCCGTACCGAGTTCACGCTGCTGGAGATGTTCCTGGCCCACCCCCGCCAGGTGCTGACCCGGGAGCAGATCCTGAAGGCGGTCTGGGGCTTCGACTTCGAGCCGAGCTCCAACTCCCTGGACGTGTACGTGATGTACCTGCGCCGCAAGACGGAGGCGGGCGGCGAGCCGCGCCTGGTCCACACCGTGCGCGGAGTCGGCTACGCGCTGCGTACGGGCGGGAGCGCCGAGGCGTGAGCATGGCGGAACCCCCCGCGGGCGAGGCGACTCCCGCCAGGAAGGGTCTCGTACGCCGCTTCCGGGCGCTGCCGCTGCGCTCCCGGCTCGCGCTCCTGGTGGCCACGGCGGTGGCGTTGGCGGTCGCGGCGGTGGCGGTGGCGTGCTGGTTCGTGACCCGGATCCAGCTGGAGGACCAGCTCGACGACTCGCTGCGCAACGCGAAGATGGACAACGAGCCGATGCGCGACCTGCTGAGCTCGTGCCTGAGCGGCGGGCAGCTGCCGGCTCAGGAGTTCCCCGGCCAGTACACCGTGCAGATCGTCGCGGCGAACGGCAGCTACTGCACGGCCCCGAACACCACCCCCGTCCCCGCCCAGCGGAGTGACGTGGCCGTGGCGGCCGGCCGGCGGACCGACGCCCTGCACACGACGGAGAACGACGACGGCGAGGACATGCGGGTCTACACCCGCAAGCTGCCGCCGGTGGTCGGCTCCGGCCAGGCCAACAACCAGCTCGCCGTCTCGGTGGCGCGCCCGCTCGGCGAGATCGACGCACCACTCTCCACCCTCGCCTGGGTCCTCGCGCTGGTCGGCGGCATCGGCGTCATCGGTGCCGGGGCGGCCGGGCTCTGGGTGGCGAGGGCGGGTCTGCGGCCGGTGGACGAACTCACCGAGGCCGTCGAGCACGTGGCCCGGACCGAGGACCTGACCGTACGCATCCCGGTCGACGGCGAGGACGAGATCGCCCGCCTGTCGAACTCCTTCAACTCCATGGCGGCCCAGCTCGCCTCCTCCCGCGACCGCCAGGCCCAGCTGATCGCGGACGCGGGCCACGAGCTGCGCACCCCGCTCACCTCGCTCCGGACGAACGTGGAGCTGCTGGCCCGCAGCGACGAGACGGGCCGGGTGATCCCGCCGGACGACCGCAAGGCGCTGATGGCCTCGGTCAAGGCCCAGATGACGGAGCTGGCCGCGCTCATCGGTGACCTCCAGGAGCTGGCCCGCCCCGACGCCGCCGAGCCCGGCCCGCTCCAGGTGGTGGGCCTGCACGACATCACCCGTACCGCCCTGCGACGCGCCCGCCTGCGCGGCCCGGAGCTGACGATCACCGCCGACCTGGCCCCCTGGTACGTACGGGCCGGACCGGCCGCCCTGGAGCGGGCGATCGTCAACATCCTGGACAACGCCGTGAAGTTCAGCCCGCCGCGCGCCACGATCGACGTGCACCTGCACCGGGGCGAGCTGACGGTACGGGACCGGGGGCCCGGCATCCCCGCCGACGAGCTGCCGCACGTCTTCGAACGCTTCTGGCGCTCCCCCTCCGCCCGTCAGCTCCCCGGTTCGGGGCTGGGCCTGTCCATCGTGGCCCGCACGGTCCAGCAGGCGGGCGGCGAGATCGCGTTGCGGCCGGCCCCGGACGGCGGCCCCGGCACGGTGGCGACGATCAGACTGCCGGGGGCGCCGACACCGCCGCCGGGGATGTGAACTCCTCGGCGGAACCGGCCGGGTCAGCCGGGGGATGTCCCCGTCCGGTCGCCCTCCTGGTACCCCTCGGTGCCCGGTCCCCGGGAGTAGAGGCCCTGCGGCCACACCCAGGCGTGCGCGTCGTCCGGCACGTCCGGCGACGCGTCAACCCGGACCGCCCCACGTCCTGGATCCCGCCCTTGACGATGATCGCCGTGCCCGCCCGCTCGGGCTTCCCCTCCACGCACGGGCTGTCGTGCTGCCCTCACCCCACCGGGTTGTGCCGGATCAGCGACTCCACCAGCCCGCCCCGCTGGTTCGGGTAGTCCAGCGGAACGATGCCGAGGCCCGTCCACCCGGCGGTCTCGGAGCGCTGCAGGAAGGCGTGCACCTGTGGGTTGAGGCGGTCGGCGTTCCAGCGGGGCGGCATCAGGGCGGCGGTGGACACGTAGTTCATGAAGAACTTGCCCGACTGCTGGGCGGCCCTACGGAACTGGGCCTCGACCTTGGGGTACTTGGCGAACGGCTCCGCCATGTAGTCGTCCTGGATGTCGAAGAGGGCCGGGTCGCCGTACCGCACCCCGGGCAGCCCGCCGTTGTCGGCCAGCAGCACCACCTTGCCCCGGGCCCCGCCGAGGGAGGGCAGCGTGGAGTCCAGCCGGAACAGCGACCGCCATCCCCGTACGTCCAGGTAGTCGTCGAAGATCGCCCGGAACGCGGCGTCGCTCCCGGAGGAGTACTCCTGCTTGACCCGCATCAGCACGGTCTCGCTCGGCCGCGCGGCCAGGAAGTCCCGGCAGGCGATGAGGACATCGCCGAACATCATGTTCTGGAACGCGGCCCCGTGGTGGATGGCGAACGAGCCTCCGGTGATCCGGCACCGTACGTCGAGGAAGCGCACCCCGCTCTGCAACTGCTGGGCGATCGTGGTGTTCTGGCACTCCGCCCACGGCCCCCCGAACCGTGCGCCCGAGTCGTGCGTACCCGGGATCGTGAGCCGCTGGAGCGCGGTGGCGTCGGGCAGGCCGCCCATCCAGTCCTGCGTCCCGAGGACCGCCCGCTTCCGGGTGGCGGCGACGGCCGGCGCGGCCCCGATGACGGCGGTGGCGGAGACGGCGAGCGCTCCGGCCAGGAAGCCTCTGCGGGTGGGCAAGGGGGCGTCGTACGTCACAGGGGACTTGGCGGTGGTGGACATGGGGGCGCCTCCAAGGGTCGTGGGGGGCAAGCCCTAGGATTCTGACGCGCACACGTCACTCCGGGAAGAGGGCGGGCCCCCCGGACCCGCGCCTCCCTCCCCTGTTGCGGCGCGGGCTCAACCCGCGTGCCGGTACGCCGGGTACGTGACGTACCCCGTGTCGCCTCCCTGGAAGTAGGTGGCCGCGTCCTCCGGGGCGAGCGGCAGCCCGGCACGCAGCCGTTCGACCAGGTCGGGGTTGGCGATGAAGGCCCGGCCGAAGCTGATGAGGTCCGCACCCAGCCCGAGCCAGCGGTCCGCGTCCGGGCGCTCGGCCCGCCGCTCCCCCATCGGCAGCACCGGGTTCATGACCAGGGTGCCGGGCCAGGCCCGGCGCAGGTCCACCAGTGTGTCCTGGTCGACGGTCGCCTCCAGGTGCACGTACGCGAGCTCCAGACGGGCCAGCTCCCCGAGCAGTACGGCATAGAGCTCGGGTACGTCCTTCTCCTCGACGCCCCAGAACGTCCCGCCCGGCGAGAGCCGGATGCCGGTCCGTGCCGCGCCCACCGCCTCGACGGTCGCCTCCACCGCCTCGACGGCGAATCGTACGCGGTTGGCGACGGACCCGCCGTAACGGTCGCTCCGCAGGTTGGCGTTGGAGGAGAGGAACTGGGAGATCAAGTAGCCGTTGGCGCCGTGCAGTTCGACCCCGTCGAACCCGGCCTCGACGGCCCGGCGGGCGGCCGACGCGTACGACCGCGCGTGCTCGGGGACCTCGGCGGTCTCCAGGGCGCGGGGCATCGGGGCGGTCTGGGGACCGGTGGGCGTGAACACCTCACCGACGGCCGGTACGGCGGACGGCCCGACCGGCACCAGCCCGGTCGTGTCCGGGTGCGAGACCCGCCCGCCGTGCATGATCTGCGCGAAGATCCGGCCCCCGTTCGCGTGGACGGCGCCAGTGACCGGCCGCCACGAGGCCACCTGCTCGTCGGTGTACAGCCCCGGCGTACCCGGGTTCGACTGCCCGATCAGGCTCGGCTGCACGCCCTCGCTCACGATGAGCCCGGCCGTGGCCCGCTGGGCGTAGTACGTCGCCATCGACGGCGTCGCCAGGCCCCCGGCGGCGGCCCGGACGCGGCTCATGGGGGCCATCACCACCCGGTTGGGGAGGGTGAGGTCACCGAGCCGGTACCTGCTGAAAAGATCGCCGGGGCGGGTGTCGCCCGAAGTACCGCTGGGAACACCGCTGGGAGCATCGATCAGGGTCATGCCGTCCGTCCTCCTCATGACGCCGTGCCCGCGAACCGGACACTGCGGTTACGCTAAAACCTGACATCAATGTCAGGGGCAAGCGCCGCAGGTCACAGGCCCGCCCGGCGGTACGACACGGCGAAGAGGACGGACGGCATGCGCATCGGGGAACTCGCCAAGGCCGCGGGCGTCAGCGTCCGGTCCCTGCGCTACTACGAGGAGCAGGGCCTGCTCACCAGCGCCCGCAGCCCCAGCGGGCAGCGGCAGTTCCGGGACGCCGACGTCGACCGGGTCGGCTTCATCCAGCGGCTCTACGCGGCGGGCCTGTCCAGCCGGACCATCATGGAGCTGCTGCCCTGTGTGGACGACCCGAGCGAGGCGACGTCCGACGCCGCCATGGAGCGGATGGAGCAGGAGCGGGAGCGCCTCTCCGCCCACATCGAGGAGCTCGTCCGCACCCGGAACGCCCTGGACGCGCTGATGGCCACCAACCGGGCCCACCGCACGACCTTGCGGCAGGACCGGGCGGCCTGACCGGCCCGGCCGCTGCCGCCGGCTCAGGGGCCTCACGTCCCTCAGGTGCCTCAGGTGCCTCAGGCGTCCATCATCGAGATGCCGAGCATCCGGGCCCCGGTCTCCGTACGCGGGCGGTGCTCGCTCCCCGGCGCGAACACCACGTACGAGCCGGGCCCATGACGCTCACCACCGTCGATCACCTCGCCGCTCAGGACGAAGTACCGCTCCTCGGTGGGGTGTTCATCGACCTCGGGCCACTCCGTGCCCGCGGCGAAGTCGATCAGCCAGCCCCGCGCGTAGGCGGTGGAGGGCAGCTTGCGGCGCAGGATGCCGGGGGAGACCTCGTGCGGGTCCACGTCATCGATGTGGACGACGGTCTTGAGGGTGTTCTCCGTGCGGGTAGGTGTCTCGTTGCGCATGGCCCCACCCTGTCGCGGAACGGGCGGCCGGGCGAGCATCACACGCGGGACGGGCCCGGGACGTCCACGGTCAACGGCCGTGCCGACAGCACGCGCACACGCCGCACGGCGCGTCCTTCGCCGACAGCTCCGCCGCCAGGACCTCCGGTTCGGCGGGCAGCACGAGGCGCGGGCGGACGACCCACTCGCTCCACCCGTCCCCGTGCCGCAACGAGAACCCGCAGGTACGGCCTCCGCACAGGGCGCCGAGAGCCCGGACCCGGCCCACCCCCACGGCCCACCCCAGCTCCGGGCGCTGCCCCTGCGGTAACTCGGCCAGCAGGGCTCGCGCCTCGTCACGGACGCGCTGGATCGCCAGCTCGGGCGTGGCAGCGGAGTACCGCGCGAAGCAGTCAGGCTGGTGGCGATCCTCCGATGCGTAGGTGGAGCGCTCGCACCAGTAGGCGTACGACGCCGAGTTGGCGGGTTCAGGGATGTGTTCGAACATGGCGCGGCCTCCTGGCGTGAGACCAGGAACGCCCCCTGACCACGGCCGGCGTGACGAGCCGGGGAGAGGGGGCGCCCTGGATCGCGACTCCCCCAACGGGCGCAGACGGCAGGAGAGTTGGCCGCCGTGTGACGAGGCGGCTCATCAGGAAGCTAGCGTGTCGTGCGGATGCGTATCAAGTGTTTGACTTCTAACGAGTGATTCTGGTCGGACAAACAAGTGATACAAAAGGGGAGCGGCCCCCACCTGCGCCGATGGGGACCGCTCGCCGCCTGAGCGCAGAAGCTCAGGCGAAGTCGTCGAACTCGCCTTCCTTCGCACCGCCCAGGAACGCCCGGAGCTTGGCCCGCGTCGTGCGGACGATGACGTCGGGGTTGTCGCTCTCACGCAGCAGGATCTCGCCGCCGTGCTCGGCCAGCTCCAGGCAGGCACTACCCTCGGCGTTTGACGACTTCGACGACTTGCGCCACTGAATTTCCACGTACTTCACGCCTCACACTTGTTGTGCGACCTCACGAATGAAGTCTCTTGACTGTCGCGGATCAAGAGACAGCCCCTCGATCCGATCCATCGCCGCTCGATAGTTCGCCAGACGCGTCTCGGCGTCCAGGAACGCAGACCCGGTGGCCGTGTCCGTCAGAACGGTATCCAACTGCGGAACAGGTCCGTAGACATACTGCGTCGAGCTTCCGGCCTCCGGAAAGCCGCCGACAGCGAAGGGGACCACCCGAACGGCGACATTGTCGCGTTCCGACTCACCCAGCAAGTACTCCAACTGGCCGCGCGCGACACCGGAGTCGCCGTACGTCATCCGCAGCGCCGCCTCATGAATGAGGAACGTGCAGGTCGGCGGGTTCTGCCGGTCGAGGACATCTCGTCGCTTGAGCCGGTGGGACAGATGGCGCCTCTGCCTAGCTGGGGCCGGGGGCGGAACGGTCTCCGCGAGTACCGCACGGGCGTAATCCTCGGTCTGGAGCAGCCCAGGCATATGCATGATCTGCACCGCCCTGATACCCACCGCATGATGCTCCAGCTCGGCCAGATCCATCGCCTCGCAGGTGAGGTCGTTGCGGTAGTCCTCCCACCAGCCCCGACCCCGCTCCTCCGCCATCGCGGCGAGTGCATTTACATACGCTTCATCAGGGCACGCATAGCCGGCCGCCCAGTTACGGACCCGGTCACCGCTCACACCGAAGCGCCCCGACTCCGTGTTGCTGATGGTGGTGCGCTCCGTACTGAGCAGGGCAGCGGCCTCAGCAAGTGCCAGCCCCGCACTCTGCCGCATCTTGCGTAGCTCGGCGCCTACGCGACGCTGTCGCGCCGTGGGCGCCTTCCTCGGTGGCATCGGCCTCTCCTCTTGTCGCCTCACAGTGTGACCGGCGCCCTCACGGTAATCCATTCGGTCACTTAAGTTGCCATCTAGGTACGACAATTGCGACTCACCGCTATGGTCGTACCCAGCACCGCGCCTCACCTCGGCGAATCGAAGTGGGGCTGCACCGGCGCGCGTTGAGGCGTGCACCCGTACAGCCCCGCCACGGGCGAGATATCGCGCACCAGTTCGCAGAACCGGACCGCATGGGGAGAACGACATGACCGCTGCAACCCCAACTCCCGTACAGCCCAACCCCCTCGGTGGCGAGAGCTACCGCCTCACCCTGCCCAACACCGCCGCCGCGCCCAGAATCGCGCGGGACTTCCTCACCTCGCTGCTGGGCGTCAGCCGGCACCTCGGGCTGGTCGACGACGCCCGGGTCTGCGTCACCGAGCTGGTGACCAACGCCCACTGCCACACCCGTACGCCGCTGATCCGGGTCCACGTGGCCGTCAACCGGAAGCGGGTCACCGTCGCCGTTTCGGATGACGGTGGGCCCGTGCACGAGGCGTTCGGCGTGCTCGGGGCTACCACGGCAGGGCCCGAGCAGGAGCACGGGCGCGGGCTCGCCCTCGTGGAGAGCCTTGCCCTGGCGTGGGGGACGGGGAGCGGGGGCGACCAGCATCCTGGGCGCACAGTCGTCTGGTTCACGCTCGGGCGGCCGGAGTTGACGACGTGAGCCTCACGGCGTGGGGCTTTCCGGTCGTCGCCCTGGTCGTCGGGGCGCTCGCCGCCGGGATCGCGCTCGGGCCCGGACCCAGCCGCACGGCGCGTCCAGGACGCGCCCGGCCCCGTACGGGACAGGACCGCACCGGGGGCGAGCCCCTGAACCAGCGCCGTTAGCCGGCAGGGGCCGCGTTCAGTCGCCGATGCCCCGGCCTCGCTGTGCATCGGTGAGAGAGGAGAGGCCGTGTTCCGGGGTGTCCAGCCAGACCTCCTGCCCGTGCGCGGTGACGGACAGACCGGCCCGGTCGCGGGACGGGCGACCGAGGGCGTCCCAGGTCCGGTAGGCCGCTTCGGCTTCGTCCCAGAGTTTGCGGGGCCCGTACTGTGCGACGGCGTACTCGCAGCCGTCGGGTGTGTAGTCGGCGGAGGCCCAGGACCTCTGGTCGTCCGCCAGAATCCAGAGGGTCATCTCGCCGCTGCCGTCGTCCGCGGGGATGGGCAGGTGCCATGCGTCGGGCAGGGCAAGGCCGGTGTAGAACAGGGCGTCGGGGTCCTGTGCGAGCCGCAGAGGCGAGATGCCGGTCGTGGTGGCGTCGGCGGCCTCGCGGTGATGCAGGAAGTCGTCGAGGAAGCCTCGGGCCGGGCGCGGGTTGCGGGACCGCATGAAGGCCGGGTAGCCGGTGAACCTCCCGTCCGCCCGGCCGCCCCGGACATCGAGTACCGCGAAGGAGTGGGGGAAGAAGGACCCGCCCCAGGGGGCGACGATCCGGCCATGCGGGTCCGCCACCTGTTCCACCCAGGCATAGGGGATCGCCGTGACCGCGTAGGTGGCGATGACGCCCTGGTAGGGGGCCCCGGCCGGCCAGCCCTGTTCACCGTCGCCCTGGACGACGAGCGGGGAGAGGTTGGCCGCCAGGGCGTTCTTGGCCGCCTGCTCGGCGAGTACGGGATCGATCTCGACGGAGACGACGCGGTGGGAGCCGACGCGGTGGGCGAGCCACGCCGCGTTGAGGCCGGTGCCGGATCCCAGTTCCAGGATTCGGTCGGTGGCCTGCACGTCGAGCAGCGACAGCATCTCCAGCATGACGGACGGCTGCGAGCTGGATGACGTCGGCAACCGGTACTCATCCGGTCCCGTCGGGCGCCCGTCGTTGATCTGGGTGGTCACGGACACGTCGCCGTAGGCCAGCTCCAGCCACCTCGCCGGGGAGGTGGCGCGGGAGACGAGCTCGTCCCCGACCTCGATCTCGTCGGGCAGGAACAGCTCCCGCCGCACGGAAACCACAGCGTCTCCCCACGGGCCGAGGGGCGTTCCCTTCTCGCGGAGGACATCCAGCAGGCCTGCGGGTGAACTCACGGCCCGGTCACTTCTTCTTCGGCGGATTGCTCACCGGCCCGCTCCACTGACCGTCCGACTCCTTCGGTGACTGCTTCTTGTCACCCTCGGAGCCGCCCTTGCCGTCGCCGTGCTGCCCCATCGCATCTCTCCTCGCGCCTCACACCGTCGGGAAGGTTACGCTGAGCATTCTCCTCGCGCCGGAGAGTGCCTGCCAGGCGGAGTTGAGCCATCCTTGGCGTCCCGCGCTGACGCCGGTTCCGGAGCCGGTCGAGGGCACGGCGACGGGCCGCAGCCCGGCACGCGGCCACGTACGTACGCGTGACGTCACCCCGCGTACGACGCCCTGAACCGCCCTCGTGGAAGACGTGAGGGGCGGCAGGCCCACCGGCCCGCCGCCCCCGTTCCCGTGGGGGAGTTACTGCACGACCGTGATCCGGTCCGTCGCCGGCGGGGCCAGCGGGGCAGCGGCCGTGGAGTGGGCCGCCAGGTAGGCGTTGAACAGGTCCAGGTCGGACGGGCCGACCAGCTTGTTCTTGCCCTGGCCGAGGGCCGGGAAGCCGTCACCGCCGCCCGCGAGGAACTCGTTCATCGCGACGCGGTAGGTGCGCGCCGGGTCGATCGCCGCGCCGTTCAGCTTGATGCTGTCGGTGACCACGCGGGCCGCGCCGGTCTTCGTCAGGTCGAGGGTGTAGGTGAGGCCCTTGGAGACCTGGAGGATCTTCGGGCTGGCCTCGTTGGCGCCGCTGACCTGCTGCTGGAGCGCGGTGACCAGCTGGGCGCCGGTCAGGTCGACCACGTTCATCATGTTGGTGAACGGCTGCACGGTGAACGCCTCGCCGTACGTGACGACCCCGTCGCCCTCACTGCCGGACGCCTTGTGCACCAGGTCCGCGCGGATGCCGCCCGGGTTCATGAACGCGACTTCCGCGCCGCCCTTGTCGGCCGGGGCGAGGCCTTCGAGCTGGGCGTCGGCGATGACGTTGCCGAGCGGCTTCTCGGGGGCCGTGGAGCCGCGGCCGTTGATGTCGGCGCTGATCCAGCCCTGCGGCCGGTTGGCGATCGGGGCCGCCAGCTTGTTCCAGCGCTCGATCAGGCTCGTCATGTCGGTGGCCTTGGGCTGGTCCCGGGTCACGACGTGGTTCGCGGACTTCACCGACGTACGGACGATGTCGTTCGTGCGGCGGTCGTAGGTGAGCGTGGTGTCCGTGTAGAGCTTGCCGAACGACGAGGCCGAGGTGACCATGCGCGGCTTGCCCGCCGGGTCCGGGACGGTGCACACGTACGCCTGGTGGGTGTGGCCCGTGACCAGGGCGTCCACCTTCGGCGTGATGCCCTTGGCTATGCCGACGATCGGGCCGGAGATGCCGTCACCCGCGCCGGGGCTGTCGCAGTCGTAGTTGTACGAGGTGGAGGCCGGGGCCCCGCCCTCGTGGATCAGGGCCACGATGGACTTGACGCCCTTGCGGTCCAGCTCACGCGCGTACTTGTTGATCGTCTCGACCTCGTCGTGGAACTTGAGGCCCTTGACCCCGTTCGCGGTGACGATGTCCGGCGTGCCCTCCAGGGTCACCCCGATGAAGCCGATCTTGACGCCGTTCCTCTTCCAGACCGTGTACGGCTTGAGCAGCGGCTTGCCGGTCTTCTCCTTGGTGACGTTGGCCGCCAGGTAGGGGAAGTCCGCGCCCTTGAACTTCCTGCCTTTCTCGTAACAGCCCTCGACCGGGTGGCAGCCGCCGTTCTGGAGGCGGGCCAGCTCGGTCGCGCCCTCGTCGAACTCGTGGTTGCCGACCGCCGAGACGTCCAGGTCGAGCTTGTTGAGCGCCTCGATCGTCGGCTCGTCGTGGAAGAGGCCCGACAGCAGCGGGCTCGCGCCGACCATGTCACCGCCGGCCGCCGTGACGGAGTACGGGTTGGCCTTGCGCGCGGTGCGCAGCGAGGTGGCCAGGTACTCGACGCCACCGGCCGGGATCGCCTTCACCGTGCCGTCGGGCTGCGTCTGGGAGACGTTGCCGGCGGAACCGGCCGGCGGCTCCAGGTTGCCGTGCAGGTCGTTGAAGGACAGCAACTGCACGTCCACGGTACGAGGCTTGTGCCCGTGCCCGTGCCCGTGCCCGTGCCCGTGGCCTCGGTCCTGGGCGCCGGCCGGCATCGCGGCGACGAGGGCGCCCACGGTGGCCAGACCGGCGGCGGCGGCGAGCATCCGCCGGGCCGCGCGGTTCTTCTGTGGAGTCGCTGACATCGGTCCCCTTGTGGTGTCAGTGGTGTCACTGGTGTCACACGTCTGGAATCCTGCGTGCCGCAGCCTAGAGTCAACGCGCGTAGCGCAACAGGTGTTCGGGGTTACGACCTGGTTGCCATACACCGAAATGGTTCGCCGGAACCACCCTGAAGCCCCCATATCGCCCGTACGGCTCATTTGCGTCCGCACCCCGCACCCTCCCGGCCCCGGCAGCCACCCCCGCCCGCGCCCCCGCTCCCCGTACGCTCGTCCCCATGACGACTGACGCACCCCTCCCCTCCCCCGGACGCGAGATTCAGGCCCTCGACGCGCTCGACCCCGCCCAGGCCGACGCCGTCCTCGAACTCCTCGGTGAGGCGGCCCGGTTCGACGGCAGGCAGGCGGTCTCCGAGCAGGGCAGGCTCCGGATCCGGGGCGGACACCGCGTCGGTGTACGCCACTTCCTGCTCACCGCCGACGGGAGCCTCGCCGGTTACGCGCAGTTGGAGGACACCGACCCCGTCGAGGCCCCGGCCGCCGAGCTCGTCGTCCACCCCGAGCGGCGCGGCACCGGCAACGGGCGGGCCCTGGGCGCCGCGCTCCTGGCCGCGACCGGCAAGCGGCTGCGGGTCTGGGCGCACGGCGGCAGCTCGGCGGCCCGGCACCTGGCCCAGGTCCTCGGCCTCTCCCTCTTCCGCGAGCTGCGCCAGCTCCGGCGGAGCCTGATTCCGCTCGACCTCGCGGAAGCCGTACTGCCCGGGGGCGTCACCGTACGGACCTTCGAGCCCGGCCGCGACGACGCCGCCTGGCTCGCCGTGAACCGCGCCGCCTTCGCCCACCACCCCGAGCAGGGCTCCCTGACCCAGCAGGACCTGGACGACCGCGAGGCGGAGCCCTGGTTCGACCCGAAGGGGTTCTTCCTGGCCGAGCGGGACGGCGCACTCGTCGGCTTCCACTGGACGAAGGTGCACGCCGAGGAGCGGCTGGGCGAGGTGTACGTCGTCGGCGTACTGCCCGACGCGCAGGGCGGCGGCCTCGGCAAGGCCCTGACCGCGATCGGCCTGCACCACCTGGCCGCCGAGGGGCTGCCCACCGCGATGCTCTACGTCGACGCGGACAACACGGCGGCCGTGACGGTGTACGAGCGGATCGGCTTCACCACCCACGAGGTGGACCTGATGTACCGCACCGAGTCCTGAACCTCGCACCTCCACCTTGAAGAAAATCTGTCGTGGCGGCGGTAGACATCTCGCATCCGGTGGGTCTAGTGTTTTTCTCGTAGCCGGACAGCGAGGACGGCACGGCAGTGGAGTGGTGGAGCCGGAAACGGTGGGTTCCTCCGCTGATTGCCGGGCCGGGTGGCCCCCAGGGGCCGCGCAGCGGTACTCCGACCTGTCCGTCCGAATGAACCCAACCGAACGAGGTAAGGAGCAGACGCCATCAGGATCGCCCGGGCGAGGCACACACCGCTCGGGTACCGCAGGCCCCAGATCGGAAGGTGGTCCCCGGTCACGCATCCGCGATCCCCGCTCTCCCGCCCTCACCGGCGGACCGGCGGAAAAAGAAGGCCGACATAAGCCAGTCGGCAGATGGTGTTGAAGCTCGGGGCCCGAGTGCCGGATGGCACTCGGGCCCCCCGACGTGTCCCCACGCCGAAAACGACGTGCCCCCGAAAGAAGAGGTGCTATGCCCCCTAGCGGTACCCGCCCCACCGACAACCTGGACGATGACGACTACCCCGCCTTCACCATGGGCCGGGCGGCCGAGATGCTCTCCACCACGCCCGCCTTCCTCCGCGCACTCGGCGAGAACCGCCTGATCACCCCCCTGCGCTCCGAAGGCGGCCACCGCCGCTACTCCCGCTACCAGCTGCGCATCGCCGCCCGCGCCCGGGAGCTCGTGGACCAGGGCACCAAGATCGAGGACGCCTGCCGCATCGTCATCCTTGAGGACCAGCTCGAAGAGGCCCAGCGCATCAACGAGGAACTGCGTTCCGCGCGGACGCGGTAGACCTCCCCCGGACACGCACAGGGGCGGCGTCAGTTGACGCCGCCCCTTCTTTGGCCCACCCTTTCACTACTCAATTAGTGAAAGGGTGGTGACCATGGCAGGATCCGCAGCGGTCGAGTTCCGTATCGACCGGCGCAGCGGCGTCGCCACCTACCTCCAGATCGTCCAGCAGACGAAGCAGGCCCTGCGCCTGGGCGTACTGGAGCCGGGGGACCGGCTGCCCACCGCCCGCGAGGTCGTCGAGGCCACCGCCATCAACCCGAACACCGTCCTCAAGGCGTACCGGGAGCTGGAGCGCGAGGGCCTCGTCGAGGCCCGGCGCGGCCTCGGCACCTTCGTCCGCCGGACACTCGGAGGCGCGGCCGAAGCCTCCGCCTCCGACTCGCCGCTGCGCACCGAGCTCGCCGACTGGGCCCGCCGGGCACGGTCGGCCGGGCTGGAGAAGGACGACGTCAGCGCACTCTTCATGGCCGTACTGGACAGCACGTACAAGGGGGACCAGGACTGATGACAGGTGCTGTGATCGAGGCCCGCGGCCTCACCATGACCTACGGGCGAAGAGGGGGCGCGCGCACGGCCCTGGACGGGTGCTCCTTCCGCCTGCCCGCCGGGCGCGTCTGCGCCCTCGTCGGCCCCAACGGGGCGGGAAAGTCCACCCTGTTGAACCTGGCGGCGGGTCTGGCCCGGCCGAGCGCCGGGTCCCTCGGCGTCCTCGGTTCCGCCGACCCCTCCGCCGTACGCGAGCGCATCGCCTACGTGCCCCAGGACAAGCCGCTCCACCCGCAGCTCACCGTGGCCGACACGCTGTGGGCCGGCGGCGAGCTCAACCCCGGGCGCTGGGACCCCGCCGTCGCCGACCGGATCGCCGGGAAGCTGCCGCGTGCCGCCCGTGTCCGTACGCTCTCCGGCGGTCAGCGGACCCGGCTCGCACTGGCCCTCGCGCTCGGCAAGCGGCCCGAACTGATGCTGCTGGACGAGCCGATGGGCGACCTCGACCCCCTCGCCCGGCACGAGTTGATGGGCGTGCTGATGGCGGAGACCGCCGAGCACGGCACCACCATCGTGATGTCCTCGCACATCCTCACCGAGCTGGAGGGCGCCTGCGACTTCCTGCTGTTCGTCGACGGCGGCCGGGTCCGGCTCGGCGGCGAGGTCGAGGACATCGTCTCCGCCCACGCCCTGGTCACCGGGCAGACCGGCCACGAACTGGCCCCGCACACCGTCGTCGAAGCCCGTACGACGGGACGTCAGCTCACCGCCCTCGTACGGAAGGAGGGCCCTGTGGACGAGTCCCTCTGGGCCGTCACCGAGCCCTCGCTGGAGGAACTCCTGCTCGCCCACCTCCGCTCCCCGGACGCCCCGCCGCTGCTCACCCCGAGCGCGTCGGCCGGGACGCGTGGGGCGGTGGTGCCGGCGTGAGCACCCCGACACTGGACCGCACCGCCCCCGCGGCGGGCCGCTCCTCCCTGCGCGGGCCCGTACGCGTACTGCTGCGCCTGCACCGCAAGGCTCTCTGGGCGGCGGCCGGCCTCCTGATCCTCGGTATCGCCTTCGTCGTGGCGCTCCGGCTCTGGATGGCGTTCGAGAAGGCGCTGTGTCCCGACGGCGACATCACCCCGTGCGGCGACGGCATCTACCAGGCCAGCTACGCCCGTACGTCCGCCGAGGTCTTCCTCGCGGACGGCGGCACCGCGCTGCTCGTCCTGGCGGCGCTCGTCGGCCTCTTCGTGGCGGGACCGCTGGTCGCCCGCGAGCTGGAGAGCGGTACCTTCCGGCTGGCGTGGGCCCAGTCGGTCTCTCCCGCGCGCTGGCTCGCCGCCCGGCTGGCCGTGCCCGCGGCCCTGGTGGTGACCGGCCTGGCGGTCCTGATCGTCGTCTACCGCTGGGGGCTGCGGGCGCTCCGGGGATTTCCCTACTCGTTCGGACCCCACTGGTACGACAACGGTGCGTTCCCGGGCACCGGGCCCGCCATCCTCGGTTACGGGCTGCTGGCCGTGGCGGTCGGCGCGCTGTGTGCGCTCCTCGTCCGCCGCACGCTGCTGTCCATGACACTGAGCGCCCTCGTGCTCGGGACGGTCGCCATCGGCCTGGGCATGCGGAGGTACGTGCTGTGGCCGACGTCTCTCCGGACGGGCGGCGCCCCCGTGACGTACAGCAGCGGCGACTGGCTGATCGAGTCGGGCATGCTCACCGACTCGGGCCGGAAGCTGTACTGGCAGGACTGCTACGACGCCGGCCTGAGGGACAACGCCGAGGCCTGCATGCGCAGCCGGGGAGGCGTCAGCCACTTCGGCGAGTACCACCCCACCTCGCACTACTGGCCCCTCCAGCTCGTCGAGACCGGCATCCTGCTCGCCCTCGCCGCGCTCGCCGTGTTCGCCGCCTTCCGGGTCCTGCGCCGCCTGCACGGCTGAGCCGCAAGCCGCCGACTTCGCCGTCCGGGCCCTACGAGGGGAGGGCCCGGGCGGCGATCCCATGACGTCCCCAGCGGGCCCCGGGGCGGGCGATGGTCACATACAGTGACCGCGCGACCGACCCGCAGGCACACCGCTTCCTGTACGTCATGTCGCCGTTACCGGCCATTCAGACGCCCTTGCGACCCTCACGGGATGCAGCCAGCTCTGCCAGCCCCCCGCCGCGACGGGAGCGGCCGGGGTAACGCCCCGACCGGCTCCCCCGGCCGAGACCCCGGGTTTCCCGGGCCTTCCGCGATCTTTCCCGCCTCCGACGCGCCGACCGGGGCCCCCACGCGGAACAATAGGTCCATGAGCCAGCAGCCCAGCTCCGAGGTCCCGGTCCAGCCCGCCCAGCCGTCCGTCGGCTCTCTCGCCGCGCACCGGCCGCACGCCGTAGCGCACCCCTCCGCCGGCAACGTCGGCTTCTCCACCGCCGCCGACCTGGATCCCGACCTCGACGCCGACGCGGACGCGTACGAGCCCGACCGGGACGGCGACGAGCTGCCCCAGGGCCGTTTCCTGGACCGCGAGCGCTCCTGGCTCGCCTTCAACGAGCGCGTGCTGGAGCTGGCCGAGGACCCGGCTACGCCGATCCTGGAGCGGGCCAACTTCCTCGCCATCTTCGCCTCGAACCTGGACGAGTTCTTCATGGTCCGGGTGGCCGGCCTCAAGCGCCGCATCGCCACCGGGGTCGCCACCCGCTCCGCATCCGGCCTCCAGCCCCGCGAGGTGCTGGACCTGATCTGGACCCGCTCGCGCGAGCTCATGGCCCGGCACGCCGCCTGCTTCCAGCAGGACATCTGCCCGGCGCTCTCCGACGAGGGCATCCAGCTCCTGCGGTGGCCGGATCTGACCGAGAAGGAGCAGGCCCGCCTGTTCACCTTCTTCCGGCAGCGCGTCTTCCCCGTGCTGACCCCGCTGGCCGTCGACCCCGCGCACCCCTTCCCGTACATCTCCGGGCTCTCCCTCAACCTCGCCGTCGTCGTCCGCAACCCGGTCAGCGGCCACCGCCACTTCGCCCGGGTCAAGGTCCCGCCGCTGCTGACCCGCTTCCTGGAGGCGTCCCCGCAGCGGTACGTGCCCATCGAGGACGTCATCGCGGCCCACCTGGAGGAGCTGTTCCCGGGGATGGAGGTGCTGGCGCACCACATGTTCCGGGTCACCAGGAACGAGGACCTGGAGGTCGAGGAGGACGACACGGAGAACCTCCTCCAGGCGCTGGAGAAGGAGCTCATGCGCCGCCGCTTCGGCCCGCCGGTTCGCCTGGAGGTCGAGGAGTCCATCGACCCGTACGTCCTGGATCTGCTGGTCCGCGAGCTGAAGGTGTCCGACGCGGAGGTCTACCCGCTGCCCGGCCCCCTGGACCTGACCGGCCTCTTCACCATCGCCTCGCTGGACCGGCCGGAGCTGAAGTTCCCCAAGTTCATCGCGGGCACCCACCGGGACCTGGCCGAGGTGGAGTCCGCCTCCGCACCCGACATATTCGCCGCGCTGCGCGAACGGGACGTCCTGCTCCACCACCCGTACGACTCGTTCTCCACCTCCGTCCAGGCATTCCTGGAGCAGGCGGCGGGCGACCCGGACGTGCTGGCGATCAAGCAGACGCTGTACCGCACCTCCGGCGACTCCCCGATAGTGGACGCCCTCATCGACGCGGCCGAGTCCGGCAAGCAGGTCCTCGTCCTCGTCGAGATCAAGGCCCGCTTCGACGAGCAGGCCAACATCAAGTGGGCCCGCAAGCTGGAGGAGGCCGGCTGCCATGTCGTGTACGGACTCGTCGGGCTGAAGACCCACTGCAAGCTCTCGCTCGTCGTCCGCCAGGAGGGCGACACGCTCCGCCGCTACTCGCACGTCGGTACCGGCAACTACCACCCCAAGACCGCCAGGCTGTACGAGGACCTCGGCCTGCTCACGGCGGACCCGCAGGTCGGCGCGGACCTCTCCGACCTCTTCAACCGGCTCTCCGGCTACTCCCGCCGCGAGACCTACCGCCGCCTCCTGGTCGCCCCGAAGTCACTGCGCGACGGGCTGATCGCCCGGATCAACAAGGAGATCGCCCACCACCGCGCCGGGCGCCCCGCCTACGTACGGATCAAGGTCAACTCGATGGTCGACGAAGCGATCATCGACGCCTGCTACCGGGCGGCCCAGGCGGGCGTGCCCGTCGACATCTGGGTGCGCGGGATCTGCGCGATCCGCCCCGGGGTCGCCGGGCTCTCCGAGAACATCCGGGTCCGCTCCATACTCGGCCGCTTCCTCGAACACTCCCGGGTCTTCTCCTTCGGCAACGGCGGCGAGCCCGAAGTGTGGTTCGGCAGCGCCGACATGATGCACCGCAACCTCGACCGCCGGATCGAAGCCCTCGTCCGGGTCACCGACCCCGCCCACCGCGCCGCACTCAGCCGACTCCTGGAGACCGGTATGGCCGACACCACCTCTTCCTGGCACCTGGGCCCCGACGGCAACTGGACCCGGCACGCCACGGACGCGGAGGGGCAGCCGCTGCGGCACGTCCAGGAGATGCTCATCGATGCCCGGAGGCGCAGGCGTGCGACGCCCTGACCACCAGACGACGACCCGGCCCACCGCGGTCGACGGGGACCCGGAGGACGGCCCCCCCGACGACCGTGGCAGCCGTCCCGCCGGGCGCGCGGCCACCCCGGTCGGTCCCGCCGGGCGCGCGGCCACCCCGGTCGGTCCCGCCGAGCGCGCGGCCACCCCGGTCGGTCCCGCCGAGCGCGCGGCCACCCCGGTCGGTCCCGCCGAGCGCGCGGCCACCCCGGTCGGTCCCGCCGACCCCATGACCGCCGAAGCCGTCCTCGCGCCCTACCTCCGAGGCCGGGCCGCCGACTTCCTGCGCAGCCTGCGCCTGCACCGGGAACACAGCGCCCCCTCGGAGACGGGCGGCCAGGGCGCCGAGGCCGCGGCCCGCGCACTGTGCCGCTCGGCCCGGCGCATCAGCGGCTCGCTCCACACCTTCCGCGGCGCCCTCGACCCGGTCTGGGCCGACCACCTCCGTACGGAACTGGCCTGGCTCTCCGGCACCCTCGCCCGGGAACACGCGTACGCCGGCCGGCTCACCCGCCTCGTCGACGCCCTGCACCAGCTCTCGGGGACCAGCCTCCCCGGGGCCCGCGGAACGGTACCCGCCGCGAACGCCCCCGACTCCTCCGACCCCCAGGGCCGGGCCGCGCTCGGCGTCGGGGCGGCGCGGGCCGGGGCGCTGCTGGAACGCCGGCTCACCCTCGCCCGGACCCGGGCCCACTCCGCCGCGCTCCAGGCCCTCGGCTCCTCCCGCTTCCACGCGGTCGCCGACGCCGTGGCGCTGCTCGCCTCCGATGTCCCGCTGGCCCCCGGCACCATCGGCCGGGGCACCGAGCCGCTCCTGGAGCCCGCCGAACGCGCCGAGCAGCGGCTGATCGGGGCGGTGGCGGCCCTCCCGCCCGACGCGGCGGCGGAGCCGTACAACGAGGCGCACGACGCGCTGTGGCACCAGGCCCGCCTGCTGCTGCGGCTCCACCGGTACGCCCACGAGGTCGTCCTCGGCGCCGCCGACCCCGTCCTCACCGGCGCCGGGCACGCCCTGGACCTGCACCGGGACGCGGCCGAGGCGGCAGCGGCGGCGGCAGCGGCGGCCCGCACCCCCCGGATCGCCCCGGCCACCGCGTACGCCCTGGGGGTGCTCCATGCGGACCAGCGCCACGAGGTGGAGGCGGCGCGGGCGGTGTTCCGGGAGACCTGGCCGTACGCGGCGGCCCTGACGGCCCCGTGAGCGGGGCCGACGAGCACCGCGAGGGCGGCGCCATGGGACACGGCCACGGCGAGCACCCCGGGGGCGACGCCATGGGCGGGGCCGGCGAGCACCCCGGGGGCGGCGCCTCGGGCCATGGCCACGGCGGGCACCGGGCGCGGGACACCGCGATCCGCGCCGCGGGGTGCGTCCTGTGGCGCCGCGCCCCGGGCGGCGGCGGGGTGGAGGTGTGCCTGGTACACCGGCCGCGCTGGGACGACTGGTCCTTCCCGAAGGGCAAGCTGAAGCGCGACGAGGAACCGCTGGCCGCCGCCGTACGGGAGGTCCTGGAGGAGACCGGCCACCACTGCGCCCCGGGCGTCCGGCTGCCGACCGCCCGGTATCTCGTCGACGGCCGCCCCAAGGTGGTCGCCGGCGCGACCGCGAACAGCTCACCGCCCTGCTGTCCGTCCTCCCGCGAACCTGAGCAGGGCTCCCGCGAACCCGAGCCGGGCTTCCCGCTGACCTCAGCCGGGCTCCAGAGGACCTGCGCCGGACCTGCGCCGGACCTGCACCGGACCTGAGCCGGACCTGCCCCGGACCTGAGCCGAACCTGCCCCGGCGATCACCGGCCCAGGGCACCCACACCCGCCTGCCCGACACGGTTCACCTGCCGTTCACTCTCCCCCGTAGGCGGCTTCACCTGTTCTGCCTAATTTCGGACGTACACGGTGCGCGGCGCCAAGCCGCAACACCGCTCCTCATCGCACGCCGTCGTAGAACGAACAGATCACGGCGGCTCCTGGAAGGAACACCCGAAAGTGAAGCTTCAGCGCAAGAACCGGCTTCGTGCCACCGCGCTCGGTGCCCTCGCCGTCTCCGGCGCCCTGGTCCTCACGGCGTGCGGTTCGGACGACAACACCGGCAGCGGGAGCACCGGCGGCACCGGGGAGAAGACCGCGGCGGCGTCGGACATCGACTGCGGCAAGGCCAAGGGCCAGCTCCGTGCCTCCGGGTCCAGCGCGCAGAAGAACGCCATGGACCTCTGGGTCAAGAACTACATGGCCGCCTGTTCCGGGGTGGAGATCAACTACAACTCCTCCTCCTCCGGTGAGGGCATCGTCGCCTTCAACCAGGGCACCGTGGGCTTCGCCGGCTCCGACTCGGCGCTGAAGCCGGAAGAGGTCGCCGAGTCGAAGAAGGCGTGCAAGACCGGCCAGGGCATCAACCTCCCGATGGTCGGCGGCCCGATCGCCGTCGGCTACAACCTGGAGGGCGTCGACAAGCTCACCCTGGACGGCCCGACCCTCGCCAAGATCTTCGACACGAAGATCAAGAAGTGGAACGACCCGGCGATCGCCAAGCTCAACGAGGGCGTCGAGCTGCCGGACAAGGCCATCCAGGCCTTCCACCGCTCCGAGGACTCCGGCACCACGCAGAACCTCGGCAAGTACCTCGGCGCCACCGCCCCGAAGGACTGGAAGTACGAGGCCGAGAAGAAGTGGCCGGCCCCCGGTGGCCAGGCCGCCTCCGGCTCCTCCGGCATCGCCGCCCAGGTGAAGCAGGTCGACGGCGCGATCGGCTACTTCGAGCTCTCCTACGCCAAGTCCCAGAGCATCTCCACGGTCTCCATCAACACCGGCGGCTCGGCCCCGGCCGAGGCCACTTCGGAGAACGCCTCCAAGGCGATCGCCGCCGCCAAGGTCAAGGGCACCGGCAAGGACCTGGCCCTCGACCTCGACTACACCACCAAGGCCGAGGGCGCCTACCCGCTGGTCCTGGTCACGTACGAGGTCGTCTGCGACACCGGCAACAAGCCCGAGACGCTCGACACCGTCAAGTCCTTCCTCTCCTACGCCGCCTCCGACGACGGCCAGAAGATCCTGACCGAGGCGGGCTACGCCCCGATCCCGGCCGAGATCAACACGAAGGTCCGCGAAACCGTCAAGGGCCTCTCGTAACCACCCGCCGCGCGGAGCGACTCCGCGCGGCACCGGCAGGCCGGCCCGGCGCACCCCTCCGGACCGGCCCGCCGCCCCGACCATCCGGTGCACCGCCGCCAGGGGAGCGCACAGCTCCCCCACACAGACCGGAAAGACCATGGCTTCCACCACACCGATAGACACACCACCGGCCCCGCCGGCACCCCCGGACCGCACGGCGCGCCCCCGGTCCACCAGGCGTGCGGGCGACAAGGTCTTCGTGGGCCTCTCGCGCGGTTCGGGCATCCTGCTGCTCGTGCTCATGGCGTCGATCGCCGCGTTCCTCAGCTACCGGGCCGCCATCGCCATCTCGAAGGACGAGGGCAACTTCCTCACCACCTTCGACTGGAATCCGGCCGGTGACCCCCCGGTCTTCGGCATCGCCGTCCTGCTCTTCGGCACCGTCGTCAGCTCGATCATCGCGATGGTCATCGCGGTTCCGGTCGCTGTCGGCATCGCCCTGTTCATCTCGCACTACGCGCCGCGCAGGCTGGCCGCCCCCATCGCGTACGTCGTCGACCTGCTCGCCGCCGTCCCCAGCATCGTCTACGGCATCTGGGGCGCCCTCGTCCTGGTCCCGTACCTGGAGGGCCTGAACCTCTGGCTCGACCAGTTCTTCGGCTGGACGTACATCTTCGAGAAGACCGAGGTCGGCGTCGCCCGCTCGCTGTTCACCGTCGGCGTGCTGTTGGCGATCATGATCCTGCCGATCGTGACCAGCGTCAGCCGCGAGGTCTTCCTCCAGGTCCCGAAGATGAACGAGGAGGCGGCCCTGGCGCTCGGCGCCACCCGCTGGGAGGTCATCCGCCTCTCGGTGCTGCCGTTCGGCCGCTCCGGCATCATCTCCGCCTCGATGCTCGGCCTCGGCCGCGCGCTCGGCGAGACGATGGCCGTCGCCACGGTCCTCTCCCCGAGCTTCATCATCTCGCTGCACGTGCTCAATCCGGGCGGCGGGACGTTCGCGCAGAACATCGCGGCCAAGTTCGGCGAGGCCGACGAGTTCGGGCGTGACGCCCTGATCGCCTCGGGCCTCGTCCTCTTCGTCCTCACCCTGCTGGTCAACGGCGCGGCCCGGCTCATCATCGCCCGCCGCAAGGAGTACTCGGGGGCCAACGCATGAGCCACGCATCCACCGCCGTACAGGAACGCCCGACGCCGCCCGGCGGCCCCGGCGCGCCGAAGTCCGGCCTGAGCAGCCGCTCGCTGCCGCGCCTGGCCCCCGTCGGCTTCGCCGCCGTGGCGATCGCGCTCGCCGTCGGTATCAGCACCGCGGCCGGCTGGCACAGCAAGGTGCAGTGGGGCATGCTCGCCGCGCTGTTCTTCCTGACCATCTCCTACGTCGCCACCACCGTCGTGGAGAACAAGCGCCAGGCCAAGGACCGCCTGGCCACCAGCATCGTCTGGGTCTGCTTCCTGATCGCCGTCATCCCGCTGGCCTCCCTGCTGTGGACGACGATCACCCGCGGCGCCGAGCGCCTGGACGGGTACTTCCTCACCCACTCCATGGCCGGGGTACTCGGCTCGGAGGCCAGCGGCGGCGTCTACCACGCACTGATCGGCACCCTGGAGCAGGTCGGCATCGCCACGGTGATCTCCGCCCCGCTCGGCCTGCTGACCGCCGTCTACCTGGTCGAGTACGGCAAGGGCTCGCTCGCCAAGGCGGTCACGTTCTTCGTCGACGTGATGACGGGCATCCCGTCCATCGTGGCCGGTCTCTTCATCCTGTCGATCATGCTGATCTTCGAGATCCAGCCGTCCGGCCTGATGGGCGCGCTCGCCCTGACGATCCTGATGATCCCGGTCGTGGTGCGCTCCACCGAGGAGATGCTCAAGCTCGTCCCCAACGAACTCCGCGAGGCCTCGCTCGCCCTGGGCATCCCGAAGTGGCGCACTATCCTGAAGGTGGTCCTGCCGACCGCGATCGGCGGCATCACCACGGGCGTCATGCTGGCCATCGCCCGTATCGCCGGCGAGACCGCCCCGATCATCCTGCTGGTCTTCGGCAGCCAGCTGATCAACTCGAACCCCTTCGAAGGCGCCCAGTCCTCGCTGCCGTTCTACATCTACGAGCAGTACAAGATCGGTGAGGCCGCCTCGTACGACCGCGCCTGGGCGGCGGCCCTGGTACTGATCGCCTTCGTCATGATCCTCAACCTCATGGCCCGCGGAATCGCCCGCTGGAAGGCCCCGAAGACCGGTCGCTGACGCGGCCATCAGCGACCTCCCGAAAGAAGCAGTGAATCACCATGGCCAAGCGCATCGACATCAGCGGCCTCACCGCCTACTACGGCAGCCACAAGGCCATCGAGGACATCTCGATGACCGTGGAGCCCCGCTCCGTGACCGCCTTCATCGGCCCGTCCGGCTGCGGCAAGTCCACCTTCCTGCGCACCCTGAACCGGATGCACGAGGTCACCCCCGGCGGCCGCGTCGAGGGCAAGGTGCTGCTGGACGACGAGAACCTGTACGCCTCCAACGTCGACCCGGTCACCGTGCGCCGCACGGTCGGCATGGTCTTCCAGCGGCCCAACCCCTTCCCCACCATGTCGATCTTCGACAACGTGGCGGCGGGCCTGCGGCTCAACGGCAGCTACCGCAAGAGCGAACTGAACGACGTCGTGGAGAAGTCCCTGCGCGGCGCGAACCTCTGGAACGAGGTCAAGGACCGGCTCAACAAGCCCGGCTCCGGTCTCTCCGGCGGCCAGCAGCAGCGCCTGTGCATCGCCCGTGCCATCGCGGTCGAGCCGCAGGTCCTGCTGATGGACGAGCCGTGCTCGGCGCTCGACCCGATCTCGACCCTTGCCATCGAGGACCTGATCGGCGAGCTGAAGGAGCGCTTCACGATCGTCATCGTGACGCACAACATGCAGCAGGCGGCCCGCGTCTCGGACCGCACCGCGTTCTTCAACCTCGCCGCGGTCGGCAAGCCCGGCCGGCTCATCGAGATAGACGAGACCGAGCGGATCTTCTCCAACCCGTCGGTCCAGGCCACGGAGGACTACATCTCGGGCCGCTTCGGCTGAGCCGTACGCCTCCTGCCCCGATACGGCCTTGCGGTGCTGCATGGCGGTGCCACCACAAGGCGAAAGGGTCCGCCCCCGCTCTCCCTGGTACGGAGAACGGGGGCGGACCCATTGATGTGCTCAGGGCTTGTCGCCTTACGACATCGGCTCAGCCGAAGAGCAGCAGCACCGCGCCGTAACTCAGCGCCGCGACCAGCGCGGCGGCCGGCATGGTGATGAACCAGCCGAGGATGATGTTCTTGGCGACGCCCCAGCGCACGGCGTTCACCCGCTTCGTGGCGCCGACGCCCATGATCGCGGAGGTGATGACGTGCGTCGTGGAGATCGGGGCGTGGAAGAGGAACGCCGAACCGAACATGATCGACGCGCCGGTCGTCTCGGCGGCGAAGCCCTGCGGCGGGTCCAGCTCGATGATCTTCCGGCCGAGGGTCCGCATGATGCGCCAGCCGCCCGCGTACGTACCGAGCGAGAGCATCACCGCACAGGCGATCTTGACCCAGACGGGGATCTCGTCGTTGGGGCCCTCGACGTCGGCGATGACCAGGGCCATCACCACGATGCCCATCGTCTTCTGCGCGTCCTGGAGGCCGTGCCCGAGCGCCATGCCCGCCGCCGAGACCGTCTGCGCGATCCGGAAACCGCGCTTGGCCTTGTGCGGGTTGGACTTCCGGAACATCCACATGATGCCGACCATCACCAGATAGCCGGCGATCAGGCCGACGAACGGGGAGATGAACATCGGGATGACGACCTTCTCCAGCACCCCGGACCAGATCACATCCGTACCACCGGCCAGTGCCGCCCCGACCATGCCGCCGAACAGCGCGTGCGAGGACGAGGAGGGGAGACCGTAGTACCAGGTGATGAGGTTCCAGATGATCGCGCCGACCAGCGCCGCGAACAGGATGCCCATCCCCTTCTGCCCCACGGGCGTGGCGATCAGGCCTTCGCTGACGGTCTTGGCGACCCCCTGGCCCAGGAAGGCGCCGGCGAGGTTCATCACCGCGGCCATCGCCAGAGCCGCACGCGGGGTCAGCGCCCGGGTGGAGACCGAGGTGGCGATGGCGTTCGCGGAGTCGTGGAAGCCGTTCGTATACGTGAAGCCGAGCGCGACACCGATGGTCACGATCAGCGCAAAGGTGTCCACGAGGTTCAGGACTCCTTGACCGCGATGGTCTCCACGGTGTTGGCGACGTGCTCGAAGGCGTCAGCCGCCTCTTCCAGCACGTCCACGATCTGCTTGAGCTTCAGCACCTCCATGGCGTCGTACTTGCCGTTGAAGAGCTGGGCCAGCAGCTTGCGGTGGATCTGGTCGGCCTGGTTCTCAAGGCGGTTGACCTCGATCCAGTACTCGGTGAGGTTGTCCATGGTCCGCAGCCCCGGCATGGCCTCGGCGGTCAGTTCCGCCGCCCGGGCCAGCACCTCGATCTGCTGCTCGACGCCCTTGGGGAGCTCCTGGACCTGGTAGAGGACGACCAGGTCGACGGCCTCCTCCATGAAGTCCATGATGTCGTCGAGCGAGGACGCCAGCTTGTAGATGTCCTCGCGGTCGAACGGCGTGATGAAGGAGGAGTTCAGCTGGTGGAAGATCGCGTGGGTGGCATCGTCCCCCGCGTGCTCCGCTGCCCGCATACGCTCCGCGATCTCGACTCGGGAGGCAGAATCCGCCCCGAGCAGTTCCATCAGGAGTTTCGAGCCCGTGACAATGTTGTCCGCAGAGGCGGAGAACATGTCGTAGAAGCTCGTCTCCCTGGGGGTCAGACGAAAGCGCACGTGGGGTCCTCGGGATGCTTTGGGTTCGGTCAGGCTGATGCTAGGCGCATCATCCGGCCACGGCTAACCGGCGTTCTTCAGTGTCGCCCATCGGGAACGGTGATCAGCACGGGCCCCCGGTCACGTTTCCGCCGGATTCGTTACGATATACCCGGCGGGGGTATATCGAGAGGTGTGCCCAGGTCACCCCATGAGGCCGGAGCCGGACCGGAGCCGGACCGGAGCCGGACCGGAGCCGGACCGAAGCCGGACCGAAGCCGGACCGAAGCCGGACCGGAGCCACGCCGTAGCAGGCTGTGACATGTTGCACGAGAACAACGCACGCACGCACGAGGACAACGGGAGGACGCAGATGACCACCACCGAGACCACGGGCGCGGGAGCGGAACCGGAGGCGGCCCCCGCGGCTCCCGTCGACGCCGAGGAGATCGTGACCGACCACGACCGCGGCATCCACGGCTACCACCACCAGAAGGACGAGCACCTCAAGCGGCTGCGCCGCATCGAGGGCCAGATCCGTGGCCTCCAGCGCATGGTCGACGAGGACGTCTACTGCATCGACATACTCACCCAGGTCTCGGCCTCCACCAAGGCCCTGCAGTCCTTCGCCCTCCAGCTGCTGGAGGAGCACCTGCGCCACTGCGTCGCGGACGCGGCGGTCAAGGGCGGCGAGGAGATCGACGCGAAGGTCGAGGAGGCCACGAAGGCGATCGCCCGGCTGCTGAGGACCTGAGGCCAGGGGGCCAGGAGGTACGGGGGTTGGCTCGGGCGTTCGGTGCGGTACGGGACCGGGCTCAGGGGCTCAGCATCAGCGCCGTACAGGGCCGGGCCCGGGCGTTCGGTGCGGTACGGGACCGGGCTCAGGGGCTCAGCATCAGCGCCGTACAGGGCCGGGCCCGGGCGTTCGGTGCGGTACGGGACCGGGTGTCGGCACTCCGCCGGGGGCGTCAGCCCTGGTGGGCGGCCTGCCGGGGGACGGTGGTCCACGCCTCGGCGCCCTTGGCGGCGAGCACGCCGTCCACGTCGCCTCCGCCACTTTCGTCGCCGCTTCCGCCGCTCCCAGCGCCCCCAGCGCTTCCGCCGCCGCCGCCGCTTCCGGCGCCAAGCAGCTCATCCCCGACGTTGAGCACTTCGTCGATACGGTCGGGACTGAGGCGCTCCTCACGCGCCGTCGAGGCCGCGATCATCAGCTCGCCGCACAGCTCGATCTCCGCGAGGGCCACACAGTCCTGAGCGTTCGGAGCGCTGAGCGTCACCACCTGCGTCACCTCTCCCTTCCGTCGCCGACCCTTCGCCGGCCCTTTGGCGCCTTGCCCCTGCTCCGGCGCATCGCCGTTTCTTCGGCGCACCGGCTTCCTAGCGTAGGGAGCGCGATACGTGCCGCGCATGGCACGGACGGACCATTTAGTCCCCCTCCCAACCGGCCCCTCCTCGCCCCGCTCCTCCCCTAGGGGGACGCGTCGTCGGGCGGCCGCTCAGCCCTGCCGGATCTCCCCCGTGTAGATGTCGCCCTCGTCCGGCAGCGCCACCGTGACCGGCACCCCGAACCCGTACAGCAGCAGCGTCGAGACCACTGTGACCTCCGCCGCCTCCTGGCCCGCGGAGGCGAAGCTGAAGCGGTGGCGGACCTTCCGCAGCCGTCCCTCCTCGTCGAGGTACGCGTCGAACGGGATGGCGTCCTTGCTGAACCCTTTCGCCGCCGCGCCCAGCGCCCCGCGCGACCGGGGCGACGCGGCCCGCGCCGCCCGGTTCAGGTCGGCGACGCCCCGGTAGTGATGCACCGTCACCCCGCCCACCTCCGACTTCCCCACGTACGTCACATCACCGGCCCCACGCAGCAGTTCGGCGGCCGCCATCGGGTCGGTGACCCCGCCGGTGACGAGGTTGCCGTCCTTGAGGGCGGTCGTGTCGATCCTGACCCACTTGTCGTCGGGGACCCCGGCGCCCCGGTTCTTCATGTAGAGCGCGCCAGGCGCCAGCAGCTCGGTGATCGGCCGGTGGTCGTCCGCGCCCGCCGCGTCCGTGGGCAGCACCACCTTCAGCCGTCCCACCTGCTTGCGGAAGTCGTAGGTGCCCTGCCCCCGGATCGTCACCCGCGTCCCGCCGGCCGCCGTCTCCATCGACGTACGGGCTCGTGCGCCGCCCACCTCGGCGAGTACGCCGGCGGCCCGGCCGAGCACGTCGAGCGGGCGCTCCGCGGCCACGGCGTGCTGCCCGGAGCCGTCGCTCCTGCCGCTTCCCCCGTCCCCGCCGACGCATCCGGCGGCGACCGCGATCACCCCGGCCACGGCGAGGACGCGGACAGCGCGGGCCCCGCCTCCGTCCCTGTACTGCTGCACCACCATCGCCTGCCAACCCCCAACGAATGCCGCTCGACCGAGCCCTCACCCGTCACACATAACGACCACCGGCGCCCCCCGTCACGCCGCCCCGGCGCGTCCGCCGTGCGGCCGGGGGTCGTCCGGCGCCCGGTCCCCGCTCGGGGACCGTCCCCAGTACCGTGGTCAGGTGCCCGAGGAACCCTCCGCCCCAGCCCGCACCGCAGCCCCGCACCCGCCGTCGTGCCCCGCCCCGGGACCGGCGGCGGCACACAGCGCCACGACGATCGAGCGCGGCTCGTTCTGCCTGGCCCGCTGCGTCTGCGGCTGGACGGGCCCGGCGCGCAGATCGCGGGACCGGGCACGCACGGACGCCGCCGACCACCTCGCCGTGCCCCCGCCCTGACCCCACATGTTGAGGGCCATGGCTGAAAAAGCACGATCCCCGGGGTGCTTGCTCAAGCACCCCGGGGGATCGATGTGACACATCGGTGCGACAGATACGCGTTACAGATAGGCGCTACGGAACGTGCGGCCGGTTTCAGGCGGCGAGATCCTTCTCCCCCGGGTTGCCGCGCCCGGCGCCCGGCCGCGGCTCTGGGATTCCCAGCGCGTCCCCGCGCTCGTCGGCGTACGCGGAATCCGCCTTCTTCGACCGGACAAGCCGGCCGACCCGGTCGGAACGGGAGACCGCCGCCATCAGCGGGGTCAGCAGCGCCATGGCTAGGGGCGCCAGCAGCAGGGCGACGGCCGTGCCGAGGGCGAATCCGCCGATCACGTCGGTCGGGTAGTGGACGCCCATGTAGACCCGGCTGACGCCCGCGAAGAGCGCGAGGCCGAGCGCGACGAAGCCGAACTTCCGGTTGGCCACGAAGATGCCGACGGCGAGGGCCATCGCAAGGGTGGCATGGTCGCTGACGAACGAGAAGTCCGTCTTGCCGTGGATCAGGACTTCGAGGCCCTCGTGGTCGTTGAACGGGCGCGGCCGTTCGACGAAGCCACGGATCGGGATGTTGACCACGACCGCGAGCGCGGCGGCGAGCGGCGCCCAGACGAGCGCGGCGACCGCGGTCACCGAATCCTCGGCGCTCCCGCGCTTGCGCATGCTCCACCAGCACCAGAGGCCCACCAGGACGAGGCCGAACATGGTCCCGTACTCACCGACGAACTCCATGACCCGGTCGAGCCAGGTCGGAGCGGCCTTCGCCAGCCCGTTGATGTCGTAGAGCAGACTGACGTCCGGGTTCGACCCTTCGAGTTCGAGTCCAGCCATCTGCTGCGGCCCCTTGCCTTGTCTGCTTCATCTGTGGCGACGCGCGTCCATGCGCGCCACCGTGGTCGAACCCCCGTGATCGGTGTGGTCCCGTTCCTGCGCACGCATGGTCAGTGCGCATGCTGTCCCTGTCCAGGGAACGGCCTGGCACCCGTCCGCGTTCCACTCTCCACCGAATGATCACCATGACGTTATCGAAGAGTGACTGGTCGTTGCAGCTCAGGGCCCAGGCTTCACGGAGAGTTCCGGCCACGGCCGACCCCCCGTCAGTTTCGCCGCAGCCGACCCGCGCCGGGAAGGGACCGAGGAGTGAACGGTCACCTCGGCGACGGGTCCCGTCGTCCCGCCGACGAACCCGTCATCCCGTCGGAAGGTCCGTCGGCAAGGCAGCGGCGCCGTCCTTGGTGACCCGCGTCGCCCCGAAGTAGTCCGGCGTATCGATCTTGTCGAAGCGGATGACCGCTCCGGTGAAGGGAGCGTTGATCATGTAGCCGCCTCCGACGTACAGCCCGACGTGCCGGATCGCCCGCGAATTGGTGAGGTCGTCGGAGAAGAAGACGAGATCCCCCGGGAGCAGCTCGTCCCGTGAGGGATGCGGCCCGGCGTTGTACTGGTCGTTGGCGACACGCGGCAACTCGATCCCGACGGTCCGGTACGCGGCCTGGGTCAGCCCGGAACAGTCGAACCGCCCCTGCTGCTCCGGCGTTCCGTTCCCGCCCCACAGATACGGCGTACCGAGCTTCTTCTGCGCGAAGTAGATGGCCCCGGCCGCCTGCCGGGAGGGCGCCACACGGCCGACGGGCCGGGCGAAGCTCTTCTCCAGCGACCGGATGATCTTTACGTAGTTCTGCGTCTCCTTGTAGGGCGGCACACCGCCGTACTTGATCACCGCGTAGGCGCCGGCGTTGTAGGAGGCGAGCATGTTGCTCGTCGGATCCCCCGGCACCTTCTTCACGTACCCGGCGAGCTCGCAATCGTACGAAGCGGCCGAGGGGATCGCATCGGCCGGGTCCCACACGTCCCGGCGGCCGTCGTTGTTGCCGTCGATCCCGTGCGTGGCCCAGGTGCCCGGGATGAACTGGGCGATGCCCTGCGCGGCGGCGTGGCTCTGCGCCTGCGGGTTCCAGCCACTCTCCTGGTACAACTGCGCGGCGAGCAGAGCCGGGTTGATGGCGGGACAGAGGTTGCCCCACTTCTGCACCAGCGACTGGAACCGCGCCGGCACCGCCCCCTTGGCGAGCGCGACGGCACCACCCCCGCCCGCCCCCGCGAGACCGGCGGCGGCCGAGTACGTACCGACGAGGAGCAGCGCCATGAAGCACGCGACCGCGCCCACGCCGATGCCACCGAAGACCCAGAATTTCCGCACCCCTCAACCATCCCCCATCGGGGCACGGTTCAGGGATGTTTTCGACGGTGTGTACGAGTCATCCGCGGCACACCACCGGCGCACCCGGAGCACGCGGGGGCGTCGCCCTAGTCCCGCGCCGACGAGGTCACACCGACCTCGGGGGTTTCTGCCGACCAGAAATCGGAGTGGATGTTGGGGCGCGGGATGGACTCTGCCGCTGGGTCTAGCGATGCGGTGGCCTGACGGGTGGAGTGGGCCACCTCGGAATAGCTGACACATGGGCTGATCACGTCTAGGTGCACCTGCCCCCTGTCGGCGACAATCAGCCCCACTTGGAATCCGTCCTCAGTGCGCGCGTAGATCGCCGGAACGTCCACGTCGTTGTTGATCGCCGTCATGCGGTAACCGCTCTTCCGCCAGAACCGGTCCACCACCCCTAGAAGACTTCCCCTCCGCTGGGCGGAAACGACAGTCATGACTGTCCGCCTCCGGGTCACCGTGCAGTTCCCCGTTGTCGTCGGTCCGTGCACCCAGCGCACCTGCGGTTCGATCTCCGCGAGGACGTCATCGAGGATTCCGTCCGCTCGTTCCGCAGCATCTTGCATATTCAATCTCTCACCCCTCATCTCGGAACAGCCCACCAGTAAGGCCCCCACAAGAAGGGCCGCGCACGTCGCTCGCATTCGAAGTCTCACCGCGGATCTTCCGTCTTGATCTTGTGCGAATTCCCGGCCGCGATCAATGCCATGTTCTCGACCGACGTCATATCAACCGCCGGATCGAAGTATCCAGAATGCGCATCGACCGAAATCCCAGCCGGTCCGATCAGGGGTGGCCCATCCCCCACCTCGAATCTCCTCGCCCCGAACGACTCGCTGGCCGGATCCCTACCGAACCAGACGTCGTCGTCTCCGGGATCGGCCAGGTCACCGAAGATGTGCGCGGCGACGGGCCCACCGACCAGCATTTCAGCAGCCCCGACGGCGAACTGTTCCCTCGCGGGGAGTTTGGTCACGATGTCGTTGGAGGCAGCTCCGACGAAAACATGACCCCTGCCCACCCCCAGATCGTCGGCGCTGTCGACACCTACTCCCGGGCTTCCGACGAACACGATGTCGTCGACACTGGGAATTCCGCCCTCCTGTTGCGTCGCCGCGCCCACGGTTCTTGAACCGTAGGAGTGACCGATGGCTGTCATGTGCGGATCCGTATGCTCGCTGGTCACCGCGAGTCCGCCCATGAACCTGCCGAAGGAACGCCCACCCTCCTCAGCCCTGGCACCGCCTGCGACAGCGAGGGTCCCCAACCCGTCCGGCGACTGCGGTGCGTCGTATCCGAGCCAAGTGATAGCGGCGGTGGATTCTCCATGGCGATTCGAGGCAATAGCCAGATCGCGCGCCCGCCCTAGATCACCCCTGGCGAACCCCTCATCCAACGACGTATTAAGCCCCGGCACATAAGCTGCCACATTCCTCGACGTATCCGGATTCCCAAACGAAACAATGGCCCGCCCATTCCCCTGATCCCCGATACCGAGCAGATACATCGGCGGCTCCCCCGGCCCCGGCACCGCTGACAGCTGCCGGTCGATCTCGCGCAGCGCCGCCAGCTTCGTCACCGCGTCCTCGTCGTTCCGGCCCGTCAGCTTCCCCATCAGCAGCTGGAGGTTGTCCCGGTTCGCCGCATCCCGGACCAGGGCCGGGATCCCGTCCAGGTTGCCGATCTGATCCGGGTACACCGCGAGGTACTCCTCGCGCTGCTCGTCCGTCAGCCCCGCCCACCACGCCTTCCGCTCAGCCGGAGACGCGTCGACCGGGATCCCCTGCTTGAGGTACCCACTCGCCGCCTGCCGCACCGCGGCCGCATCGCCCGCCGCATCCGTCCAGGTCGCAGCCGGGACGCCCAAGCCGCCCTCCGCCTTCAGCGCACGTAGGATCCTCGCGTACCGCCAGTCGATGTCCGCCGCCTCCCGCACCGCCCGGGCCACCCGGTCCGCGATGTCCTGGGCCTGGGCGGCGTTCGGGTTGGGGGCGGTGAGTCCGGTGGGGCTGGTCAGGCCCGGATTGGGGACCCCGGCCGTCCGGCCGCCCGCCAACGGCTTCCCGTCGACCAGCCCCTCGCCCCCCGCCGGGTACGTCACCGAACCGTCCGCGTGCACCGTGAACTTCAGAGCCGCCGCATCGTCGAGCGCCCCCTGAAGGACACGTTGCTGGGCCTTCAACTCATGGGCCAGGCTGTTCAGCGCTGTCCGCAGCAGCCCGCACTCCGTATAGATGTACTGGAAGTTCATCGACAGCCGGCGTAACCGCCTGACCGCGGCCCGCGCCGCCTCGCCCCTCTGCGTCCGGCGCAGGTCGTTGACGAGCTGGGTGTCGATACGGTCCCGTGCGGCGTCGGCGCGGTTGCTGACCCGGCCCCAGCCGTCGGCCGCCTCCTCCAGCTCCGCGCACTTCACCTCGCGTAACTTCGCCCACGTCATCGTCGCCCCCAGCGCTCCTGCACCGCTCACCCCGGTCGGCACACCCGGACCGCTCAACCCGCCCAGCGCACCGGGACCGCTCCGCACACCGGTCCCGATCAGCCCGCTCACCGCCCCTCACCCGCGCCCGCCACCCGCACCCGGCCGAAGGAGCCCTTGACGGCTTCGTTCACCTCGGACTGGATGGCGGCCACCGCCCGCAGGCTCCCGGTGAGGCTCCGGCACTCGTCGCGGGCGGCCTCGATCCGCCGCTCCCACGAACCCCGTACGGTGCCCAGCTCGGCAAGCGCCGACAGCGCACCGGTCCCAGCCGCCAAGCCCTGGTGCGCGCGCCCCAACTCCGCCGTCACCGGACCGAGGTGCGCGACCAGGCCCTCGGCTCCCCTGGCGGCCCGCAACCACGGCCCGTCGCTGTGCTTCAGGTCACCGCCACCCTTGCCACTCTCCGCGTCACCACGCGGTTCGCCCCACCACCACGGCCGGTCACCGCCCGGCTGCTCCAGCACGGACACTCCACCCATACCGCTCACCCCGTTCCTCGATCGTGGAGCGGCACTGTGCCAAACGGGACGAGGCCGACATGCCGTCCACCAGCGTGGCCGGGAGGCGGGGGTGGGGACAGGCGCCCCGTGATCACGGGGCATCTCGCCGTAACAGGCTGGGACGGGGATTCACCCGGACGGTGGACGCAGGTCGTCTCCCTCCTCTGCCCCGCACCCTCCTGACGGCGCATCGGCCGGGCTCACCGGCGCACCGGCAGCTCTCGAACGGCGCATACGAACACGTCGTGCCCCACGAACGCTGCAACCGTTCGAGAACCCATGGCCACTGTCGTTGCTCGCGGTCACACCGCGTGATACACAGAGTAACCAGGCATATGCGTGTGGATATCGGCATGAGCCGCAGGTCAGGGCGGCCGTGTCGGTCGAACGTGCGAGATCCGGGTAAAGAGACCGGGAAGGCGTCGTGCGAGCGCGGTTTCATCAGCGAAGATAGAAGGCAACCCGTGCCACACCGGCGCGTGAAGCTAACTACCCAACAGGGGCGGTGACTTACATGATCCTGGCAGCAGAGAAGGGCGACATCACCACCATCATCGGCGGAATCGCCCCCAACTGGGGACCGTTCGGCACGCTGGGCAACGAGGCACGCATCATGATCGAGGTGGTGATGGCGATCGCCATCCTGCTCTGCCTCGGCATCGCGATCTGGGGCGCGGCGAAGCAGCGCATCGGAGCGACGGCGCTGCGCGACACGTTCAGCGCGGAACAGGGCAAGGGCCTGATCGTGGCGGGCCTGACCGGGGTCTTCATCATCGGCTCCCTGGGCACTCTCTTCACCATCGTGTACGGAATGGCTGTCTGACCCACCGTCGGCCAGCCCGCACCGGGCCGTCCCCGCCCGCCTCCCACCACCCGTCCGTCGTGCCCACCGGCTGAGGTTGCGTCTCCCTGATGTCGAGTCACTCCACCGCGCTCACGCGGCAACCAGCACAGCTACCGTCGTCATGCGCGGAACCGCACACGAACGAGGGAGCGAACGCGGCATGAGTCCCGGCGACGAGCACGATTTCCGCGGCATGGACCAGGGCGGGCGCGGGGACGACCCGTACAGCACCCTCGGCGGCACCCGCCAGACCCGTACCCGCCTCCCGGACGGCGACGCGGACCACCCGCACGCCCGCAGGCCCGTACGGAACTCCCGCTCCCTCATCACGATCACCGGCGTCGTGGTCCTGCTCATCGCCGCGATCGCCTTCGCCAACCGGGGCGGCGGCAACGACGACACCGCCTCCCCGACCACGAAGAACCCAGGGGCCGCGGGCTCGGCACCCACCGCCCCGACCGGCACCAAGCCGGTCCAGGGCAAGAACGGCACGATCGCATCCGGCTTCGCCCATGACGAGCAGGGAGCGCAGAGCGCGGCGGCGAACTACGCGGTGGCGCTGGGGTCTGCGGAGATGTTCGTCGCGGAATCCCGCCAGAGCATCATCCAGGCGACACACGACCCAGCGGTGGCCCAGAAGCTCCAGGACGACCTGGACACCGCCTATTCACCGGCGTTCTACAAGAACGTCGGTCTCAACGACGACGGCAGCACGCCCACCGGGCTGACGTTCGTCTCACGGACCGTCCCGGTCGGCACGAAGGTCGTCAAGATGGAGACCGACGCCGCCACGGTGGAAGTCTGGTGCACCGGACTTGTCGGGCTCGCCGGGCAAGGCTCCACCAAGCCGGTCACCGAGACCTGGTTCACCATCTCGCAGGAACTCAGGTGGGTCGGCGACGACTGGAAGATCTCGTCGTCGAGCCAGGCAGAGGGGCCGACACCGGTCAACGGTGACAACCGTGCCTCCACGGCCGACGAAATGGCCGCAGCGGTCGATGTGTACGGAGGCTTCACCTATGCCCGATAGCCGCCGGTTCCGCCTCTCCTCGCTGGCCGTCGCAGGCCTCGTACCAGCCGCGCTGATGACGGCGGCGCCGCGCGCCGCCGCAGCTCCCACGCCGACCCCGACTCCGACACCGTCCCCCAGCGAGAGCGACAACCCCTGCGACCTCATCGTCGGACTCGCCCGGGACTACTGCGAGGACGGTGAGAACGCCCACAGAGGCTCACGCGCCCCGACCGACATCGAAAACCCCACCGACCCCCTCACCTCCCTAGCCCAAGGCTGCGCCGACGCCGCGGCCTGGATCGTCGGGAAGCTCAGCGAGGCCGTCGAGTCCACCGCGAACGTCGACTTCACCAACCCCACCTTCCTCCAGCAGTACGCCGTCATCTTTGCGGCCTCCACCATCCTCACCCTCGTCCTGTGGCTCCTCGCCGTGGCCAAGCGCGCCATCCGCGGCGTCCCCCTCACCACCGCGATCTCCGAGGCCGTCGGCTTCCTCTGGCTCACCGTCCTCGCCTCCGCCTTCACGCCGCTGATCCTTTACACCATCGTCTCGGCCACCGACGGGGTCACCGACGTCATCGCCTCTTCCACCGGCGGCCAGACCGACGTCTTCTTCGGATCGTTCGCCGAAGCCCTCAAGAAGGGCACCGATATCGGCGGCGGGCCGATCATGCTGATCGTCGTCTCGCTCGTCTCGATCGTCGCGGCCGGCGTCCTGTGGCTGGAGCTCGTCATCCGGGCCGCCCTGCTCTACGTCGGCGCACTCCTCGGCATCGTCGTCTACGCCGGCCTCGTCGACAAGAACATGTGGGGCCACGTCCGCCGCTGGGCCGGCATCATGATCGCGGTGATCATGGTCAAACCGGTCATCGTCATCGTCCTCGGTCTCGCCGGAGCGCTCTCCGCGGGCGACGGCCCCGACGCCTTCTCCGCCGTCGTCTCCGGCCTCGCCATCATCCTGCTGGCCATCTTCGCGTCCGCCATGATCTACCGCTTCGTCCCCGGCTTCGGCGACGAGATCCAGGGCGCCCGCACCAACCGCAAGCAGGCCACCGACGGCGCCCAGGCCGCCGCCCTCATCAGCTCCCCGGCCGCCCTCGTCTCCCAGGGCATCAAGACCCACAGCGGCCGCAACGACCAGAACAGCGGAGGGGGCGGCGGTGCCCGCCCCTCCAACCCGGCCAGCGGCGGTGTCGCCGCGCACAGCTCCCGCTCCTCCGGCGGAGGCGGGGGCGGGGTCGGCGGCGGATCTGTCCCCTCCGCCGCACCCTCGCCCCGCAGCGGCGGCTCCGGCCCCACCTCCGGCACCCCCCACGGCAGCCGCTCCTCCCGAGGCGGCGGCTTCGGCACCACAGGCACCACAGGTAACTCGAACACAGGAGGTGGAGGGCGTTGACGACTCAGTCCCACACGATGACGCCCCGCCGTACGTATCTCATCGGCCGCGCCCGGCCGAACGCGATCGTCGGCAAGAACCGCGAGTCCGGCGAGATCGCCCTGATCATCGTCGGCGCGTTCCTCGGCATGATGAGCGGACTCCTCGTCCCCGTCCTCTCCCTGCGCATCGTCTGCCTCGTGGGCTTCCCCCTGCTGGCCCTCGCCGTCGTGTACGTCCCGTACAAGCACCGGACGTTCTACAAGTGGTTCGAGATCAACCGCAGCTTCAAGCGCTCCCTGCGCCGCGGTACCGCCTACCGCTCCGGCGCCATGGAGGCGGGCGTCAGCGCCGACGGCCGCGAGGTCGAGATCGGCCCGCCCCCCGGCATCGGCCGGATCAGCTGGCTCGCCGCCCCCTTCGGCCCCGACGAGATCGCCGTACTCCTCCACGCCGACCGGCGCACCGTCACCGCCGCCATCGAGATCGAGGGCCCCGGCGTCGGCCTCCGCGACAGCGAGGACCAGGAAGCCCTGGTCGACCGGTTCGGCACCCTCCTCAAGCACGTGGCCAACGGCGACGGCTTCGTCACCCGCCTCCAGATGCTCGCCCGCACCCTCCCCGCCGACCCCGACGCCCACGCCAAGGACGTCGCCCAGCGCGGCGACAAGGCGTCCCCCGGCTGGCTCCAGGACTCCTACGACCAGCTCCAGTCCATGGTGTCCACCTCCAGCGAGCAGCACCGCGCCTACCTCGTCGCCTGCATGCACTACAGCCGTGAACTGGCCGCCGAGGCCAACGCCATGGCCCGCGCCGCCCGCCCCCACGGCGGCCGCAAGCTCGACCGCGACGCCGGCCTCGCCGTCGTCATGGCCCGCGAGCTCACCGACATCTGCGCCCGCCTCGCCGAGGCAGACATCCGGGTCCGCCAGCCGCTCGGCCAGAGCCGCCTGGCCTCCCTCGTGCACTCCATGTACGACCCCGACCACCCCATCGACCACATCCAGGCCATGACCAAGCGCAACGCCTGGCCCGCCGAACTGGACGCCGTCGAGGCGACGTTCCTCCAGGCCAAGACCCGCGAGTCCACCACGCGCGCCCCCTGGTGCCACGCCACGGCCTGGGTGAAGGAGTGGCCGATGACCCCCGTCGGCGTCAACTTCCTCGCCCCGCTCCTCGTCCACACGCCGGACGTGATCCGTACGGTCGCCGTCTGCATGGACCTGGAACCCACCGAGGTCGCCATCGAACGCATGCTGACCGAGAAGACCAACGACGACGCCGAAGCCAGCCGCCAGGCCAAGATGAACCGGACCGTCGACCCCCGCGACATCGCCGCCCACGGCCGGCTCGACCAGCGGGGTGAAGATCTCGCCAGCGGCGCGGCGGGGGTGAACCTGGTGGGGTACATCACGGTGTCGTCGCGTTCGCCCGAGGCCCTCGCCCGCGACAAGCGGACGATCCGCGCCTCGGCCGGCAAGTCCTACCTCAAGCTGGAGTGGTGCGACCGCGAACACCACCGCGCCTTCGTGAACACGCTCCCGTTCGCCACCGGCATCCGCCGCTGACACCGGCCGCACCCCCCCGAATCCGAGCCGAAGAGCCGAAGAACCACCCCAGCCCGATCAACCACCCCAGCCCGAAGAACCACCCCACCCTGATCAACCACCTCAGCCCGCAGAACCACCCCACCCGTAGAACCACCCCACCCGAAGAACCACCCCACCCCGCGACAAGAGAGGGCACCCACACCATGCGAGACCCCCTGTCCGCATTGTCGGATGCCTTCACCTCCTTCCTCTTCGGCAAGGTGGAGACGACCCGCCTCCCCGTCCGTACGTCCACGGGCCAGGCCCAGGCCGTCTACCTCCCCACCGCCGCCCCCGGCCTCGGCGACTCCGGCGTGATCATCGGCCGCGAGGTCTACTCCGGCAAGGGCTACATCTACGATCCCTTCCAGCTGTACGGGCAGCAGCTCCCCGCCCCCCACTGGCTCGTCCTCGGCGAATCCGGCAACGGCAAGTCGGCGCTGGAGAAGACCTACGTCCTGCGCCAGCTCCGCTTCCGCGACCGCCAGGTCGTCGTCCTGGACGCCCAGGGTGAGGACGGTGTCGGCGAGTGGAACCTCATCGCCCAGGAGCTGGGCATAACCCCCATCCGCCTGGACCCCACCGCCGCGCTCAACGGCGGTATCCGCCTCAACCCCCTCGACCCCTCCATCACCACCACCGGCCAGCTCGCCCTCCTCCGTACGATCATCGAAGTCGCCATGGGCCACGGGCTCGACGAGCGTTCCGGCTTCGCGCTGAAGGTCGCCCACGCCTACGTGACCGCGACCAACACCGAACGCCAGCCGGTCCTGATGGACATCGTCGAGCAGCTCCGCCACCCCAAGCCCGAGTCGGCCGAGGCGATGAACGTCGACATAGACGATGTACGGGCCTGGGGCCTGGACGTCGCCCTCGTCCTGGACCGGCTCGTCGACGGCGACCTGCGTGGCATGTTCGACGGCCCCACGACCGTCGGTATCGACCTGGACGCGCCCCTGATCGTCTTCGACCTCTCGCACATCGACCGCAACTCGATCGCCATGCCGATCCTGATGGCGATCGTCGGCGTCTGGCTGGAACACACCTGGATCAGGCCCGACCGCAAGAAGCGCATCTTCCTGGTCGAGGAGGCGTGGCACATCATCAACTCCCCCTTCGTCGCCCAGCTCTTCCAGCGCCTGCTGAAGTTCGGACGCCGGCTCGGCCTCTCCTTCGTCGCCGTCGTCCACCATCTCAGCGACGTGGTGGACGGAGCCGCGGCGAAGGAGGCGGCGGCCATCCTCAAGATGGCCTCCACCCGCACGATCTACGCCCAGAAGTCGGACGAAGCCCGAGCGACCGGCCGGGTCATCGGCCTGCCCCGGTGGGCGGTCGAGATCATCCCGACCCTCACCCCCGGCATCGCGGTCTGGGACGTCAACGGCAACGTACAGGTCGTCAAACACCTGATTACCGAAGCCGAACGCCCCCTCGTCTTCACCGACCGTGCCATGACCGAGGGCTCGTCGGACGACGACCTGCTCCCCGAGGACATCCGCGCCGCGGAGCTGGAGGCGGAGCAGCGGGCGGCCCGCATCGAGAACCAGCAGCGGATGAACCAGTCGTCCCGGTCGACGGTGGCCTGACATGGCACGACGGTCGCCTCACCCGGCCCGCCAGGCGGCGCACGGCCCCGCGCCGGAGCAGGGCCGCCGGCACCGCCCCCGGTACGAGGAATCCCCCAGCGGCGGCATCCCCGACGGCCTGCTGGTCGGGCTGCTCGGCTTCCTCTTCGCGGCGACCCTGCTCGCCTGGACCGCCACCGGCCTGGCCGGACTCTTCGCGCACGGGTCCTGGCCGGACGGCGTCACGTTCACCCAGACCCCTCTCGCCCTACGCGAACTGGTCACCGCCCCGCAGGACCTCCCCGGCGCCTGGCCGCAGACGCCCGCATCCCAGCTGTCCGGCTACGGCCTGTTCTGGGGCCTGTTCATCGGCGAGCTGATGGTGCTGCTGGTCCTGACGGTGTTCGTCCTCGGCGTCCTGGCCCGCTGGCGGATCGTACGGGAACAGCGCCGCACGGAACGCCTGTACGGGACGCCCCACGGCCCCCACGAGACGCACGGCCCCCGTGAAACGCACGAGACGCACGGAGCCCACGCAACGCACGACCCCCACCCGATGCCACCGACAGAGACCCCCCAGGAACCACGCCACACATCCGCGCCGACATCCCCGCACGCACCCCCCGAAGCACCAGCAACACCCGGAACACCCGAAGCACCAGCAACACCCGGAACACCCGAAGCACCAGCAACACCCGGAACATCCGGAACATCCGGAACATCCGGAACATCCGGAGCACCCGCGGCGCCCACGACACTCGCAACATCCGCAGCGCCCGCGACACCTCCCACACCGGCGCCCCACCCGGCGGAGACAGCCCCCGTCCCAGTCTCCGCCCCCCTCTCCCTCCCCTCCCCCCGCACCCCCCTCCTCCTCTACGCCCCCGCACCCGCCCGGCGCCCCACCACCATCCAGGCCATCCAGGACGCCGAGGGCCCCGCCCTGGTTGTCACCTCGGACCCCACGGTCTGGGCCGAGACGAAGGACGCCCGCGCCAAGCTCGGCCCGGTCCTCGTCTACGACCCCGGCCACCTCTGCGACACCCCGGCCCGCCTCCACTGGCCGCCCACAACGGGCTGCGAGCACCCCGACGTGGCCGCCGTACGCGCCGCCGCCCTCCTCGCTCCGGTCCGCCCGCACGCCAGGATCGACGCGGCGGTGGCCGACACCGCGCAGACCCTCCTCCAGTGCTGGCTGCACGCCGCGGCGGTGGACGGCCGCCCGTTCCGCCAGGTCGCCCGCTGGGCCTCCGGGGCCGCCGCCCACGAACCCGTACGCCTCCTCCGTACGCACCCCAAGGCCGCCTCCGGACTCGCCGGGCTCCTGGAGTCCGCACTCACGGCCTACCCGGAACGACGCCAGGTCGCCGAGGAGTTGAACGTACGGGCCTTCTCGGCCCTCTCCTCCGTGCACATCCGCGAGGCCTGCACGGCGAACCGATCGGATGCGGCCGCGCTGGAATCTTTTGGCCACGAGGGGGGAACGCTCTATCTGGTCGGTGAACCCATCGAGGATCCCCGCACCCGGCCCGGCGCGATGCCCCTCCTCACCGCGCTCGCCTCGCACGTGGTCGAGCACGGCCGCCGCATGGCCGCACGGTCATCTGACGGTCGGCTCGACCCACCAATGACGCTCGTCCTGGACGACGTGGCCGCCGTGGCCCCGCTCCCCCAGCTGCCCGAGCTGCTGGCGAAGGGCCAGGACCTGGGTCTGCCCGCCGTCGTGCTGCTCCGCTCCCAGGAGCAGGGGCGGGCCCGCTGGCAGCAACACCTGCACACCCCGGCCCCGGGCCCCGTCTGAAGCGCGCTGCGAGGGCGCCCGCCTATCGCTGCCCCCGCTCGATCATGTACTCCAGCTCCCACGCGCCCTGGTCGCCCGGCGTCGGCGTCCGCTGCCCTGACGGTACGAACCCGAAGCGGCGGTAGAACGCGGCGGCCCGCGGGTTGTCCTCGTGCACGTACAGGCGAATCCGCTCCAACCGAGGCGCGGACAGCGACCAGGCCCAGTCGACGGCCTCCCGGAACAACCCGTCCGTCACCCCGGACCCGCGTGCCTCCGGCCGGACGAAGACACCGACCAGGTGCCCCTGATCCACCGCCGCTGCCTCGCCGAAGCGCACGTCCTGCCCCGGGCGCTCGATCAGCACGGTGACCGTGCCCACCCACTCCCCCTCGGGCGACTCCGCAACGAACTGCCGCACGGTCCTGCCCTCGGCGGCCGCTGCCGTACGGTCCTGCCAGAAGGCATCCGGCCGCGCCACCGCATCCTCGTACGATTCCAGGAACGCCACGGGAGCCGCAGGGTCCTTCAAGGCCTCCAGCCGCAACCGTCTGGCCAGCGGCCATTCCTCGGCCCGTACGGTACGCATCACATAGTCCATCCCCCGATCTTCGCTCCCACCCGCACCCAGCTCAACCAACTAAAGCCGCCACCCACCCCGTGGGAGCACTCCGCAGCATCGAGCGCATGATCAAGGCATACGGACTCACCAAGCGGTACGGCGGCCGAACCGTCGTCCAAGACCTCGACTGCACCGTCCACCCGGGTACGGTCACCGGCTTCCTCGGCCTCAACGGCGCCGCCGGCAAGTCCGCGGCGATGGCCGGCCCGCCCACAACCACCTCCTCGCGCTGGCGCACATGTACGGCATCCCGCACAACCGCGTCGACGAGGTCATCGCCTCAATCGCCGCCCGCTTCCACCTCGCCGAATCCACCATGAAGACGCACGTCACCCGCATTCTCGCAAAACGAGCTCCCGGGACCGTGTACAGGCGGTCATCCTGGCCTACGACAGTCGACTGACAACACCCTCATAGGGTGGGGAGAGAAGAAAAGGAGGTGAACGCAGAAAAGCCCCGCACCATACGGTGCGGGGCTTTCCCGGAAAAATTGTTCGGCGGCGTCCTACTCTCCCACAGGGTCCCCCCTGCAGTA
>NZ_JBIVLW010000015.1:0-157064 GCF_044752765.1 Streptomyces sp. NPDC088706
CACGTAAGATCAGCAGGACAAGCCCCCGTTGTGTAGCGGCCTAGCACGCTGCCCTCTCACGGCAGTAGCGCCGGTTCGAATCCGGTCGGGGGTACTTGTCACACCATGGGCTATGGTGTAATTGGCAACACTACGGTTTCTGGTACCGTCATTCTAGGTTCGAGTCCTGGTAGCCCAGCGCAAGTCAGCAGTAACCACGCCCCCGTTGTGTAGCGGCCTAGCACGCTGCCCTCTCACGGCAGTAGCGCCGGTTCGAATCCGGTCGGGGGTACAACAGAGCGGTACGGGAAGGCTTTTCACTTCGGTGGAGGGCCTTTTCGCTTGCCCGGACCAGAAGGCCCCGGGGCAAGTCGCTTATGTCACACGGCTGTTGGCGGGGAAGGAAAAGGGCCGCCACGGCGCTGGGGCGGCCTTTCGGAACAGGGGAGAAGGGTGTGGCGCGGGCGGACGTCAGCCCGTGCGGCGCAGGGCCTCGCTCAGCCGCGCGGCCGAGTCGATGACCGCCTGGGCGTGCATCCGGCCCGGGTGGCGGGTCAGCCGCTCGATCGGCCCGGAAACCGAGACGGCGGCGACCACCCGGTTCGAGGGGCCGCGCACCGGGGCCGAGACCGAGGCCACGCCCGGCTCCCGCTCGCCGATCGACTGGGCCCAGCCCCGCCGCCGAACGCCGGAGAGTGCCGTCGCCGTGAACCTGGCCCCCTGGAGGCCCCTGTGCAGCCGCTCCGGCTCCTCCCAGGCCATCAGGATCTGGGCGGAGGAGCCCGCCTTCATGGTGAGCGTCGAGCCGACCGGCACCGTGTCCCGGAGTCCGGACAGTCGTTCCGCCGCCGCCACGCAGATGCGCATGTCGCCCTGTCGGCGGTAGAGCTGGGCGCTCTCGCCGGTGATGTCGCGCAGGTGGGTCAGTACCGGTCCGGCCGTGGCCAGCAGGCGGTCCTCGCCCGCCGCGGCGGCCAGTTCCGACAGCCGGGGGCCGAGAATGAACCGGCCCTGCATGTCCCTCGCCACCATCCGGTGGTGTTCCAGTGCCACAGCCAGTCGATGGGCCGTGGGCCGTGCGAGCCCGGTCGCCGCGACCAGCCCGGCGAGGGTGGCCGGACCGGACTCCAGGGCGCTCAATACCAGAGCCGCCTTGTCGAGAACGCCGACGCCGCTAGAGTTGTCCATACGACGATACTCCCGTCTCACTCTGTGAAACGCAAGTTCAATTTTCCGCGGAAGTTGCGAACCTGTACGGGCGGCCCCACCACGGCCCGCAGCCACCGCCCCGCGGGGGATCCGGACGGCGGCGCACCGAATCTCTAGTTGGGCCGGCGAAGACGCCGGCCGGAGGGAAAGCGATGGGTAGGACACTCGCGGAAAAGGTCTGGGACGACCACGTCGTCCGACGCGCGGAGGGCGAGCCCGACCTTCTCTTCATCGATCTGCACCTGCTGCACGAGGTGACCAGCCCGCAGGCCTTCGACGGTCTGCGCCAGGCCGGACGCCCGGTGCGACGCCTCGACCTCACCATCGCCACCGAGGACCACAACACCCCGACCCTCGACATCGACAAGCCGATCGCCGACCCGGTCTCCCGTGCCCAGCTGGAGACCCTGCGCAAGAACTGCGCGGACTTCGGCGTCCGGCTGCACCCGCTCGGCGACGTCGAGCAGGGCGTCGTGCACGTGGTCGGCCCGCAGCTGGGCCTGACCCAGCCCGGCACCACCGTGGTCTGCGGCGACTCCCACACCTCCACGCACGGGGCGTTCGGCGCGCTGGCGTTCGGCATCGGCACCAGCCAGGTGGAGCACGTCCTGGCCACCCAGACGCTGCCGCTGGCCCGCCCGAAGACGATGGCCATCACGGTCGACGGCGAACTGCCCGATGACGTCACCGCCAAGGACCTGATCCTGGCGATCATCACCCGGATCGGCACCGGCGGCGGCCAGGGCTACATCCTCGAATACCGCGGCTCCGCCATCGAGAAGCTCTCGATGGAGGCCCGGATGACCATCTGCAACATGTCGATCGAGGCAGGTGCCCGCGCGGGCATGATCGCCCCGGACGCCACCACCTTCGCCTATCTGGAGGGCCGCGACGCCGCCCCCAAGGGCGAGGACTGGGACGCCGCCGTCGCGTACTGGAAGACCCTGCGCTCGGACGACGACGCGGTGTTCGACGCCGAGGTCGTCATCGACGCCACCGAACTGGCCCCCTTCGTCACCTGGGGCACCAACCCCGGCCAGGGCGCGCCGCTCTCCGCCCACGTCCCCGACCCGGCTTCGTACGAGGACGCCTCGGAGCGCAACGCCGCCGAAAAGGCCCTGGAGTACATGGGGTTGACCGCGGGCCAGCCGCTGCGCGAGATCAGCGTGGACACCGTCTTCGTAGGTTCGTGCACCAACGGCCGCATCGAGGACCTGCGCAACGCCGCCGCGATCCTGGAAGGCCGCAAAGTCGCCGACGGCGTACGGATGCTGGTCGTCCCCGGCTCCGTCCGGGTCGCCCTCCAGGCCGTCTCGGAAGGCCTGGACAAGGTCTTCACCGGGGCCGGCGCCGAATGGCGGCACGCGGGTTGCTCGATGTGCCTCGGTATGAACCCCGATCAGCTGGCCCCCGGTGAGCGCTCCGCCTCCACCTCGAACCGCAACTTCGAGGGCCGGCAGGGCAAGGGAGGCCGCACCCACCTGGTCTCGCCCCAGGTCGCCGCCGCCACCGCCGTGCTGGGCCACCTGGCCTCGCCCGCCGACCTGTCCGACACCCGTACCCCCGCCGGAGTCCGATAGCCATGGAAGCCTTCACCACGCACACCGGCCGGGCCGTCCCGCTGCGCCGCAGCAACGTCGACACCGACCAGATCATCCCCGCCCACTGGCTGAAGAAGGTCACCCGCGACGGGTTCGAGGACGGTCTCTTCGAAGCCTGGCGCAAGGACGCCGACTTCGTCCTCAACCGTCCCGAGCGGCAGGGCGCCTCGGTCCTGGTGGCCGGTCCCGACTTCGGTACGGGCTCCTCCCGCGAGCACGCGGTCTGGGCCCTGCAGAACTTCGGCTTCAAGACCGTCATCTCCTCCCGCTTCGCCGACATCTTCCGGGGCAACTCGCTGAAGAACGGGCTGCTGACCGTGGTCCTGGACCAGCAGGTCGTCGACGCCCTGTGGGAGCTGAGCGAGGCCGACCCGACCGCCGAGATCACCGTCGACCTGGAGTCCCGGCAGGTCCGCGCCGAGGGCATCACGGCCGACTTCGAGCTGGACGAGAACGCCCGCTGGCGGCTGCTCAACGGTCTCGACGACATCAGCCTCACCCTTCAGAACGAAGGGGACATCGCGGCTTACGAGGCGGCCAGGCCGACCCACAAGCCGCGTACAATTGATGCCTGAGCAGCGCTTTTCCACGACTGCGCCCCCTGCCTCCGGGCAGGGGGCGCAGTCGCTTGTTGAGCCCCCCTCGGGCGACAACTCGCCCCAGATGGCACAATCGGTGCATGGAACGCGACAGCCAACTCAAGCTTTACGGCCAAGTCGCCGACCGATTGAAGGAAGCGCACGCGAAGGTGCGTGCACTGCAAGTCCCGGAGAGCGTACGGATGGCGCTGTCCCGGAAGCTGCTGGTCGTCACGGCCGCGGCGAAGCACGATCTCCCGGACGCGGCAAGGCGTCTGGACCGGTTGATGAAGGACCTCGATGAGGGCCGATTCCCCGAAGGTGACTGACACGTGGAACTGCGCATCGGTCGACTTCGTTGCGGCACTAGGGTGATTAGCCCGTTTCGTGTTTGATTTGCGGTATATATCTGCCTAACGTGCGAAAAAGCCTGAACGCATTCGTTCTGGCAATGTCTCCGAAGGGGAAGACGTGAACAAGGCGCAGCTCGTAGAAGCGATTGCCGACAAGGTCGGCGGCCGCCAGCAGGCCGCGGACGCGGTCGACGCGGTGCTCGACGCGATCGTCCGTGCCGTTGTCGCCGGGGACCGTGTCTCGGTCACCGGCTTCGGCTCGTTCGAGAAGGTCGACCGCCCCGCCCGGTACGCCCGCAACCCGCAGACGGGTGAGCGCGTCCGGGTCAAGAAGACCTCGGTGCCCCGCTTCCGCGCGGGTCAGGGGTTCAAGGACCTGGTGAGCGGCTCCAAGAAGCTCCCCAAGAACGACGTGGCCGTGAAGAAGGCCCCCAAGGGCAGCCTCTCGGGCGGATCTTCCGCCGCCCGCACGACGGTCAAGGCCGCCGCCGCCAAGAAGTCGGCCGCCAAGAAGGCCACGGCGAAGAAGACCACCGCCAAGAAGACGGCTCCGGCGACGACCGCCGCCGCCAAGAAGACCACCGCCGCCGCGAAGAAGACGGCCCCGGCCAAGACCGCCGCCGCCGCGAAGAAGACGGCCCCGGCGAAGAAGGCCACCGTGACCGCCAAGAAGACCGCGCCCGCCAAGAAGGCCACGGCGAAGAAGGCGCCCGCGAAGAAGACCACGGCGCGGACCACCACGGCCAAGAAGGCCACCGCACGCAAGAAGTAGGACCGGGCACCCGCTCGCTCCTCACACGCGCCGGGCCGGGCTCCCCCCTGGGGGAGCCCGGCCCGCGGGCTGTCCGGGGGACTCGCCCCCGTACGGTCTAGAACGTCTGCAGCGTCACCAGCGTGATCCGCAGGGCGGCGCCTTCACCCTCGCCCTCGATCCGCACCCGCTGCCCCGGACGCAGCAGCAGCAGGCCGCCCGCGTCGAAGGCCGGGGCGTCGAACCCCACCGGGGTGCCGTCGTCCAGCAGCACGCTGCCGGTACGGGTCTCGGGGTCGTACGTGTACGAGGTCGCCTGCATGGGCGGCAGCCTATCGGTCCGGGGCCGGGGAGATGGCCGACCCGAGCCGCTCGGTGTACGGCCCCACCCCCAGAGCCAGGGCCACTTCCAGGTCCTCTCCCGTATCCACGTCCCGGCGCACCGAATCGACCCCGGGCAGGGCTATTTCCACCGCGCCCGAAGCCAGATGCCGGGCGGCGGACCGGCCGCCGAAAGCCGGACGCAATTCTGTTCCCGCACGGCAGGACAGAAATGTCGTTCCGATTCCCGCCGCGTCCCGGAGAAATGTGCGGGGAAAAGCGGAAGCAAATTCGAGCACCCGAGCCAATTCCCCGGCGCGCAGGGCCGGCAGATCCGCGTTCAGCGCGGCCACCGGGACGGCCGGCGCGAGCGCCCGCACGGACCGGGCGCCGTACGCCAGCGCGGCGTTGAGTCCGGCCGCCGGCAGGTCCGGCACGATCCGAGCGCCGAGCGCCGTCAGGGCCTGACCGGCCGCCGCGTCGTCCGTGACGACCACCACATCCCGCACCCGGGCACAGGAGAGCGCCGCCACCACCGTGTCCTGCGCGAAGGCCAGGGCCAGCCGGGGCCGGGCGAGCTCGCCCGCCGCCCGCCCCAAGCGGCTCTTGGCCCGCGTCAGCGGCTTCAGCGGAACGACCAGGGACCAGGGCCCCGCCGCATCGGTGTTCGTGGCGATCTCCCCCTCCGTACGCATGAGGACCCATTCTCGCCCGCCGGTACGACAACCCGGAGGTCCGGGCCCGGAGGTGAGGCGTACGGTGTTCTCGACAGAGGAGGGGCCTGGGGCGAGACTTGACCGTCGGTAGCCGGCAACAGGTCGATGTCCGATGAGGTCCTTAGAGGAAGGTGTCCGAGTGTCCCGCCGCAGCATCGGCTTCTGGTACCGCCTGGCGGCGGTTATCGCCAAGCCGCCACTGGTGGTTCTGTTCAAGCGCGACTGGCGGGGGATGGAGCACATTCCGGCCGACGGCGGATTCATCACCGCCGTCAATCACAACTCCTATCTGGACCCGCTCTCCTACAGCCACTTCCAGTACAACACCGGACGCGTGCCCCGGCTGCTGGCGAAGGCCGGACTCTTCCGCACCCCCTTCGTCGGGATGATGCTGCGCGGCACCGGACAGATCCCCGTCTACCGTGAGACGACCAACGCGCTGGACGCCTTCCGGACCGCCGTCGACGCCATCGAGCGCGGCGAGTGCGTCGCCTTCTACCCCGAGGGCACCCTCACCCGCGACCCCGACATGTGGCCGATGGCCGGCAAGACCGGTGCCGCCCGCGTCGCGCTGATGACCAAGGCCCCGGTCATCCCCGTCGCCCAGTGGGGCGCCAACCTGGCGATGCCGCCGTACGCAAAGGAGAACAAGCTCCGGCTGTTCCCCCGCAAGACCCTGACGGTGCAGGCCGGTCCGCCCGTCGACCTCAGCCGTTTCTACGATGTCGAGCCGACGCCCGACGTGCTGCGCCAGGCGACCGAGGTCATCATGGCCGCGATCACCCGCCAGCTGGAGGACGTACGAGGGGAGAAGGCCCCCACCGAGCTCTACGATCACCGCGAAGCCCGCGCTGAACAACGGCGCAGGGCGCAGGGAAAGGGATCCACGTGACGCACCCCGTAAAAGCAGCCGTCTTCGGAACCGGCTCATGGGGTACGGCGTTCGCCGTGATCCTCGCCGACGCGGGCTGCGAGGTCACCCTCTGGGGGCGCCGCGCCGAGGTCGCCGAGACCGTCAACACCACCCGCACCAACCCGGACTACCTGCCGGGCATCGCGCTACCCGACACCATCCGCGCCACCACCGACCCCGCCGAGGCCCTGCGCGGCGCCGACTTCGCCTTCCTCGTCGTGCCCTCCCAGACATTGCGCGCCAACCTCGCCGACTGGGCCCCGCACCTGGAGGCGGGCACCGTCCTGGTCTCCCTGATGAAGGGCGTCGAGCTGGGCACCGCCAAGCTGATGAGCGAGGTGATCGAGGACGTCACCAAGGTCTCCGCCGACCGCATCGCCGTCGTCTCCGGCCCCAACCTGGCCAAGGAGATCGCCGAGCGCCGCCCCGCCGCGGCCGTCGTCGCCTGCGCCGACGAGTCCGTCGCCCAGCGCCTCCAGGCCGCCTGCCACACCCCGTACTTCCGGCCGTACACCAACACCGACGTGGTCGGCTGCGAGCTCGGCGGCGCGGTGAAGAACGTGATCGGCCTCGCCGTCGGCATCGCGGACGGCATGGGCCTCGGCGACAACACCAAGGGCTCCCTCATCACCCGCGGCCTCGCCGAGACCACCCGCCTGGGCGTGGCCATGGGCGCCGACCCGCTGACGTTCTCCGGACTGGCGGGCCTGGGCGACCTGGTGGCCACCTGCTCCTCGCCGCTCTCCCGCAACCACACCTTCGGCACCAATCTCGGCCGCGGTATGACCCTCCAGGAGACGATCGCCGTCACCAGGCAGACCGCCGAGGGCGTCAAGTCCTGCGAATCGGTCCTCGACCTGGCGCGTCGGCACGGGGTCGACATGCCCATCACGGAAACCGTCGTCTCCATCGTCCACGAGGGCAAGTCACCGGTCGTCGCCGTCAAGGAGCTGATGTCGCGGAGCGCCAAGGCCGAGCGACGCTGACGTCTCCCTTACCAGCAGGTACGCTCAACGCGATATGAGCAGCGAGAACCTCCCCCAGAGCCCTGAGCGCGCCGAGAGCCCGCAGCAGCACCGTAAGCCGCGTGTGGCTGTCGTGTTCGGCGGCCGCAGCTCCGAACACGGCATCTCGGTCGTCACGGCCGGCGCCGTCATGAAGGCCATCGACCGGACGAAGTACGACGTCCTGCCGATCGGCATCACGACGGACGGCCGCTGGGCGCTCACCGCCGACGAGCCCGAACGCATGGCCATCACCGACCGTAAGGTCCCCGACGTGGCCCAGCTGGCGGAGTCCACCGAGGGCACCGTCGTCCTCTCCGTGGACCCGGGCAGCCGCGAGGTCGTCTACAGCGAACCCGGTTCGGTGCCCAAGGCGCTCGGCGAGGTCGACGTCGTCTTCCCCGTGCTGCACGGCCCGTACGGGGAGGACGGCACCCTTCAGGGGCTGCTCGAACTCTCCGGTGTGCCCTACGTCGGCGCCGGCGTCCTCGCCTCGGCCGTCGGCCAGGACAAGGAGTACATGAAGCGCGTCTTCCTCTCCTTCGGGCTGCCGGTCGGACCCTACGAGGTCGTCCGCCCGCGCGAGTGGGACCACGACCCCTCCGCCGTACGCGAGCGGATCGTGGACTTCGCCGGTGAGCACGGCTGGCCGCTGTTCGTGAAGCCCGCCCGCGGCGGCTCCTCCATGGGCATCACCAAGGTCGACGAGCTCTCCGGGCTCGACGCGGCGATCGAGGAGGCCCGCCGCCACGACCCCAAGTTCCTGGTGGAGTCGCTGCTGCGCGGCCGCGAGATCGAGTGCGGGGTGCTGGAGTTCGAGGACGGACCGCGCGCCAGCGTGCCCGCCGAGATCCCGCCGGTCACCGCGCACGAGTTCTACGACTTCGAGGCGAAGTACATCGACTCGGCCGCCGGTCTGGTGCCCGCCCCGCTCACCGAGGAGCAGACCGCCGAGGTCCAGCGGCTCGCCGTCGCCGCCTTCGACGCCACCTCCTGCGAGGGCCTGGTGCGTGCCGACTTCTTCCTCACCGAGGACGGCACGTTCGTCATCAACGAGATCAACACCCTGCCGGGCTTCACCCCGATCTCCATGTACCCGCGCATGTGGCAGGAGAGCGGCGTGAGCTACCCGGAGCTGGTCGACCGGCTGATCCAGGCCGCGTTGACCCGTTCCACCGGACTGCGCTGACACACCCGGAAGGCCGGGGCGGCCTGTGCCGCCCCGGCCTTCCGTGGTGGGGGCATCCGTCTTCGTGGGCCGGGGGCGCCACGGCGCAGTACGATCGCCCCGTCAGCGCGCGGAGATCACGGTGCCGCGCGTCCCACGCGCGGCAACCGGACGGGGGTCAGAGGTGGACGACCGGACAGGTCAGCGTTCGCGTGATGCCGTCCACCTGCTGCACTTTGGCGACCACCATGCGGCCGAGCGCGTCGACCGTGTCGGCCTGGGCCCGCACGATCACGTCGTACGGACCGGTGACGTCCTCTGCCTGGATGACTCCCGGAATCTTGGAAATGGTCTCGGCGACGATCGACGCCTTGCCCACCTCGGTCTGGATGAGGATGTACGCCTGTACCACGGAACCTCCAGGGCGGCCACGAGGATCATGTGGGGGAAAGGGACGCCACGTTATCGCGTCGCCGAGGGTGACGGGGAGACCTACGGGCCGTGTGACGTCCACAGCGTGGCGTGCGGAGCGCGGAAGTTGACGTATCCCTTGACGGTACCGGCGGCTCTCCTGACGGTACCGACAGCAGTGACGGCGCGCGACCGGGGGCCCGGACGGGTGTCCGGGGCGATAAATGAGAGGTGAGACTCGGTGAAGGGAACCGTGGGCGAGTTGGGGGAGTTCGGGCTCATCAGAGAGCTCACGTCCCGGCTCACCACCACTCCGGCGGTACGGCTGGGGCCCGGCGACGACGCCGCGGTCGTGGCCGCTCCCGACCGCAGGGTCGTGGCCAGTACGGACATCCTGCTGGAAGGGCGGCATTTCCGCCGCGACTGGTCGACGGCGTACGACGTCGGCCGCAAGGCGGCGGCCCAGAACCTCGCCGACATCGCGGCCATGGGAGCCGTGCCCACCGCGCTGCTCCTCGGCCTCGTCGTCCCCGCCGACCTCCCGGTCACCTGGGCCGCCGAGCTGATGGACGGGCTCCGCGACGAGTGCCAGGTGGCGGGGGCGGCCGTGGTCGGCGGCGATGTGGTCGGCGGCGACACCATCACCGTCGCCATCACCGCCCTCGGCGACCTGCGCAACCACGAACCCGTCACCCGCGCCGGCGCACGCCCCGGTGACGTCGTCGCCGTCACCGGCTGGCTCGGCTGGTCCGCCGCCGGCTACGCCGTGCTCTCCCGCGGCTTCCGCTCGCCCCGCGCCTTCGTCGAGGCCCACCGCCGCCCGGAACCGCCGTACCACGCGGGCCCCGCCGCCGCCGGACTCGGCGCCACCGCGATGACCGACGTCAGCGACGGCCTGGTCGCGGACCTCGGGCACATCGCCGAGGCCAGCAAGGTCCGCATCGACCTGCGCTCGGGCCTCATCGACATCCCCTCGCAGATGTCCGACATCGGCCAGGCCGTCGGTGTCGACCCGCTCCAGTGGGTGCTGACCGGGGGAGAGGACCACGCCATCGTGGCGACCTTCCCGCCCGACGCGAAACTCCCCGCCCGCTGGAAGGTGATCGGCGAGGTCCTCAACCCCTCCGCCCTGCCCCAGGTCACCGTCGACGGTGCCCCCTGGACCAGCAAGGGCGGCTGGGACCACTTCGGTGCCATCGAGGACACCCACTAGTCCCCTGCGGGGCTGCCGCTAGATTGCTGCGTATGCCCATACGTACCGCTGTACCGCCCCGCGTCCTCACCGTCGCCGGATCCGACTCCGGCGGCGGTGCGGGGATCCAGGCCGATCTGAAGACCATGCTCGCCCTCGGTGTGCACGGCATGAGCGTGCTCACCGCCGTCACCGCACAGAACTCCCTCGGCGTCCAGGGCGCGTGGGAGCTTCCGGTGGACGCCGTACGCGCCCAGTACCGCAGCGTCGTCGACGACATCGGCGTCCAGGCGGTGAAGACCGGGATGCTCGCCTCGGCCGCCCTCGTCGAGACCGTCGCCGAACTGCTCGCCGGGACAAGGGCTCCCATCGTCGTCGACCCGGTCGGGGTCTCCAAGCACGGGGACGCCCTGCTCGCCGCCGAAGCGCTCGACTCCGTACGGACCAAGCTGCTGCCCGTCGCCACGGTGGCCACTCCGAACCTCGACGAAGTGGCCCAGCTCACGGGCGTACAGGTCACCGACGAGGACGGAATGCGCCGGGCCGCCGAGGAGATCCTCGCGTTCGGACCGCGCTGGGCGCTGATCAAGGGCGGCCACCTGCCCGGCGAGGCGGTGGACCTGCTCTCCGACGGGAGCGCCGAACACTGGCTGCGCGCCCCCCGCCACGACAACCGGCACACCCACGGCACCGGCTGCACCCTGGCCTCCGCCATCGCCTCCGGGCTCGCGCTCGGTCAGGACGTGCCCACGGCGGTGCGGGGCGCGAAGGCGTACGTCACCGGAGCGATCCGGGCGGGATTCGCGCTCGGCGGCGGCATCGGCCCGGTCGACCACGGCTGGCGGACCCGCCGGACCGACTGATCAGCCCCCGGGCACCCGACGAGCACAGCCCCCTGAGCACAGCAAAAAGCCGGTCCACCGAGGTGGACCGGCTTTTCGGGCAACCGGAAGGCTGCGCTACGACGGATACGTCAGCGCGCGACCTTGCCGGCCTTGATGCACGAGGTGCAGACGTTGAGCCGCTTCGGCGTTCGACCGACCACGGCACGCACGCGCTGGATGTTGGGATTCCAGCGACGGGACGTACGGCGGTGCGAGTGCGAAATGCTGTTGCCGAAGCCCGGCCCCTTGCCGCAGACGTCGCAGTTGGCAGCCACGGGTCACTCCAAAGACTTCAGATGCACTTACAGTGAATTCCGGCGCGCCGGAATCATTGAATGAAGTGGCGGTACCGGAGGAATGGCCCGACTCTCATCGGGCAACCGAAGCAGCATACAACGCCTGCTTCGGAGATACGAAACTACCACGGGTTGGCCCACCGCCCTCCCGCCCCCTGTCCCGGCCGGGACCCTGACAGGCGGGCTAACCTGCGGTGCAGCCCGTTGCCACGGCCGCTTCAAGGAGGACCATCGGTGCCGCAGCTCCCCGACGATCTGGACGCCGTCGCGGTGCGCACCTGGTGCTCACTGGCGCTGGAGGCCCTGGGCCGGGAGCGGGCGGAGATCGACGCGATCAACGTCTATCCCATCGCCGACGGGGACACCGGCACCAACCTCTACCTGACCGTCGAGTCCGCCGCAGCGGCCGTCGAAGCGGTCTTCGCCGCCCATGAGACCGGCACCACCGCACCCGCCACCGCCGACGCCGTACGCGCCATGGCGCACGGCGCCCTGATCGGCGCCCGCGGGAACTCCGGCACGATCCTGGCCCAGCTGCTGCGCGGGATGGCCGGGGTGCTCGCCGACGGCGGTGACGCGGCCCACCTGCGCCTCGCCCTCACCCGGGCCGCCGCGGCCGCCCGGCAGGCCGTCGCCCACCCGGTGGAGGGCACGGTGCTGACCGTCGCCGCCGCGGCCGCCGAAGCCGCGCAGGGCGAGGAGCCGGACCTGTACGCCGTGGTGAGCGCCGCCTACGAGGGCGCGCGCGCCGCGCTGGCGAAGACCCCGGAGCAGCTCGCCGTGCTCGGCCGGGCCGGGGTCGTGGACGCCGGGGGACGCGGGCTGGTCGCGGTCCTGGGGGCGCTGGTGGAGGCGGTGACCGGGCGGGCGCCGGTACGCGGGCCACGCGCCGGTTCCGGGACGGCGCCCGCGCCGGTGGACGGCGGGGCGGTGGTGGGGCTGCCGGTGGGAGGCGTGCCCGTGGGCAGCGTTCCCGTGGGCAGCGTTCCCGTTGTGGACGGACCGCTCGACTGCCCCGAGGACGCGGACGGCGGCGGCCCCGCCTTCGAGGTGATCTACCTCCTGGAGGCCCGGGACGAGCAGGTGGACCGGTTGCGGACCCGCCTCGACGCGCTCGGCGACTCCCTGGTCGTGGTGGGCGGCGACGGGCTCTGGCACGTCCACGTCCATGTCGACGACGCCGGGGCCGCGGTGGAGGCGGGCGTCGAGGCCGGGCGGCCGTACCGCATCCGGATCACCCACTTCGCCACCGAGAGCGGCCACGACGTCCGTATCCAGGCGGAACCCGCCCAGCGCGCCGTGGTCGTCGTGGTCCCCGGCGACGGCCTCGCCGGGCTCTGCGCCGAGGCCGGCGCCACCACCGTGATCGCCCGCCCCGGCGAACCGCCCGCCAGCGGCGAACTGGTCGACGCCATCCGCCGCGCCCACGCCCGCGAGGTGGTGCTGCTGCCCAACGACGCCGCCCTGCGCCACACCGCGGCCGCCGCCGCCGAACAGGCCAGGACCGAGGGGGTCAGGGTCGCCCTCGTCCCCACCCGCGCCGCCGTCCAGGGCATCGCCGCCCTCGCCGTCCACGAGCCGGACCGTGGCTTCGACGAGGACGTGGTCGCCATGAGCGCCGCCGCCGGCGCCACCCGCTACGCCGAACTGGCCGTCGCCGAGCGCCAGTCGTGGACCATGGCGGGCATCTGCCAGGCCGGGGACATCCTCGGCCTGATCGACGGGGACGTGGCCGTGATCGGCGCCGACGTCCCGGCCACCGCCCGCACCGTGCTGGACCGGATGCTGGCGGCCGGCGGCGAACTGGTCACCCTCGTCCTGGGCGAGGACGTCCCGGACGCGCTCGCCGACGCGCTGGAGGAGCACGTACGCGAGGGCCATCTCGCCGTGGACACCGTGGTCTACCGCGGCGGACACCAGCGCGCACCGCTGCTGATCGGCGTCGAGTAGCCGCACCACGCGAGCGTGCCCGGCGGACAGCTGTCAGTGCCGTGGTGTGCAATGGATCGCGTGTCCTCGTTCGATGAACCTCTCAAGAAGCTGCTCGGCGGAGCCACCGCGAAGGTGATGGCCGAACATCTCGACCTGCACACGGTCGGTGATCTGCTGCACCACTACCCGCGGCGGTACGAGGAGCGCGGCAAGCTGACCGCGCTGGCCGACCTCCCGCTGGACGAGCACGTCACGGTGGTCGCCCAGGTCGCCGACGCCCGCATCCTGATGTTCAACAACGGCCGGGGCAAGCGCCTGGAGGTCACCCTGACCGACGGCAGTGGCCGCCTCCAGCTGGTCTTCTTCGGCCACGGCGTCCACAAGCCGCACAAGGAGCTGCTGCCGGGCCGCCAGGCGATGTTCGCGGGCAAGGTCTCCGTCTTCAACCGGAAGATGCAGCTGGCCCACCCCACGTACCAACTGCTCGACGCCTCCGACGCCGACGAGGCGACCGAGGCCGTGGACGCCTTCGCCGGACGGCTGCTGCCGATCTACCCCGCCTGCAAGCAGCTCGACTCCTGGCGGATCGCCAAAGCCGTCGACGCCGTACTGCCGAGCGCCCAGGACGCGGTGGACCCGCTGCCCGCCGCCCTGCGCGAGGGGCGCGGCTTCACCCCGCTGCCCGAGGCCCTGCTGAAGGTGCACCGGCCGCAGACGAAGGCGGACGTGGAGGACGCCAAGGACCGGCTCAAGTGGGACGAGGCGTTCGTCCTCCAGGTCGCCCTGGCCCGCCGCCGGTACGCCGACACCCAGCTCCCCGCCGTCGCCCGCCGCCCCGTCGCCGACGGCCTGCTGGACGCCTTCGACGCCGAGCTGCCCTTCACCCTCACCCAGGGCCAGGAGAAGGTCAGCAAGGAGATCTTCGACGACCTGGCCACCGAGCACCCGATGCACCGCCTCCTCCAGGGCGAGGTCGGCTCCGGGAAGACGATGGTGGCCCTGCGCGCCATGCTCACCGTCGTCGACGCGGGCGGCCAGGCCGCGATGCTCGCGCCCACCGAGGTCCTCGCCCAGCAGCACCACCGCTCGATCACCGAGATGATGGGCGAGCTGGCCGAGGGAGGCATGCTCGGAGGCTCGGACCGGGGGACCAGAGTCGTCCTGCTCACCGGCTCCATGGGTACGGCCGCCCGCCGGCAGGCCCTGCTCGACCTGGTCACCGGCGAGGCCGGGATCGTCATCGGCACCCACGCCCTGATCGAGGACAAGGTGCGGTTCCACGACCTGGGCCTGGTCGTCGTGGACGAGCAGCACCGCTTCGGTGTCGAACAGCGCGACGCCCTCCGCTCCAAGGGCAAGCAGCCGCCCCACCTCCTCGTCATGACCGCCACCCCCATCCCGCGCACGGTCGCCATGACGGTCTTCGGCGACCTGGAGACCTCCGTCCTGGACCAGCTCCCGGCCGGCCGCTCCCCGATCGCCAGCCATGTCGTCCCCGCCAAGGACAAGCCGCACTTCCTCAGCCGCGCCTGGGAGCGCGTCCGCGAAGAGGTGGAGAACGGTCACCAGGCGTACGTGGTCTGCCCCCGCATCGGCGACGACGCCGAGGAGGCGGAGGGGAAGAAGGGGAAGTCCAAGAAGGCGGCCCCCGAGGAGGACGGCGACAAACGGCCGCCGCTCGCCGTGCTGGAGATCGCGGACGAGCTGCGCAAGGGCGCGCTGGCCGGGCTGGGCGTCGAGGTGCTGCACGGGCGGATGCACCCGGACGAGAAGGACGACGTGATGCGCCGGTTCGCCGCCGGCGACGTCGACGTCCTGGTCGCCACCACCGTCATCGAGGTCGGCGTCAACGTCCCCAACGCCACCGCCATGGTGATCATGGACGCCGACCGGTTCGGCGTCTCCCAGCTCCACCAGCTCCGCGGCCGGGTCGGCCGGGGATCCGCCCCCGGACTCTGCCTGCTGGTCAGCGAGGCCCACGAGGCGAGCCCCGCCCGCGCCCGCCTCTGTGCCGTCGCCGCCACCCTCGACGGCTTCGAGCTCTCCCGCATCGACCTGGAGCAGCGCCGCGAGGGAGATGTGCTCGGCCAGGCCCAGTCCGGGGTGCGCTCCTCGCTGCGGATGCTCACCGTCATCGACGACGAGGAGGTGATCGCCGCCGCCCGCGAGGAGGCCGTCGCGGTCGTCGCCGCCGACCCGGAGCTGGAGCACCTGCCGGAGCTGCGCACGGTGCTGGCCGCGCTGCTGGACAAGGACCGCGAGGAGTACCTCGACAAGGGGTGAGCCCACGGGGGAGAGGCGGACGGGTGGGTGCGGGCCGCACGCCATATCGTGGACGCACGGCACGCGCCCGCCGCCGCACCGACCACCCCGCACCCCCTACGACCCCGAGGACCCGACACCCATGACCCGCGTGATCGCCGGATCGGCCGGCGGACGCCGCCTGGCCGTACCGCCCGGCACCGGCACCCGCCCCACCTCCGACCGCGCGCGGGAGGGCCTGTTCTCCACCTGGGAAGCGCTGCTCGGCACGCTGGAAGGCGTCCGCGTCGCCGATCTGTACGCCGGATCCGGCGCCGTCGGCCTCGAAGCGCTCTCCCGAGGCGCCGTCCACGCCCTGCTCGTCGAGGCGGACCAGAAGGCGGTGCGCACGGTCCGGGACAACGTCCGCACGCTCGGCCTGCCCGGCGCCGAGGTCCGTACCGGCAAAGCCGAGCAGATCGTGACAGGACCGGCGCCCTCGCACCCGTACGACCTCGTCTTCCTGGACCCGCCGTACGCCGTCACCGACGATGACCTCCGCGAGATCCTGCTCACACTCCGTGCTCAGGGGTGGCTCACCGGCGATGCGCTCGTCACCGTGGAACGCAGCACCCGGGGCGGAGAATTCGGCTGGCCCGCCGGATTCGAGCCACTGCGGGCCCGTCGCTACGGCGAGGGAACGCTTTGGTACGGTCGCGCCGCCGCTACGTGCGAAGACGCACGATGACCGGACCGGAGAGCGAGGGAATGACAGTGCGCCGCGCCGTCTGTCCGGGGTCCTTCGACCCCATCACCAACGGACATCTCGACATCATCCAACGTGCCTCGAAGCTGTACGACGTGGTGCACGTCGCGGTGATGATCAACCAGTCCAAGCAGGGGCTGTTCACCGTGGACGAGCGGATCGAGCTGATCCGCGAGGTCACCGCCGACTTCGGCAACGTGGAGGTGGAGTCCTTCCACGGCCTGCTGGTCGACTTCTGCAAGCAGCGGGAGATCCCGGCGATCGTGAAGGGCCTGCGGGCCGTCAGCGACTTCGACTACGAGCTCCAGATGGCCCAGATGAACAACGGCCTCTCGGGCGTCGAGACGCTCTTCGTACCGACCAACCCGACGTACAGCTTCCTGTCCTCCTCGCTGGTCAAGGAGGTCGCCACCTGGGGTGGTGACGTCTCCCACCTGCTGCCGCCCGCGGTCCACGCGGCCCTCGTGGAGCGTCTGGACGAGCGCTGACCGGCTGACGGCCCGTCACCAGGTGTCGGGCGGGAGTCGACTGGCCTTACAGTCGTCCCGTCCGTCTCCAACAGAGCAGCAGAGAGTGGCGAGCACACGGTGGACGTGCAGAGGAAGCTCGACGAGATCGTCGAAGCGGTCGGGAACGCCCGCGCCATGCCCATGTCGGCCTCGTGCGTGGTCAACCGCGCCGAGCTGCTCGCCATGCTCGAAGAGGTACGTGAGGCCCTGCCCGGCTCGCTCGCCCACGCCCAGGAGCTGATCGGCGGCCAGCAGCAGTTCGCCGAGCAGGCCCGGCAGGAGGCCGAGCGGATCATCCGGTCCGCCCACGCCGAGCGCTCCTCCCTGATCACCGAGACCGAGATCGCCCGCCAGTCGCAGAGCGAGGCGGACCGGATCCTCTCCGAGGCCCGCCGCGAGGCCGAGGAGGTCCGGGCCGAGGCCGACGACTACGTCGACAGCAAGCTCGCCAACTTCGAGGTCGTCCTCACCAAGACCATCGGCTCCGTGGACCGCGGCCGCGAGAAGCTGCTCGGCCGGGGCCAGGGTCTGGACGAGCAGGGCTACCAGGACCCCGACTTCGCCGAGGCCCCCGAGCGCAGCGCCGACCCGGAGATACTGCGCCGGCGGGCGGACGCGTACGTGGACGCCAAGTTCGGCGCCTTCGAGGCGGTGCTCGCCAAGACCCTGGAGGCGGTCGGCCGCGGCCGGCAGAAGCTGCACGGCCGGGTCGCCTCCGACGACCTCGGGGCCCACATGGCCGCCCAGGACGCTGCGGGCGCCCAGGGCCACACCAGCGACGCCGACTACCTGGCCGGACTCGCCGAGCTCGCCACCCCGGAGCCGCGGCAGGTGCCCCAGCAGCCGCTCTACCAGGAGCAGCGGCTCGCCCAGGACGAACCGGACCACGCACCGGCGGAGTACGGGCAGGCCGAGTACGCGCAGGCGGCCTACGGCTACCAGGAGCAGCCGCCGCAGCAGACCGCCCAGGACCCCTACGGCTACCAGCAGGTGCCGGACCCGTACGCGGCCTACCAGCAGCCCGCCTACGACCCGAACCAGTACCCGCCCCCGCCGCAGGCCCAGCCGGAGTACGGCTGGCAGCAGCAGCCCCAGGTGCCCGCCCAGCAGAACCAGGGCGCGCTGGACGAGACCAGCCTCTTCGACACCAGCATGATCGACCTGGAGCAGCTGCGCCGCTACGAAGAGGGCCGCTGACCCGAGGCCGGGCTGGTCCGATTGGGTGCTGAGCGGTCCGTCCAGTATCCTGAATCCTCGGCCGCGCACAGGTCCGCGATCTCGGCTGCCCGTTTCGTCTCCGAAGCGGTGCCGGCCCGAATCGGGACCACGGACGGCCCCTCCCCTTCGCAGCGAGCACGACACCCATGATTCTGAAAGCAGGAAACGCCCTGAACGGCCACCTCGACCACCGCAACCCTCTCGTGTTCGATACGCGCGAGCTGGGTCGGCGTCCAGGTGCCCTGAAGCGGCTCTCCCGCTCGGTGGACGCACCCGGTTCACCGGTTCTCGGTATCGACGGCGTCATCGGTGTGCCGGAAGGCGCGCCCCTGGAGCTGGACCTCCGACTCGAATCGGTCATGGAAGGGGTGCTTGTCACAGGGACCGCCCGTGCGAGCGCCGAGGGGGAGTGCGTAAGGTGTCTGGAGCCGCTGACCGTCGAGGTCGACGCGGATTTCCAGGAGATGTTCTCGTACCCTGACGCCGATGACCGGGGCCGCCCTGCGGACCCGGCCGACGACGCCGAGGGCGACGAGGACAGGTTCTTCCTTGAGGACGGCTTGTTCGACCTCGAGTCAGTGCTGCGTGACGCGGTAGTGCTCGCACTGCCCATGCAGCCGGTGTGCAAGGAGACCTGCGCCGGTCTGTGTTCCGAATGCGGAATCAGGCTGGACGAGAACCCGGGCCACCACCACGACGCCGTCGACATCCGTTGGGCGGCACTGCAAGGACTCGCCGAGACCGTTCAGGACGGCGAGAAGGACAACATGGGCGGCGCCGAACCGGGCGTCGACGAGAAGCAGGAGAAGTAGCCGTGGCTGTTCCGAAGCGGAAGATGTCGCGCAGCAACACGCGCCACCGCCGGTCGCAGTGGAAGGCTGCGGTCCCCACCCTGGTTTCGTGCGAGCGTTGCCAGGAGCCGAAGCTCCAGCACATTGCGTGCCCGAGCTGCGGCACCTACAACAAGCGCCAGGTCCTCGAGGTCTGAGCGGCTGGTGAGAGGCCCGATGTCTGAGTTGTCCAGCGCCAAGAAGCAGGCAGACAACGTCAACACAGCCTCGTCCCACACGCTTCTGGAAGGGCGGCTCGGGTATCACCTCGAGTCCGCCCTTCTGGTGCGTGCGCTGACCCATCGTTCGTACGCATACGAGAACGGCGGTCTGCCCACCAACGAGCGGCTCGAATTCCTCGGGGATTCGGTGCTCGGCCTGGTGGTCACGGACACGCTGTACCGCACCCACCCCGACCTGCCCGAAGGCCAGCTGGCCAAGTTGCGGGCCGCGGTGGTCAACTCACGTGCACTTGCGGAGGTGGGCCGCGGCCTCGAACTCGGCTCCTTCATCCGGCTCGGCCGCGGTGAAGAGGGCACGGGTGGCCGGGACAAGGCTTCCATCCTCGCCGACACACTGGAAGCGGTGATCGGCGCGGTCTATCTCGACCAGGGCCTCAGCGCGGCCTCGGAGCTGGTCCACCGGCTCTTCGACCCGCTGATCGACAGGTCCTCGAACCTCGGCGCCGGCCTGGACTGGAAGACCAGCCTCCAGGAGCTCACCGCGAGCGAGAGCCTCGGAGTCCCCGAGTACCTCGTCACGGAGACCGGCCCGGACCACGAGAAGACCTTCACTGCTGCTGCTCGCGTCGGTGGTGTCTCGTACGGCACCGGCACCGGCCGTAGCAAGAAGGAAGCGGAGCAGCAGGCGGCGGAATCCGCCTGGCGCGAGATCAGCGCCGCCGCGGAGGCACGGCAGGCCGCGGAGAAGTCCGCGGCCGACGGAGGGGCCGCCGACACCCCTGCCGAACCGTCGCCGAACGCGGACGCCACTCCGGCCTGAAGCACAACCCGAAACCCCTCGGTGCCCCGCGCACCGGGGGGTTCTCGCTGTCCCGGGGAGCGGGTACCGCGCCCCCGTACTACCGTCGTCGTGTCTGGAGTGGTCCACCGTGCCCGAGCTGCCCGAGGTCGAAGTCGTACGCCGGGGCCTGGAGCGCTGGGTGAGCGGCCGGACCGTCACCGACGTCGAGGTCCTGCACCCCCGCTCGGTCCGCCGGCACCTCGCGGGCGGCCCCGACTTCGCCGCCCGGCTGCGCGGGGTCCGCTTCGGTACGGCGATGCGGCGCGGCAAGTACCTCTGGGTACCGATCGACGAGGCCGCCTCCTCGCTGCTGGGTCATCTCGGTATGAGCGGACAGCTGCTGGTCCGGCCCACGGACGCGCCCGACGAGAAGCACCTGCGCATCCGGTTGCGGTTCGACGACGCGCTCGGTACCGAGCTGCGCTTCGTGGACCAGCGCACCTTCGGCGGGCTCTCGCTCCACGACACCACCCCCGACGGCCTGCCCGACACCATCGCGCACATCGCCCGGGATCCGCTCGACCCGCTCTTCGACGACGCAGCGTTCCACACGGCCCTGCGCCTGCGCCGTACGACGGTCAAGCGCGCGCTGCTGGACCAGTCGCTGATCAGCGGCGTCGGCAACATCTACGCGGACGAGGCGCTCTGGCGCGCCAAGCTCCACTACGACCGGCCCACCGCGACCCTGACCCGCCCCAGGTCCGCCGAGCTGCTCGGCCACGCCCGGGACGTGATGAACGCGGCCCTCGCCCAGGGCGGCACCAGCTTCGACAGCCTCTACGTCAACGTCAACGGCGAGTCCGGCTACTTCGACCGCTCACTCGACGCGTACGGCAGGGAGGACGAGCCGTGCCGCCGCTGCGGGACGCCGATGCGCCGCCGCGCCTGGATGAACCGGTCCAGCTACTTCTGCCCGCGCTGTCAGCGGCCGCCACGGCTCTCGTCGTAGCGCGTCCGGGCGGTCAGTACGTCACCCATCCGCCCCTCGACGAGCTGGATGAGCCCGATGAGTCTCCCGGCGACCTCGCGGCCGAACGGGGTGAGCTCGTAATCCACCCGGGGCGGATTGACCGGCTGCGCGTCCCGCAGGACCAGCCCGTCGCGCTCCAGGGCGTGCAGCGTCTGGGAGAGCATCTTCTCGCTGACCCCGTCGACCCGGCGGCGCAGCTCGTTGAACCGGAGCCTGTTCCCGTACAGCGCGCCCAGCGTCAGACTGCCCCAGCGGCCGGTGGCGTGCTCCAGCGTGGAGCGCGAGGGGCACTGCCGGGAGAAGACGTCGAAGGCGAGATCGCCCGGGTCGCTGGCCATCTCATCAGCTTACGCCCGCACCGCGCCCACTCCGAGTGAGCGCGGTGCGGGCGTGAGTCGGGGGTGCGATGCGTCAGAAGCCGAAGTTCTGGGTCCACCACGGGCCGCCGGAGCCCTCATGGACGCCGATGCCGATCGTCCTGTAGTCGCAGTTGAGTATGTTCTCGCGGTGGCCGTCGCTGTTCATCCAGGCGGTCATCACGGCCTGGGCGTCGGCCTGGCCGCGGGCGATGTTCTCCGCGCCGAGTCCCTGCACGCCGGCTTGGGCGGCCCGGTCCCAGGGGGTGTCGCCGTCCGGGTCGGTGTGGTCGAAGAAGCCGCGGGCCGCCATGTCCTCGCTGAAGTTCTGGGCGAGCGAGGTGAGGGGGGTGCTGGTGGTCAGCGGGGAGCAGCCGACCTTCGCGCGCTCCTGGTTCACCAGGGCCAGCACCTCGGCGCGGGCGGAGGTGCCGGAGGGTGAGGGGGCGGGCTTCTTGCTGGGCGGCGGGGCGACGGTCTTCTTCGGCGGCGCCGGAGTCCTGCTCGCCGGGGCGGTGCTCTTCTTCGGGGCCGTGGTGGGCGCCTTCGACCTCTCGGACGGTGTGGTGACCGGCTTCCTTGAGGGGGTGGCGGAGGGCGCGGCCGGCTTCGACGGGGTCTTCGACGCGCTGCTGGAGGGCGACTTCGAGGGGGTCGTGGACGGCGACTTCGTGGGCGTCTTCGACGGGGCCCCGGGGCGCTCGCTGCCCCGGCTGGTGGGGGAGGCGGAGCGGTCGGCCGGGGCGGTGGAGCCGCCCTGCTGCGTCAGCAGGTCGGGGGCGCCGCCGGTGCGCACCTGGTCGGCCGCCGATCTGCCGCCCGAGGTGTGGGTGTCGCCGCCGGGGAGCAGCCCCGAGGCGACGGCGACCGCGCCGACCGCCATCGCGGCCGACGCACCGAGGAGCCCGGTGCGCAGGGGCACCGCGGACTTCTTCTTCCGGCGCGTGCCCCGGTGCCGCGAGGAGGCTCCGGCCGCGGGTTCCTCGGCGGCGGGGCCTGCGGCGGATCGTCGGTGGCGTCCCATGCGCGGTGCCTTCCTCATGCTCCGGACGTCACGGCGACGTCACCCGATTACCGGTCGATCTTCATTCCCATACTCACCCGATCGAGTGAGGCTATTGCGACGGGACTGTACGCCATGGGTCAAAGGGGCCGCCGTGCCCTTGGAGCTATTGGCCGGTTAGCGTTCGGGCATGAACGAAGAGGCACGGCTGGTCGTCTGGGTACGCGGCCGAGTACAGCAAGTAGGATTCCGCTGGTTCACCAGGGCAAACGCTTTGGAGATCGGCGGACTCGTGGGCTTTGCACTCAATCTCGACGACGGCCGGGTGCAGGTCGTAGCCGAGGGGTCACGTGACAATTGCCACCGTCTGCTGGACTGGCTGCGCTCCGCCGACACACCCGGGCGGGTAGACGGAGTCACTGAGATCTGGGACACCCCGCGCGGCGGTTACGACGGATTCGCCATCCGCTGATACGGGGTCGTGCCGGCGCCGCGGATCCGCTCGGTGAACGCGGCGCGGCGAACGGTCACCGGTCGGCCCCTCGGACCCCCGCACCCGAAATGACCTGCGGAAGGACCGCGCGGAGACCGACGGTTGCCAGAAGCGGAATGTCGTGCAAGGCTGCGGCATTGACGAAGATCTCCACACCCGTCGGGGTCCCGCAGGAGAGTCGCGCCGCATGATCGTCCGGCCGCGCGCCCCCGGGACACCTGGCTCCACGGGGTGTGATCGTGTTGACCGTCAAACTTTTTGGTGAGACGCTGAAAACCCCGCGCACCTTAGCTGTTCGGTAGAGCTGATATGCAGCAGAACCGCAGTGGTGACAGAGCCCTGCCGAGCACCGCGGGTGCGATCCCCTGACGACCCACACCGCATCGGTCGGTCACTCATTGTGGAGGACCATCCATCATGGCAAAGGCGCTTCTCGGTTACGTCGGCGGTTCCGACCCGCGACTCCTCGCCGAGATGCGACGGCTCCAGCAGCGCGTCCAGGACCTGGAATCCGAGCTCAACCGGATCCAGGACGAGAACGACGCGCTCAACGCCGCCGCTCAGCACCAGGAGTCGCTGCTCGACAGCATCGACATCGACGTACCCCAGGGCGAGCCCGCACTGACCTGACCGGTGGCCCCTCGGGCCGGTCGCTGTGCATGCTCGGCAGCCTCGTGACATCTCTCTATATCTGATCCGTCCTGCGTCACGGATCGCCGTCCCCGGAGGACCGGGTCCCTGACCGAGGGGGCTCTCTGTCTCCGGTTGCCGGCGGCGCACCGCCCCGGTCGCCGTGGCGATGCGCCGTGCAGGACCGCACCAGGATCTACGCGGCAAGTTCTACGCGAACAAGTTCTACGCGAACAAGATCTACAGGGACGCTTCGGCGTCCCTTTTTTCTTTGCCCGGACCCCCCGGCCCCCGCCGCAGCCCCCTCGCTCACCGTCTGATGTGCCCTGCACCTTCATCACCGAAACCGAGCGGGAAAGGTAGAGTCCGGCGGCGTGCACCTCAAGGCCCTGACCCTGCGTGGTTTCAAATCGTTCGCATCCTCCACCACCCTGCGGTTCGAACCGGGGATCACCTGCGTCGTCGGCCCCAATGGATCCGGAAAGTCCAATGTGGTGGACGCCCTCTCCTGGGTCATGGGGGAACAGGGGGCCAAATCCCTGCGCGGCGGCAAGATGGAAGACGTGATCTTCGCCGGGACGACCGGGCGGCCCCCGCTCGGCCGGGCCGAAGTGTCGCTGACCATCGACAATTCCGATGGCGCATTGCCCATCGAGTACGCCGAAGTGACGATCACTCGGATCATGTTCCGCAATGGCGGCAGTGAATACCAGATCAACGGCGACACCTGTCGGCTGCTGGACATCCAGGAACTCCTCTCCGATTCCGGTATCGGCCGTGAGATGCACGTCATCGTCGGCCAGGGCCAGTTGGACTCCGTCCTGCACGCCGACCCGATGGGCCGCCGGGCCTTCATCGAGGAGGCCGCCGGCGTCCTCAAGCACCGCAAGCGCAAGGAGAAGGCGCTGCGGAAGCTGGACGCGATGGGCGCCAATCTGGCCCGTGTCCAGGACCTCACCGACGAGCTGCGCCGTCAGCTGAAGCCGCTCGGGCGGCAGGCCGCCGTCGCCCGCCGGGCCGCCGTCATCCAGGCCGACCTGCGCGACGCCCGCCTCCGGCTCCTCGCCCACGACCTGGTGACCCTGCGGGACGCGCTGCGCGACGAGATCGCCGACGAGGCCGAGGTGAAGAAGCGCAAGGACGCGGCCGAGGCCGAGCTGAAGGCGGCCCTCACCCGGGAGGCCGAGCTGGAGGGTGAGGTGCGCCGCCTCGCGCCGCGGCTCCAGCGGGCCCAGCAGACCTGGTACGAGCTGTCGCAACTGGCCGAGCGGGTCCGCGGCACGGTCTCGCTGGCCGACGCCCGGGTCAGGAGCGCCACCGAGGCCCCCGCCGAGGAGCGCCGCGGCCGTGACCCCGAGGACCTGGAGCGCGAGGCCGCCCGGATCCGCGAGCAGGAGGCGGAGCTGACGGCGGGCCTGGAGGCGGCCGAACACGCGCTGGAGGACACCGTCGCCCACCGCGCCGACCTGGAGCACGAGCTGGCCGCCGAGGAGCGCCGCCTCAAGGACGCCGCCCGGGCCATCGCGGACCGCCGCGAAGGACTGGCCCGCCTGAGCGGCCAGGTCAACGCGGCCCGCGGCCGGGCCGGTTCGGCACAGGCCGAGATCGACCGGCTGGCCGCCTCCCGCGACGAGGCGCAGGAGCGCGCGGTCACCGCCCAGGAGGAGTACGAGCAGCTCAGGGCCGAGGTCGAAGGCCTGGACGCGGACGACGAGGAGCTGACCGCCCGCCACGAGGAGGCCAAGCAGGCGCTCGCCGGGGCCCAGGCCGCCCACAGCGCCGCCCGCGAGGAGGCGACGGCCGCCGAGCGCAGGCGGGCGGCGGTCGCGGCCCGGCACGACGCACTGGCCCTGGGGCTGCGCCGCAAGGACGGTACGGGCGCGCTGCTGGGCGCCCGGGACCGGCCGGCGGGGCTGCTGGGCCCGGCCGCCGAACTGCTCACCGTCGAGCCCGGGTACGAGGTCCCGGTCGCCGCCGCCCTCGGTGCCGCGGCGGACGCGGTGGCGGTCCGGGACCCGGCCACGGCCGCCGAGGCGATCCGGCTGCTGCGCGCGCGGGACGCGGGGCGCGCGGCGATGCTGCTGGGGAGCGGGGCGGCGGGCGCCGACGAGGGCCCCCGGGCCGGTCACGTACCGGGGCAGGGCGGGGAGCACGTACCGGGTGAGGGCCATGCCGCCCGGCTGCCCACGCAGAGCGGAGCGCCCGGTGGCGCGGAGGACGAGGCGCCGGGCGGCGCGGAGGGTGGAGCGCACAGCCCTACGAGGACCGCAGGGCCGGGAAGGACGGAGACCGGGGCCGGCGCTCCGGGCCGTACCGAGAGTGTCACCAGCCTCGCCGCCCCCGCCGTGGCCGCCCTGGTCACCGGCCCCGCCCCCCTGATGCGCGCCGTGCACCGCCTCGTACGCGACATGGTCGTCGTCCCCACCCTGCGGGACGCCGAGGCCCTCGTCGCCGCGCACCCCGGGCTGACGGCGGTGACCGGTGAAGGGGACGTGCTCTCCGCCCACTTCGCGCACGGCGGCTCCGCCGGGGCACCCAGCCTCCTGGAGGTGCAGGCCTCCGTGGACGAGGCCGCCGCCGAGCTGGCCGACCTCGCCGGGCGGTGCGAGGAGCTGGCGCGGGCCCAGCGGCTGGCGGGGGAGCGGCGCGAGGAGGGCACCGCGCTCGTCGAGGAGCTGGGGGAGCGGCGGCGGGTGGCCGAGCGGGAGAAGTCGGGCGTCGCCCAGCAGCTCGGCCGGCTCTCCGGGCAGGCCCGGGCCGCGGCGGGCGAGGCCGAGCGGATGACGGCCTCCGCCGCCCGCGCCCAAGGGGCCCTGGAGCGGGCGGTGGCGGAGGCGGAGGAGCTGGCCGAGCGGCTGCTGGTGGCCCAGGAGGCGCCCGTGGAGGAGGAGCCCGACACCTCCGTACGGGACCGGCTCGCCGCCGACGGTGCCAACGCCCGCCAGACCGAGATGGAGGCCCGGCTCCAGGCCCGTACCCACGAGGAACGGGTCAAGTCGCTGGCCGGGCGCGCCGACGGGCTCGACCGGGCGGCCAGGACCGAACGCGAGGCCCGCGCCCGTGCCGAGCAGCGCCGGGCCCGCCTGCGGCACGAGGCGGCCGTCGCCTCCGCCGTCGCCTCCGGCGCCCGCCAACTGCTGGCGCACGTCGAGGTGTCCCTCGTACGGGCCGACCGGGAGCGGACCTCGGCCGAGGCCGCCAAGGGTGAGCGGGAGCGCGAGCTGGCCGCCGAGCGGGGCCGGAGCCGCGACCTGAAGGGTGAGCTGGACAAGCTCACCGACTCCGTCCACCGGGGCGAGGTGCTGGGCGCCGAGAAGCGGCTGCGCATCGAGCAGTTGGAGACGAAGGCCCTGGAGGAGCTGGGTGTGGAGCCGGCCGGGCTGACCGCCGAGTACGGCCCCGACCAGCTGGTGCCGCCGTCCCCCGCGGCGGAGGGCGAGGAGCTGCCGGAGGACCCGGAGCATCCGCGTAACCGGCCGAAGCCCTTCGTCCGGGCGGAACAGGAGAAGCGGCTGCGGTCGGCCGAACGGGCGTACCAGCAACTCGGGAAGGTGAATCCGCTCGCGCTGGAGGAGTTCTCGGCGCTGGAGGAACGGCACAAGTTCCTCTCCGAACAGCTCGAAGACCTGAAGAAGACCCGGGCCGACCTGCTCCAGGTGATCAAGGAGGTCGACGAGCGGGTCGAGCAGGTGTTCACCGAGGCGTACCGGGACACCGCCCGCGAGTTCGAGGGCGTCTTCGCCCGGCTCTTCCCCGGCGGTGACGGGCGGCTGATCCTGACCGACCCGGACAACATGCTCGCCACCGGGGTGGACGTCGAGGCCCGCCCGCCGGGCAAGAAGGTGAAGCGGCTCTCCCTGCTCTCGGGCGGGGAGCGCTCCCTGACGGCCGTGGCGTTGCTGGTCTCCATCTTCAAGGCCCGGCCGAGTCCCTTCTATGTGATGGACGAGGTCGAGGCCGCGCTCGACGACACCAACCTGCAGCGGCTGATCCGGATCATGGAGGAGCTCCAGGAGAGCTCCCAGCTGATCGTCATCACCCATCAGAAGCGCACGATGGAGGTCGCCGACGCGCTGTACGGCGTCTCCATGCAGGGCGACGGGGTCTCCAAGGTGATCAGTCAGCGGCTGCGCTGACTTTTTACCGGATCATCAGAGGTTCGACGCACGCTCTGCGCGGACCTGGGTAGACGTCGTTCCGACCCCGGTGTTTGACTTCGTTTCTTGAACGCATAACCTCTGCAAAGTTAATTTCACCTTCAAGTGGTGGCGGGCCGGATGTTGTGCCCCACTGGGAAGGCTCACCCCCCACCTCTGACTTGGGCCAGGCATCAGGAGTTCACGTGACCAGCACAGCGAACGGACCGGAGTCCGGAGCCCGAGCGGCCCATCCGGACCACCTCGGCCATGTCATCTTCATCACGGCGGCCGCGGCGATGGGCGGCTTCCTGTTCGGCTACGACAGTTCGGTCATCAACGGGGCCGTCGAGGCCATCCGTGACCGGTACGACATCGGCTCCGGGACGCTCGCCCAGGTCATCGCCGTCGCGCTGATCGGCTGTGCGATCGGCGCCGCCACCGCCGGCCGGATCGCGGACCGGATCGGCCGCATCCGCTGCATGCAGATCGCCTCGGTGCTCTTCACCGCCAGTGCGATCGGCTCCGCGCTGCCGTTCGCGCTCTGGGACCTGGCGATGTGGCGCGTCATCGGCGGCTTCGCCATCGGCATGGCGTCCGTGATCGGCCCGGCCTACATCGCCGAGGTCTCCCCGCCCGCCTACCGCGGCCGGCTCGGCTCCTTCCAGCAGGCCGCCATCGTCATCGGCATCGCCATTTCCCAGCTGGTCAACTACGCCGTCCTGCAGATCGCCGACGGCGACCAGCGCGGCGAGATCCTGGGCCTGGAGGCCTGGCAGTGGATGCTCGGCGTGATGGTCGTCCCGGCCATCCTGTACGGCCTGCTCTCCTTCGCCATCCCCGAGTCCCCGCGCTTCCTCATCTCGGTCGGCAAGAAGGACCAGGCACGCAAGATCCTCGCGGAGGTCGAAGGCAAGAACATCGACCTCGACGCCCGCGTGGCCGAGATCGAGACCGCCATGCACCGTGAGCACAAGTCCTCCTTCAAGGACCTGCTCGGCAGCCGCTTCGGCTTCCTGCCCATCGTCTGGGTCGGCATCGGCCTGTCGATGTTCCAGCAGCTCGTCGGCATCAACGTGGCGTTCTACTACTCGGCGACGCTGTGGCAGTCCGTCGGTGTCGACCCGAGCGGCTCGTTCTTCTACTCGTTCACCACCTCCATCATCAACATCATCGGTACGGTGATCGCCATGGTGCTGGTGGACCGGGTGGGGCGCAGGCCGCTCGCCCTCGTCGGTTCCGTCGGTATGGCGGTCGCGCTCGCCGTCGAGGCCTGGGCCTTCTCCGCCGACCTGGTCGACGGCAAGCTGCCCGAGACGCAGGGTGTCGTGGCCCTGATCGCCGCCCACACGTTCGTGCTCTTCTTCGCCCTGTCGTGGGGTGTCGTCGTCTGGGTCTTCCTGGGCGAGATGTTCCCCAACCGCCTGCGCGCCGCCGCACTCGGCGTCGCCGTCTTCGCGCAGTGGATCGCCAACTGGGCCATCACCGCGAGCTTCCCGAGCCTGGCCGACTGGAACCTCTCGGGGACGTACATCATCTACACCTGCTTCGCCGTGCTCTCGATCCCCTTCGTGCTCAAGTTCGTGAAGGAGACCAAGGGCAAGGCGCTGGAGGAGATGGGCTGACCCCCCGCTGCCCCCTCTCCTCGACCCGCTGCCCCGGCTCATCCCCGAGCCGGGGCAGTCGGCGTCCGCAGCGCCGAGCAGAACAGCCGCAGGCTGCGCCACCCTTCCTCCACCGGCATCCCGCCGCATAGGGGATGCAGCACCAGGGAGTCCGCGTCCCTCGCCGCCAGGGCCTGCGGTGTGAGGATCCGGTACACCCCCTCCGCGCGCAGCTCCGCCACCGTCGTGGCCGCCGAGCGCACCGCCGAGCGGATGTCCTTCGACTGCCAGGAGGCGTACGTCCGCGCTTCGTGCAGCAGGTGCTCCCCGTGCAGCGCCCACGCCCGCTCCGGGTCCTCGGACACATGGAGCAGCGGCGTCCGGGCCGCGGGCATCACGCAGTACCCCTGTGTCCCGTAAGCCTCCCGCTGCCGGTGGTAGTACGCCTCCAGCTCCGGCAGATGCGCGCTCGGGAAGAACGGCAGCCCCAGCCGGGCCGCCCGCCGCGCCGCCGCCCGCGAGCCCCCGCCCACCAGGAGCAGCGGATGCGGCCGGGTGTACGGGCGCGGGGTGACGCGTACCGTACGCCCCCGGTACGGGAACGGCTCCCCGGTCCAGGCCGTCAGCAGCGTCTCCAGCAGCTCGTCCTGGAGCCTGCCGCGCCGCCTCCACTCGACCCCCGCCCGCTCGTACTCCTCGGGCCGGTAACCGATCCCCGCGACCGTCACCAGCCGGCCCGCGCTCAGCAGGTCGAGCACCGCGATGTCCTCCGCGAGACGCAGCGGGTCGTGCAGGGGGCCGATGATCGCCGACACCGTCACCGCGATCCGGCGGGTGGCGCCGAAGACCGCACCGGCGAAGGTGAACGGGGAGGGCAGCCAGGAGTTCGCCACCCCGTGGTGCTCCTCGGTCCGCACGGTGTCGACGGAGTGCTCGTCCGCGTACGCGGCCATCTCCAGGGCGGCCCGGTAGCGGGCCGCGTGGGTTACGGGGGTGGCTTCGGGATCGACGAGGTTGAACCGGACCACGGTGAAGGCCATGACGGGCGTTCCCTTTCGCCGGGTGGGCGGGCGGAGCGCACCGTAGCTGCCGTGTCGTCAGAAGTGTAGGGATGAACATGCCGCGCTACGCCCAAAAGGTGCATAGGGGTTCGGTGGAGGGCCGGACGGCGTGCGGGGCCGTGCCCACGCGGCGGCTGTGGCCGATACTGGTCGGGTTATGGAACTCGTCGAAATCGTCATCCTCGCTGTAGTCATCGCCCTGGTCGCTGTCGGCCTGGTCGGCGGGCTCGTGGTCGGCAGCCGCAAGAAGAAGAAGCTGCCGCCCCCGCCGCCGTCCACGCCGACCATCACCCCTCCCGCCGAACCGCGTGTCGGCGAGGAGGCCGAGACGCCGCGCGACGAAGCGCGGCGCACCATCGACGAAGTCGGCCTCCCGGACGCCACCGCGCCCGTCGAGGAGACCCCGGTCGTCGAGGCTCCGGCGCCGCCCGCGCTGGAGATCCCCGAGCCCACCGAGGGCCGGCTCGTCCGGCTGCGGGCCCGGCTCGCCCGCTCGCAGAACTCGCTCGGCAAGGGGCTGCTCACGCTGCTGTCCCGGGACAACCTGGACGAGGACACCTGGGAGGAGATCGAGGACACCCTCCTCACCGCCGACGTCGGCGTCGCCCCCACCCAGGAACTCGTCGAGCGGCTCCGCGAGCGCGTCCGGGTGCTCGGCACCCGCACCCCCGAGGACCTGCGTGCCCTGCTGCGCGAAGAACTGATCACCCTGCTCGGCCCGGACTTCGACCGCGAGGTCAAGACCGAGGGCGGCGCCGAGACCCCGGGCGTCGTGATGGTCGTCGGCGTCAACGGCACCGGCAAGACCACCACCACCGGCAAGCTGGCGCGGGTGCTCGTCGCCGACGGCCGCAGCGTGGTGCTCGGCGCGGCCGACACCTTCCGCGCCGCCGCCGCCGACCAGCTCCAGACCTGGGGCGAGCGCGTCGGAGCCCGTACGGTCCGCGGGCCCGAGGGCGGCGACCCGGCGTCGATCGCCTACGACGCGGTCAAGGAGGGCATCGCCGAGGGGGCCGACGTCGTCCTCATCGACACCGCCGGCCGGCTGCACACCAAGACCGGTCTCATGGACGAGCTGGGCAAGGTCAAGCGGGTCGTCGAGAAGCACGGTCCGCTGGACGAGATCCTGCTGGTCCTGGACGCCACCACCGGGCAGAACGGCCTCGTGCAGGCCCGGGTCTTCGCCGAGGTCGTGGACATCACCGGCATCGTCCTCACCAAGCTCGACGGCACCGCCAAGGGCGGCATCGTCATCGCGGTCCAGCGCGAGCTGGGCGTACCGGTGAAGCTGATCGGGCTGGGGGAGGGGGCGGACGACCTGGCTCCGTTCGAGTCCGGCGCCTTCGTGGACGCGCTGATCGGGGACTGACGCGGGCTCACACCCTTGCGTACGGCGGACGGGCGGCGGCTCCCACGGGAGCCTGCCGCCCGTCCGCCGTTCCCGTCCGCCGTTCCGTCCGCCGTTCCCGTCCGCCGTTCCGTCCGCCGTTCCCGTCCGCCGTTCCCGTATCCGTTACGAGCGGTGGCAGACGTACGCCAGCGTCCCCAGCAGCAGCCGCGCCCGCGGGGGAGTGGCGGCGGTGTCCAGCACCGGTGGGCGCAGCCAGCGGACCGGGCCGAGGCCGCCGAGGTCGGAGGGCGGGGCGGTGATGTGCGTGCCCGGACCGAGCGCCCGCAGGTCCAGGTCCGCGTCGTCCCAGCCCATGCGGTAGAGCAGGCCGGGCAGTTCGGCGGCGGCTCCGGGGGCGACGAAGAACTGCGCCCGGCCGGTCGGCGTCACCGCCACCGGACCCAGCGGCAATCCCATCCGCTCCATCCGCACCAGGGCGCGCCGCCCGGCCTGCTCCGCGACGTCCAGGACGTCGAAGGTGCGGCCCACCGGCAGCAGCATCGAGGCGCCCGGCGTCTCGCCCCAGGCGTCCGCCGCGGCGTCGAGACCGGCCCCCGCCGGGACCTCCCGGGCGAAGCCGAGCGGATGGGCGCCGGGGGAGGAGCAGGCCCGCTGCCCGCAGGAGCAGGCGCCGGCCTCGGCCCGGGTGCCGGGCACCACGGCCCAGCCCCGGAGTCCTGTGTACTCGGCCACCGCGGTGCCCTCGGTGCCGCGGCCGCGCCGTCGCGCGCCGGAACGTTTCTCACGGATGCCGCCGATCGTGAAGCCCATGCCCCCTCCAACGGGTCCGACTCATCGGTGGTTACGACCCGGAGCGCTCGGGTGACCCAACCGTCGCTGCGACTCGATCGAGTGGTTGTGCGCAGTGGTGCGGCACGGTTCGCGCGCCCCCAGGCGCAGCCGTACGCTCGCCCTCGGTCGTCGTGGCCCAAGTCAAGCGCGCCGGGAGGCAGTCGGGTTCATTCGAAGGGGTGGCGAATGGTGGCGTTTCCGCGATCCCCGTCGCGGGAGTGGTGATCGTAGGATTACCGTCGGTACACGGGTCCTGGGAGAATGTGCGGCCACGGGTATGCCCCAGGCAACCCGCTTTCCTGTTCGATCGTGTGCAACTCCCGTACGAGCAGCACCGATGCACGGCATTCTGATAATGGTTCGCGCGACAAGAGGATTCAGCGGGATGGGGGCGTTCCAGTGAGTGGCAGCGGCGCAGGCGATACGGATGCCGGTAAGCGCCCCAACGGGCAATTGGGGTCGTGGTTCGTGCGCAGTGGCTGGTCCAAGGGCGAGCTGGCGCGCCAGGTCAACCGGCGGGCGCGGCAGATGGGCGCCCACCACATCAGTACCGACACCTCCCGGGTGCGGCGCTGGCTCGACGGCGAGCAGCCGCGCGAGCCGATCCCGCGCATCCTCTCCGAGCTGTTCTCCGAGCGGTTCGGCGCCGTGGTCGCCGTCGAGGACCTCGGGCTGCGCACCGCGCACCAGTCACCCTCGGTGGCCGGCGTCGACCTGCCCTGGGCGGGCCCGCAGACCGTCGCCCTGCTCAGCGAGTTCTCCCGCAGCGACCTGATGCTCGCCCGGCGCGGCTTCCTCGGCAGCTCGCTGGCGCTGGCCGCCGGGCCCGCGCTGATCGAGCCGATGCAGCGCTGGCTGGTGCCCGTCCCGGCCAAAGCCCCCGACGAACCGGAGTCGGAGGCCGCCGCCCGCAGGCCCTCCCGGCTCTCCGGCCCCGAGCTGGACCTGCTGGAGTCGACCACCGCGATGTTCCGGCAGTGGGACGCCCAGTGCGGCGGCGGACTGCGCCGCAAGGCCGTCGTCGGGCAACTCCACGAGGTCACCGACCTGTTGCAGGAGCCGCAGCCGGGACCCACCGCCCAGCGCCTCTTCCGCTGCGCCGCCGAGCTCGCCGAGCTGGCGGGCTGGATGAGCTACGACGTCGGCCTCCAGCCCACCGCCCAGAAGTACTTCGTGCTCGCCCTGCACGCCGCCAAGGAGGCCGGGGACAAGCCGCTCGGCAGCTATGTGCTCTCCAGCATGAGCCGCCAGATGATCCACCTGGGCCGCCCCGACGACGCCCTGGAGCTCATCCACCTCGCGCAGTACGGCAGCCGCGACTGCGCCACCCCCCGCACCCAGGCCATGCTGTATGCGATGGAGGCCCGCGCCTACGCCAACATGGGCCAGCCCAGCAAGTGCAAGCGCGCGGTCCGGATGGCCGAGGACACCTTCCTCGACGCGGGACTGGACGGCGAGCCCGAGCCCGACTGGATCCGCTTCTTCTCCGAGGCCGAACTCAACGGGGAGAACGCCCACTCCTACCGTGACCTGGCCTATGTCGCCGGCCGAAGCCCCACCTACGCCTCCCTCGCCGAGCCCGTCATGGAGAAGGCCGTCGAGCTGTTCGGCGAGGACGACGAGCACCAGCGCTCCTACGCGCTCAACCTCATCGGCATGGCCACCGTCCACCTGCTCCAGCGCGAGCCCGAGCAGTCCACCGTGCTCGCCGGACAGGCCCTGAAGATCGCCAGGAAGGTCCGCTCCGAGCGGGTCAACACCCGGCTGCGCAAGACCGTCGACACCGCTGCCAGGGACTTCGGCGATGTCGCCGATGTCGCCCGGCTCACCGACCTGCTCAGCGAACAGCTGCCGGAGACCGCCGAAGCGGTCTGACCCGGCACCACCGGCCCCGGCCGCGGCGCCCCTCCGTACAGCCCGACTCGGCTCCCCCATCGCCTGGTCACCCGGAGAGGAGCCGCGGCCGGTTCGCGTTGTACGGCACCCAGGGGTATCCGGCGGCGTTTCAACCGGACCGTATGCGGCGTGGGCTGCATGGTAGGCAGGGCACCGGACCCGCCACCCGGGATTCATTCCGACGTAACACGCACCACCTCTTCGTCACGCTCGTGAAACATCGTGCGGCATCCCCGGAAACGGCGCTCCGCCAATCTCATGGCGCACAGGCGGTCTCCGGCCATGATCCCGGACACCCCCTGACCGGCCCGCACCCTTCCCAGTGGTCCCGCAGCCTTCCCCCGCACGCCGCGGCCGCTCCGACGACGAGGAGACGCCGATGCCCCCAGGCATCACGACGCTTGCCGCAGACGCCCCAGAGCTGTCTGCCGCCAACACCGGGTTCATGCTCATCTGCTCGGCCCTGGTGATGCTCATGACCCCCGGCCTGGCCTTCTTCTACGGAGGGATGGTCCGCGTCAAGAGCACCCTCAACATGCTGATGATGAGCTTCATCAGCCTCGGGATCGTCACGATCCTGTGGGTGCTCTACGGATTCAGCCTCGCCTTCGGCTCCGACGTCGGCTCGGTCATCGGCTGGAGCTCCGACTACGTCGGCCTCGGCAACATCGGCGTCACCGAACTCTGGGACGGCTACACCATCCCGGTCTACGTCTTCGCCGTCTTCCAGCTGATGTTCGCCGTCCTCACCCCGGCTCTGATCAGCGGCGCGCTGGCCGACCGCGTGAAGTTCTCCGCGTGGACGATCTTCATCGTCCTGTGGGTCACGGTCGTCTACTTCCCCGTCGCCCACTGGGTCTGGGGCTCGGGCGGCTGGCTCTTCGAGATGGGCGTCATCGACTTCGCCGGCGGTACCGCGGTCCACATCAACGCGGGTGCCGCGGCCCTCGGCGTGATCCTCGTCATCGGCAAGCGCATCGGCTTCAAGAAGGACCCGATGCGGCCGCACAGCCTGCCGCTCGTCATGCTCGGCGCGGGCCTGCTGTGGTTCGGCTGGTTCGGCTTCAACGCCGGATCCTGGCTCGGCAACGACGACGGCGTCGGCGCGGTCATGTTCCTCAACACCCAGGTCGCCACCGCCGCCGCCGTCCTCGGCTGGCTCGTCTACGAGAAGCTGCGCCACGGTTCCTTCACCACGCTCGGCGCCGCCTCCGGCGCGGTCTCCGGCCTGGTCGCCATCACCCCCGCGGGCGGATCCGTCTCCCCGCTCGGTGCCATCGCCGTCGGTGCCATCGCCGGTGTCCTGTGCGCCATGGCCGTCGGCCTGAAGTACAAGTTCGGCTACGACGACTCCCTGGACGTCGTCGGCGTCCACCTCGTCGGCGGCATCATCGGCTCGATCCTGGTCGGCTTCTTCGCCACGGGCGGTGTCCAGTCCGACGCCAAGGGCCTCTTCTACGGCGGCGGTGTCGAACAGCTCGGCAAGCAGGTCGTCGGCGTCGCCGCGGTCCTCGCGTACTCTCTGGTCGTCTCCGGCCTCATCGCCCTCCTGCTCCACAAGACCATCGGGATGCGGGTCTCCGAGGACGTCGAGGTCTCCGGCATCGACCAGGTCGAGCACGCCGAGACCGCGTACGACTTCAGCGGCGCCGGCGGCGGCACGGTCTCCCGCACCACCGCACCCGCCCAGGACACGACAGCAGCACCGAAGGCAAAGAAGGTGGACGCATGAAGCTCATCACCGCGGTCGTGAAGCCGCACCGCCTGGACGAGATCAAGGAGGCCCTCCAGGCCTTCGGCGTCCAGGGGCTGACCGTCACCGAGGCCAGCGGTTACGGGCGTCAGCGCGGCCACACCGAGGTCTACCGGGGCGCCGAGTACACCGTCGACCTGGTCCCCAAGATCCGCATCGAGGTCCTCGTCGAGGACGAGGACGCCGAACAGCTCATCGAGGTCGTCGTCAAGGCCGCCCGTACCGGCAAGATCGGTGACGGGAAGGTCTGGAGCGTCCCGGTCGACACCGCCGTCCGCGTGCGGACCGGCGAACGCGGCCCGGACGCCCTCTGACCGACGGCTCCGACAGACGGCCGGACGCCACCTGGCCGACGGCCCGCCAAACGGAAGGCACCTGGGTGACGAGCACCGAAGCGATCACCGATGGCGAAGACTCGGGACCCAGCGGCTACGCGGCGGCCCGGCTGCGCCTCCTCCAGCAGGAGGCGCGGTCCGGGCCGCCGCGCCGTGCGGCCCTCGCCCGGCTCACCGACGACTGGCTCACCGGCCTGTTCACCGCGGCGGCCACCCGCGCCGGGGTCCGCGGCGCCGCCCTCGTCGCCGTCGGCGGCTACGGCCGCGGCGAACTCTCCCCGCGCAGCGACCTCGACCTGCTCCTCCTGCACGACGGCAGCGCCGACCCCGCGGCCATCTCCGCCCTCGCGGACGGCATCTGGTACCCGGTCTGGGACCTGGGCCTGGCCCTCGACCACTCCGTACGCACCCCCGGCGAAGCCCGGAAGACGGCCGGGGAGGACCTCAAGGCCCAGCTCGGCCTGCTGGACGCCCGCCCGGTGGCCGGCGAGCTCGGCCTGGTCGCCTCCCTGCGCACCGCGATCCTCGCCGACTGGCGCAACCAGGCGCCCAGACGCCTCCCCGCCCTCCACGAGCTCTGCCAGGAGCGCGCCGAGCGGATGGGCGAGCTCCAGTTCCTCCTGGAACCCGACCTCAAGGAGGCCCGCGGCGGCCTCCGCGACGCCACGGCCCTGCGTGCCGTGGCCGCCTCCTGGGTCGCCGACGCCCCGCGCGAAGGGCTCGACCAGGCCCGCCGCACCCTCCTGGACGCCCGCGACGCCCTCCACCTCACCACCGGCCGCGCCACCGACCGCCTCGCCCTCCAGGAGCAGGACCAGGTCGCCCAGGCGCTGGGCCTGCTCGACGCCGACGTGCTGCTGCGCCAGGTGTACGAGGCCGCCCGCACGGTCTCGTACGCCACCGACGTCACCTGGCGCGAGGTCAACCGGGTGCTGCGCGCCCGCTCGGTCCGCCCCCGGCTCCGCGCCATGCTCAGCGGTTCCCTCGGCACCGCCAAGCCCGTCCCCGAGCGCGCCCCGCTCGCCGACGGCGTGGTGGAGGCCGACGGCGAAGTGGTCCTCGCCCGGGCCGCCCGCCCCGACCGCGACCCCGTCCTCACCCTGCGCGCCGCGGCGGCCGCGGCCGAGGCCGGACTGCCGCTCTCCCGCCACCTCGTACGCCACCTCGCCACCACGGTCCGGCCGCTGCCGGTCCCCTGGCCGCCCGAGGCCCGCGAGGAACTGGTCACCCTGCTCGGCGCGGGGGAGTCCACCATCGGCGTCTGGGAGGCGCTCGAAGCGGAAGGGATCATCACCCGGCTGCTCCCCGACTGGGAACGCGTCCACTGCCGCCCCCAGCGCAACCCCGTGCACACCTGGACCGTCGACCGGCACCTCGTGGAGACCGCCGTCCGCGCCGCCTCCCTCACCCGCCGCGTCCACCGCCCCGACCTGCTCCTGGTCGCCGCCCTCCTGCACGACATCGGCAAGGGCTGGCCCGGCGACCACTCGGTGGCCGGCGAGGTCATCGCCCGGGACATGGCCACCCGGATCGGCTTCGACAAGCACGACGTGGGCGTCATCGCCACCCTCGTACGCCACCACCTGCTGCTCGTCGAGACCGCCACCCGGCGCGACCTGGACGACCCCGCCACCGTGCGGTCGGTCGCCGAAGCCGTCTCCACCGCCTCCACCCTGGAGCTGCTGCACGCCCTCACCGAGGCCGACGCGCTCGCCACCGGGCCCGCCGCCTGGTCCACCTGGCGGGCCTCCCTCGTCACCGATCTCGTCAAGCGCGTCGCAGCCGTCCTCGCGGGGGAGACCCCCGAGGAACCGGAGGAGGCCGCACCCAGCGCCGAGCACGAACGCCTGGCGATCGAGGCCCTGCGCACCGGCGAACCCGCCCTCACCCTGCACACCCACCCCGAGGAGCCCGCCGATGAGGGGGAGGTGGAACCGGTCGGCGTCGAGCTCCTCATCGCCCTGCCCGACCGCCCCGGCGTCCTGCCCGCCGCGGCCGGCGTCCTCGCCCTGCACCGCCTCACCGTGCGCGCCGCCGACCTGCGCGCGGTGGAACTCCCCAACGAAGTGGGGGAGCGGGCGGACCTGCTGCTGCTCAGCTGGCGGGTGGCGGCCGAGTACGGGTCCCTCCCGCAGGCCGCCCGGCTCCGCGCCGACCTCGTACGCGCCCTGGACGGCTCCCTGGACATCCGGGCCCGGCTCGCGGAGCGGGAGGCCGCCTATCCGCGCCGCAGGGGCGTGAAGGCCCCGCCGCCCCGGGTCGCCGTCGCGGCGGCCGGCTCGCGCCGCGCCACCGTCATCGAGGTCCGCGCCCAGGACGCCCCCGGGCTGCTGCACCGGATCGGCAACGCCCTGGAGCAGAGCGCGGTACGGGTGCGCAGCGCCCATGTCTCCACCCTCGGCGCCAACGCCGTGGACGCCTTCTACGTCACCGGGACCGACGGCGAACCGCTGCCGGAGGTCCGGGCCGCGGAGGTCGCCAGGGAGGTCGAGAAGGCCCTCGGCTGACCCGTACGGCACCGGTGTGGAGCCCTCGCCCGGCTCCGTATCCCGGGCGAGGGCTTGGTGTTCTCCGGGGGACGGATACCCTGGAGGGCGATTGACCTGCCCCGCCCCCGACCCTGAGGACCGACGAGCGCCGTGTTCGATACTCTCTCCGACCGCCTTAGCGCGACCTTCAAGAACCTCCGGGGCAAGGGCCGCTTGTCCGAGGCGGACATCGACGCCACGGCACGCGAGATCCGTATCGCCCTGCTGGAAGCCGACGTCGCCCTGCCCGTGGTGCGGGCGTTCATCGCCAAGGTGAAGGAGCGGGCGCGCGGCTCCGAGGTCTCCCAGGCGCTGAACCCCGCCCAGCAGGTCGTCAAGATCGTCAACGAGGAGCTCGTCGCCATCCTCGGCGGCGAGACCCGCCGGCTGCGGTTCGCCAAGAACCCGCCCACCGTGATCATGCTCGCCGGCCTCCAGGGTGCCGGTAAGACGACGCTGGCCGGAAAGCTCGGCCTCTGGCTCAAGGGCCAGGGCCACTCCCCGCTGCTCGTCGCCTGCGACCTCCAGCGCCCCAACGCCGTCAACCAGCTCAGCGTCGTCGCCGAGCGCGCCGGCGTCGCGGTGTACGCCCCCGAGCCGGGCAACGGCGTCGGCGACCCGGTCCAGGTCGCCAAGGACTCCATCGAGTTCGCCAAGGCCAAGGTGCACGACATCGTCATCGTCGACACCGCCGGCCGCCTCGGTATCGACCAGGAGCTGATGCGCCAGGCCGCGGACATCCGCGACGCCGTCAGCCCCGACGAGATCCTCTTCGTCGTCGACGCGATGATCGGCCAGGACGCGGTCAACACCGCGGAGGCCTTCCGCGACGGTGTCGGCTTCGACGGCGTGGTGCTCTCCAAGCTCGACGGCGACGCCCGTGGTGGTGCGGCCCTGTCGATCGCCCATGTCACGGGCAAGCAGATCATGTTCGCGTCGAACGGCGAGAAGCTGGAGGACTTCGACGCGTTCCACCCGGACCGGATGGCTTCCCGCATCCTCGACATGGGTGACCTGCTCACCCTGATCGAGCAGGCGGAGAAGACGTTCAGCCAGGAAGAGGCCGCCAAAATGGCCTCCAAGCTGTCGTCGAGCAAGGGCGGCAAGGACTTCACGCTCGACGACTTCCTGGCCCAGATGGAGCAGGTCCGCAAGATGGGCTCCATCTCCAAGCTGCTCGGGATGCTGCCCGGCATGGGGCAGATCAAGGACCAGATCAACAACATCGACGAGCGCGACATCGACCGCACCGCCGCGATCATCAAGTCGATGACCCCCAAGGAGCGCGCCGAGCCGACGATCATCAACGGCTCGCGCCGGGCCCGTATCGCCAAGGGTTCGGGCGTCGAGGTCTCCGCGGTCAAGGGCCTGGTGGAGCGCTTCTTCGAGGCGCGCAAGATGATGTCGAAGATGGCCCAAGGCGGTGGCATGCCCGGGATGCCGGGGATGCCCGGCATGGGCGGCGGCCCCGGCCGTCAGAAGAAGCAGGTCAAGCAGGCCAAGGGCAAGCGCAAGAGCGGCAACCCGATGAAGCGCAAGGCCGAGGAGGCCGCCGCGGCGGAGCGCCGCGAGCAGGCAGCCGCCCAGGGCGGTGCGCTCGGGCTGCCGGCCCAGGAGGACAAGAACTTCGAGCTGCCGGACGAGTTCAAGAAGTTCATGGGCTGACCGGCCCCCGGATCACGCGTAACCAGCCCTCGGACCATGCGTAACCGGCCCCCGGACCCGCGCAACCGGCCCCCGGACCATGCGTAAGGGGCGCCCTTGAGAGAGGGCGCCCCTTACGCATGCCAGGAACGACCGCCGGTCAGGTCGTGCAGACCAGGTAACGGAAGACGTTCGGCATCCACACCGTGCCGTCCGGGCGCCGATAGGGATGCAGCGCCTCCGCGACCTCCTTCTCCACCTGGGAGCGGTCGGTGGCCCGTACGGCGGCGTCGAACAGGCCGGTCGACAGCAGCCCGCGCACCGCGCTGTCCGGATCGGCGTACCCGAACGGGCACGAGACCCGCCCCGAACCGTCCGGCTGTAGCCCGGCCCGCGCGGCCACGTCCTCCAGGTCGTCCCGGAGGGCCGGCCGCCACCCGCCCGGCCGGGCGGGGCGGGCGGACTCCGCCAACCGGGCCGCGACCCGCAGCACGGGCGCCGTGGCACACCGCTCCGGCGGACCCCAGCCGGTCAGCACCACGGTGGCGCCCCGGGCGGCCAGCGGCAGCGCCGACTCCAGGTCCGGCGCCGGCCCCTCGGAGTCACCGGCCGCGCAGCCGATCGGCTCGAACACGGTGATCAGGTCGTACGGTGCCCCGTCCGCGCCGGTGCCCGCCGGGAGGCCGTTCTCGTGCAGCCGGGCCCGGTGCGCGGGCGCACCTTCCTTGTCCGCGTCGGGCAGCAGCCGCGCACGCGCCAGCGCCAGGCGCTCGCGGTCGGAGTCCACGCCCGTGACATGCGCCCCCCGGGCCGCCGCGACGAGCATGGCGAGCCCGGAGCCACAGCCGAGCGACAGCATCCGGGTGGCGGCCCCGACTTCGAGCCGGTCGTACACCGCCTCGTAGAGCGGTGCCAGCATGCGTTCCTGGATCTCGGCCCAGTCGCGGGCACGGGTACCGGCGTCCGCCGGCGCGGAGGGATCCGCGTCCCGGTGGTTCCGGACGAGCGTTGGTGTCATGGAAAGCGCCCCAATCCGCCAAGAGGTCGATCTTGCCCGAGTGGATGGCCCCCGCGTGCGTATGTCCGCACCCCCGTATGCCAGGGAACTGCGCATCCGCCGATCCGTCCAGGGGGCGTGGGGCAATGCTTGCGTGCCCCGGTCGTGCGCCCCGTCGGCGGACCGCCGCGCCAGGCCTTTCACGCCGTCGTGAGCCCGGCCCGGCCGAGGGCCGCACACACCCTCGTACCGCGTCCGCGCTTCGGACCAGTCTTACCCGACCCGGGGCACCGGGCACGTCGAGCGGTCCGGCGGGTACCCTCACCGGCGGACCCGTAAGTGGCGCCGGACGCCGGCGCACCGCACATCCCGTGCGCCGGGCGCACCGCGCGCTGTGCACCACCTTGGTGCGAGCTGTGCGGCTTCTCCGCAGTTCGGCGCACCCGCCCGCGTCCGGACACATCCAGGGCACATCACGGGCAACTGACTGGTACGTGCAAATTATTTGGGATGCCCCGGAATAGGAACACCGGGGCACTCGGACTCGTTGTCACGACGTGAGCACGACACCACCTGTACTTGCCGCAGAGCTGGCACAGGCGTGGGCCGACATTCAGCGGTACCACCCCGAGCTGCCCGATCTAGCCGCGCCCGAGTCCCTGATCGGAGAGTCCTCGTCCGCCTGTGGCGCCGAGCTCTCCTTCGAGCGACTGCTCCACGAGGCAGTCCACGGCATCGCCGCCGCGAGAGGAGTCCGTGACACCTCACGTGCCGGCCGCTACCACAACCGACGCTTCCTCGCGATCGCCGAGGAGCTGGGCCTCGACCATGTCGAGGAGCCCCACCCCAGCAGCGGATTCTCGCTGGTCACGCTGAATCCGGAGGCCAAGCGCCGGTACCGTCCGACCACCGAACGGCTGCAGCGCGCCCTCAAGGCGCACACGGTCGCCACCGCCGCCGACACCAAGCGCTCCTTCCGGGGCCCGGCCGCCCGGCACGGTTCCTCCGGGGGCGGCGTCCGGGTCAAGGCCGTCTGCGACTGCGGACGCAACGTCCGTGTCGTCCCCTCGGTCCTGGCCCAGGCCCCGATCGTCTGCGGCGGCTGCGGCAAGCCGTTCCGGATTCCGGAAGCGGCGGTCGCGGTGGGGTGAGCGGAAGTGGTGTGGCACAATGGCTAGCTGTACTCGACAGTCGCACAGGACCCCTCTCTCCTCCGGCTGACGCGTCCATCGGGCACTCCGAGTACCGCAACCCCACGTGGCATCTTGTTGTGCCCAACCACGTCAGAGACCAGGAGACACCACTTCCGTGGCAGTCAAGATCAAGCTGAAGCGTCTGGGCAAGATCCGTTCGCCTCACTACCGCATCGTCGTCGCCGACTCCCGTACCCGCCGTGACGGCCGGGCCATCGAGGAGATCGGCCTGTACCACCCGGTGCAGAACCCCTCGCGCATCGAGGTCAACTCGGAGCGCGCGCAGTACTGGCTGTCCGTCGGCGCCCAGCCGACCGAGCCGGTCCTCGCGATCCTGAAGCTCACCGGTGACTGGCAGGCCCACAAGGGTCTCCCGGCCCCCGCGCCGCTGCTGCAGCCGGAGCCCAAGGCTGACAAGCGTGCCCTGTTCGAGGCGCTGTCCGCGGACGGCGACGAGGCCAAGGGTGAGGCCATCACCCCCAAGGCCAAGAAGTCCGACAAGAAGGCGGACGAGACGGCTGACGCTGCCGCGTCCACCGAGTCGACCGAGGCCTGAGCATGCTCGAGGAGGCTCTCGAGCACCTCGTGAAGGGCATCGTCGACAACCCCGACGACGTGCAGGTGGCCTCGCGCACCCTGCGCCGCGGGCGCGTGCTGGAGGTCCGGGTCCACCCCGACGACCTCGGTAAGGTGATCGGCCGCAACGGCCGCACCGCTCGCGCTCTGCGGACCGTCGTAGGCGCCATCGGCGGCCGTGGCATCCGCGTCGACCTCGTCGATGTGGACCAGGTCCGCTGACCGCAGTTGAACACCGGCCAGGGCCGGGGAGGGCTTTCGAGCCGTCCCCGGCCTTTGTCGTCGGCCACCACCCCGGGCGTTCCCGCGACAGGTCGGGTCCCCAGTTCCCCACCCCATCAATCGGAGAACAGCGTGCAGTTGGTAGTTGCGCGGATCGGCCGCGCCCACGGCATCAAGGGCGAGGTCACCGTCGAGGTACGAACGGACGAGCCGGAGCTGCGGCTCGGGCCCGGCGCCGTCCTGGCCACCGACCCGGCGGCCATTGGCCCGCTGACCATCGAGACGGGCCGCGTGCACAGCGGCAGGCTGCTGCTGCGCTTCGAGGGCGTGGCCGACCGCACCGGCGCCGAGGCCCTGCGCAACACCCTGCTGATCGCCGACGTGGACCCCGAGGAACTCCCGGAGGACCCCGAGGAGTTCTACGACCACCAGCTGATCGACCTGGACGTCGTCCTCGCCGACGGTACGGAGATCGGCCGGATCACCGAGATCTCGCACCTGCCCTCGCAGGACCTCTTCATCGTGGAGCGCCCCGACGGCAGCGAGGTGATGATCCCCTTCGTGGAGGAGATCGTCACCGAGATCGACCTGGAGGAGCAGCGCGCGGTCATCACCCCGCCGCCCGGCCTGATCGACGAGAGGGAGGCCGTGGTGGCCTCCTCCCGTGACGAGGAGCAGGACGAGGGCCAGGACGAGGGTAAGGACGAGGACGAGGCCGACGAGGCGCCGCGGGGCGACGCCTGATGCGGCTCGACGTCGTCACGATCTTCCCCGAGTACCTGGACCCGCTGAACGTCTCCCTCGTCGGCAAGGCCCGCGCCCGCGGAGTGCTCGACGTCCACGTCCACGACCTGCGGGAGTGGACGTACGACCGGCACAACACCGTCGACGACACCCCCTACGGCGGCGGCCCCGGCATGGTCATGAAGACCGAGCCCTGGGGGGACGCGCTGGACGAGGCGCTGGCCGACGGGTATGAGTCCGGCGCGCACGCCCCGGTCCTCGTCGTGCCCACCCCCAGCGGTCGCCCGTTCACCCAGGAGCTGGCCGTCGAGCTCTCCACCAATCCCTGGCTGGTCTTCACCCCGGCCCGGTACGAGGGCATCGACCGCCGGGTGATCGACGAGTACGCCACCCGGCTCCCGGTCGTCGAGGTCTCCATCGGCGACTACGTGCTGGCCGGCGGGGAGGCCGCCGTCCTCGTGATCACCGAGGCCGTCGCCCGGCTGCTGCCCGGCGTCCTGGGCAACGCGGAGTCCCACCGCGACGACTCCTTCGCCCCCGGCGCGATGGCGAACCTCCTGGAAGGCCCCGTCTACACCAAGCCGCCCGCGTGGCGCGGCCGGGGAATCCCGGACGTCCTGCTCAGCGGCCACCACGGGAAGATCGCGCGCTGGCGGCGGGACCAGGCCTTCGCCCGTACCGCCCTCAACCGGCCCGACCTGATCGAGCGGTGCGAGGCGGGAGCCTTCGACAAGAAGGACCGCGAGATCCTCTCCATCCTCGGCTTCGCCCCGAAGCCCGGCGGCCGATTTTGGCGCAGGCCGTCCGCCGTGGAAGAATAGGCCGCTGCTGTACGTCCGATGTGCGCCCCTGCCACAGGGGGAAAGACGCCCGCCCGACGCGGTCAGCACTCCGAACCTCTCCCGACATCCCGTCGATGACCTGTGGCATCGGCGAAGAAAGCAGAACTCATGACTTCCCTGCTCGATGGCGTCAACGCCGCCTCTGTCCGTACGGACGTCCCGGCGTTCCGCCCCGGCGACACCGTCAACGTCCACGTGCGCGTGATCGAGGGCAACCGCTCCCGTATCCAGCAGTTCAAGGGCATCGTCATCCGCCGCCAGGGCTCGGGCGTCAGCGAGACCTTCACGGTCCGCAAGGTCTCCTTCAGCGTCGGCGTCGAGCGCACCTTCCCGGTGCACAGCCCGATCTTCGAGAAGATCGAGCTCGTCAGCCGCGGTGACGTCCGTCGCGCCAAGCTGTACTTCCTCCGTGAGCTCCGCGGCAAGGCCGCGAAGATCAAGGAGAAGCGCGACAACTGAGCTGCTTCCGGCGTCCACAGCGCGGCCGGATAGGATTCGGCCGCGATGGACACGCAAGCAGAGCACTCGGAGCGCGATCGCTCCTCGGAACCCCGCGCCGGGTCCGAGGAGGGGTCGCGCTTCTCGCGCGTCCGGGGCCGCGTCGAAGCCGTACGGCCCTGGCGGCGGCGCGTCCTCGCCGGGGCAGTGGCGGGCACGGCCGCGCTGCTGCTGTTCAGCGCGTTCGTGGTCCAGCCCTTCCTGGTCCCCAGCGGCTCGATGGAGCCCACGCTGCGGGTCGGCGACCGGGTGCTCGTCAACAAGCTGGCGTACCGGTCCGGCGCCGTGCCCGAGCGCGGTGACGTCGTGGTCTTCGACGGGACCGGCTCCTTCGTCCGCGAGGGCCTGGACGAGAACCCGGTGGCCGCGTCGGCCCGCGGGGCGGCGGCCTCCCTGGGCTTCGCCGAGCCCGCCGACACCGACTTCGTGAAGCGCGTGGTGGGCGTGGGGGGCGACCGAGTCGTCTGCTGCGACGCGCGGGGCAGGCTCCGGGTGAACGGTGTGCCGGTGGACGAGACGTACCTCCAGCCCGGCGACTCCGCCTCCAAGGCCCCGTTCGACGTCGTGGTGCCGCGGGGCACGCTCTGGATGATGGGCGACCACCGCAGCCGCTCCAGTGACTCCCGCGACCACCTGGGGTCGCCCGGTGGCGGGATGGTCCCCGTCGAGCGGGTGATCGGCCGGGTGGACTGGCTGGGCTGGCCGCCCGCCCGGATCGGCGGCCTTCGGGGGACCGGCGCCTTCGAGGGCGTACGGGCACCCGGCGGGGCGCATGGGTAACCGCGGGCGCCCGCGCGGCGCCCATGCCCCCGACGCGTCCCTGCCGACCGGGAGCCGGCCCACCGTGCCGCGCTCGCTGCCGACCCGGGCCGAGCGCCGCAAGCTCGCCAGGAAGGTCCGGCGCAAGCGCCGCAGATCCGCGGTGCGGGAGATACCGGTCCTCATCGTGATGGCGCTGCTGATCGCGCTGGTGCTGAAGACCTTCCTCGTGCAGGCGTTCGTGATCCCGTCCGGATCGATGGAGCAGACGATCAAGATCGGCGACCGTGTCCTGGTGGACAAGCTGACCCCGCTGTTCGGGTCGAAGCCGCAGCGCGGGGACGTCGTCGTCTTCAAGGACCCCGGCGGCTGGCTCCAGCAGGAGAACGCCGGAGGGAAGAAGGACCCGCCGGTCGGCGTCAAGCAGGTCACCGAGGCGCTGAAGTTCATCGGTCTGCTGCCATCCGACGACGAGCAGGACCTGATCAAACGGGTGGTGGCCGTCGGCGGCGACACGGTGAGGTGCTGCGGCACCGACGGTCGCGTCACCGTCAACGGCGTACCGCTGACCGAGCCCTATCTGCACCCCGGCGACCGGCCCTCGACCGTCCGGTTCGAGGTGGAGGTCCCGGCCGGGCGCCTCTTCATGATGGGCGACCACCGCTCCAACTCCGCCGACTCCCGCTTCCATCTCGACGAGCCGGACAGGGGCACGGTCTCCGAGGACGAGGTGGTGGGGCGGGCCGTCGTGATCGCCTGGCCGCTCGCCAACTGGAGCACCCTGGAGGAGCGCGAGGCCTTCGCCGCGGTGGCGCGGGCGAGCGGATCGGAGACGGCGGGTCCGGGGCCGTCGCATAGGGTTGCCACTTCGGATCGAGACGGAATGGTCCGGCTCCCGACCCCTGCGGAACTCCCGCTCGTTATGGGAGTGGTGGGCCTGCACCGGATCGGGCGCGGGCAGTGGCACGTATTGAGGAGTGGATGTGGGGGATTTGGCGGTCGGCGCACGATCCGGACACGACGAACCCGAGGACCGGCCGGAGCGCGACGAGTCTCCCGCGGGCGGGGCTGCGGTCCCGCCGGACGGTGACGGCGGTACCCCGGGCGACGGCGGTGGTGCGCCGGGCGGCGGCAGGGCTCCCAAGAGGCAGCGCTCCTTCTGGATGGAGCTGCCCCTGCTCGTCGGTATCGCGCTGATCCTGGCGCTGTTGATCAAGACCTTCCTGGTCCAGGCGTTCTCGATCCCCTCGGACTCGATGCAGAACACCCTGCAGCGGGGCGACCGGGTGCTGGTCGACAAGCTGACCCCCTGGTTCGGCTCCGAGCCGGAGCGCGGCGAGGTCGTGGTCTTCCACGACCCGGGCGGCTGGCTGGAGGACACCGCGACCCCGGAACCCAACGTGGCGCAGAAGTTCCTCAGCTTCATCGGTCTGATGCCCTCCTCCGAGGAGAAGGACCTGATCAAGCGGGTCATCGCCATCGGCGGCGACACCGTGGAGTGCAAGGAGAACGGACCGGTCACGGTCAACGGCAAGGCGCTCGATGAGAAGTCGTTCATCTTCCCGGGGAACACCCCGTGCAACGACAAGCCCTTCGGCCCGATCAAGGTGCAGGAGGGCCGGATCTTCGTCATGGGCGACCACCGGCAGAACTCCCTGGACTCCCGCTACCACCAGGAGCTCCCCGGCCAGGGCACCGTCTCCACGGACGAGGTCGTCGGCCGGGCGATCGTCGTCGCCTGGCCCGTGGGCCGCTGGGCGACCCTGCCCATCCCCAGCACGTTCGACCAGCCCGGGCTGAACGCGACCGCCGCGATGGCTCCGGCCGCCCTGGGCGTAGCCGGAGCGCTGCCTCTCGTGCTGTGGCGGCGCAGGAGGCTGACCGCCGGGCGTACCGCCGGGTAGGGTGCCGACTCGGATCAGCGATTGTCGATCTCCGATGGGGGAGCGCTGGGATGAGCGGTACGAAACGCGACGATGACGGCCGCGGCCGGACCGGCGCCATGGTGTCGGGTCTGGCCGTGGCGGTCGGCTGTGTGCTCTTCCTGGGCGGGTTCCTCTGGGCGGCGGTGGTGTACAAGCCGTACGCCGTCCCCACCGATTCGATGTCCCCCACGGTGAACGCCGGCGACCGGGTGCTCGCGGAGCGCATACAGGGCGCCGACGTCCGCCGCGGTGACGTGGTGGTCTTCACCGACCGCGTCTGGGGCGACACCCCGATGGTGAAGCGCGTGGTGGGCGTCGGCGGGGACACGGTGGCCTGCTGCGACAAGGGCGGACGGCTCACCGTCGACGGGACGCCCGTCGAGGAGCCGTACATCAACCGCGGCCCCGCCGCCCCGGGGACACCGGCGCCCGCCTCCCCGCAGAAGTTCTCCGCCGAGGTGCCCGAGGGCCAGATCTTCCTCCTCGGCGACGAGCGCTCCACCTCTCTGGACTCCCGGGTCCATCTGGAGGACGCCGGCCAGGGCTCCGTACCCCTGAGCGCCGTCCAGGCCCGGGTCGACGCGGTGGCCTGGCCGCTGGACGGCATGATCGGCCGCCCCGCGTCGTTCGCCGCGCTGCCCGGTGGCGTCTCCGCCGACGGCCCGCTCCCGCTCCAGGTGGGTGCCGTGCTGGTGGGCGCGGTGCTCATCCTGGGCGGGGCCGTGTACGGACCCGTCGCCGCCCGCTCAGCCCGCCGCGGGCGGACCGCCGGAACCACCCCGTGACCGGCACGGCCCGCCGGGTCGCCCGGGTGGTGCTCCTGGACCCCGACGACCGCATCCTCCTGCTCCACGGCCACGAGCCGGGCGACCCCGGCAACGACTGGTGGTTCACGCCGGGCGGCGGCCTGGAGGGCGACGAGACCCATGCGGAGGCGGCCCGCCGCGAGCTGGCCGAGGAGACCGGGATCACCGATGTCGAGCTGGGCCCGGTGCTCTGGAAGCGGATCTGCTCCTTCCCGTTCGACGGGCGGCGCTGGGACCAGGACGAGTGGTACTTCCTGGCCCGTACGGCACAGACCGCCACCGACCCCCAGGGCCTCACCGAGCTCGAACTGCGCAGCGTCGTCGGTCTGAGGTGGTGGACTTCCGCCGAACTCCTCGCGGCGCGTGAGACGGTGTACCCGACCAGACTCGCCGAGCTGCTGCGCACGCTCCTCGACGAGGGTCCCCCGCGTGTTCCGTTGGTCCTCGCCGCCGAAATCGTCTGATCGGCCGGGGGCGTCGGAGGCTGACGCACAATGGGGGGACGCACGGCTGAAGGGGAAACATGCCATGAGCGCCGAGGACCTCGAGAAGTACGAGACCGAGATGGAGCTGAAGCTCTACCGGGAGTACCGCGATGTCGTCGGTCTGTTCAAATATGTGATCGAGACCGAACGGCGCTTCTACCTCACCAACGACTACGAGATGCAGGTGCACTCGGTCCAGGGTGAGGTCTTCTTCGAGGTGTCCATGGCGGACGCCTGGGTCTGGGACATGTACCGGCCCGCGAGGTTCGTCAAGCAGGTCCGCGTGCTGACCTTCAAGGACGTCAATATCGAAGAGCTCAACAAGAGCGATCTGGAACTTCCGGGAGGCTGACGCCGCGCGGCCCGTGCGTCACAGGGCCGCCGACTCGTGCGAGATGCGAACACAGACCCGGTCACCCATGTGGGTGGCCGGGTTTTCCACATCCGGGAAGTTGTCCACCAAGATCCACAACTTCCGTCCGGCCGGGACAGAGTCGGTCCCGGAGGTGGTGGAGAGATGAACGCACGGGGGGCACTCGGGCGGTACGGCGAGGATCTGGCGGCCCGGCTGCTGACCGACGCCGGGATGGCCGTGATCGAGCGGAACTGGCGCTGTCGCGCCGGAGAGGTGGACATCGTCGCCAGGGACGGCGACGCACTGGTCTTCTGCGAGGTCAAGACCCGCAGATCGGACGCTTTCGAACATCCCATGGCCGCGGTCACCCCGGTCAAGGCGGATCGCCTGCGGCGGCTCGCCGAGATCTGGCTGGAGCGGCACGGCGGGCCACCGGCCGGCGGGGTCCGGATCGACCTGGTCGGGGTGATCGTGCCCCGGCGCGGCGCCCCCGTCACCGAACACGCGCGGGGGGTGTCCTGATGGGGTACGCGCGGGCGTGTTCCGTGGCGCTGGTCGGCGTCGAGGGCGTGGTGGTGGAGGTCCAGGCGGACCTGGAGCCCGGGGTCGCGGCCTTCACCCTGGTCGGGCTGCCGGACAAGAGCCTGATCGAGAGCCGGGACCGGGTGCGGGCGGCGGTGGTCAACTCCGGGGCCGAGTGGCCGCAGAAGAAGCTCACGGTGGGGCTCTCCCCGGCGTCGGTCCCCAAAAGTGGATCGGGTTTCGACCTCGCCGTGGCGTGCGCGGTCCTCGGTGCGGCGGAGCGCATCGACCCGGCCTCCATCGCCGATGTGGTGATGATCGGCGAGCTGGGCCTGGACGGCCGGGTCCGTCCCGTACGGGGCGTGCTGCCCGCCGTCCTCGCGGCGGCCGAGGCCGGATACCAGCAGGTCGTCGTCCCCGAACAGACGGCCGGGGAGGCCGCCCTGGTGCCGGGCGTATCGGTCCTGGGCGTCCGGAGCCTGCGCCAGCTGATCGCCGTCCTCCGCGACGAACCGGTCCCCGACGAGCCCGTCGACGACCGGGGGCGCCCCGACGCGATGCTCGCCGGACTCATGGTCCCGGGCACCGGCCTCGGCGCCGGTCTTGCCCCGGCCTCCCCACGCGGCGAGGGGCACCCCCCGGACCTGGCGGACGTCGCGGGACAGCTGCGACCCCGCAAGGCCCTGGAGGTGGCGGCGGCCGGGGGACACCATCTGCTGCTCTCGGGTCCGCCGGGCGCGGGCAAGACCATGCTGGCCGAACGGCTCCCGGCGGTCCTGCCGCCGCTGACCCGGCAGGAATCCCTCGAAGTGACGGCGGTCCACTCCGTGGCGGGCATCCTCCCCCCGGGTGAACCGCTCGTCTCCCGGGCGCCCTACTGCGCCCCGCACCACTCGGCGACCATGCAGTCGCTGGTCGGCGGCGGCAACGGCATGCCGAGACCGGGGGCGGTCTCGCTCGCTCACCGAGGGGTCCTGTTCCTGGACGAAGCACCCGAATTCTCGGGCAAGGCCCTGGACGCGCTGCGCCAGCCGCTGGAGTCGGGCCATGTGGTGGTCGCGCGGGCGGCGGGGGTGGTGCGGCTGCCCGCCCGGTTCCTGATGGTGCTGGCCGCCAACCCGTGCCCCTGCGGGCGGCACACCCTCACCGGTGCGGGCTGCGAGTGCCCGCCCTCGGTGGTCCGCCGCTACCAGGCACGGCTCTCGGGCCCGCTGCTCGACCGGGTGGACCTGCGGGTCGAGGTGGAGCCGGTGGACCGCGCGGATCTCCTGGAGCAGGGCGGCCGGGGCGAGCCGACGGCCGTGGTCGCCGCGCGGGTGCGGGAGGCCAGGGCACGGGCGGCGGAGCGGCTGACCGGGACGCCGTGGACGACCAACAGCGAGGTACCCGGCCACGAGCTGCGGACCCGGCTGCTCGCGGCCCCCGGGGCGCTGGCCGCGGCGGAGCGGGATCTGGAGCGCGGCATCCTCACGGCCCGGGGCCTGGACCGGGTGCTCAGGGTGGCCTGGACGGTGGCGGACCTGAGAGGCGCCGCCCGACCGGAGGCCCACGACATCGCGGTGGCCCTGGAGCTGCGGACCGGCATCCAGCGCGGGGCGCCGATGGAGGCGGGGGCGTGGTGAGCGGGGTGGATGCGGAGCGGTTGGGCCGGGGGTCGGGGCCCGAGCGGCCGGAGTCGGGCGAGGGGGCGCCGGGTGTGGGACAGCTGAGGCTGGGGTTGGACGCCGGGCCGACGGGCCGGGGGCCGGAGCCCGAGCGGGTGGCGCGGGCTGCTCTGACGCGGGTGTTGGAGCCGGGGGACGAGCGCGCCGGGGTGTGGCTGCGGCAGGCGGGACCTGTCGCCCTGCTGCGGGCACTCCGGGTCGCGGACGGCTCCGCGGAGAAGCTGCCGGGGATGACCGCCGTACGGCTGGAGGGTTACCGGCTCCGTGCGGCGGCGGTCGAGCCCGAGCGGGACCTGGCAGCGGTCGCCGCCCTGGGCGGGCGCCTGGTCTGCCCGGGGGACCGGGAGTGGCCGAGCCAGCTCGACGACCTGGGGGACGCGCGGCCCGTCGGGCTCTGGGTGCGGGGCCGGCCGAACCTGCGGCTGTGGGCCCTGCGCTCGGTCGCGGTGGTGGGTGCGCGGGCCTGCACGCCGTACGGGGCGCACATGGCGGCGACCCTCGGCGCCGGTCTCGCGGAGCGCGGCTGGGTGGTGGTGTCGGGTGCGGCGTTCGGCGTGGACGGGGCGGCGCACCGCGGGGTCCTGGCCGCGGGCGGTGCGACGGCGGCGGTGCTGGCCTGCGGTGTCGACGTCCCCTATCCCCGGGGCCACGCGGAGTTGATCGGGCGGGTGGCTCAACAGGGCCTCGTGGTGGCGGAGTTGCCGCCGGGCTCTCATCCCACCCGCAGCAGGTTCGTCCTGCGCAACCGGGTGATCGCCGCCCTGACCAGGGGAACGGTCGTGGTGGAGGCGGAGTACCGCAGCGGTTCCCTCGTCACCGCCCGGCAGGCACAGCGGCTCGGCCGGTTCGTGATGGGGGTGCCGGGACCCGCCACCAGCGGACTGTCGGCAGGAGTCCACGAACTGCTGCGCGGCGAGGGGGTGCTGGTCACCGACGCGTCCGAAGTCGCCGAGCTGGTCGGGGACATCGGCGACCTCGCACCGGACCGGCGCGGCCCCGTGCTGCCCCGCGACCGGCTGGACCCGGTGGCGGCGAGGGTCCTCGACGCCCTTCCGTACCACGGCCCCACCGACGCGCGAGCGCTCGCCCGCAGCGCGGGGACCTCCGCCGACGAAGCACTCGGGCGGCTGTACGAGCTGCACTCACTGGGGTTCGTCGAACGTGAGGGCGACGGCTGGCGGTTGACGCGTTCGCCCATGACGCGTCCGTCCCTCCGCGGCGGCGAGGCACGGCGAGGCGGTTCTTGACCTGGAGCATTCGGGTGAAAAGGTGAGCCGATGACCTCGCACGATCGATCGGTGACCGGTCGGGGGCCGTCGCCCACGGCGATGGCCCCGGCCACGGCGGGGGTGGGCAGCGTGAACGACAGAACGCAATGACGCAGCCCGGATCTCCGCTCCTGTGCGGACTGCGACACTTCAGTCACGCTACGCTCACAAGGATTCCGCCCCAGACAGAAGTCCCCCAGCACTTCACGGCAGAACGGCTCAAGGCACCACATGCCCCAGCACACCTCCGGGTCTGACCGCGCGGCAGTACCACCCGTTGCGCGTGGCACTGTGCGCCCTCCCGCCCCCTCCTCACTCGACGAACTGTGGCGTTCGTACAAGACCACCGGCGACGAGCGGCTGCGGGAACAGCTGATCCTGCACTACTCGCCCCTCGTCAAGTACGTCGCGGGCCGGGTGAGCGTGGGGCTGCCGTCCAACGTCGAGCAGGCGGACTTCGTCTCCTCCGGAGTCTTCGGACTGATCGACGCCATCGAGAAGTTCGACATCGAGCGGGCCATCAAGTTCGAGACGTACGCGATCACCAGGATCCGCGGCGCGATGATCGACGAACTGCGGGCGCTCGACTGGATCCCGCGCTCGGTGCGGCAGAAGGCGCGGAACGTGGAGCGCGCCTACGCCACGCTGGAGGCGCGGCTGCGGCGCACCCCGTCCGAGTCCGAGGTCGCATCGGAGATGGGTATCACCCTGGAGGAACTGCACGCGGTTTTCAGCCAGTTGTCACTGGCCAACGTGGTCGCCCTGGAGGAGTTGCTGCACGTCGGCGGCGAGGGCGGCGACCGGTTGAGCCTGATGGACACCCTGGAGGACACCGCCGCCGACAATCCGGTGGAGGTCGCCGAGGACCGCGAGCTGAGACGGCTGCTCGCGCGTGCCATCAACACCCTCCCCGACCGGGAGAAGACGGTGGTGACCCTCTACTACTACGAGGGGCTGACCCTCGCGGAGATCGGCAACGTCCTCGGTGTGACGGAGAGCCGGGTCAGCCAGATCCACACCAAATCCGTGCTCCAGCTCCGGGCCAAACTGGCCGATGCCGGACGCTGAGAAGTCCCTCCTCCGGCCACCCGGACCGAGGCTGAGCCCTTCCCTCCGGCACCTGCCGCCGTAGAGTGGACGCGTGCCCAGGATTCGAGCGGCCTCCGTGGCCGAGCACCGGACCATGCAGCGCGGCGCCCTCCTGGACGCCGCGCGCTCCCTGCTGTCCGAGGGCGGTACGGAGGCGCTGACCTTCCCCGCACTCGCCGAGCGTACGGGCCTCGCCCGGTCCTCCGTGTACGAGTACTTCCGCTCCCGTGCCGCCGTCGTCGAGGAGCTCTGCGCCGTCGACTTCCCGGTCTGGGCGGCCGAGGTCGAGAACGCGATGCAGCGCGCCGAGACCCCCGAGGCCAAGGTCGAGGCGTATGTGCGTCGCCAGCTCGACCTCGTCGGGGACCGGCGCCACCGCGCGGTCGTGGCGATCTCCGCGAGCGAGCTGGACGCCGGGGCCCGGGAGAAGATCCGGGCCGCGCACGGCGGTCTGATCGCCATGATCGTCGAAGCGCTGGGCGACCTCGGCCACACCCAGCCGAGGCTGGCCGCGATGCTCCTGCAGGGATCGGTGGACGCTGCCGTGCGCCGTATCGAGCTGAGTGTGGCGGAGGAGCCCGGCGTCATCGCGGACACCGCCGTCGCGATGATCCTGCGCGGCGTACGCGGCTGAGCGCGGCGGTCCCCGGCGCCGCCGCCCCTTCCGGTTCGGGCACCCCGAACACCGGCAGCAGCCGTGAGGGGCCGCGCCGCAGGAGGGAGGGGGGCAGCAGCGAGAGCGGGTCCAGGTAGGTGTCGCCCCGCCGCAGGCCCCAGTGCAGACAGCCCGCGGCGCAGTGGAACGGCCCCGCCTCCAGCGCGCCGACCGGCCGGCCGGCGACCACCTCCGCGCCCTCGGCCACCAGCGCCCGCACCGGCTCGTACGTCGTGCGCAGCGGGGGAGCCCCGCTCCCGGCCAGCTCGACGACGAGCACCCCGCGCCCGGCCACCCGTCCCGCGAACGAGACCCGGCCGGTGGCGGCGGCCAGGACCTCCGCGCCCGGCCGGGCCGTCAGGTCGACGCCGCGGTGGCCGGACCCGTACGGGCCGGTGGGCGGCGCCCACCCCCGTACCACCGTGGGTCTGCCGGCCAGCGGCCAGACCGGGCCACCGTCCAGCTCCGCGAACGTCCCGCGACCCGCACCCGCACCCGCACCCGCATCCGCATCCGCATCCGCATCCGCATCCGCATCCGCACCCGCATCCGCATCCGCACCCGCGCCCTCGTCCGGCCCGCCCGCCGACGTGGGCGGCTCCGCAGCCGTGTCCAGCCCGGCCGCCGGCGGGGGCCTCTCCGCCTTCGCGTCCGGCCCCGGCGGTGGCGGCGCCACCTCGCTCCGGGCGGCGGGCAGAAACCGGGTGCCGGCCGAGGTCACCGGCAGCGCCGCCGTCAGCACGGCCACGACCAGCAGGAACATCGGCACGCGGCACCGGTGGGGGCCGGGCGCGCGGGGCGGTGCGGGCAGGAATCGCATGGACCAACGCTCTCCCGGAGGGCCGGATTCCGGGGATCATGGACCACTCCTGTGGAGTACTCGCCGGTTGTGGACATCGCCGTCACCCGGCACCCTGCGGGTCCCGTACACTTCTTGTGGCGATCCGGGTCACCGGGTCGACTTCGCACGCCCCGCCACCTCCCCCATTTTCCGGATGGGTGGCCGCGCTCCTCGGTCCCTCGTGGCACGGCGCGTCGGGGCGTCAGGCGCGAACGCAAACCTGCGGTCGCGGTAACCGAGTACCTCAAGGAGTACGGCCATGGCCGTCGTCACGATGCGGGAGCTGCTGGAAAGCGGCGTCCACTTCGGTCACCAGACCCGTCGCTGGAACCCGAAGATGAAGCGCTTCATCTTCACCGAGCGCAACGGCATCTACATCATCGACCTGCTCCAGTCGCTGTCGTACATCGACCGCGCCTACGAGTTCGTCAAGGAGACCGTCGCCCACGGCGGCTCCATCATGTTCGTGGGTACGAAGAAGCAGGCCCAGGAGGCCATCGCCGAGCAGGCGACGCGCGTCGGCATGCCGTACGTCAACCAGCGTTGGCTCGGTGGCATGCTCACCAACTTCTCCACCGTCTACAAGCGCCTTCAGCGTCTGAAGGAGCTGGAGCTCATCGACTTCGAGGACGTGGCCGCCTCCGGCCTCACCAAGAAGGAGCTCCTGGTCCTCTCGCGTGAGAAGGCCAAGCTGGAGAAGACCCTCGGTGGTATCCGCGAGATGCAGAAGGTGCCCAGCGCCGTCTGGATCGTCGACACCAAGAAGGAGCACATCGCCGTCGGTGAGGCGCGCAAGCTCCACATCCCGGTCGTCGCGATCCTCGACACCAACTGCGACCCCGACGAGGTCGACTACAAGATTCCGGGCAACGACGACGCGATCCGCTCCGTCACCCTGCTCACCCGCGTGATCGCCGACGCCGTCGCCGAGGGCCTCATCGCCCGTTCCGGTGCCGCCACCGGTGACTCGAAGCCGGGCGAGAAGGCCGCCGGCGAGCCCCTCGCCGAGTGGGAGCGCGACCTGCTTGAGGGCGACAAGAAGGACGAGACCGCGGCTGACGCCGAGGTCCAGTCCTCCGCCGAGACCGAGAAGGTCGCCGACGCCGAGAAGCCGGCCGAGGCCGTCGCCGAGGCCGAGGCCGCTGCCGAGGCTCCGGCCGCCGACGCGGACGCCGAGCAGGCCTGACACCCGTCACGGCTGCTGACGGCGGGGGCCGGCGCCACAAGCGCCGCCCCCGCCGTTCACCCGTAGATCTTTCAGACTTCGAGAGAGACATACAGACTCATGGCGAACTACACCGCCGCTGACGTCAAGAAGCTCCGCGAGCTCACCGGCGCCGGCATGATGGACTGCAAGAAGGCGCTCGACGAGGCCGACGGCAGTGTCGACAAGGCCGTCGAGGCGCTCCGTATCAAGGGCCAGAAGGGCGTCGCCAAGCGCGAGGGCCGCTCCGCCGAGAACGGTGCCGTCGTCTCCCTCATCTCCGAGGACAAGACGTCCGGCGTCCTCCTAGAGCTGAAGTGCGAGACGGACTTCGTCGCCAAGGGCGACAAGTTCCAGGCCGTCGCCAACGCGCTCGCCGCGCACGTCGCCGCCACCTCCCCGGCCGACATCGCCGCGCTCCTCGCCTCCGAGATCGAGCCCGGCAAGACCGTCCAGGCCTACGTGGACGAGGCCAACGCCAACCTCGGCGAGAAGATCGTCCTGGACCGCTTCGCGCAGTTCACCGGCGACTTCGTCTCCGTGTACATGCACCGCACCATGCCCGACCTGCCCCCGCAGATCGGTGTCCTGGTCGAGCTGGACAAGGCCGACGCCGAGCTGGCCAAGGGCATCGCCCAGCACATCGCCGCGTTCGCCCCGAAGTACCTCTCCCGCGAGGACGTCCCGGCCGAGGTCGTCGAGGCCGAGCGCCGCGTCGCCGAGGAGACCACGCGCGCCGAGGGCAAGCCCGAGGCCGCCCTCCCGAAGATCGTCGAGGGTCGCGTCAACGGCTTCTTCAAGGAGGCCACGCTTCTCGGCCAGCCGTACGCGCTGGACGCGAAGAAGTCCGTCCAGAAGGTCCTGGACGAGGCCGGTGTCACCCTGAAGCGCTTCTCGCGCATCAAGGTCGGCATCTGAGTCCGTCCGGGCGAACAGCACTCGACCCGATAGGGTCGGGTGCGGTCGACGGCCGCACTCACGCCGGACGACCGCAGATCTGACGAGGAGGCCATTGCCGCTGTAGGGACACCAGACCCACCGGCAATGGCCTTCTTCGTATGTGCACGAGGAGAATTTCCATGGACAAGGGCGCGGACGCCTCTCAGGCCGACGACAAGCGCGACGACACGATTTCCGGGCGCTTCATGCTGAAGCTCTCCGGCGAGGCCTTCGCCGGCGGTGGCGGCCTCGGCGTCGACCCCGACGTCGTGCACACCATCGCCCGCGAGATCGCCGCCGTCGTACGCGACGGCGCCCAGATCGCGGTGGTCATCGGGGGAGGCAACTTCTTCCGCGGTGCCGAGCTCCAGCAGCGCGGCATGGACCGGGCCCGGTCCGACTACATGGGCATGCTCGGCACCGTCATGAACTGCCTGGCGCTCCAGGACTTCCTGGAGAAGGAGGGCATCGACTCGCGCGTCCAGACCGCCATCACCATGGGCCAGGTCGCCGAGCCGTACATCCCGCTCCGCGCCGTACGGCACCTGGAGAAGGGGCGCGTGGTCATCTTCGGCGCCGGCATGGGCATGCCGTACTTCTCCACCGACACCACCGCCGCCCAGCGCGCCCTGGAGATCGACGCCGAGGCGCTGCTCATGGGGAAGAACGGGGTGGACGGGGTGTACGACTCCGACCCGAAGGCCAACCCCGACGCGGTGAAGTTCGACGCGCTGGAGTACGGCGAGGTGATCACGCGCGACCTGAAGGTCGCCGACGCCACCGCCATCACGCTCTGCCGTGACAACCAGCTCCCGATCCTCGTCTTCGAGCTGACCGCCGAGGGCAATATCGCCCGCGCGGTCAAGGGTGAGAAGATCGGCACGCTCGTCAGCGACGAGAGCACCCGGGCCTGACGGCCCCCAGGATGGACAACGGCCTGCCGGTCGGACACCGTGCAGGTGAGGACGCGACGCAGGACCCGCAGGGCCCGTCGATGACGGGTCCGCTCAAGACACGCAGGAGCACGTGGTGATCGAAGAAATCCTCCTCGAGGCCGAGGAGAAGATGGAGAAGGCCGTTGTCGTTGCGAAAGAGGACTTCGCCGCGATCCGTACCGGCCGCGCGCACCCGGCGATGTTCAACAAGATCGTCGCCGACTACTACGGCGCGCTGACCCCGATCAACCAGCTGGCCTCGTTCTCGGTTCCCGAGCCGCGGATGGCCGTCGTGACGCCGTTCGACAAGACCGCGCTGCGCAACATCGAGCAGGCGATCCGCGACTCCGACCTCGGCGTCAACCCGAGCAACGACGGCAACATCATCCGGGTGACGTTCCCCGAGCTGACCCAGGACCGCCGCAAGGAGTACATCAAGGTCGCCAAGACCAAGGCCGAGGACTCCAAGATCTCGATCCGCTCCATCCGCCGCAAGGCCAAGGAAGCGCTCGACAAGCTCGTGAAGGACAAGGAGTCCGGCGAGGACGAGGTGCGCCGCGCCGAGAAGGAGCTCGACGACACCACCGCGAAGTACGTCGCGCAGGTGGACGAGCTGCTCAAGCACAAGGAAGCCGAGCTGCTCGAAGTCTGATGAACGACTCTTCCTGGGGCGCACCGCAGGGAGCCGGTTTCCGGGGTGCCCCCGAGATGGGGGTCGCTCCGGCGGGTCCTGCCTACGATGTGTATGAAGCCCAGCAGACTCGGCCCATGCCCAACGTGCCGGACGTTCCCGACGCAGGTAGAGACGCAGAGAGCCCCGACGGCCGGGACGGGGACGCCGCGTACGTCAGCGGCCCCCTGTTCCGTGACGAGAAGCCGCAGGAGCCCATGTCCACCCCGTTGCCGTCCCCGCCGCAGAAGAAGCGTGCGGGGCGTGATCTGCGCGCCGCCATAGGGGTCGGCCTGGGGCTCGGCGCCGTCATCGTGGCCTCGTTGTTCATCGTGAAGGCCGTCTTCGTCGGCGTGGTCGCCCTCGCCGTCGTGGTCGGCCTCCGGGAGCTCACCTCCCGGCTGCGGGAGCAGAAGGGCATCAAGGCGCCCCTCGTCCCGCTGGCGGTGGGCGGGGCCGCGATGGTCGTCGCCGGTTACGCGCGGGGCGCGGAGGGCGCCTGGGTCGCCATGGCCCTGACCGCCCTGGCGGTGCTGGTCTGGCGGATGACCGAACCGCCGGAGGGGTACCTCAAGGACGTCACCGCCGGCGTCTTCGCCGCGTTCTACGTCCCGTTCCTCGCCACCTTCGTCGCCCTGATGCTGGCGGCGGACGACGGGCGGTGGCGGGTCCTGGTCTTCCTCGTCCTCACCGTCGTCAGCGACACCGGGGCGTACGCGGTCGGCTGGCGCTTCGGCACCCACAAGCTCGCGCCGCGCATCAGCCCCGGCAAGACCCGCGAGGGTCTGCTCGGTGCCGTTTCCTTCGCCATGGTCGGCGGCGCGCTGTGCATGGAGTTCCTGATCGACGGCGGCGCCTGGTGGCAGGGGCTGCTGCTCGGTCTCGCGGTCGCCGTCAGTGCCACCCTCGGCGACCTGGGCGAGTCGATGATCAAGCGGGACCTCGGGATCAAGGACATGGGCACCCTGCTCCCCGGCCACGGCGGCATCATGGACCGGCTGGACTCGCTGCTGCCGACCGCGCCGGTGGTCTGGCTCCTGCTGGTGCTGTTCGTCGGCTCCGGCTGAGCCCGTACGCACCCGTCCCACCTGCACGTTCTACGAGTGAGGGTCCGTCGTCCACAGGGCGGCGGGCCCTCACCCGTCTGTCTGCGACACTGGATGAACCATGCCTAAGCCCGGAGAACTCACTTTCGTCGCGCCCCGCGGAGCCAAGAAGCCGCCGCGGCACCTCGCCGACCTCACGCCCGCCGAGCGCAAGGAAGCGGTCGCCGCGACCGGCGAGAAGCCGTTCCGCGCCCAGCAGCTCTCGCAGCACTACTTCGCGCGGTACGCGCACGACCCGGCGCAGTGGACCAACATTCCCGCCGGGTCCCGGGAGAAGCTCGCCGAGGCGCTGTTCCCCGACCTGATGTCCGTGGTCCGCCACATCAGCTGCGACGACGACACCACCCGTAAGACGCTGTGGAAGCTGCACGACGGGACGCTCGTCGAGTCCGTCCTGATGCGCTACCCCGAGCGCGTCACGATGTGCATCTCCTCCCAGGCCGGCTGCGGGATGAACTGCCCCTTCTGCGCCACCGGGCAGGCCGGGCTCGACCGCAATCTGTCCACCGCCGAGATCGTGCACCAGATCGTCGACGGCATGCGGGCCCTGCGCGACGGCGAGGTGCCCGGCGGTCCTGCCCGGCTCTCCAACATCGTCTTCATGGGCATGGGCGAGCCGCTCGCCAACTACAACCGCGTCGTCGGAGCGATCCGCCGGCTCACCGACCCCGAGCCGGACGGTCTCGGCCTCTCCCAGCGCGGGATCACCGTCTCCACCGTCGGGCTCGTCCCGGCGATGCTGCGCTTCGCGGACGAGGGCTTCAAGTGCCGCCTGGCCGTCTCGCTGCACGCCCCGGACGACGAGCTGCGCGACACCCTGGTCCCCGTCAACACCCGGTGGAACGTGCGCGAGGTGCTGGACGCCGCCTGGGAGTACGCGGAGAAGTCCGGCCGCCGCATCTCCATCGAGTACGCCCTGATCCGGGACATCAACGACCAGGCCTGGCGCGGCGACCTGCTCGGCCGGCTGCTCAAGGGCAAGCGGGTGCACGTCAACCTGATCCCGCTCAACCCCACGCCCGGCTCCAAGTGGACAGCCTCGCGGCCCGAGGACGAGAAGGCGTTCGTCGAGGCCATCGCGGCCCACGGCGTGCCCGTCACCGTCCGGGACACCCGCGGCCAGGAGATCGACGGGGCCTGCGGGCAGCTGGCGGCCTCCGAGCGCTGAGTGCGGACGGCCTCACGGCACCCGGCCGAAAACCGCCGGTGTAGCCTGGGCGCGAAATCAACTTCATATTCCGACAGGGGAGCGCCACAGCGCTGAGAGTGCGGCACCGAGGACAGGTCGGCCGCAGACCCTCTGAACCTCGCCCGGGTCATTCCGGGTAGGAAGTTCGGACCTTACTCAAGCTGTTGCGCCCTGCCCGCTTCCGGTACGACCCGGCGGCGGGCAGGGCCGCGTCTCTTCCTGGTCACCTCCAGGAGGAATCACATGAACACCACCAAGAAGTACGCCTCGACCGCGCTCGCGGCGGCGCTCGGCGTCACCGTCCTCGCGGGCTGCGGCGGCTCGGGCGACAGCTCGGCCGGGTCCGGCGCGTCCAAGGGCAGCGGCTCCAGGACCGTCACCCTGGTCACCCACGACTCCTTCAACGCCTCGCCAGCGGTGCTGAAGCGGTTCACCAAGGAGAGCGGCTACACCGTCAAGCTCCTCAAGAGCGGCGACGCCGGCGCCGCCCTCAACCAGGAGATCCTGACCAAGGGCTCCCCGCGCGGCGACGTCTTCTTCGGCGTCGACAACACCCTGCTCTCCCGCGCCCTCGACAACGGCCTCTTCACCGCGTACGAGGCCAAGGGCCTGGACCGGGTCGCGGAGGGCACCGAGCAGGACGACAAGCACCGCGTCACGCCCGTCGACACCGGCGACATCTGCGTCAACTACGACAAGAAGTACTTCGCCGACAAGAAACTCGCGCCGCCGCAGACCTTCGAGGACCTGCTGAAGCCCGCGTACAAGAACCTCCTCGTCACCGAGAACGCGGCGAGCTCCTCGCCCGGCCTCGGCTTCCTCCTCGGCACCGTCGCCACCCAGGGCGAGGACGGCTACGAGGCGTACTGGAAGAAGCTCAAGGCCAACGGCGTCAAGGTGGTCGACAGCTGGGAGCAGGCCTACAGCGAGGAGTTCTCCGGCTCCGCCGGCGGCAGGAAGGCCAAGGCGGACCGGCCGCTCGTCGTCTCCTACGCCTCCAGCCCGCCCGTCGAGGTCCTCTACGCCGACCCGCGGCCCGAGGAGGCCCCCACCGGCGTCTCCACCGGGACCTGCTTCCGGCAGACCGAGTACGCCGGACTGCTGGACGGCGCGAAGAACGAGGAGGGCGGCAAGGCGCTGCTGGACTTCCTGATCAGCAAGCCGTTCCAGGAGGACGTGCCGCTGAACATGTTCGTGAACCCGGTCGTCACGGACGCGAAGCTCCCGGCGATCTTCACCGAGTTCGGCGAGAGTGTCGACAAGCCGGCCACGGTGGCGCCGGACAAGATCGCCGCCAACCGTGAGCAGTGGGTCCGGTCGTGGCACTCGCTCGCCGTGAAGTAGCCGGTACCGCCGGCGGGGGAGGGCGGCGCGGGGCGGCGGTACGGCTCGGCCTGATGGCCGTGCCCGTCGCGTTCTTCGCCCTCTTCTTCGGCTACCCCGTGACCGCGATCGTCGGCCGTGGGCTGAAGGTGGCGGGCCGGTGGCAGTTCGGGCGGATCGGCGAGGTGCTGATCCGCCCGGACATCCTCGACGTCCTCTGGTTCACCACCTGGCAGGCCCTCGCCTCCACCGCGCTCACCCTGCTGATCGCCCTGCCCGGCGCGTATGTCTTCGCCCGCTTCGACTTCCCCGGGAAGCAGGTGCTGCGCGCGGTCGTCACCGTGCCCTTCGTGCTGCCCACGGTCGTCGTCGGCACCGCGTTCCTGGCGCTGCTCGGGCGCGGCGGCTTCCTGGACGAGCTGTGGGGGCTGCGGCTCGACACCACCGTGTGGGCGATCCTGCTGGCGCACGTCTTCTTCAACTACGCCGTGGTCGTACGGACGGTGGGCGGCCTCTGGTCGCAGCTGGACCCGCGCCAGGAGGAGGCCGCCCGGGTGCTCGGCGCCGGACGGTTCGCCGCCTGGCGGCGGGTGACGCTGCCCGCGCTCGCTCCGGCGGTGGCCGCCGCCGCACTGATGGTCTTCCTGTTCACGTTCACCTCGTTCGGTGTCGTGCAGATCCTCGGCGGCCCGGGCTACTCCACCCTGGAGGTGGAGGTCTACCGCCAGACCGCCCAACTGCTCGACCTGCCGACGGCCGCCGTGCTGACCATGGTCCAGTTCGCGGCGGTCGGCGCGATCCTCGCCCTGCACGCCGTGACCGTACGCCGCCGGGAGCGGGCGCTGAAGCTCGTCGACCCGGCGCAGACCTCCCGCCGGCCGCGCGGCGCCGGACAGTGGGCGCTGCTCGGCGGGGTGCTGTTCACCGCGCTGCCGCTGATCCTGCTGCCGCTCGGGGTGCTGGTGGAGCGGTCGTTCGACGGGCCGGGAGGTCACGGCCTCGGCTACTACAGGGCACTCCAGACGGCCGGGGGCAGCGGCTCGACCTTCTTGGTGCCGCCGCTGGAGGCGGTCGGCAACTCACTGCGATACGCGTTCGTCGCCACCCTCATCGCCCTGGTCGTCGGCGGTCTCGCGGCGGCAGCCCTGACCCGGCGGGCGGGGCCGCTGGTACGCGGATTCGACGCGCTGCTGATGCTGCCGCTCGGGGTCTCCGCCGTCACCGTCGGCTTCGGCTTCCTGATCACCCTGGACAAGCCGCCGCTGGACCTGCGGACCTCCTGGATCCTGGTCCCGCTGGCCCAGGCGCTGGTGGGCGTCCCCTTCGTCGTACGGACCATGCTCCCCGTACTCCGTGCGGTGGACGACCGGCTGCGCGAGGCCGCCGCCGTGCTGGGGGCCTCACCGCTGCGGGCCTGGCGCGAGGTCGATCTGCCGCTGGTGCGCCGGGCGGTGCTGGTCGCGGCCGGGTTCGCGTTCGCCGTGTCGCTCGGGGAGTTCGGCGCCACCGTCTTCATCGCCCGGCCCGACAACCCGACCCTGCCGGTCGCGGTCGCCCGGCTGCTGGGTCGGTCCGGGGAGCTCAACTACGGGCAGGCGATGGCCCTCAGCACGATCCTGATGCTGGTGTGCGCGGCCTCGCTGCTGCTCCTCGAACGCATCCGTACCGACCGATCCGGGGAGTTCTGAACGACATGCTGAGCTTGCAGGCGGCCACCGTACGGTTCGGGCAGCGGGCCGCCCTCGACGCCGTCGACCTGGAGGTCGCCGACCACCGGATCGTCTGCCTGCTCGGCCCCAGCGGCAGCGGGAAGTCCACCCTGCTCCGGGCCGTCGCCGGGCTCCAGCCCATGGACGGCGGCCGGGTGCTGCTGGCCGGCCAGGACCAGGCGGGCGTCCCGGTCCACCGGCGCGGCCTCGGCCTGATGTTCCAGGATCACCAGCTCTTCCCGCACCGCGATGTCGGCGCCAACGTCGCCTTCGGGCTGCGGATGCACGGCACCGGGCGGGCGGAATCCGAGCGCCGGGTCCGTGAACTCATGGAGCTGGTGGGCCTCCCCGGCGCCGAGCGACGTGCGGTCGCCGCCCTCTCCGGCGGGGAGCAGCAGCGCGTCGCCCTGGCCCGCGCTCTCGCCCCACGCCCCAAGCTCCTGATGCTGGACGAGCCGCTCGGCCAGCTCGACCGCAGCCTGCGGGAACGGCTCGTCGTCGAACTGCGCACCCTCTTCCAGGACTTGGGTACGACGGTGCTAGCCGTCACCCACGACCAGGGCGAGGCGTTCGCGCTCGCCGACCGGGTCGTCGTGATGCGGGACGGCAGGATCGCCCAGGAGGGCAGCCCGCTGGACGTCTGGCAGCGCCCCGCCTCCGCGTTCGTCGCCCGCTTCCTCGGCTTCGACAACGTCACCCCCGCCACGGTCACCGGCCGGGCCGCCGCCACCGCCTGGGGCAAGGTGCCGGTGCCCGAGGGCTCCCCGCAGGGCGAGGCCGACCTGCTGGTGCGCCCCGCCGGGGTCCTGATCGGCGCCCCCGAGGACGGGCTGCGCTGCACGGTCGGCGTCCGCACGTTCCGCGGGAACCACGTGACCGTGCGGCTGGCCCCCGGGAACGCGCCGGTGCTGGAGGCCGAGTGCGCCCTGCGGGACACCCCGGACGAGGGCGCGGTGGTGGGCGTCCGCTTCGACGCGGCGGAGACGGTGGTGCTGGCAGGTCCCTAGGCGGTGGCCCGGGGTCCCGGGTGCGGCGGCGGGCCGTCCGTGGGGGACGGGAGGGGCTGCCGCCGTCCCCAGGAGATCTTCAGCGCGCCAGGGGTAGCGCCGCCAGCTCCGCGAACAGCCAGGTCAGCGGGGCGAGCACGACCAGCAGCACGGCGGCCCGCAGAGCGGTCGCGGCGCGCAGCACCGAGGCCGGGGCCCCCATCCGCAGCAGCGCCTGGGCGGTCCGGGCGCGGGCCTGCCTCGCCTCCAGGGCCGAGGTCAGCAGCGTCGCCGCCGTACAGCCGAGGACCAGCACCGCCCCGAGCGCCGTGAGCGGACCGTAGGGGCGCTCGTCGCCCCCGTACAGCGCCGACGCGGTGATCACCGCGGCGAAGACCGCGCAGACGATCCCGAGCGGGCGGCCGATCCGGCGCGCCTCGCTCATCAGGACCCGGCCCGCCAGCAGGCGTACGGCACCGGGCCGCATCGTCTGGAGCGCCCGCCCGCACAGATGGGTCAGCCCCGGTCCGGCCAGCGCCAGGCCGATCGCGGCCAGCGTCCAGCCCGCCAGTACCGCCACCGGTGTCGCGTCGAACCGGCCCGGCAGCGGGAACGCGTGCCCGGCGGCGCCCCGCGACGCATACGCCTCGACCGCCAGGCCCGCGGCCACCAGCGCCACGCCCCAGGGCAGGCCGCCCGGCACGGGCGCGGGCTCGGGCAGCTCCTCGGAGCCGAGGGTGTCCTCGGCCGCGTCGGGCCGCGACCGCAGCGCCAGCGCGCTCGCCGTGGCCGAGACCACCGGTACCAGGGCCAGCAGCATCAGGGCGGCGGCCGGCGGCAGCGGGGTGCCCGCGCCGAGGAACTCCGCCGCGCCACCGTCGAACGGCATCCCGGTCAGATCGCCGCGCAGATGCAGGAAGAACAGCAGCGCCACCATCGAGCCCAGCGTGGTGGAGACGGCGGTGGAGACCGCCGCCAGCACCGAGAGCCGCACCGGGCCCAGGCCCAGCGAGGAGAGGCCGGGACGGGGCCGCGTGCTCGGATCCGTACGGGCCACCGCCACGGCGAACTGCGCGGTGGCGGCCAGCGGGACGAAGCACCAGAGCAGCCGCAGCACCGAACCGGCGGAGGCGGGGTGCGCCGAGGCGTACCCCAGGGCGCACAGGAGGAGGAAACCGACACCGGCGGAGGCGGCGGCGACGAGCAGCCGCCGGACCAGGACGAGGGGGTGCGTACCGCGGGTCAGACGGAGAGCGAGCACGCCGCGCTGCCCTCCCCGTCGGGTACGCCGGGCAGCGCGACGGTGGCGACGCGGCGGCCGTCCAGCAGCGGGACGGTCCGGTCGGCGAGGGCCGCGACCTCGGCGTCGTGCGTGGCCAGGACCATCGTGATGCCGTGCGAGCGGGCCGCGGCGGTCAGGGTGCGCAGCAGCTGGGAGCGCTCGGCCCGGTGCAGGGTCGCGGTGGGCTCGTCGGCGAAGATCACCGCCGGCTGCGCGCACAGGGCCCGGGCGACGGAGACCCGCTGGCGCTCGGCCTGCAGCAGGGCGTGCGGGCGCTTCTTGGCGAGGGCGGCGATGTCGAGGCGCTCCAGCCACTCCGTCGCCGCCTTCTTCGCGGCCCGGTGCGAGGCGCCGCGCAGCAGCAGGGGCAGCGCCGCGTTCTCCCAGCTGGTCAGCTCGGGGACGAGCTCCGGGTCGGCGCCGATCCAGCCGAACCGTTCCCTCCGCAGCTGCTCGCGCACCCGGGGGGCCATCGTGTGCACGGGGACGCTGTTGAACCAGACCTCGCCCTGCTCGGGCACCAGCCGGCCCGACAGGCAGTGCAGCAGGGTCGTCTTGCCGCTGCCGCGCGGGCCGGTGACGGCCAGGATCTCGGCGTCGCGGATGCCCACGGAGACACCGCCGAGACCGGGCGATCCGTTGTGGGAGTGGTGCAGGGAGCGCGCCCAGATCACGTCGTTGTCCGGCGGGGCCACCATGGCGTACACCTCGGTTCGGATGAGTTTTCCCATTCCCCCGTACGGGGGAACGAGGACGCGGCCGATCGGTCACTGGGCACCGTAGATAGTCGGACCGGTGTGTACGCACAGCACGCGGCCCGGAGGCACCCCTTCTCACTCGAAAGGGCGCATCCGGGCCGGGTGGACCGTATGAAATGACCGTCGAATGATGATCATCCGGCGCTCATGGCGGTGGTCAGAGCTTCGTCCACGCCTCCGTCAGCACGGCTCGCAGGATGGACTCGATCTCGTCGAACGTGGACTGGTCCGAGATCAGCGGCGGCGCGAGCTGGACGACCGGGTCGCCGCGGTCGTCGGCGCGGCAGTAGAGGCCGTTGGCGTACAGCGCCTTGGAGAGGAAGCCGTACAGGACGCGCTCGGTCTCCTCGTCGGTGAACGTCTCCTTGGTGGCCTTGTCCTTCACCAGCTCGATGCCGTAGAAGAAGCCGTTGCCGCGGACGTCGCCGACGATCGGCAGGTCGTGCAGCTTCTGCAGCGTGGTGAGGAAGGCGTTCTCGTTGTCCAGGACGTGCTGCGTGAGGTTCTCACGCTCGAAGATGTCCAGGTTGGCGAGGCCGACCGCGGCGGAGACCGGGTGGCCGCCGAAGGTGTAGCCGTGCAGGAAGGTGTTGCCGCCCTGGTAGAACGGCTCGGCGATCTTGTCCGAGACGATGCAGGCACCGATCGGGGAGTAGCCGGAGGTCATGCCCTTCGCGCAGGTGATCATGTCCGGCACATAGCCGAACTTGTCGCAGGCGAAGATCGTGCCGAGGCGGCCGAAGGCGCAGATGACCTCGTCGGAGACGAGCAACACGTCGTACTTGTCGCAGATCTCGCGGACCCGCTGGAAGTAGCCGGGCGGCGGCGGGAAGCAGCCGCCCGCGTTCTGCACGGGCTCCAGGAAGACCGCGGCGACGGTCTCCGGGCCCTCGAACAGGATCTCCTGCTCGATCTGGTCGGCGGCCCAGCGGCCGAAGGCCACCGGGTCGTCGCCGAAGAGCGGGGCGCGGTAGATGTTGGTGTTCGGCACCTTGTGCGCGCCGGGGACCAGCGGCTCGAAGGGGGCCTTCAGGGCCGGCAGTCCGGTGATGGACAGGGCGCCCTGCGGGGTGCCGTGGTAGGCGACCGCACGCGAGATGACCTTGTACTTGGTCGGCTGGCCCTTGAGCTTGAAGTACTGCTTGGCCAGCTTCCAGGCGGTCTCGACGGCCTCGCCGCCGCCGGTGGTGAAGAAGACCTTGTTGAGGTCGCCCGGGGCGTAGTCGGCGAGCCGCTCGGCGAGCTCGACGGCCTTCGGGTGGGCGTAGGACCACACCGGGAAGAAGGCGAGCTCCTGGCCCTGCTTGTACGCCGTCTCGGCGAGCTCGTGACGGCCGTGGCCGGCGTTGACCACGAACAGGCCGGAGAGGCCGTCGAGGTAGCGCTTGCCCTTGTCGTCGAAGATGTAGGTTCCCTCGCCACGCACGATGGTGGGAACGGGTGCGTTCTCGTAGTCCGACATGCGGGTGAAGTGCATCCACAGGTGGTCGTACGCGGTTCGGCTGAGGTCCTTGCTCACGGCTATCGGGTTCCCCACATATAGGTCTGCTTCTTGAGCTTGAGGTAGACAAAGCTCTCGGTGGAGCGCACGCCGGGAATGGCCCGGATGCGTTTGTTGATCGTCTCCAGCAGGTGGTCGTCGTCCTCGCAGACGATCTCCACCATCAGGTCGAAGGAGCCCGCGGTCATCACCACGTACTCGCACTCGGCCATGGCCGACAGGGCCTCGGCCACCGGGTCGAGGTCGCCCTCGACGTTGATGCCGACCATCGCCTGACGCCGGAACCCCACGGTGAGCGGGTCCGTGACGGCGACGATCTGCATCACGCCCTGGTCGAGCAGCTTCTGGACGCGCTGGCGCACAGCCGCTTCGGAGAGGCCGACGGCCTTGCCGATCGCGGCGTACGGACGGCGTCCGTCCTCCTGGAGCTGCTCGATGATTGCGAGGGAGACGGCATCGACCGCTGGGGACGACCCGTTCCCGGTCCTGGAGTCTGCGCTGCGACTGGCCACGCATCCACTCTGCACCGCACTCGTCTGTCTCGCAACCCCAGATCGATGAAATTCGTTGACTAGACCCTCAGAACCGACTGAATCCGAAGCTGGGGCTAGTTGCCTATGTCGAAAGCGGCGCCGGAACGATTAAGGTGGACATCTCACCCATCGGACAGCCGACAGGAGGGGTGGTTATGACCACCGAGGTGCGCCGTCTGCGCAACTACATCAACGGAGAGTTCCGGGACGCCGCGGACGGGCGGACCATCGATGTGGTCAGCCCGGTGACGGAAGAGGTCTACGCGACCTCGCCGCTCTCCGGCCAGGCCGACGTCGACGCCGCCATGGAGGCCGCCGCGGCCGCGTTCCCGGCCTGGCGCGACACGACGCCCGCCGAGCGCCAGAAAGCCCTGCTGAAGATCGCCGACGCCTTCGAGGAGCGGGCGGAGGACCTGATCGCCGCCGAGTCGGAGAACACCGGCAAGCCGCTGGGGCTGACCCGCAGCGAAGAGATCCCGCCGATGGTGGACCAGATCCGCTTCTTCGCGGGGGCCGCCCGGCTCCTGGAGGGCCGCTCGGCCGGCGAGTACATGGAGGGCCTGACCTCCATCGTCCGCCGCGAGCCCGTCGGCGTATGCGCCCAGGTGGCGCCGTGGAACTACCCGATGATGATGGCCGTATGGAAGTTTGCCCCGGCCCTCGCCGCGGGCAACACCGTCGTGATCAAGCCGTCCGACACCACCCCGGCGTCGACCGTGCTGATGGCCGAGATCATGGGCCAGATCCTGCCCAAGGGCGTCTTCAACGTCCTGTGCGGCGACCGGGACACCGGCCGCGCCATGGTCGAGCACCCGATCCCCGCGATGGCCTCCATCACCGGTTCGGTCCGGGCCGGCATCCAGGTCGCCGAGTCCGCCGCCAAGGACGTCAAGCGCGTCCACCTGGAGCTCGGCGGCAAGGCGCCCGTCGTGGTCTTCGACGACGCCGACATCGCCAGGACCGTCTCGGGCGTCTCGGAGGCGGGCTTCTTCAACGCCGGCCAGGACTGTACGGCCGCGACCCGCGTCCTGGTCCACGAGTCCATCCACGACGAGTTCGTCACCGCGCTCGCCAAGGCCGCCGCCGACACGAAGACCGGGCGGCCGGACGACGAGGACGTGGCGTACGGCCCGCTCAACAACGCCAACCAGCTCAAGCAGGTCAGCGGCTTCATCGAGCGGCTGCCCGCCCACGCCAAGGTCGAGGCGGGCGGCCACCGGGTCGGTGACAAGGGCTACTTCTACGCCCCGACCGTCGTCTCCGGCCTCAAGCAGGACGACGAGATCATCCAGAACGAGGTCTTCGGGCCCGTCATCACCGTCCAGTCGTTCACCGACGAGAAGCAGGCCGTCGAATACGCCAACGGCGTGGACTACGCGCTGGCCTCCTCGGTGTGGACGACGAACCACTCCCGCGCCATGCGGATGTCCAAGAACCTCGACTTCGGCTGCGTGTGGATCAACACCCACATCCCGCTGGTCGCGGAGATGCCGCACGGCGGATTCAAGAAGTCCGGCTACGGCAAGGACCTCTCGGCGTACGGCTTCGAGGACTACACGCGCGTCAAGCACGTCATGACGTCCATCGAGGACTGACCGCCGCGCACGTCGCAGGGATACGGCCCCGGGCTCCGCGCCCGGGGCCGTATCTCGTACGCCGGTCCTGTACAGGGTGTGCGGAAGGGGCCCGTCCCGCTGGACGCTTGGTCCATTGCCCGCCCCGGCGGCCGACGGGCATCCTGCGCGGGTGCGAGTGATCCCGAACCACCCCATGTCCCGCCGTTCCCTGCTGCGCGCCCTCGGGGCGGGGGCGGCCGGGGCCGGCCTGGCCGGCTGCGGGGTGCCCGCCGCCTTCGTCGAGCCGGGGGAACGAGCGGGGCGGGACAGCTCCGCGACCGACCACCGCCTCCACTTCGCCAACTGGCCCCTCTACATCGACACCGACGACGAGAACACCTCGAAGCGGCCCACCCTGGACGCCTTCTCGAAGCGGACCGGGATCTCCGTCACGTACACCGAGGAGATCAACGACAACGACGAGTTCTTCGGGAAGATCAGCCCCGCCCTGATGAACCGCCAGCAGACCGGGCGGGACCTGATCGTCATCAGCGACTGGATGGCCGCCCGCTTCGTCCGGCTCGGCTGGGTCCAGGAGATGGACCGGGCCGAGCAGCCCAATGTGGCCAAGTACCTCGACCCGCAACTGCGCGACCCCGCCTTCGACGAGGGGCGGCGCCACAGCGTCCCCTGGCAGTCCGGGATCACCGGCATCGCGTACAACCGCAAGCGGCTCGGCCGCGAGCTCCGGTCCACGGGCGACCTGTGGGCGGACGACCTGCGGGGCAAGGTGACCCTGCTGGCCGGGCTCGACGAGTCGTTCGCCCTGCTGATGCAGGGCGACGGCGTCGACATCACCCGCTGGAGCGCCGACGACTTCCACACCATGTGCGAGCACATCGAGAAGCGGGTCCGCTCCAAGCACATCCGCCGCTTCACCGGCAACGACTACATCAAGGACCTCTCCACCGGCGACGTGCTGGCCTGTCAGGCGTACTCCGGTGACGTCATCCAGCTCCAGGCGGACAACCCGGACATCGAGTTCGTCGTCCCCGAGGAGGGCGCCGAGCTGTGGGCGGAGTCCCTGATGATCCCCAACCTCGCCCGCCACAAGCGCAACGCGGAGCGCCTTGTGGACCACTACTACGATCCCGAGGTCGCCGCCGAACTCGCCGCCTGGGTCAACTACGTCTGCCCGGTGCCCGCCGCCCGTGACGTGCTGGCCTCCTCGAAGGACGAGGAGAGGGCCGCGCTCGCCGAGGATCCGCTGATCTTTCCCGACGACGCGATGCGCGAGCGGCTGGCCATCGCCCGTGACATCACCTCCGAGGAGCGGATGGGCTTCGCCAAGAAATGGAACGCCATCGTCGGGTTGTGAGCCCATGCCGGGGCGGCGAGAAGAGCGCGTAAATGCGGGCGTACGCTGCGGATATGAGCGAGCGACACGCCCTCACGCGGCGTATACGCGAGCGGGACCAGCCCTTCATGCTGTACGGCACCGACTGGCTGGCCTTCGCCCACCTGGTCATCGCGGTCGCCTTCTACGGGCCCTACCGCGATCCGGTCCGCAACATCTGGGTCGTCGAGTTCGGCATGATCGCCTGCGCCGGGATCATCCCGCTCGCCCTGATCTGCGGGCCGATCCGGGGCATCCCGTTCTGGTGGAGCGTGATCGACATGTCCTTCGGGGTCTTCGGTGTCATCCCGCTGCTGATCGTCCGCCGCATGATCAAGCGGCTGGAGGTGCTGGAGCGGGCGGCCGCCCCGGCACCCCTTCCGGTTGCCGCCTGAGTCACGCCTTGCCGGTACGCAGCGTGTGCAGCGTGTCGATCCGGTTGGTGGTGATCGAGTCGACGCCCCGCTCGATCAGCCGGCGCATCGTGCGCTTGGTGTCGGCCGTCCAGGCGGAGACGAGGAACCCGTCCCGGTGCGCCCGGTCGGCCAGTTCGCGGCTGACGAGGCCGAAGCGGTAGTTCAGCCAGCGGGGCTTCACCGCCGCCAGCAGGACCGGGCGCGGCGGGGCGAGCGTGTTCCAGGTCAGCGCGATCTCGGCGGCCGGGTCCGCGGCGCGCACCCGCAGCATCGCGTCCGCGCCGGCGCAGTAGTACGCCCGGTCACCCGCCCCGCACTCCAGGACCGTGGCGACGATCGTCTTCACCGACGCGTCCGTGGAGCCGGGCAGGTCCACCATCACCCGGCGCCCTCCGGCGGCGTCCAGCGCCTCGCGCAGGGTCGGCACTCCGCCGCCGGTCAGCTCCTGCACCTCCCGGTGGTTCAGCCGGTCCAGGCGCAGGTCGTGGCCCCACAGCCGCTCCAGCGTGGTGTCGTGGAGCAGGACGGGCACCACGTCGCGGGTCACCCGCACATCGATCTCGACCGCGTCCGCCCCCCGGTCGAGGGCGGAGCGGATCGAGGGCAGCGTGTTCTCGCGGGCCCGGTACGGGTCGCCGCGATGCGCCACGGCGGTGAAGGGGGTGGTGGTGTCGGCCATGGGGCCATTGTGACGAGGCGGGGTCAGCGGGCGGGGCCCCGGAGCCAGTTCGCCGTGTACGTGTCGATCTCCTCGGCCAGTCGGCGCTTGCCGGCCGGGTCGTGGAACGAGGCCTCCACCGCGTTCTTCGCCAGGCCGGCGATCCCCTGTTCGTCCAGCTCCAGCAGCCGGGCGGCGACCGCGTACTCGTTGTTCAGATCGGTGCCGAACATGGGCGGGTCGTCGCTGTTCACGGTGACCAGGACCCCGGCCCGCACCATCTCCCGGATCGGGTGGAGCTCGATGTCGGTGACCGCGCGGGTGGCGATGTTGGACGTCGGGCAGACCTCCAGGGCGATACGGTGCTCGGCGAGGTGCTCCAGCAGCTTCGGGTCCTGCACGGAGCTGGTGCCGTGGCCGATGCGCTCGGCCCGCAGCGCGGTGAGCGCGTCCCAGATCGTCTGCGGTCCCGTGGTCTCCCCGGCGTGCGGCACCGAGTGGAGCCCTTCGGCGATGGCCCGGTCGAAGTAGGGCTTGAACTGCGGGCGCTCCACCCCGATCTCCGGTCCACCGAGGCCGAAGGAGACAAGCCCCTCCGGCCGCCGTTCCACCGCGAGCCGGGCCGTCTCCTCGGCGGCCTCGAGTCCGGCCTCGCCCGGTATGTCGAAGCACCAGCGCAGGATGACGCCCAGCTCCGACTCGGCGGACTTGCGGGCGTCCTCGATCGCCTCCATGAAGGCCACCTCCGGGATCCCGCGCCGGGTCGAGCTGAACGGGGTCACCGTCAGCTCCGCGTACCGGATGTTCTGCCGGGCCATGTCCCGGGCCACCTCGAAGGTGAGCAGCCGGACGTCCTCGGGGGTGCGGATCAGGTCCACCACCGAGAGGTAGACCTCGATGAAGTGCGCGAAGTCGGTGAAGGTGAAGTAGTCGGCCAGTGCCTCCGGGTCGGTGGGGACCTTGGAGTCCGGGTGCCGGGCGGCCAGTTCGGCGACGATCCGCGGCGAGGCGGACCCGACATGGTGGACATGGAGCTCGGCCTTGGGCAGCCCGGCGATGAAGGGGTGCGGATCGGTCATGTGTCTCTCTCCCACAATTCGGCGTGTGCATCGGCGAAGCCCGCGAGGGCGTCCGGCCGGCTGCACCGATCATCCTAGGCGGGGTGAGACGGCGGGGAGCCGGGCCGTAGCATGACGGGACCACGATGGGGGAGGCCCATGTCAGACAACACAGAGCAGCCCGGGGGCGGGGCCGCGCCGCGCGATCCATGGGCACCGCCGGACAGCAGGGTGGAGTTGGGCAAGCAGGACGCCGCCACTCCGCCGCCGCCCGCCGTCCACGACCAGCAGACCATGACGTCGATGCCGAGCGCGGGCCCGGCCCCGGACTCCACCGGACCGATACCGTCGGGCGGCGGCTTCGGCCCTCCGCCCTCGGCCGTACCGCCGCCGCCGGTCGGCCCGGGCGGCCCCGGCCACCAGGCACCGCCGCCCCCGACCGCCGGCCACTACGGCTACCCGGCCCCGCCGGCGCAGCCGTACGGCGGCTATCCCGGGTACGACGCCTACGGCGGCCAGCAGGCCTGGGGGCCCCAGCCCTCGAACGGCCTCGGCACGGCCGCGCTGGTGCTCGGCATCATCTCGGTGGTCGGCTTCTGCCTGTACGGGGTGAACATCGTCCTCGGCATCCTCGCGCTGATCTTCGGCATCATCGGCCTCGGCCGGGCCAAGCGCGGCGAGGCGACCAACCGGGGCATGGCGATCGCCGGGATCATCACGGGCTCGGTCGGCATCCTGCTCGGTTCCGTGCTCCTGGGCTTCATCATCTGGGCCGTCGCCAACGGTGACTCGAGCTTCGAGGAGACCTACGACGACGACCCGTTCGCCACGTCGCTGGTCATCGAGGGCCGGGGCTAGCCACCGGCGCGTACGGCATCCGCCGCCGGGCCCGGCAGGGAGGCTCTCCCCGCCGGACCGGGCGGCGCTGTCGTACCCGCCGTCCGAACGGCCCGCAGCCGCGCCCGCGCCTCCATCAGCGCGAACCCCAGCAGATTCAGCCCCTGCCACTCCCGCGGCCGCTCCACCCGCTCGTCGTCCGCGGCCAGCCCGATGCCCCAGATCCGGTCCAGCGGGGATGCCTCCACCAGCACCCGGTCGCCGGTGCCCAGCAGGTAGCCGGCCAGCTCAGGGCTCTGCCCGAACTTGTGCGTGCTGCCTTCCACGACCAGGGCGAACCGCTCGCGTATCCACACGTCCTCGTCGAAGCCGCGCACCAGCCGCCCCGCCTTCTTCGCCGTGGCCGGGCTGCTCGCCGCGACGGCCGCCCGCTCCGCCTCCGGATCACCGAAGAGGCGCGCCTTGCCGGCCATCATCCAGTGCTCCGCGCTCGCGTACGTGACGCCCTCCACCGTGAACGGCGACGGCCACCACTGGCTGAGGCAGCTCGGTCCCAGCCGCCCGTCCGGGCGCGGGCGGTGTCCCCAGAACGGCAGATACTTCACCCGCCTGCCCCGCGCCACGTCCGTCAGAAGCTCATCGATCGGTCCCATGGCATGTGAGTGTGGCATCCGCCACTGACACTCCGTACGGGGATTTCCGCATCGACACGACACATGGTCGACAGATTCCGTCGCGTAACCAAAAGGCAACAACGGAATCACTTGTTGGGCCTGGACCCCTCTGTCAGGATCGGCACTCAATTCACGAAGAGGCTACGCCGACCCCGCCCAGCGGGTACAGCGGCGGAGGAGAGCGTCATGAGCAACGGCTTCCAAGTTCAGGACCGCTTCGCGGAAGGTGCGCAGTACATCGGCGGCAAGCTGCTCCCGGGCACGTCCGGCCGCCACCACGACGTGGTGAACCCCGCGACCGGCGAGAGCGTCCTGCGGTACGAGCTGGCGGGCACCGACGACGTGGACGCGGCGGTCGCCGCCGCCCGGGCCGCCTTCCCCGGCTGGTCCGGCGCCACCCCCGGTGAGCGCTCCGAGGTCCTGCACCGGTTCGCCGCGGTCCTCGCCGAGCAGGCCGACGACTTCGCGTACGCCGAGTCCCTCCAGTGCGGCAAGCCGGTCAAGCTCTCCACCGAGTTCGACGTCCCCGGCACCGTCGACAACGCCGCGTTCTTCGCCGGCGCGGCCCGCCACCTGGAGGGCAAGGCCGCCGCCGAGTACGACGGCGACCACACCTCCTACGTACGGCGTGAGGCGATCGGTGTCGTCGGCTCCATCGCCCCCTGGAACTACCCCCTCCAGATGGCCGCCTGGAAGGTCCTCCCGGCCGTCGCCGCGGGCAACACCATCGTCCTCAAGCCCGCCGAGCTCACCCCCCTGACCTCGCTGATGTTCGCCCAGGCCGCCACCGAGGCCGGCATCCCCGACGGCGTCATCAACATCGTCACCGGCGCGGGCAAGGACGCGGGCGAACACCTCGTCGGCCACCCCGACGTCGTGATGACCTCCTTCACCGGCTCCACCGCCGTCGGCAAGCGGGTCGCGGAGATCGCCACCGCCACCGTCAAGCGCCTCCACCTGGAGCTCGGCGGCAAGGCCCCCTTCGTGGTCTTCGACGACGCCGACCTGGAGGCCGCCGTCCACGGCGCGGTCGCCGGCTCCCTGATCAACACCGGCCAGGACTGCACCGCGGCCACCCGCGCCTACGTGCAGCGCCCCCTCTACGACGCCTTCGTCCGGGACGTCGCCGCCCTCATGGAGACCGTCCGCCTCGGCTCACCCTTCGACGCGGCCACCGACCTCGGCCCCCTCATCAGCCACGCCCAGCGCGACCGCGTCGCCGCCTTCGTCGAGCGGGCCCGCGGCTACGCCCAGGTCGTCACCGGCGGCGAGGCCCCCGGCGGGGACCTCGCGGACGGGGCGTACTACCGGCCGACCCTCATCGCCGGCGCCGCCCAGGACAGCGAGATCGTCCAGTCGGAGATCTTCGGCCCGGTCCTGGTCGTCCTGCCCTTCGACACCGACGACGAAGGCATCGCGCTGGCCAACGACACCCCCTACGGACTGGCCGCCTCCGCCTGGACCCGCGACCTGTACCGCGCGAACCGCGCCACCCGCGAGATCCAGGCGGGCTGTGTGTGGGTGAACGACCACATCCCGATCCTCTCCGAGATGCCGCACGGCGGATACAAGGCCAGCGGCTTCGGCAAGGACATGTCGGCGTACTCCTTCGAGGAGTACACGCAGGTCAAGCACGTCATGTACGACAACACCGCGGCCGCCCGCAAGGACTGGCACCGCACGATCTTCGGGGACCGATAGCAGCTGCCGCGCGATCGGGGCCCGTCCACGACGACAGGCCCCGGCGGCCTCCCACCCGAAAGGGCAAACGCGTATGGAAAGTTACGAGCCCGAGCGCCTCTCGTCCGCCCAGCTGGCGGCCATGAAGCGTTCCCTGACCGGCGGCCGGGGCGCCCTCACCCGCCGCTCCCTGCTGCGCGCCTCCGGCATGGGCGCCCTCGCACTGGGCGGGATAGCCACCCTCGGCGCCTGCGGCATCCCGCCCGCCGGACGCGCCGAGGGAGCAGCCGCCGCCGACGACCACTCGGCCAAGGAGAAGGAACTCACCTTCTCCAACTGGACCGAGTACATGGACGTCAGCGACGACGAGAAGAGCCGGCCCACCCTTGAGGCGTTCACCAAGCGCACCGGGATCCGGGTCAGGTACACCGAGGACATCAACGACAACGTCGAGTTCTTCGGGAAGATCAAACCGCAGCTCGCCGCCGGCCAGAACACCGGGCGCGACCTCATCTGCGTCACCGACTGGCTGGCCGCCCGCATCATCCGGCTCGGCTGGGCGCAGAAGCTCGACCCCTCGAACCTCCCGCACGCCTTCGCCAATGTCTCCGCCCAGTTCCGCACCCCCGACTGGGACCCCGGCCGCGCCTACTCCTACCCCTGGACCGGCATCCCCACGGTCATCGCGTACAACGCGAAGGCGACCGGCGGCCGGAAGGTCGACTCGGTCACCCAGCTCCTCGACGACCCGAAGCTCAAGGGCCGGGTCTCCTTCCTCTCCGAGATGCGCGACACCATCGGCATGACCCTGCTCGACCAGGGCAAGGACCCGGGGAAGTTCACCGACGCCGACTTCGACGGCGCGATCGGCCGGCTCCAGAAGGCCGTCGACAGGAAGCAGATCCGCCGCTTCACCGGCAACGACTACACCGCCGACCTCAGCAAGGGCGACATCGCCGCCTGCGTCGGCTGGGCCGGGGACATCATCCAGCTCCAGGCCGACAACCCGGACATCGAGTTCGCCATCCCGACGGCCGGTTACATCACCTCCAGCGACAACCTCCTGGTCCCCGCCCAGGCCCGGCACAAGACCAACGCCGAGAAACTCATCGACTACTACTACGAGCCGCCGGTCGCCGCCCAGCTCGCCGCGTACATCAACTACGTCTGCCCGGTCGACGGCGTACGCGGTGAACTCGCCAAGATCGACGAGTCGATGGCCGCCAACACCCTGATCCTCCCCGACCGGGAGATGGCGGCGAAGTCCCGCTCCTTCCGCTCCCTGAGCACGGAGGAGGAGACGGCGTACGAGGAGAAGTTCGCCAAGCTCATCGGCGCCTGACCGGACCCGGTCACCGGCCCCGCAGCGGGCGGGCCCCAGCCAGGTCACCCCCTCCGTCCGAACTCCCCCCGAACACACTGGGACTGCGACCCATGACACAGCAGCAGCAGCAGACCGCGGGCGGCGATGTCCGCCTCGCCGGGATCAGCAAGACCTACGGCTCCTTCACCGCCGTACAGCCGCTCGACCTGACCGTCCCCCAGGGCTCGTTCTTCGCCCTGCTCGGCGCATCCGGCTGCGGAAAGACCACCACCCTGCGAATGATCGCGGGCCTGGAGGAGGCCACCACCGGCACGGTCCTCCTCGGCGAGAAGGACATCACCGACCTGCCCCCGTACAAGCGGCCCGTCAACACCGTCTTCCAGAGCTACGCGCTCTTCCCGCACCTGGACATCACCGAGAACGTCGCCTTCGGACTGCGCCGGCGCGGCATCAAGTCGGTGAAGAAGCAGGTCGACGACATGCTGGAGCTGGTCCAGCTCGGCGACTTCGCCCGCCGCAAGCCGCACCAGCTCTCCGGTGGCCAGCAGCAGCGCGTCGCCGTCGCCCGCGCGCTCATCAACCACCCGCAGGTCCTGCTGCTGGACGAACCGCTCGGCGCCCTCGACCTCAAGCTCCGCCGCCAGATGCAGCTGGAGCTCAAGCGGATCCAGACCGAGGTCGGCATCACCTTCGTGCACGTCACCCACGACCAGGAGGAGGCCATGACCATGGCCGACACCGTCGCGGTGATGAACGGGGGCCGCGTCGAGCAGCTCGGCGCCCCCGCCGACCTCTACGAGAACCCGCGCACCACCTTCGTCGCCAACTTCCTCGGCACCTCCAACCTCATCGAGGGCGAGATCGTCTCCTGCGGCAGCGACCTCGTCGTGGCCGCGGGCGGTGGGAAGCTCACCCTGCCCCGCGAGCGATGTTCGGCCCCCACCACGAGCGGCGGCCGGCTCCTCCTCGGCATCCGGCCCGAGAAGATATCCCTGGCCCACGCGGGCGACACGGGCGACATCGCCGCAGGCCGTAACCGGGTCACCGGCCGCATCACCGACTCCAGCTTCATCGGCGTCTCCACCCAGTACGTGGTCGAGAGCCCGGCCGGGACCGCCCTCCAGGTCTACGAGCAGAACATCGAGCGCGACTCCCGGCTCACCCCCGGCGCCGAGGTCGTCCTGCACTGGAACCCCGCCCACACCTTCGGCCTCGACGCCGCCCAGGACATCGACGCGGGCGCCACCAGCGTGGAGGACGCGGAGTGAGCCTCACCGAAGCGCCGCCCGCGCCCCCCGCACAGCCCGAGGAGCCCCGGAAGCTCGCGCTCCGCAAGCCCTCCACCCGCAAACGGCTCGTCCCGTACTGGCTGCTGCTCCCCGGCATCCTCTGGCTGGTCGTCTTCTTCGCCCTGCCGCTCGTCTACCAGGCATCCACCTCGGTACAGACCGGCTCCCTGGAGCAGGGCTTCGAGGTGACCTGGCACTTCCAGACGTACGTGGACGCGCTGCGCGACTACTACCCGCAGTTCATCCGGTCCCTGCTGTACGCGGGCACCGCCACGATCCTGTGCCTGCTGCTCGGCTACCCCCTCGCCTACCTCATCGCCTTCAAGGCGGGCCGCTGGCGCAACCTGGTGCTGGTGCTGGTCATCGCCCCGTTCTTCACCAGTTTCCTCATCCGTACGCTGGCGTGGAAGACGATCCTCGCCGACGGCGGCGCGGTCGTGGACCTGCTCGACACCCTGCACGTCCTGGACGTCACCAGCTGGCTCGGCTGGACCGAGTCCAACCGGGTCCTGGCCACCCCGATGGCGGTCGTCTGCGGTCTGACGTACAACTTCCTGCCGTTCATGATCCTGCCGCTGTACACCTCGCTGGAGCGGATCGACGGCCGACTGCACGAGGCGGCGGGCGACCTCTACGCCACCCCCGCCACCACCTTCCGCAAGGTGACGTTCCCGCTCTCCATGCCCGGCGTCGTCTCCGGCACCCTGCTGACCTTCATCCCGGCCAGCGGCGACTACGTCAACGCGGAGCTGCTGGGCTCCACCGACACCAAGATGGTCGGCAGCGTCATCCAGAGCCAGTTCCTGCGGGTCCTGGACTATCCGACGGCCGCCGCCCTCTCGTTCATCCTCATGGCGATCGTCCTGCTGATGGTCACCTTCTACATCCGCCGCTCCGGGACGGAGGACCTGGTCTGATGCCCGTACTGCGCTGGATACGCCGGAACCTGATCGTCATCGCGGGTCTGCTGACCCTCGCGTACATGATCCTGCCGAACATCGTCGTGATGGTGTTCTCGTTCAACAAGCCCAACGGCCGCTTCAACTACGCCTGGCAGCGGTTCTCGCTGGACGCCTGGAAGGACCCCTGCGGGGTCGCCGACCTCTGCGGCTCGCTCTCGCTCTCCCTCCAGATCGCCTTCTGGGCGACGCTGGGGGCCACCGCGCTCGGCACGGCGATCGCCTTCGCACTGGTCCGCTACCGCTTCCGGGCGCGCGGCGCGATCAGCTCGCTGATCTTCCTGCCGATGGCGATGCCCGAGGTGGTCATGGCCGCCTCCCTGCTCACGCTCTTCCTGAACATGGGCGCCCAGCTCGGCTTCTGGACCGTGCTCATCGCCCACATCATGTTCTGCCTCAGCTTCGTGGTGACGGCCGTCAAGGCGCGCGTGATGTCGATGGACCCGAGACTGGAGGAAGCCGCCCGCGACCTCTACGCGGGCCCCGTGCAGACCTTCGTACGGGTGACCCTACCCATCGCCGCCCCGGGAATCGCGGCGGGAGCGCTGCTCGCCTTCGCGCTCTCGTTCGACGATTTCATCATCACGAATTTCAACGCGGGCTCCACCGTCACCTTCCCCATGTTCGTCTGGGGTTCGGCACAGCGCGGCACACCCGTACAGATCAACGTCATCGGTACCGCCATGTTCATCATTGCGGTAACGGTGGTTCTCGCCGGACAGGTCATAGCGAGCCGGCGGAAGAACAACGCTCGACCCTGAAATTCCTGAAGGAGTTGGAAACCATGGCCCCAGCTGCCATGAGTATCGCCGCACAATCACTCTCCGGCGCCAGGCCGGTCTCCTACTGGCTCGACGACCCCGCCAGGCCCGATCCGCTTCCCGCCCTCACCGGCGACGAGCACACCGACCTCCTGGTCATCGGCGGCGGCTACACCGGCCTGTGGACCGCGCTCATCGCCAAGGAGCGCGACCCGGACCGGGACGTCGTCCTCATCGAGGGGCACGAGGTGGGCTGGGCCGCCTCGGGCCGCAACGGCGGCTTCTGCGCCGCCTCCCTCACCCACGGCCTGGCCAACGGCGTGGAGCGGTGGCCGGACGAGATCGCGCAGCTGGAGGAGCTGGGGGAGCGGAACCTCGACGCCATCGAGGCCGCCGTCGCGCGCTACGGCATCGACTGCGAGTTCGAGCGGACCGGCGAGATCGATGTCGCCACCGAGCCGCACCAACTCGATGAGCTGCGGGAATGGCATCAGGAGATCCAGAAGCTCGGTATCACCGGCGTGGACTTCCTGGACCGCGAGGCCCTACGCGCCGAGGTCGACTCGCCCACCTTCCTCGGCGGCCTCTGGGACCGCCGGGGCGTGGCGATGCTGCACCCGGCCAAGCTCGCCTGGGGCCTGAAGCGGGCCTGCCGGGAGCTGGGCGTACGGATCTACGAGCACACCCGGGGCCTCGACCTCGTGCGCTCCGGCTCGGGGATGGCGGTGCGTACGCCGTACGGGCGGGTCTTCGCCCGGCGGGTGGCGCTCGGCACCAACATCTTCCCCTCGCTCGTCAAGCGGGTCCGCCCGTACACCGTGCCGGTCTACGACTACGCGCTGATGACCGAACCGCTCACCCCCGGACAGCTGGAATCCATCGGCTGGCAGGGGCGCCAGGGGCTGGGCGACAGTGCCAATCAATTCCATTACTTCCGGCTCTCCGCGGACAACCGGATCCTGTGGGGCGGATACGACGCGATCTATCCGTACGGAGGCCGGCTCAGCGCCGATCTCGACCAGCGTCCGGAGACGTTCCTGAAGCTCGCGGAGCAGTTCTTCGACTGCTTTCCGCAGCTTTCCGGGCTGAATTTCTCGCACGCCTGGGGCGGCGCGATCGACACCTGTTCCCGTTTCACGGCGTTCTTCGGCACGGCCCATCAGGGGCGGGTCGCCTACGTCGCCGGATATACCGGTCTCGGCGTCGGCTCGACGCGATTCGGGGCCGATGTGATGCTCGATCTGCTCGCCGGTGAGGAGACCGAGCGGACCGGCCTGGAGATGGTGCGTTCGAAGCCGATGCCGTTCCCGCCGGAGCCTTTCGCCTGGGCGGGGATCGAGATCACCAAGCGGTCCCTCGCCCGCGCCGACAGCAACGGCGGGCACCGCAACCTGTGGCTGAAGGTCATGGACAGGCTGGGCCTCGGCTTCGACAGCTGACCGACCGGCCTCGGTCCTCAGCGCTGTGTCCCGCTTCACCGCCGGCGTGACCCACGTCACTGCCAACAAGTAGTCCCGACCCGCGTCATAGTCAGCGCCTGACGCTCTCTCGCCCGTGTACGCACCGGTAGGAACCTGCCGGTGCCCACGTCAACGGGAGGCAGGCATGACTGGCTCGGAGACCAGGGCCGCGGTCGAATGGCTCACATCGGTGGCACCGGATCCACGCGCCTGTCGGTGGGAGTGGGAGCGCGACCCGCACGGGATCGCGCTCCTGCCCGCCGGGAGGCGCTGGGACGTGCTGATCCTGCCGGGGAAGCTGGGATACCCGACGCTCGACGTGCTCACCCGTCTCGTCGGCCGGCCCGGCCCGGTCCTCGCCGACAGCGGCGAGTCGCGCACGGGCTTCTTCGTCCCGCCGGGCACCGCGTCCCGCTGGGTCGGCACCGGTGTCCGGGGCGCCGGCCCCGGCACCTGGATCGTCGTCCCGCACCCGGGCCGGGCGGCCGGGGGGGTGCGGTGGCTGATCCCGCCGGACGGCTCGGGGACGCTCACCGACGCGGGGCTGCTGGAACTGGCCATGCACGAGGCGGCCGGAGCCGCCGCCCAGGACGGCCGCGAGGGAGGGTGACCCACTGCCGGAGGCCTTGACAACCTGATTGGTCTGGACCATGTTGTGCGCACGCCACATCCAAATCCCCCCTGCACGGAGGCTGTTGTGGAACGCACCGGACCAACCGTCACAATCTCCGGACTTCTGGCCACCTGTACGGCCGCAGTGCTCGCTGCCGGTGCCCTGGTCGCCACGGCACCGGCGGCAAGCGCGGCGGACGTGGACGTGGCGCGCAACGGCGGCTTCGAGGCGGGTCTCGACGGCTGGAGCTGCAGCGCCGGCAGCGGGGCGGCCGTCTCCACCCCGGTGCGCGGCGGTACCGCGGCGCTGAAGGCGACCCCGGCGGGCAACGACAACGCCAGGTGCTCCCAGGCGGTCACGGTCAAGCCCAACTCCCGCTACACGCTGAGCGCCTGGGTGCAGGGCAGCCCCGTCTACCTCGGCGCCACCGGCACCGGCACCACCGACGTCTCCACCTGGACCCAGTCCACCGGTGCCTGGAAGCAGCTCACCACCAGCTTCACCACCGGCCCCTCCACCACCTCCGTGAGCGTCTACACCCACGGCTGGTACGGCACCCCCGCCCACTACGTCGACGACCTCACCCTCGTCGGCCCCGGCGGCGACCCCGTCGTCCTCCCGGCCGTCCCCGCCGGTCTGAAGACCACCGCGATCACCTCCTCCTCCGTCGCGCTCTCCTGGAACGCCGTCTCCGGCGCGACCGGCTACCACGTCTACCGAGGCGGTACGAAGGTGGCCACGGCCACCGGCCCCTCCGCCACGGTGACAGGACTGGCCGCCTCCACCGCGTACAGCTTCCAGGTCACCGCCGCCAACGCGGCCGGCGAGTCCGCGAAGTCGGCCGCCGTCACCGCGACCACCACGGCGGGTGGCGGGGGCGGCGACAACCAGCTCCCGGCGCGGGCGCTGGTCGGCTACCTCCACGCCAGCTTCGCCAACGGCTCCGGCTACACCCGCATGGCGGACGTGCCCGCCTCCTGGGACGTCATCAACCTCGCCTTCGGGGAGCCCACCTCGGTCACCTCCGGCGACATCCGCTTCTCGCTCTGCCCGGTCGCCGAGTGCCCGAACGTCGAGTCCGAGGCGGAGTTCAAGGCGGCCATCAAGGCCAAACAGGCGGCGGGCAAGAAGGTCCTGATCTCCATCGGCGGCCAGAACGGCCAGGTGCAGCTCGCCTCCACCGCCGCCCGGGACGCCTTCGTCACCTCGGTCTCGAAGATCATCGACACCTACGGCCTGGACGGCCTGGACATCGACTTCGAGGGCCACTCCCTCTCCCTGAACACCGGCGACACCGACTTCCACTCCCCTACCTCACCGGTGATCGTCAACCTGATCTCCGCGGTGAAGTCCCTCAAGGCGAAGTACGGCTCCGACTTCGTCCTCACGATGGCGCCCGAGACCTTCTTCGTGCAGCTCGGCTACCAGTTCTACGGCTCCGGCCCCTGGGGCGGCCAGGACCCGCGGGCCGGCGCCTACCTGCCGGTCATCCACGCCCTGCGCGACGACCTGACCCTGCTGCACGTCCAGGACTACAACTCGGGCCCGATCATGGGGCTGGACAACCAGTACCACTCGATGGGCGGCGCGGACTTCCACATCGCCATGACCGACATGCTGCTCGCCGGCTTCCCGGTCGCGGGCAACACCAGCCGCGTCTTCCCCGGCCTGCGCCCCGACCAGGTCGCCATCGGCCTCCCCGCCTCCACCCAGGCGGGCAACGGCCACACGTCGCCGGCCGAGGTCGACAAGGCGCTCAACTGCCTGATCAAGAAGACCGACTGCGGCTCCTACCGGACCCACGGGACCTGGACCGATCTGCGCGGCCTGATGACCTGGTCGATCAACTGGGACCGGTTCAACCAGTGGGAGTTCTCCCGGAACTTCGACTCCTACTTCGGCAGCTGACCCACCAGGCGTACGGCCGGTGACCGCCGGCCGTACCCCACCAGACCGATGCCCGTCGCCGGGGTGAAGAGGATCGCGGCGACGGGCATCATCCACGCCGTCGGGCGGCCCACCACAGCGGCGCGAGCAGCACCGGCCCCAGGCACCAGCTCGCCAGGACGTCCAGCGGCCAGTGGTAGCCGTGCAACACCAGCCCGGCACCGGTCGCCGCGGTCAGCAGCACAGCGGCGCAGGGCAGCGTCCAGGACCGTAGCCACGCCGGGCGGGGAAGGGCCAGCAGGAGCAGGGCAGAGGCCCCGTACGCCACCGCCGCCGTCGCCGTATGGCCCGACGGGTAGTAGTTGACCGCCTCGGTCAGCGGGCCCTGCCGGGCGGTGGCCACCTTGAGCGGGATCACCAGCGCGGGCACCGCGGCCATGGTGAGGGCCGCGTACACCGGTAGCCGGCGGGCGCCGCGCCGGAGCGCGTACGCGATGGCGCAGCCGAGGACCGGGAGCGCCACCGGCACCGCGCCCAGGTCGGAGAAGAGCTGGGTCAGGGCCGACGGGCCGCGCCGGAACAGGCCCTCGCCGACGCGTTCGTCCAGCCGGAGCAGCGGGCCGTCGGCCGCGACCTGCCAGGTGATCAACGCGAACAGCGCCACCAGGGAGCCGAGAAGGAGAGAGGCCGGCCATCCGGGAACAGGGGGGGTTGTTCCGGAATGGCCGGCGGGACCGGGTCGCCGCGCGCCCCGGGGGGTGTGGGGCGGGCGGCCGTCCGATCGGTGAGGAGTCCCGGGGCCGGAGGCCCCGGTGGCGTGCCCGCAGGCACGCCCGGGACGGTGCTGGGAAAGCCCCGGCCCGGAACCACCCGCGGTTTCCCGCGGGCGATGTGTTTCTCTCATCCGCAGGAACCGTACGGCAGTGGAGAGGCGTCCGACAGTCGCGACCGCCACCCGCCATCGCCCCCGCACACCTTCTTCACAGGCCCTCACCCGGATGCCGGACGGCGACCGGGAAACGCCACCGCCGCCCGGCTCCGGGTTCGAAGGAGTCAGAGCGTGCCGAAAGCCTGCTCGATGACGTCGAGGCCCTCGCCCAGCAGGTCCTCGCCGATCACCAGCGGCGGCAGGAACCGCAGGACGTTGCCGTAGGTGCCGCAGGTCAGGACCATGACGCCCTCGGCGTGGCAGGCCTTGGCGAGCGCGCCGGCCGCCTCCGGGTTCGGGTCCTTGGTGCCGGACTTCACCAGCTCGATCGCGATCATGGCGCCGCGCCCGCGGATGTCGCCGATGATGTCGCCGTTCGGGAGCTTGGCCCGCATCTCGGCGAGGCGGCCCTTCATGACCTCCTCGATCCGCTTGGCCTTGCCGTTCAGGTCCAGCTCGCGCATGGTCTCGATGGCGCCGAGCGCACCCGCGCAGGCGACCGGGTTCCCGCCGTACGTACCGCCCAGACCGCCGGCGTGCGCGGCGTCCATGATCTCGGCGCGGCCCGTCACGGCGGAGAGCGGCAGACCGCCGGCGATGCCCTTGGCGGTGGTGATCAGGTCCGGGACGATGCCCTCGTCCTCGCAGGCGAACCACTGGCCGGTGCGGCAGAAACCGGACTGGATCTCGTCCGCGACGAAGACGATGCCGTTGTCCTTGGCGAACTGGGCGATCGCCGGGAGGAAGCCCTTGGCCGGCTCGATGAAGCCGCCCTCGCCCAGCAGCGGCTCGATGATGATCGCGGCGACGTTCTCCGCGCCGATCTGCTTGGTGATCTCGTCGATGGCCTGCGCGGAGGCCTCGGCACCGGCGTTCTCGGCGCCGGTCGGCCAGCGGTAGCCGTAGGCGACCGGGACGCGGTAGACCTCGGGCGCGAACGGACCGAAGCCCTGCTTGTACGGCATGTTCTTCGCCGTCAGCGCCATCGTGAGGTTCGTCCGGCCGTGGTAGCCGTGGTCGAAGACGACGACGGCGGTGCGCTTGGTGTAGGCGCGGGCGATCTTCACCGCGTTCTCGACGGCCTCGGCGCCCGAGTTGAACAGCGCCGACTTCTTGGCGTGGTCGCCCGGCGTCAGCTCGGCGAGCTGCTCGCAGACCTCGACGTACCCCTCGTACGGCGTGACCATGAAACAGGTGTGGGTGAAGTCCGCGAGCTGCGCGGACGCCCGGCGTACGACGGCCTCGGCGGAGGCGCCCACCGACGTCACGGCGATGCCGGAGCCGAAGTCGATCAGACGGTTGCCGTCCACGTCCTCGATGATCCCGCCGCCCGCGCGGGCGGTGAACACCGGCAGGGTGGAGCCCACACCTGCGGCGACGGCCGCGAGACGGCGAGCCTGCAGCTCGACCGACTTCGGGCCGGGGATGGCAGTGACGACGCGGCGCTCCTGCGGGATTGCGGTCATGAGGGGCTCCTGGGGGTGTTTCGGACGCTCTTCTCATCGCAGGCTAGGGGCGGAGGACGTACCCGGGCATGCTCCGATCGGGAGTGGTGGGCGCGTGTCGTTGTCCGTCGCGGACAGATGACGGGCCGCTGGTCGGCCGCGCCCCTGCCGACCTGGTGCGATGCGGGTCCGGGGCGGTCCGGGACGGTCACTCTTCGGGCGGGTTGCTGAACTCCCCGTGTGCGCGCACTAGATTGACCGGGGCAGTGGACGGACCGGCAGGTCAAGGGGGCAGTGGTTCATGGACGACGAGGGCACGCGGGGCGTACGGGGCGCGAGCGCGGACAAGGTGCCGGGACCGGCCGTGCCACCACCGCCGACCGCCCCGCCGCGGGTGGAACCGCCGGGGGAGCCGGGGGCTTCGCGGGGTGGGCCGCCGGTGGGGGAGCCGGGGGCCTCGTGGGGTCGGCCGCCGGTGCCCGCCGAGCGTGGGGCCTCCTGGGGTGGGCAGCCGCAAGGGGAGCTGGGAACCTCCTGGGGTAGGCCGCCGGTGCCCGTCGGGCCCGGGGCCTCCTGGGGTGGGCCGCCGCCGGGGGAGCCGGGGGCCTCGTGGGGTGGGCAGCCGGTGGGGGAGCCGGGAACCTCCTGGGGTGGGCCGCCGGTGCCCGCCGAGCCTTGGGCGTCGGCGCCCGGGCAGCCTTCGGCACCGCGATCCGGGCCGCCCTCCGCCCGGACCTCCCCGCCGCGCCCGGCCGGCCCGCCCCTCGCCTCACCGCCCCTCGCCTCACCGCCCCCCGTCGAGCAGCCGGTCGCCGGGCCCCCCGCCCTGGACGCCTGGCTCCGTACGCCCCGCCCACCCCAGGCCCCCGGCGTCTGGCGGTTCGGGTTCACACCGCGCCCGCCCGAGCAGGACGCCGAGGTCTCCGACCGCTCCCTCCTCGTCGGCGCCCTCATCTCCCTCCTCTCCGCCCTCCTCCTCTGGTCGCTCTGGCGCAACGGCTACCTCCCGTACCGGCTCGTCCCGCTCAAGCTCTTCACCCCGGGCGAGTGGTGGAACCCGGGCACCGGCGGCGGCCCCCGCACCATCGAGGGCAGCGACGCCCTCACGGTGTACGAGGCCCTCCTCTTCGGGCTGCTCGCCTACGGCTGCGGCCGGATCGGCAACTTCTCCGAACTCTTCCGCCGCCATGCCGTCCGCCGTGGGCAGCCGTTCCTCGCCCTCGCGGCGGCCGTCGCGGCGGGCCTCACCCAGCTCCTCGTCTGGAACGAGACCCTGCCGGTCGTCCGCCCGGTCCTGGTCCTGGTCGCCGCCGTCGCGGGCGGCGAGATCTACCAGAGCCAGAGCGTCGTCAACGTCGTCTACGCCCTGATCGCCGTCGCCGTCCTGTATCCCTTCGCCCGCCTCGGCCGCTGGCGCGAACTGATCGCCGCCCGCCGGAACGGCTCCCCGCCCGCCCCGGCCGACAGCTCATCGGCCCCCGCCACCGCGACCTCCGCCGACCAGTGGCCCGAACTGCGCGCGGCGGGCTGGACCGACGCGGCGGACACCCTCACCGCCGAGGTCCGCACCGGCCGGATGAACGACGTGGACGTGGCCCGCCTGCGCCACGCCTGGGCGCAGGCCACCCGCAGCCCCGACCGCCTCGCCCCCCTCGCCGAAGCCGTCCTGCGCACCGGGGGAGCGGCCGCCCTGCACCCTTCAGGGCAGCGCGACCTGCCCCACCGCACCGCCCGCCACGACGTGCTCACCGGCCAGGTCCGGATCGGCCGCTGCGCGGAGGACCCGCACAACCCCTACGCCCGCCGGTCCACCGGGATCGCCCTGGACCCGACGCTGCTGGGCACCTCGCTGCTGGCCGTCGGACCGCCGGGGTCCGGGAAGTCCGCCCGCCTGGTGCGGCCCGTCGTCGAGGCCCTCGGGCTGCGCGCCCTGGCCGGGGCGGCGGCCGTACTCGCCGTCGGCGGCGCGGGCGCGCCCGTCGGCCCGGACGACGCCTTCGACGTCGTCGTACGCGTCGGCAACCCCGCCTCCGCCCACGACCTCGACCTGTACGGCGGCACCACCGATCCCGATGAGGCCGCCGCTGTCCTCGCGGAGGGGCTCGTCGGCGACGTCGGCAGCCTGGACAGCCGCCGCGCCGCCACCGTTCTCGCCCAGCTGCTCGGCCCCTACCGGGCCGCCCACGGCCACTTCCCCTCCGTGCCCGAACTGCGCGAACTCCTCGACGGCTCCCCGGAGGCCCTCGCCGGACTCCGCGCCACCCTCGAAGCCGCCGGGCACCAGGCGATGCTCCGCGAGCTGGAGGCCCGTACCCGGCAGGCGGGCGGCCCCGGCGACCCCGCACCGGCCCTCGCGGACCGGGTCGCGCTGCTCGACCGGCCCGCGTTCGCCGGGTTCTTCGCCGCCGGCCCGGACGCCCGCCCCTTCGCGCTGCGCTCGCTCGGCCAGTACCCGCTGCGGGTCCGTGTCGACCTGCCGGAGCGCGGCCACGCGGAGGCGTCCCGCCTCCTCACCCGCCTCCTCCTCGCCCAGTTCACCGCGATCACCGCCGCCCGCACCGACACCACGCTCTTCGTCGGCCTGGTCCTGGACGATGCGACCCACGCGGTGACCGCCGAGACCGTACGGGGCATCCGCCGGCTGCGCTCGGTCAACGCGGGGGCGGTCCTCACCCTGCGTACGGTCGACGACGTCCCCGAACCCCTGCACACCCCGCTGCTCGGCGCGGTCGGCTGCACGGCCGCCTTCTCCGGCATCACCACCTGGGACGGCAAACGCTTCGCCGAGGCCTGGGGCAAGGAATGGGTGGAGACCCGCGAGGTCGCCCAGCACACCGTCTTCGCCGACCAGCCCTTCACCCGCGCCCTGCACGCGCTGCGCAAGCTCGTCACCGGCAGGGCGGTGACCACGGACGCGGTGACCGTCCGGCAGGTGGAGAAGGAACGCTGGTCGGCCTCGGAGCTGGCGTACGCGGTCCCCGCCGGGCACGCGGTGGTGCGGCTGACCACGGTCGAGGGCGAGCACGCACCGCCGCTGCTGGTGGAGCTGGGCGGCTGAGAACCGCTACCCGCGAGTAGGGCGTCCGGTGGCTGAGAGCGGTTACCGGAACTCTGCCGCCCTGGCAGAATCGGTGCCAGCCGTTCATACGGGACGGCGCAATACCCACCACCGATCCGGCCGGCGGAACGCCCCCCGGCCAGGCGTCACCGACCTCGAGGGTTCCCGGTCCCATGCCCCCCACGCTCACCTCGCTCGTCCAGCACTCGGCGCTCAAGCTCACCGTGCGGGCCGGCGCGGACCGGCTCGACACCCCGGTGCGCTGGGCGCACGCCAGCGAGCTCGCCGACCCCGTCCCGTACATGGACGGCGGCGAACTGCTCCTCGTGACCGCCACCAACCTGGACGCCGAGAACGCCGAGTCCATGCGGCGGTACGTGCGGCGGCTGGCCGGTGCCGGGGTCGCCGGGGTCGGCTTCGCGGTCGGGGTGAACTACGAGGCCATCCCGGCCGCCCTCGTCGAGGCCGCCGAGGAAGAGGGCCTGCCGCTCCTCGAAGTGCCCCGCCGCACCCCGTTCCTCGCCATCAGCAAGGCCGTCTCCGCCGCCATCGCCGCCGACCAGTACCGCGCGGTCACCGCCGGCTTCGAGGCCCAGCGCGAACTGACGAAGGCGGCGCTCGCCGGGGACGGCCCTACCGACCTGCTGGCCCGTCTGGCCGTCCACATCGACGGCTGGGCCGCGCTGTACGACACCTCCGGCGCGGTGCTCGCAGCCGCCCCCGACTGGGCCGCCCGCCGGGCCGCCCGCCTCACCCCCGACGTCCAGCGCTTGCGGGACAGGCCCGCCCCCGCCAGCGTCGTCGTCGGCGACAGCGAGGACCGGGTCGAGCTCCAGTCGCTGGGCACCGGCCGCCGGGCGCGCGGGGCGCTGGCCGTCGGTACGGGAGCGGCGCTGGGCACCGCCGAGCGGTACGCCGTGCACTCCGCCGTCGCCCTGCTCACCCTGACCACCGCCCGCTCCCGCTCCCTCCAGGGCGCCGAACAGCGCCTGGGCGCCGCCGTACTGCGCATGCTGCTGGCCGGGCAGCCCGACCACGCCCGGGCGGTCGCCGGAGACCTGTACGGCGGCCTCCTCGACGCCCCCTTCCGGCTGCTGATCGCGGAGGCGGCCGCGCCCGCCGGGTTCGACCTGCTCACCGAGACGATGGAGGCCGCCGCCGCCCGCTCCGGCGAGGCGCTGCTCATGGTCCCCGAGGGTGGGCGGGTCGTGGTGCTGGCGGCCGACGGCGGTGCCGCCGTCGCCGCCTGCGCGGCCTACGCCGAGGCCCAGGACGACCGCGCCCCGCGCGAGGGAGGCGCCGAGGACAGCGACGTGGTGGTCGGACTCTCCGCCCCCTGCGGCCCGATCGCCGTCTCCGCCGCGTACAAGCAGGCGGAGCAGGCCCTCTCGGTCGCCCGCCGCCGAGGCAGGGCCCTGGTCGAGCACGAGGAGCTGGCGGCCGGTTCGGTGCTGCCACTCCTGGCCGATGACGCCGTACGGGCCTTCGCCGACGGCATGCTCCGCGCCCTGTACGAGCACGACGCCAAGGGCCGCGGTGATCTCGTGGCCTCCCTGCGCGCCTGGCTCTCCCGCCACGGCCAGTGGGACGCTGCCGCCGCCGACCTCGGCGTGCACCGGCACACCCTGCGCTACCGGATGCGCCGGGTGGAGGAGATCCTGGGCCGCTCGCTGGACGACCCGGACGTCCGGATGGAGCTGTGGCTCGCGCTGAAGGCGACCGAGGCGGCGGCACCGGCCGAGGAGTAGGCCCGTCCACCTTCGTGCCCCTGGCCAATTCGGAGCACCGGCCCCCCACCCCACTCCACCCCGGCTAAACACCATCCCCACCTCCCCGCTCTACCGTGGGACCACAGAGGGGCAGCCCCTCCCGGGCGCCCGCCACCTCCGTCACGTCTTCCGTCACGTCTTCGTCACGACTTCCGTCACGACCTCCGAAGGGCCGGAACCTCCATGACTTCGCCCCACGCCTTCTGGGTGGCCGGCCGCCAGGCCACCGGTGCCGACAGCTTCGACGTCACCAACCCGTACGACGGACGCCTCGTCGGCACCGTCAGCGTGCCGACCGACGCCCAGGTCGAGGAGGCCGTCGCCGCCGCCCACGCCGTACGGGACGAGTTCGCAGCGACCCCGGCACACGTGCGGGCCGCGGCCCTCGACCACGTCGTACGGCGGCTGGGGGAGCGCACCGAGGAGATCGCCCAGCTGATCTCGGCGGAGAACGGCAAGCCGATCAAGTGGGCGCGCGGCGAGGTCGGCCGAGCCATCTCCGTGTTCCGGTTCGCGGCCGAGGAGGCCCGCCGCTTCAACGGCGGCGAGGCCCAGCGGCTCGACACCGACCTCGGGGGCACCGGCCGCCTCGGGCTGACCCGGCGCTTCCCGCGCGGAGCCGTCCTCGGCATCGCACCCTTCAACTTCCCGCTGAACCTCAGCGCCCACAAGGTCGCCCCGGCCATCGCGGTAGGCGCCCCGATCATCCTGAAGCCGGCCCCCGCCACCCCGATCTCCTCCCTGGTCCTGGGCGAGCTGCTGGCCGAGACCGACCTCCCGGCCGGCTCCTGGTCCGTCCTGACGGTCCCGAACGACAAGATGCCCGCCCTGGTCCAGGACGAGCGCCTGCCGGTCATCTCCTTCACCGGCTCGGGCCCGGTCGGCTACGCGATCATGGAGTCGGTGCCCCGCAAGCACTGCACCCTTGAGCTGGGCGGCAACGGCGCGGCCGTCGTCCTCGGCGACTACGCCTCGGACGAGGACCTGGACTGGGCGGCCACCCGGATCGCCACGTTCTCCAACTACCAGGGCGGCCAGTCCTGCATCTCGGTGCAGCGCGTCATCGCCGACGCCTCGGTCTACGACCGGCTCGTGCCGAAGATCGTCGCCGCCGTCGAGGCCCTGGTCACCGGCGACCCGGCCGACGTCGCCACCGACGTGGGCCCCCTGGTCAGCGAGGACGCCGCCCAGCGCGTCGAGTCCTGGGTCGACGAGGCCGTTCAGGGCGGCGCGGAGCTGCTCACCGGCGGCAAGCGCGACGGCGCCACCTACGCCCCGACGGTCCTGGCCTCCCTCCCCGACGACGTGCAGCTCTCCTGCGAAGAGGTCTTCGGCCCGGTCATGTCCCTCCAGAAGGTCGACGGCGAGGCCGAGGCGTTCGCCGCCGTCAACTCCTCCAAGTACGGCCTCCAGGCGGGCGTCTTCACCCACGACATCCAGACCGCCTTCCGCGCCCACCGCGCCCTGGAGGTCGGCGGCGTGATCATCGGTGACGTCCCCTCGTACCGCGCCGACCAGATGCCGTACGGCGGCGCCAAGCAGTCCGGCGTCGGCCGCGAGGGCGTGCGCTACGCGATGGACGACTACACCTACGAGCGCGTCCTGGTCCTCACGGGCCTCGCCCTGTAACACCCCGATACGACCCCGCCCGCGCCGCCGCCTGGACAGCGGGCGCGGGCGGGGGCGCGAAAAGAACGGCCGGAGCCCATGGTGCGGGGGCTCCGGCTGTTTCCGCTGGGCCGCCGCCGACCTGCGCCGGCACTCGGATCGTCCGAGAAGTGGCGGGCTCTCGGCGCCCCGGGGCCCGATCGGGGCCGGTGCGGGTGCCGAACCGCGGGTACAGGGGTTACATACGGACCAGTAGGCAGCGACTAGCAGTCCGTGCGTCCAGGTGCCCGTCCGCCCCGGTGACGCGCGGCGAGGTGAGGCCCGGCATGTCCGCACCACACAACACCCCCCAGGTCCCCAAGGCCCCCAAGGTCACCGAGCGTGAGGCGCGCAAGGTCGCCGAAGACGCCCGTGAGCAGGACTGGCGCAAGCCCAGCTTCGCCAAGGAGCTGTTCCTCGGGCGCTTCCGGCTCGACCTGATCCATCCGCACCCCCAGCCGCCGCCCGACGACATCCGGCGCGGCGAGGAGTTCCTGGCGCGGCTGCGCACGTTCTGCGAGACGCACATCGACAGCGCCCGGATCGAGCGCGAGGCGAAGATCCCCGATGAGGTGATCGCCGGTCTCAAGCAGCTCGGTGCCCTCGGGATGAAGATCGAGACGAAGTACGGCGGTCTCGGCCTCACCCAGGTGTACTACAACAAGGCGCTCGCCCTGGTCGGCTCCGCGAGCCCCGCGATCGGTGCGCTGCTCTCGGCGCATCAGTCGATCGGCGTACCGCAGCCGCTGAAGATTTTCGGCACCCAGGAGCAGAAGGACGTCTTCCTGCCCCGGCTCGCCACCACCGACATCTCCGCGTTCCTGCTCACCGAGCCCGACGTCGGCTCCGACCCGGCCCGCCTCGCCACCACCGCCGTGCCCGACGGGAACGACTACCTGCTGGACGGGGTGAAGCTCTGGACCACCAACGGGGTCGTCGCCGATCTGTTGGTCGTCATGGCCCGGGTTCCGGCCTCCGAGGGGCACAAGGGCGGCATCACCGCGTTCGTCGTCGAGGCGGACGCCCCCGGCGTCACCGTCGAGCACCGCAACGCCTTCATGGGGCTGCGCGGCATCGAGAACGGGGTCACCCGGTTCCACCAGGTCCGGGTCCCCGCCGCCCACCGCATCGGCCCCGAGGGCGCCGGGCTGAGGATCGCCCTGACCACCCTCAACACCGGGCGCCTCTCGCTGCCCGCCATGTGCGTCGGCGCCGGGAAGTGGAGCCTGAAGATCGCCCGCGAATGGTCCACCGTGCGGGAGCAGTGGGGCCGGCCCGTCGCCCGGCACGAGGCGGTCGGCGCGAAGATCTCCTTCATCGCGGCCACCACCTTCGCCCTGGAGGCGATCGTCGACCTCTCCTCGCAGATGGCCGACGAGGACCGCAACGACATCCGTATCGAGGCCGCCCTCGCCAAGCTGTACGGCTCCGAGATGGGCTGGCTGATCGCCGACGAACTGGTCCAGATCCGCGGCGGGCGCGGCTTCGAGACCGCCGAGTCGCTGGCCGCCCGGGGCGAGCGCGCCGTCCCCGCCGAGCAGATGCTCCGGGACATGCGGATCAACCGGATCTTCGAGGGCTCCACCGAGATCATGCACCTGCTGATCGCCCGGGAGGCCGTGGACGCCCACCTCAAGGTCGCGGGCGACATCATCGACCCGGAGAAGCCGCTCTCCGCAAAGGCCAGGGCGGGAGCCGACGCGGCCGGCTTCTACGCCCGCTGGCTGCCCCAGCTCGTCACGGGGGCCGGACAGCTCCCGGGTACGTACGCCGAGTTCAACCCCTCCGGCCACCGCGACCTCTCCGGGCACCTCCGCTACGTGGAGCGCTCCTCGCGCAAACTCGCCCGGTCCACTTTCTACGCCATGTCCCGCTGGCAGGGCCGGATGGAGACCAAGCAGGGCTTCCTCGGCCGGATCGTCGACATCGGCGCCGAACTCTTCGCGATGAGCGCCGCCTGCGTACGGGCCGAACACCTGCGGGGCGCCGGGGAGCACGGCCGCGAGGCCTACCAGCTCGCCGACGCCTTCTGCCACCAGTCCAGGGTCCGGGTCGAGGAGCTGTTCACCCGCCTGTGGTCGAACACCGACGACCTGGACCGGCGCGTGGTCGACGGCGTGCTGGCCGGTACGTACGCCTGGCTGGAGGAGGGCGTCATCGACCCGAGCGGCGAAGGCCCCTGGATCGCGGACGCCACCCCCGGACCCTCCGCCGAGGAGAACCAGCACCGGCCGGTGCACTGATCCGAAGGCCGCGGATGCGGACACGGAGGGGCACGTCCGGCGTGCGGGCGCGCCCCTCCGCACGGGAGGTACGCCCCACCGGGACGCGCTGTCCCCACGCACAGCCGGAGCGGCAACAATGGGGGGCATGAGCGACAGCCCCGCCCCCCTCGCCGATCCGCATCTCCTCTTCGACGCCGCGGACGGCCGCCGGGATCTCGTGATCCTCGGCTCCACCGGGTCCATCGGCACCCAGGCCATCGACCTGGTCCTGCGCAACCCCGACCGCTTCCGGGTCACCGCGCTCTCGGCCGCCGGCGGCCGGACCGCCCTCCTCGCCGAGCAGGCCTACCTGCTGCGGGTGAGCACGGTCGCCGTCGCCGCCCCGGACGCGGTCCCCGCCCTGCGCGAGGCGCTGCGCGAGCGGTACGGGGCCGGCGAGCCGCTCCCCGAGATCCTCGCCGGGCCCGACGCGGCGGCCACACTCGCCGCGAGCGACTGCCACACCGTGCTCAACGGGATCACCGGCTCCATCGGGCTCGCCCCGACCCTGGCCGCGCTGAAGGCGGGCCGCACGCTCGCCCTCGCCAACAAGGAGTCGCTGATCGTCGGCGGCCCGCTGGTGAAGGCGCTCGCCGCCCCCGGTCAGATCATCCCGGTCGACTCCGAGCACGCCGCGCTCTTCCAGGCGCTGGCCGCCGGAACCCGCGCCGATGTCCGCAAGCTCGTCGTCACCGCCTCCGGCGGGCCCTTCCGGGGCCGTACGCGCGAGGAACTGGCCGACGTCACCCGCGAGCAGGCCCTGACCCACCCCACCTGGGCCATGGGCCCGGTGATCACGATCAACTCCGCGACGCTGGTCAACAAAGGGCTGGAGGTCATCGAGGCGCACCTCCTCTACGACATCCCCTTCGACCGCATCGAGGTCGTGGTCCACCCGCAGTCCTACGTGCACTCCATGGTCGAGTTCACCGACGGCTCGACCCTCGCCCAGGCCACGCCGCCGGACATGGGCGGACCGATCGCCATCGGCCTCGGCTGGCCCCAGCGGGTCCCGGACGCGGCCCCCGCCTTCGACTGGTCGAAGGCCTCAAGCTGGGAGTTCTTCCCGCTGGACACCGAGGCCTTCCCCTCGGTCGGCCTCGCCCGCCACGTCGGTACGCTCGGCTCCACGGCACCCGCCGTCTTCAACGCGGCGAACGAGGAGTGCGTCGACGCCTTCCTCGCCGGACAGCTGCCCTTCAACGGAATCATGGATACGGTCACCGCTGTGGTGTCCGAACACGGCACCCCCGCCCCGGGAACCCCGCTCAGCGTCGCGGACGTCCTCGAAGCGGAAACCTGGGCCCGCGCACGGGCCCGGGAACTCTCGGCGAAAGCGACAGCGGAGGCGCGCGCATGAGTCTGACCTCGATCCTGCTGACGGTCCTGGGGATCGCCGTCTTCGTCGTCGGCCTGCTCTTCTCCATCGCCTGGCACGAGCTGGGCCATCTCTCCACGGCCAAGATGTTCGGCATCCGGGTCCCGCAGTACATGGTCGGATTCGGCCCCACGCTCTGGTCGAAGAAGCGGGGCGACACCGAGTACGGGATCAAGGCCATCCCGGCCGGCGGCTACATCCGCATGATCGGGATGTTCCCGCCCGGCGCGGACGGCCGGCTCGAAGCCCGCTCCACCTCGCCCTGGCGCGGCATGATCGAGGACGCCCGCTCCGCCGCGTACGAGGAGCTCGAACCCGGCGACGAGAAGCGGCTCTTCTACACGCGCAGGCCGTGGAAGCGCGTCATCGTGATGTTCGCCGGCCCGTTCATGAACCTGATCCTCGCCGTCGCGATCTTCATGGGCGTCGCGATGACCTTCGGCTTCCAGACGCAGACCACCGAGGTCGCCGGCGTACAGCAGTGCGTGATCTCGCAGAGCGAGAACCGTGACACCTGCAAGGCATCCGACGCGGTCTCCCCGGCCAAGGCGGCCGGTCTGAAGGAAGGCGACAGGATCGTCGCCTTCGACGGCAGGAGGGTCGACGACTGGGCGACGCTCTCCGACCTGATCCGCGGCACGATCGGCCCCGCCGCGATCACCGTCGAGCGCGGCGGCCAGGAGGTGACCCTCGACGCCGTCCTGCGCGAGAACGCCGTGGCGAAGAAGGACGCCGACGGGGAGGTCATCCCCGAGCAGTTCGTCAAGGCGGGCTATCTCGGCTTCGCCGCTCGGACGGAGATCGTGCCGCTCTCCTTCGGCGACTCCGTCGTGCGCATGGGCGACATGATCGAGAACGGCGTCCACGCGATCATCGACCTCCCCTCCAAGATCCCGGACCTGTGGAACGCCGCCTTCAGCGACGGCGAACGCGCCGACGACTCACCGGTCGGTGTGGTGGGCGCGGCCCGGATCGGCGGGGAGGTGATGAATTTGGACATCCCGGCGCAGAACCAGGTCGCCATGATGCTGTTCCTGCTCGCGGGCTTCAACCTGTCGTTGTTCCTCTTCAACATGCTGCCGTTGCTCCCCCTCGACGGGGGGCACATCGCGGGCGCGCTCTGGGAGTCGCTGCGGCGCAAAGTGGCCAAGGTCTTCCGGCGCCCCGATCCGGGCCCGTTCGACGTGGCCAAGCTGATGCCGGTCGCCTATGTGGTGGCCGGACTCTTCATCTGCTTCACGCTGCTGGTCCTGGTGGCCGACATCGTGAACCCGGTCAAGATCAGCTGACCCTCGGCCGGTGACCTCCCCTTCAGCCCCATGAGTGACGACCGGACACACGCGTTGTGTCCGGTCGGTCACCTTCTGGTGGACTTGTCCATACGGTGCGTGCGTCCCGGCCGCGGTGCCGTAACCTCGAAGCCCGGAGCCCGCCGATTTCGGGACCTTGATCCACACCTTGGGGATGCACAGCGCATGACTGCGATTTCTCTCGGAATGCCGGCCGTTCCGACCAAGCTCGCCGACCGAAGGGTCAGCCGACAGATCCAGGTCGGATCGGTCGCGGTCGGCGGCGACGCGCCCGTTTCCGTGCAGTCGATGACGACGACACGGACATCGGACATCGGTGCCACGCTCCAGCAGATCGCCGAGCTGACCGCGTCCGGCTGCCAGATCGTCCGGGTCGCCTGCCCGACCCAGGACGACGCCGACGCGCTCGCCACGATCGCCCGGAAGTCGCAGATCCCGGTGATCGCCGACATCCACTTCCAGCCGAAGTACGTCTTCGCCGCGATCGACGCGGGCTGCGCCGCGGTCCGCGTGAACCCCGGCAACATCAAGCAGTTCGACGACAAGGTCAAGGAGATCGCCAAGGCGGCCGGCGAGACCCGCACCCCGATCCGGATCGGCGTCAACGCCGGCTCCCTGGACGCGCGGCTTCTGAAGAAGTACGGCAAGGCCACCCCCGAGGCCCTCGTCGAGTCGGCCCTGTGGGAGGCGTCCCTCTTCGAGGAGCACGGCTTCGGCGACATCAAGATCTCGGTCAAGCACAACGACCCGGTCGTGATGGTCAACGCCTACCGCCAGCTCGCCGCCCAGAGCGACTACCCGCTCCACCTCGGCGTCACCGAGGCCGGTCCGGCGTTCCAGGGCACCATCAAGTCGGCCGTCGCGTTCGGCGCCCTGCTCTCCGAGGGCATCGGCGACACCATCCGCGTCTCCCTCTCGGCCCCGCCGGCCGAGGAGGTCAAGGTGGGCCTGCAGATCCTGGAGGCGCTGAACCTGAAGCAGCGCCGCCTGGAGATCGTCTCCTGCCCGTCCTGCGGCCGCGCCCAGGTCGACGTCTACAAGCTCGCCGACCAGGTCAGCGCCGGTCTGGAGGGCATGGAGGTCCCGCTGCGCGTCGCGGTGATGGGCTGCGTCGTCAACGGCCCCGGCGAGGCCCGTGAGGCCGATCTCGGTGTCGCCTCCGGCAACGGCAAGGGCCAGATCTTCGTCAAGGGCGAGGTCATCAAGACCGTGCCCGAGTCCAAGATCGTCGAGACCCTCATCGAGGAAGCCCTGAAGATCGCCGAGCAGATGGAGAAGGACGGTATCGCGTCCGGCGAGCCCCAGGTCTCCATCAGCTGACCCGTGACTCTCCCCCGTCGCCGCCGCCCCGCCGAGCCCCGCGCCCGGCGGGGCGGCGGCGTGTCCAAGGCCGGTCCAGGAGCCCGCTTCCGGACCCGGGCAGCGTTCCAGGGCCTTGTTGGGTACAGTGCGGAAATCAGCAGACCGCATGGTGAGGCCCCCTCGTGTTGACGCAGACCACCACCCGGGTCCTCGAACCCAGCGACCTCGGCGCAGCGCTCGCCATCCTGGAGAGCGAGCCCGTGGCCAACGCCTTCGTCGCGTCCCGCGTGCAGGTCGCCGGGCTCGACCCCTGGCGCCTCGGTGGCGAGATGTGGGGCTGGTACGCCGACGGCAGGCTCCGCTCCCTCTGCTACGCCGGCGCCAACCTCGTCCCCATCTGCGCCGGCCCCGAAGCCGTACGCGCCTTCGCCGACCGGGCCCGCCGGGCCGGCCGCCGCTGCTCCTCGATCGTCGGCCCCGCCGAACCCACCGCCCTGCTCTGGCGGCTCCTGGAGCCGGGCTGGGGCCCCGCCCGCGAGGTCCGCGCCAACCAGCCCCTCATGGTCACCGAGAGCCCCTCCGCCGACGTCACCCCCGATCCGCTCGTCCGCCGCATCCGCAAGGACGAGACCGAGGTCCTGATGCCGGCCTGCGTGGCGATGTTCACCGAGGAGGTCGGCATCTCCCCGCTCGCCGGGGACGGCGGCCTCCTCTACCAGGCCCGCGTTGCCGAACTCATCGGCGCCGGGCGCTCCTTCGCCCGGATCGACGACGGCAAGGTCGTCTTCAAGGCCGAGATCGGCGCCGCCACCCCCCGGGCCTGCCAGATCCAGGGCGTCTGGGTCGCCCCCGAACACCGCGGCAAGGGCCTGTCCGAGACCGGCATGGCAGCCGTCCTGCGCTACGCCCTGGCCGATGTCGCCCCCGTCGTCAGCCTGTACGTGAACGACTACAACACCCCCGCCCGCAAGGCCTACCGCCGCGTCGGCTTCCGCGAGACCGGCACCTTCATGAGCGTCCTGTTCTGAACGGCCCCTTGCCGGGGGCGCTTCCCGGCCGCCGCCCGTTCCGGCCCGCCCGCCCCGGCCAGTAGGGTTCCGGCATGGCACCAGCAGTCACCGGGAACGGCCCCGCGCACTCCGGCATCGAGGTCGGCCCCCTCGACCTGGCCGCACGCGTGGACGAAGCCCTCCACGTCCAGGCGGCGGCCTTCGGGCTCAGCCAGGACGAGATCGACGTACGCCGCCACATCGTCCTGCGACACCTCGACCACCCCGGGGCCCGCGCCCTCGGCGCCCTCACCCCCGACGGGCGGCTCGTCGGCTTCGTCTACGGACTGCCCAACGACCGCGCCCACTGGTGGTCCACCGTCGTCGAGCCCTACCTCAGGGCCACCGGCTCCGACGGCTGGCTCGACGACTCCTTCGTCATCACCGAGCTCCACGTCCACCCCGACCACCAGCAGCACGGCATCGGCCGCACCCTGATCACCACCATCACCGACGCCGTCCCGCACCCCCGCTCGATCCTCTCCGCGATCGACAAGGACAGCCCCGCCCGCGCCCTGTACCGCGCGCTCGGCTACCGCGACCTGGCCCGCCAGGTGGTCTTCCCCAGCGCCTCGCTCCCGTACGCCGTGATGGGTGCGCCCCTGCCGCTGCTGCGCGGCGACTGAATGGATTTCCGCCTGCCCGCACCGCCCGGTTAACCTCGGGCTCACCACCCTTGCGAGCAGGAGTTCATCATGGCCCAGGTCCAGCGCATGTCCCGATTGATGATCAAGACACTGCGCGACGACCCGGCGGACGCCGAGACGCTCAGCCACAAGCTGCTGGTCCGCGCCGGGTACGTGCGCCGCAACGCGGCCGGCATCTGGTCCTGGCTGCCGCTCGGCAAGAAGGTCCTGGACAACATCTCCAACGTCGTGCGCGAGGAGATGGACGCCATCGGCGCCCAGGAGGTCCTGCTGCCCGCCCTGCTGCCCAAGGAGCCCTACGAGGCGTCCGGCCGCTGGGAGGAGTACGGCGACCTGCTCTTCCGCCTCCAGGACCGCAAGGGCGGCGACTACCTCCTCGGCCCCACCCACGAGGAGATCTTCACCCAGACCGTCAAGGACCAGTGCACGTCCTACAAGGACCTGCCGGTGATGCTCTACCAGATCCAGACGAAGTACCGCGACGAGGCGCGCCCCCGCTCGGGCGTGCTCCGCGGCCGCGAGTTCCAGATGAAGGACTCGTACAGCTTCGACACCACCGACGAGGGCCTCGCGCACTCCTACGCGCTGCACCGGGCCGCGTACATCAAGATCTTCGAGCGCCTCGGCCTGGACCACCGCGTCGTCTCCGCCGTCTCCGGCGCGATGGGCGGCTCCGCCTCCGAGGAGTTCCTGGCGCCCGCCGCCGCCGGTGAGGACACCTTCGCGGACTGCCCCAACTGCGACTACGCAGCCAACACCGAGGCCGTGATCTTCGCGCTCGCCCCGGTCGACGGCTCGGCGCACGGCGCGGTCGAGGAGCTGGACACCCCCGACACCCCGACCATCGAGACCCTCGCCGCGCACCTGGGCGTCCCCGCCTCGGCCACCCTGAAGAACCTGCTGGTCAAGGTGGACGGCGAGATCGTGGCCGTCGGCGTCCCCGGCCACCGCGAGGTCGACCTCGGCAAGCTCGGCGAGCACCTGGCGCCCGCCGTCGTCGAGCTGGTCACCGCCGAGGACTTCGTCGGCCGTGACGACCTGGTACGCGGCTATGTCGGCCCCCAGGGCCTGGAGAAGGTCCGCTACCTCGCCGACCCCCGGGTCGCCCCCGGCACCTCCTGGATCACCGGCGCCAACCAGGAGGGCAAGCACGCTGCGAGCGTCGTCGCGGGCCGTGACTTCGAGGTCGACCAGTACCTCGACGTCGTCGTGGTCGAGGAGGGCGACCCCTGCCCCAAGTGCGGTACCGGCCTCACCCTGGACCGCGCCATCGAGATCGGCCACATCTTCCAGCTCGGCCGCAAGTACGCCGACACCTTCCAGCTCGACGTGCTGGGCCAGCAGGGCAAGCCCGTCCGCGTCACGATGGGCTCGTACGGCATCGGCGTCTCCCGCGCCGTGGCCGCCCTCACCGAGCAGACCGCCGATGACAAGGGCCTGTGCTGGCCCCGCGAGATCGCCCCGGCCGACGTCCACGTCGTCGCCGCGGGCAAGGCCCTCCAGACGGAACTGGCCCTCGACGTCTCGGAGAAGCTCAACGCGGCGGGCCTGCGGGTCCTGGTCGACGACCGTCCCGGCGTCTCGCCCGGCGTGAAGTTCACCGACTCCGAGCTCATCGGCGTGCCGAAGATCCTCGTCGCCGGCCGCCGCTCCGCCGACGGCGTCCTGGAGCTGAAGGACCGCCGCACCGGCGAGCGCGAGGAGCTCACGGTGGACGAGGCGATCGCCCGCCTCACGGCCGACCTGGTGTGATCCCGTACGAGGAGGGCCCCCGCACACCGTGTGCGGGGGCCCTCCTCGTACGTGCGCGTCCCTACAGCCAGCCCGCGAACTCCAGGTTGACCTCGCCCATCTGCCGCCGCCCCTCGGCCAGCGCGCGGGTCCCCGACTCGACCGCCCGGAACAGCGTCCAGCCGTGCAGCCGCGCCTGATCCACCTCCAGGGACTCCGCCAGCCTCTTCACCCGCCGCCGGGCCGTCACCGGGCCACCAGGGGAGGCGATCAGGTCCTCCGCCCGGTCCCGCACCAGCCGCGCCAGGTCGTAGGCGCGCTCGCCCACCAGCGGCTCCGGACCCACCGTCAGCCACGGGGCACGCTCACCCGAGAGCACCTTGCTCTGGCGGAAGTTGCCGTGCAGGAGCAGCAGTTCGGGGGAGCCCTCCACCAGCTCGGTACGGGCCGCGAGGGCCGCGTCCACTAGCGGGGCGAGCTCCGGATCGGCCTCGGCGGCCGCCCGCATCCCCTCGCTCTGCCGTCCGGTCCGCTCGGCCACCGTCTCGAAGGGGTGGCCGGCGGGCGGCTCGACCCACAGCCGCCGGACCGTGCCCGCTGCCTCAAGCAGAGCCTTGGCCTCCGGCAGCGAACGCAGCGACACCTCATGGTGCAACCGCTCCAGCAGCAGCGCCCCGGACGGGTCGAGCCCAGGGGTGTCCAGCTCCGGGGAATCCAGCAGCTTCGCCGCGCCCCAGCCGTTCCAGTGCGCCAGTGCCGCCCGCTCCCGCTCCGGCTCGGCGCGCGGCGGGGCGATCTTCAGCGCGGCCGGGGCCCCGTCGGCCCGCCGGACCAGGAGCACCAGGGCGCTGCGCCCACCGGGGGCGGCCACCCGCTCCACGGCGAGGTCCGGCCCCGCGGCGCCGATCGCCCGTTCGGTGAGCGTGGGGAGCCGGTCCAGCCAGTGGGCCGCCGCGTCGTCCCCGTACATCTCGCCGAGCGCGCGCACCAGGCGCTGCGGCGGTTCGAAACCCATACGTCCGTTGTTCCCTTTCCGTCCTTCGTCAGCCCTGAGGGGTGTCGGCTCCCGCGGCCTCCACCGGGCTCGTCGCGTCCGGATCGGCGCCCGGGGCCCGCTCGGCGAGCCCCGGAAAGGCTACGTTGCCGCCCCGCCAGCGGGCCGCCCGCACGGCCGCCTCCCGCAGTGCGCCCGCCGCGTCGGCGCGCGCGGGCCCTTCGGTGGCCCGTACGAGATCGGAGTACACGCCCGCCACCCGGTCCTCCAGGACCGTGGCGAGCCGCAGTGCCGACACGGCGTCGCTGACGGCGAAGGGGAGAGCGTACGCGGCGTCGGCGGCGACCGGCGCACCGCCCAGGTCACGCACGGTGCGCACGAGCGCGTCCCGGCGCGCCCGGTGCCCGTCGTACGCCGCGTTCGCCTCGGTGCGCCGCTTCCCGGACACCTGGCCGCCTAGCACCCCGTACCCGTAGACGGCCGCGTGCTCGGCGGCCAGCGCGGCCTGCGTGGCGGTGAGGGCGGGGGAGGGGGTCTCATCTTCCAAGGGAAGGGTCATGACGAGGTCTCCTTGGCCAGCTCGGTCAGCAGATACGCGTGCGCCGCGGCGGCGCCGGCCACCGACGCCAGCAGCCGGGCCAGCTCGGGCTCCGCGGTCAGCAGGGCCTCGGCGTGCGCGTCAGCCCTGCGGCGCTCGGCGGCGGCCAGTTCCCTCACGGCGGCTCTCGCGTCGGCGGCCACGGGACCGGGTGCGGCCGGGACGGCCTTTCCGCCGCCCGCCGACAGTGCCTCGGTGTGCTCCCGCACGGCCGCCCGCAGGGGCGCCAGGCCCTTCGCGAGGGCCGGGTGGGACCGGGCGGCCAGGTCGTACTGTGCGAGCGTCACAGCCGCGGTGCGCGCCGCCGCCGTCCGCAGCCTCTTCTCGACCCGGACGGCTTCGGCCTCGGTGCGCCCCGGCCCGCCCCGGCCCGGGCCCTTGTCGTCGTCCCCGCAGCCGGTCAGCACCGCACCCAGTGCCAGAGCCCCCGTCGCGGTGAGCGCCCCCCTGCGGGTCGTCCCCGTGCGCCGCACGTTTCTCCTTCGGGCCGGGACCGATCCTGACACGATCTGTCCTGAAGTGATCACCGCAGGCGAGCGTACCCGCGGTGACGGGGCAGGCGGACGGCAACACCCCTGGCGACCGGATACCCTTTGACCTGACACACGACGATCCCCACAACAGCACACGCGGCCGAGGAGTCACCCGGATGAGCACCACCCAGAGCGAGAGGCTGCGCGGGTTGCTGGAACCGCTCGTCAGCGCGCAGCAGCTGGACCTCGAGGAGATCGAGGTGTCCCGGGCCGGCCGACGTGGAGTGCTGCGGGTCATCGTGGACTCCGACGAGGGCGTGGAGCTGGACACCTGCGCGGAGCTGAGCCGCGCGATCTCCCAGAAGCTGGACGAGACCGACGCGATGGGCGAGGGCGAGTACGTCCTGGAGGTCAGCTCCCCCGGCGCGGATCGCCCGCTCACCGAGCACCGCCACTACGTACGCGCCACCGGCCGGCTGGCCCGCTTCCAGCTCGCCGCCGACGGCTCCGGTGAGCTGGTCGCCCGGATCCTCGCGGTCGACGAGGACGGGCTCGACCTCGAAGTGCCCGGCGTCAAGGGTCGCAAGCCCACGTCCCGCCGCCTCGCCTTCGACGAGATCGCCAAGGCGCGCGTGGAGATCGAATTCAACCGCAAGGACAAGAAGGAAGAGGAGGCGTAGCCGTGGACATCGATGTGAAGCTTCTGAAGGGCTTGGCGCAGGACAAGGAGATCCCCTTCGACGTGCTCGTCGGGGCGATCGAGTCGGCCCTCCTCATCGCGTACCACCGCACCGACGGCAGCCACCGCCGGGCGCGCGTGAAGCTCGACGAGAACGGCCATGTCACCGTGTGGGCCAAGGAGGACCCGGCCGACCTCGAGGAGGGCCAGGAGCCCAAGGAGTTCGACGACACCCCCTCCGGATTCGGCCGGATCGCCGCGACCACCGCCAAGCAGGTCATCCTGCAGCGGCTGCGCGACGCCGAGGACGACAAGACCTTCGGGGAGTACGCGGGCCATGAGGGCGATGTCGTCACCGGCGTCGTCCAGCAGGGCAAGGACCCCAAGAACGTCCTGGTCGACATCGGCAAGCTGGAGGCCATCCTTCCGGTGCAGGAGCAGGTGCCGGGTGAGGAGTACACCCACGGCCTGCGCCTTCGTACGTATGTCGTACGGGTCGCCAAGGGCGTCCGCGGCCCCTCGGTGACGCTCTCGCGGACCCACCCCAACCTGGTGAAGAAGCTGTTCGCGCTGGAGGTCCCGGAGATCGCCGACGGTTCCGTCGAGATCTCCGCGATCGCCCGCGAGGCCGGCCACCGCACCAAGATCGCGGTCCGCTCCACCCGTTCGGGCCTCAACGCCAAGGGCGCCTGCATCGGCCCGATGGGCGGCCGTGTGCGCAATGTCATGGCCGAGCTGCACGGCGAGAAGATCGACATCGTGGACTGGTCGGACGACCCGGCCGAGATGGTCGCCAACGCGCTGTCGCCCGCCCGGGTGAGCAAGGTCGAGGTCGTGGACCTCGGCGCCCGCTCCGCCCGTGTCACCGTGCCGGACTACCAGCTGTCGCTGGCGATCGGCAAGGAGGGCCAGAACGCCCGCCTCGCCGCCCGCCTCACCGGCTGGCGCATCGACATCCGTCCCGACACCGAGACGGACGAGGAGCGCGAGAGCGCCGACCGCGAGCGGGCCGAGCGGGCTCGGGAGCGCTCGGAAAGGCGTTGACCCGGAGCGGCTCCAGGGAATAGATCTTGGCCGTACGCCGCTGAGATCACGACAACATCCGTTCGATTTTTGCCCCAAAGGGGTGAGGTCGGTACGGGGAGGTAGACTAAAACGTGTCTGGCCGGACGCAAGCCCGCGCTTGCCCCGAGCGAACCTGTGTGGGATGCCGGGAGCGAGTGGCCAAGAGCGAGCTGCTGCGCATCGTGGTGGACGAGGGCGCCTGCGCCCCTGATCCACGCGGTACGCTGCCCGGCCGGGGTGCTTATGTGCACCCCACCTCTGTCTGTCTCGACCTGGCGGTTCGCCGCCGGGCATTCCCCCGGGCCTTCAAGGCCAAGGGGCCGTTCGACACCGCGGCACTCACGCGGTTCGTCGAGCGGGTGGCACCGTAGGAAAGTGAACGGCACGGGACCCCGTGCGGTCAGGTACCTCGCGAGTTGGAAGTAGGTCGAGATTGCGATGAGCACTCGATGAGTACGCGATGAGTACGCCCATGAAGTAGCGACGGTCCGGCGGTAACCCGGACCTAAAAGGAGCGAAGTGGCTAAGGTCCGGGTATACGAACTCGCCAAGGAGTTCGGCGTCGAGAGCAAGGTCGTCATGGCCAAGCTCCAAGAACTCGGTGAATTCGTCCGTTCGGCGTCCTCGACGATCGAGGCGCCGGTTGTACGCAAGTTGACCGACGCACTGCAGGGGCCCGGCGGCAACGCCGGCAAGTCCGCTGCCAAGCCTGGCGCGCCCCGCAAGGCGACGCCCGCGAAGCCCGCAGCGCCCTCCCCGGCCGCTGCGGCACGTCCCGCTGCCCCGAAGCCCGGCGCACCGGCCCCCAAGCCGGCCGCTGCCGAGGCCCCGGAGACCAGCACCCCCGCGGCGCCCTCCGCGCCGTCGGCGGGCCCCCGTCCGGGCCCGAAGCCCGCGCCGAAGGCGGCCCCGGTGACCCCGGTCCCGGCCGCCGAGTTCTCGGCTCCGGCTCCGGCCCAGCCGGCCGCCCCCCAGCAGCCCCAGGCCCCGCGTCCCGCGGCCTCCCCGGGACCGCGTCCGGCCGGCGGCTCCGCCCGTCCGGCTCCGGCCGGCGGTCAGCGTGACGGTGGCGCCCGCGACGGTGGTCAGCGTGACGGCGGCCGTGGTGGCGAGCGTGGCGGCGACCGCCCCGCACGTCCCGCCGGCCAGGGCGCACCGCGCCCCGGCGGCGCCCGTCCGGCCGGTCCCCGTCCGGGCAACAACCCCTTCACCTCCGGCGGTTCCACCGGCATGGCGCGCCCCTCGGCGCCCCGTCCCGGCGGTGCCCCGCGCCCCGGTGGCGGCTCGGAGCGCCCCGGCGCCCCGCGTCCCCAGGGCGGCCCCGGCGGCGCCCCGCGCCCCCAGGGCGGTCAGGGTCAGGGCGGTGCCCGTCCCACTCCGGGCGGCATGCCCCGCCCGCAGGCTCCGCGTCCCGGCGGCGGTCCCGCCGGTAACCGTCCCAACCCGGGCATGATGCCGCAGCGTCCCGCTGCCGGCCCGCGTCCCGGTGGTGGCCCCGGCGGTGGCCGTGGTCCCGGTGCCGGTGGCGGTCGCCCCGGTGGTGGCGGCGGTGCCGGTCGTCCCGGTGGCGGTGGCGGCGGTTTCGCCGGTCGTCCCGGTGGCGGTGGCGGCGGCTTCGCAGGCCGTCCGGCCGGTCCCGGTGGTGGCGGCGGCGGTGCCGGCCGTCCCGGTGGTGGCGGCGGCTTCGGCGGTCGTCCCGGCTTCGGCGGTCGCCCCGGTGGCCCCGGTGGCCGTGGTGGCACGCAGGGTGCGTTCGGCCGTCCCGGCGGTCCGGCGCGTCGTGGCCGCAAGTCGAAGCGGCAGAGGCGCCAGGAGTACGAGGCCATGCAGGCCCCGTCGGTCGGCGGCGTCATGCTGCCTCGCGGCAACGGACAGGCCGTCCGGCTGTCGCGCGGTGCCTCGCTCACCGACTTCGCGGAGAAGATCAACGCCAACCCGGCGTCGCTCGTCGCCGTGATGATGAACCTCGGCGAGATGGTCACGGCGACGCAGTCCGTCTCCGACGAGACGCTGCGGCTGCTCGCGGACGAGATGAACTACGTCCTGGAGATCGTCAGCCCCGAGGAGGAGGACCGCGAGCTGCTCGAGTCCTTCGACATCGAGTTCGGCGAGGACGAGGGCGGCGACGAGGCCCTGGTCTCCCGTCCGCCGGTCGTGACCGTCATGGGTCACGTCGACCACGGTAAGACCCGACTGCTGGACGCGATCCGCAAGACGAACGTCGTCGCGGGCGAGGCCGGCGGCATCACGCAGCACATCGGTGCCTACCAGGTCTCCTCCGAGGTCAACGGCGAGGACCGCAAGATCACCTTCATCGACACCCCGGGTCACGAGGCGTTCACCGCCATGCGTGCGCGTGGTGCGAAGTCGACCGACATCGCGATCCTCGTGGTGGCGGCCAACGACGGTGTGATGCCCCAGACGATCGAGGCGCTGAACCACGCCAAGGCGGCCGACGTGCCGATCGTGGTCGCGGTCAACAAGATCGACGTCGAGGGTGCCGACCCGACCAAGGTGCGCGGTCAGCTCACCGAGTTCGGTCTGGTGGCCGAGGAGTACGGCGGCGACACCATGTTCGTCGACATCTCCGCCAAGCAGGGCCTCAACATCGAGGCGCTCCTGGAGGCCGTCGTCCTCACCGCCGACGCCTCGCTCGACCTGCGGGCCAACCCGGAGCAGGACGCGCAGGGTATCGCGATCGAGTCCCACCTCGACCGCGGTCGCGGTGCGGTCTCGACCGTCCTGGTCCAGCGCGGAACGCTGCGTATCGGCGACACGATGGTCGTGGGCGACGCCTACGGCCGGGTGCGCGCCATGCTCGACGACAACGGTCAGAACGTGCAGGAAGCGGGTCCCTCGACCCCCGTCCTGGTGCTCGGTCTCACCAACGTCCCGGGCGCCGGCGACAACTTCCTGGTCGTCGACGAGGACCGTACGGCCCGTCAGATCGCCGAGAAGCGTGCCGCCCGTGAGCGCAACGCCAACTTCGCCCGCAAGGGTGTCCGGTTCTCCCTGGAGAACCTGGACGAGGCGCTCAAGGCCGGTCTGGTCCAGGAGCTCAACCTCATCATCAAGGGCGACGCGTCCGGTTCGGTGGAGGCTCTCGAGTCCTCGCTGCTCCAGCTCGACGTCGGTGAAGAGGTCGACATCCGGGTCCTGCACCGCGGTGTGGGTGCGGTCACCGAGTCGGACATCAACCTGGCGACCGGCTCCGACGCCATCGTGATCGGCTTCAACGTGCGCGCCGCAGGGCGGGCCGAGCAGATGGCCGAGCGCGAGGGTGTGGACGTCCGGTACTACTCGGTCATCTACCAGGCGATCGAAGAGATCGAAGCGGCCCTCAAGGGCATGCTCAAGCCGGAGTACGAAGAGGTCGAGCTCGGCACGGCGGAGATCCGCGAGATCTTCCGCTCGTCCAAGCTGGGCAACATCGCCGGTGTGCTGGTCCGCTCCGGCGAGGTCAAGCGCAACACCAAGGCGCGCCTGCTGCGCGATGGCAAGGTCATCGCGGAGAACCTCAACATCTCCGGTCTGCGCCGCTTCAAGGATGACGTCACCGAGATCCGCGAAGGCTTCGAGGGCGGTATCAACCTCGGAAACTTCAACGACATCAAGATCGACGACGTCATTGCGACGTACGAGATGCGCGAGAAGCCGCGAGGCTGATCCGCGAGGATCCGCAAGGATTCGGCGGGGTACCGGGGGTCCGCCCCCGGTACCCCGCCACCACGGTCGGGGCCGGTCGACGGGTCGTATTTCCGTCGATCGGCCCCGGCCGTTCCGGTACGGTTCTGATGTCCCCGCCAAGTTCTGGCGGGGCACGAACCCGAACCGGCGGGACATCCGGACACACATGTATGTGGGGACCCTGTCCTTCGACCTGCTCCTCGGCGACGTACGGTCGTTGAAGGAGAAACGCTCCGTCGTCCGTCCGATCGTCGCCGAACTCCAGCGCAAGTACGCGGTGAGTGCGGCGGAGACCGGCGGGCAGGATCTCCACCGCAGGGCCGAGATCGGCCTCGCCGTGGTCTCCGGTGACACCGGACACCTGACGGACGTGCTGGACCGGTGCGAGCGGCTGGTGGCCGCGCGCCCCGAGGTGGAGCTGCTGTCGGTGAGACGGCGGCTGCACAGTGACGAAGACTGACAGCCAAGCGAAATCAGAAGGAAGAGTGACGGACCGGTGACCGACAACGCGCGGGCCCGCAAGCTGGCCGATCGCATCCAGGTCGTGGTCGCGGAGACCCTGGACCGCCGAATCAAGGATCCGCGGCTGGGATTCGTGACGATCACGGACGCCCGGGTCACCGGCGACCTGCGGGAGGCCACGGTCTTCTACACGGTCTACGGCGACGACGAGGAGCGCGCGGCCTCCGCCGCGGCGCTGGAGAGCGCCAAGGGCGTCCTGCGTTCCGAGGTCGGACGGCAGACCGGGGTCCGGTTCACGCCGAGCCTGGCCTTCGTCCCGGACGCCCTCCCGGACAACGCCCGCACCATCGAGGACCTCCTCGACAAGGCGCGGGCCAAGGACGCGGAGGTGCGCGAGGTCTCCACGGGCGCGCAGTACGCCGGCGACGCCGACCCGTACCGCAAGCCCGAGGACGAGGACGACGAGGCCGGGGCCTCCGACAAGAACGAGGGTCCGACCTCCGCATGACCGACCAGAACCCGACGCCGGACGGCCTTGTCATCGTGGACAAGCCGTCCGGCTTCACTTCGCACGACGTCGTGGCCAAGATGCGCGGCATCGCCCGCACCCGCCGCGTCGGCCACGCCGGAACGCTCGACCCGATGGCGACCGGAGTCCTCGTGCTCGGCGTCCAGCGGGCCACCAAGCTGCTCGGTCACCTCGCGCTGACCGAGAAGGAGTACCTCGGCACGATCCGGCTCGGCCAGGACACCGTCACCGACGACGCCGAGGGCGAGATCACCTCGTCCACCGACGCGTCCGGCGTGACCCGTGAGGGCATCGACGCCGGGGTGGCGGCGCTGACCGGCGCGATCATGCAGGTCCCCTCCAAGGTCAGCGCCATCAAGATCGACGGCAAGCGTTCCTACGCGCGGGTGCGCGGCGGCGAGGAGTTCGAGATCCCGGCCCGCCCGGTGACCGTCTCCTCCTTCCGCGTCTACGACGTCCGCGAGGCCGTCGCCGAGGACGGCACTCCCGTCGTGGACCTGGTCGTCTCCGTCGTCTGCTCCTCGGGGACGTACATCCGCGCCCTGGCCCGGGACCTCGGTGCCGGGCTCGGCGTGGGCGGCCACCTGACCGCGCTGCGCCGCACCCGGGTCGGCCCGTACGGACTGGACGCGGCCCGCACCCTGGAGGCGCACCAGGAGGAGCTGACGGTGATGCCGGTCGCCGACGCGGCCGCCTCCGCCTTCCCCCGCTGGGACGTCGACGACAAGCGCGCCAAGCTGCTGCTGAACGGCGTACGGCTGGACATGCCCGCGCACCCGCCGGGGCCGGTCGCGGTCTTCGGGCCGGACGGCGCGTTCCTCGTGCTCGTGGAGGAGGAGAAGGGCAAGGCCAAGAGCCTCGCCGTCTTCGCCTGAGCCGGCGCTCCCGGTGATGTGTGGAGCGGGCACCACCCCCCCACCCGGTGCCCGCTCCACGTCCCCCCGGGACCATCTCTGCTCCAGGGGGACACGCCTATTCACCCCATTGGACGGGCGCTCGAAGTGAACACCCGGTGCGCGGGGGGCGCTTTACCGGTCCGCGCTACTCCCGGAGATCACCGGCGGCCTACCGTCAGACCATGGGCAGTGGGGACCGGTCGACGCTGGTGAGAATCTGTGATCAGGCCGGCCGGCCGCGGGGGACGGGATTCGTCGCGGACGACCGCGGCACGGTCGTCACCGCCCACCAGGCCACCGCCGCCCCCGGCCCGCTCCTCCTCCACGGCACCGACGGCCGCACCTGCCGCATCGGCCCCGACGACATCACCGCGCTCCCCGCCCTCGGCCTCGCCCTCCTGCGCACCGGCGGCTCCGGAACCCTCGACGTGGAGCCGCTGCCCATCGCCGTACGGGAGCGGATCGAGCCCGGCAGTTACGTCGGGATCGCCGCCCACGGCCGCCGCGAGGCCCGGGTCCTCGGTACGGCCCCCGCCACCTACACCGCCCCGGACGGCGCCCACCCGGTCCCGGCCGCCCTGGAGCTGGCCCTCGGCACCGACGGGCGCGACGCCCTGCGCTCCGGCGGCGCGGCGATCGGGGGACCGGTGAGCGACCCGGCCACCGGCGCGGTCCTCGGCCTCCTGTGCACCGCCCTCACCACCCCGTACGAGGCCGCCGGGCTCGCCCTGCCCCTCCCGCGCGGCGCCGACCCCGCTCTCGACGCCCTCCTCGCGCGCAACGCAGCCGCCGCCCCCGCCTACGGCCCCGACCTCAACCTCGCCGGGGTCCTCCAGCTCACCGCCACCTCCGTCGGCTCGGCGGACGGCCCCGGAGCCCGCACCGCACCGGTCGAGCGCGATGAGGTCACCGCCGAGTTCGCCGCCTTCGAGGCCGGTACGGGCACGGTCCTGGGTCTCGTCGGCGGGCCCGGCACCGGCCGCACCACCGAGCTGGCCGCCCTCGCCGCCCGCCGGGCCGACAGCGCGGCGCCCGCCCCCACGCTCTGGCTGCGCGGCGCCGACCTGCTGGCCGACGACACCTCGGTCGCCGAAGCGGCGGACCGTACGCTGACCCGCTCGGCCCGGATCGTGGCTGCGGCCGGGGCCCTCGGGGACATGGCCACGGCCACCGCCGGACGGATCGCCCGGCTCACCGCCGACGCCGGCCACCCCCTCCTCGTGGTCCTGGACGGCCCGGAGGAGATGCCGCCGCTGCTGGCCCACCGCCTCGCCGAATGGACGGCGGGCACCGCCACCTGGTTGCGGGAGCACCGCGCCCGGCTCGTCGTCGCCTGCCGCCCCGAGCACTGGGAGACCGCTGGCGCCCTCTACCCGCCCGGCGCCCTGCACCGCCCCCACCGCCCCGCCCGCGGGCTGCCGCCGTCCCTGCGCCTGGCCGATCTCACCCCCGCCCAGGCCGACCGGGCCAAGGAGCGCCTGGGCATCCCGCCGCACGCCCTCGCCCCCGGCCACGACCGGCACCCGCTCACCCTGCGCCTGCTCGCCGAGGTCCGCGAGGCCCTGCCTCCGGGCGTCCCGGGCCGCCCCGACACCGAGGATGTCTTCGGCGCCCACCTGGATCTCATGTGCGTGCGCGTCGCGGTCCGGATCGCGGCCGCCGCCGACGAGCAGCCCCGCGGCACCGCCGTACGGAGGCTGGCCGCCCGGGTGGCGGGCCAGGTCCACGAGGCGGCCCGGCGCTGCCTGGGCCCGGGGCAGGGGGAGCTGGACCGGGAGGCGTTCGAGGAGATCTTCCCCTGGCGGACCGGGTGGGCCTCGGCCGTACTGACGGAGGGGCTCCTGGTCCCCGCCGGGGCCGGCTACCGCTTCGCCCACGAGGAGTTGGGCGACTGGGTGCAGGGCGCCCACCTGGACCTGGACGCGGCGCTGCGCTCCCTGGTGCACCGCTGGCACCGGGGGAGCGGTGGACGCGAGCGAGTGCCGTGTCCCCGAGCCGCCGGGGAGCCCCACGCCGCCGGGGAGCCCCACGCCGCCGGGGAACCCCGCGCCGTCGATGCGACCCGCGCGGCCGGGGAGCCGCATGCCGTCGATGCGACCCGCACCGCCGGGGAGCCCCACATCCCCGGGAAGACCCGCATCCCCGGGGAGATCCGCACCACCCGGGAGCCCCGTACTCCCGGGGAGCCCCGCTCCCTGCCCGTGCCCCGGCACCGGATCGGGCCGGTGATCCAGGCGATGGTGCTGCTCGGCCGACGCCAGGGCACTGCCGCGCTGGCGCACCGGATGGCCGACCTGATCGAGGCGCTGGACCGGCTCTGGACCGACGGACACCACCGCGACGGGCACCCCGGCGCGGGTCCTCGCCGCGACGGACACCCAGGCGAAGGTCCGCGCCACGACGGACACCCCGGCGCGGGTTCTCGCCGCGGAGGCCCCCGGGACGAGGACGCCGCCTGGTGGGCGGCCCATCTCCTCGGCGGCAGCCTGCTCCGGGTGCCCGACGCCCGCCCGTACCTCGGTGTCCTACGGGTCCTCGCCGGGCGCATCACCCGCCACGCGGCCGCCGCCACCGGGGGACCGGCGGGCCCGGGGGCGTACGGGGAGTTCGGGCCCTGGTTCTGGCGGCGGCTCCGGCTGCCCGAGGAGGACCGGATCGACCTGCTCCGCCGCCTCGTCCCCGCCGACGGGGTGCCCCGCACCGACGGCGACGAGCGGTATCTCGACGCGGTGGCCCGCCGCCTCACGCTCGACGCCCCCGCCGTACAGCCGCTGCTCTGCCGCTGGTTCACCGACGAGCGCCCGCTGCTGATGGGACCCGGCGCACCGGAAACCGAGCTGCGCCCCACCGTGGCCGCCGCCGCGCAGGCCCTGCTCTTCGCCCGCCGCGACCTCGCCGTCGACGACCTGACCGACGCGCTGATCGCCACCCCCCACACCCGGGCCGGTGAGCTGCTGGCCGCCCTCGCCGAGGACGAGCCCACCGCGCTGTGCCGGGCCGTGGAGCGCTGGGCCCGCGACGAGGACCGCCCGGCCCGCCGCTCGGCCGCCGCCCGGTACGGCGTACTCCTCCAGCAGCGCGTCACCACGGAGGGCGACCGGGCCCTGCTGCGCTCCGCCGCCCTGGAACTGCTCGCCCGCCCCGAGGAGGACGGCCTGCACGCCGCCGCCCTGACCCTCCTCGTCCGGGACCCGCAGACCCGGGGCCGCCACCTCGCGCAGGCGCTCCGCCGCTTCGCGCACGGCGACCCCCGGCTGCCCGTGGAGCTGCTCGCCGAAGTCTTCCCGGTCCACCCCGAGCCGGTCCTCGCGGCCCTCCGCGCCCGACTGGCCCACCCCGGCGACGGCGGGGGCGCGGTGCTGCGGGCCCTGGCCGGGCTCGACACGCCCGCGCTCGCCCTGCACGTCACCGGGCTCTTACGGGAGTACATCGGCGCCCACCCCGAGGACGGCACGCACCCGGCGGAGTACGTCGACCTCCGCCTCGAACACGGCCCCGCCGCCCGCGCCCTGCTGCTGCCCCTGGTCACCGGACTGCTCCGGGACCGCCCCGCCCCGTCGCCGGTCCGCGCCGCGCTGGCCCGGGTGCTCGCCGGGGCCGGGAGCGCCGCGTCCCGGCCGCTGCGCGCCGAGCTGCTGGAGGTCCTGCTGGAGTTCGAGCAGACCACCGGACGGGACCCGGACGTACTGGAGGCCCTCCTCCAGGCCGCGGCGACCGGAGCGGCGACCCGCCCGGAGATCCGTACGCGCGCGCTCGTCCACCGCACCGGCATGCTCCTCGTCCGCACCCCCGAGGGCGCCGCCCGCTTCGACCGGCGCCTGGTCGAACTCGCCCGGGACGTGCCCGGATTCGCCGCCCTCGTCATCCGCTGGCTCGCCGACGCCCCGCAGGAGTGGGCGGCGGTGGTGGGCCCCAGCGCCCGGCGCACGGTGGAGGCGTCGGAGACATCACGGCGGGCGATGCCGATGCCGATGCAGGCAGCGGGGCGTGAGCATGGCAGTCTTAGACCTGCGTAATCGACATACACACGTACACAGGTTCGGGCGAGGAGCGGTCACAGTGCAGCGCTGGCGTGGCTTGGAGGACATCCCCCAGGACTGGGGACGCAGCGTCGTCACCATCGGCTCCTACGACGGCGTGCACCGCGGACACCAGCTGATCATCGGCCGGGCCGTCGAGCACGCCCGTGAGCTGGGCGTTCCGTCCGTCGTCGTGACCTTCGACCCGCACCCCAGCGAGGTCGTCCGCCCCGGCAGCCACCCGCCCCTGCTCGCCCCGCACCACCGCCGCGCCGAACTCATGGCGGAGCTGGGCGTGGACGCGGTGCTGATCCTGCCGTTCACCGCGGAGTTCTCCAAGCTGTCGCCGGCCGACTTCATCGTGAAGGTCCTGGTCGACAAGTTGCACGCGAAGGCCGTCATCGAGGGGCCGAACTTCCGCTTCGGCCACAAGGCCGCCGGGAACGTCGCCCTGCTGACCGAGCTGGGCGCCACCTACGACTACACCGTCGAGGTCATCGACCTGTTCGTGACCGGTGCGGCGGGCGCCGGCCAGCCGTTCTCCTCCACCCTCACCCGCAGGCTGGTCGCCGAGGGCGATGTCGCAGGCGCCGCCGAGATCCTCGGCCGCCCGCACCGCGTCGAGGGCATCGTGGTACGCGGCGCCCAGCGCGGCCGCGAGCTGGGCTTCCCCACCGCCAACGTGGAGACCCTCCCGCACACCGCGATCCCGGCCGACGGCGTCTACGCCGGCTGGCTGGAAGTGGACGGCGAGTCGATGCCCGCCGCTATCTCGGTCGGCACCAACCCGCAGTTCGACGGCACCGAGCGGACGGTGGAGGCGTACGCGATCGACCGCGTCGGCCTGGACCTGTACGGGCTGCACGTGGCCGTCGACTTCCTCGCGTACGTCCGCGGGATGCTGAAGTTCGACTCGATCGACGACCTTCTGGTGGCGATGGCCGCCGACGTGAAGCGGTGCAGCGAACTGGTCGCCGCGTACGACCGCGCCCACTGACGCACCCGTCCGGGTCGTCGGCGTACCCGCGGGCCCCCTGACTACCGCCTGGCCGTGCGCCCCGCCCGGGGACGGCGGATGCTGGCAGGGTGCGCGACATCCTGCCCGACCTCCAGGCCCGGTGCGCCGCCGGCACGCCCTTCGCCCTGGCGACCGTCGTCGCCGTGCACGGCAGCGCGCCCCGCGACCCCGGCGCCGTGATGGCCGTGGACGAGTCGGGCACGGTGCTGGGCAGCGTCTCCGGGGGCTGCGTCGAGAGCGATGTGTACGGGGTCGCCCGCGAGGTGCTCGCCGGGGCGGGACCGCGCGTGCTCACCTACGGGATCAGCGACGACGAGGCGTTCGGCGTCGGACTGACGTGCGGCGGGACGATCGAGGTGCTGGTGCGTGCGTATGCGTCGGACGGCGAGCTGGCGGACCTCGCGGCTGTGCTGGACCTGATCGCGGCGGACCTCCCGGTCGCCGAGGCCACCGTCCTGTCGGGAGAGGCGCGGACCGGCGCCCGCATGGTGGTCCGCCCTTCCTGTACCTCCGGCACGCTCGGCGACGAGGGGCTCGACGCCGCCGTCACGGACGACGCCCGCGGGCTCCTGGCCCAAGGGCGCACCGGTGTCCAGCGGTACGGGGCGCACGGGCAGCGCCGGATGCAGGAGGCCTCCGTCTTCGTCCGGACGTACGCCCCGCCGCCCCGCATGCTCGTCTTCGGCGCCATCGACCACGCGGCGGCGACCGCGCGCATCGGCACCTTCCTCGGCTACCGGGTCACCGTCTGCGACGCCCGCCCCGCCTTCGCCACCCGGGAACGGTTCCCGACCGCCGACGAGGTCGTGTGCGCCTGGCCGCACGACTACCTGGAAGCGACCGAGGTCGACGCCCGTACGGTCGTCTGCGTCCTCACCCACGACCCGAAGTTCGACGTGCCGCTGCTCGCCGCCGCGTTGCGCACGCCCGCCGCGTACATCGGGGTCATGGGCAGCCGCCGCACCCACCGCGACCGGCTGGTGCGGCTGCGCGCGGCCGGGGTGGACGAGGCGCACCTGGCACGCCTCGCCTCACCCGTGGGACTCGACCTCGGAGCCCGTACGCCGGAGGAGACGGCGGTCTCCATCGCCGCCGAGATCATCCAGCACCGCTGGGGCGGCACCGGTCGGCCGCTCGGCGAACTGACGGGCGCCATCCACCACGGGGTCAGGCCCTAGCCCCCCGCGCCGCCGCCCAGTGGCACGCCACCTGGGTGTCCGCGCCGCCCCCGAGCACCGGCAGGTCCACCGTGCGGCAGGCCTCCGCCACCCCCGCCCGCTCCGCCTCCCCCGAGGCGAGGACCTGGCAGCGGACGTGGAAGCGGCAGCCGGAGGGCACCTTCGAGGGGTCCGGGGGTTCGCCGGTCAGGACGACCGGTTCGCCCTCCGCCTCCGGGAGGACGGACAACAGGGCCTGGGTGTACGGGTGCTGAGGGGCCGTGAGCAGCTGCTCGACCGGGCCCGTCTCGACGATCCGGCCGAGGTACATGACCGCCACCCGGTCCGCGATGTTCCAGGCCAGCCCGAGGTCGTGGGTGACCACCAGCGCGGAGAGGCCCAGCTCGTCGCGCAGGCGCAGCAGGAGGGCCAGGATCTCCCCCCGTACCGAGGCGTCCAGCGAGGCCACCGGCTCGTCGGCCACGATCAGCTCCGGCTCCAGCACCAGCGCACCGGCGATCACGACGCGCTGGCGCTGACCGCCCGACAGCTCGTGCGGGTAGCGCAGGAGGAACCGCTCCGGAGGCCGCAGCCCGGCTCGGGAGAGGGCTTCCGATACGGCCGCCCGCTCGTCACCCCCGTACCCGTGGATCCGCAGCCCCTCGGCCACCGCGTCGTACACCGTGTGCCGCGGGTTGAGCGAGCCGCTGGGATCCTGGAGCACCAGCTGCACCCGCTTCCGGTACGCCTTGAGCGCCCGGCCCGCGTAGTCCAGCGGGGAGCCGGCGAAGGTGACCTGCCCGGCGGTCGGCGGGACCAGGCCGAGCAGCGACCGGGCGAGCGTCGTCTTGCCGCACCCCGACTCACCGACCAGCGCGACGATCTCACCGGGCCGGATGTCGAGGTCGACGCCGTCGACGGCACGGGCGGTGGCGGCCCCGCGCCGGCCCGGGAAGGCGACCTCGACCGCTTCGGCGCTGAGCAGGGGCGTGGCGCCGACGAGAGGGGTGGTGCTCATGGCGTGCTCCTTGCGTCTTCGTCCCCGGGCCGCGAGCGGTCCGCGTCCACCAGCACGCAGGCCACCCGCCGCCGCGCCCCGGCCTCCCGCAGCTCCTGGTCCTCCGTGGCGCAGGAGTCCAGCGCCACCGGGCACCGAGGATGGAACGTACAGCCGCCCGGCAGCGCCGCCGGGTCCGGCGGGTCACCCGGCAGGCCGCGGGGGGCGCGCCGGGAGGCGAGGTCCCCGATCTTGGGGAAGGCGGCGGAGAGCGCCCGGCCGTACGGGTGGCGGGCCTGCGCGTACACCTCCCGGGCGGGGCCCTCCTCGACGACCCGGCCCGCGTACATCACCGAGAGCCGGTCGCAGGTGTCGGCGAGCACCGCGAGGTCGTGGCTGATCATGATGAGTCCGACGTCCTGGTCGGCGACCAACTGCTCGATCAGCCGCAGGATCTGGGCCTGGATCATCACGTCGAGCGCGGTCGTCGGTTCGTCCGCGACGATCAGGCGCGGGTCGCAGGCCAGCGCCATCGCGATCATCACCCGCTGACGCTGTCCGCCGGACAGCTCGTGCGGGTAGGCCAGCGCGCGGGAGGCGGGCAGGCCCACCTGTTCCAGCAGCTCTCCGGCACGCTCGCGGGCGGCGGCCGGAGTGGACCTGCCGTGCAGCAGGATCGGCTCGGCGATCTGGTCCCCGACCCGGTGCACCGCGTTCAGCGAGTGCATCGCGCCCTGGAAGACGATGGACGCGCCCGCCCAGCGGACCGCCCGCAGCCGCCCCCACTTCATGGTGAGGATGTCCTCGCCGTCGAGCAGGATCTCGCCGGAGAGGGTGGCCGACGCGGGCAGCAGTCGCAGCAGCGCGAGGGCCAGCGTCGACTTCCCGCAGCCGGACTCCCCGGCGATGCCGAGCTTCTGCCCGGCCTCCACCCGCAGATCGACCCCCCGTACGGCGGGGACGGCAGCACCCCCGCCGCCGTACGTGACGGTCAGGTTCCGCACCTCCAGGAGCGGCGGATCACCCACCGGCTCCGTCAGGTCGGGAGATGCGGACGGGTCCGGTTCGGTGGTGGTCGTGGCAGTCAACGGGACACCCCCAGTCTGGGGTTGAGCACGGACTCGATGGCGCGGCCGCAGAGCGTGAAGGCGAGGGCGACCACGGCGATGGCGAGTCCGGGCGGGGCGAGGTACCACCAGTTGCCGGAGCTGACCGCCCCCGCCTCGCGGGCGTCCTGGAGCAGCCCGCCCCAGGAGACGATCGTCGGATCACTGAGCCCGAGGAAGGCGAGGGTGGCTTCGGTGAGGATGGCGGTGGAGATCACCAGCGTGGTCTGGGCGAGCACCAGGGGCATCACGTTGGGCAGGACGTGGCGGGCCATGATGTGCCCGTGTCCGCCGCCGAGCGCCCGCGAGCGCTCGATGTACGGGCGGGACTCGACCGAGAGCGTCTGCGCCCGGACCAGGCGGGCGGTGGTCGGCCAGGTCGTCACGCCGATCGCCAGGATCGTCGTCCAGATCGACCGGTCCAGGACCGTGGCCAGGGCGATGGCCAGCACCAGCGTCGGCATCACCAGGAACCAGTCGGTGACCCGCATGATGACGGTGGCGTACCAGCCCCTGAAGTGGCCCGCGGTGATCCCGATGAGGGTGCCGATGGCCACCGACAGGAAGGCGGCCAGCAGCCCGACCGTCAGGGAGACCCGGGTACCCCAGAGCATCAGGGCGAGCAGGCTGCGCCCGAACTGGTCGGTGCCGAGCGGGAACGCGCCGCTCGGCGCCTCCATCGGGCCGCTCGGAGCGTCGGTCACGCTCCTGGAGCCGGCGCCCGCCAGCAGGGGTGCGGCCAGCGCCAGCAGGGCGATGACCACGAGCACGGCGAGGCCGACGAGTCCGGCGCGGTGTGTGCGGTACTGCCGCCAGAAGCGGACGGCAGCCTGCCGTCGCCGGGCCCGGGCGAGGGCGCGGGGGCTGTCCGTGGACACGGCTGCGGGTTTGTCGGTCGTGACAGTCATCGGCCCACCCGGGGATCGAGCAGCGGATAGATCACGTCGGCCAGCGTGTTCATCAGGATCACCGCGGAGGCGAACACGAAGAACAGCGCCTGCACCAACGGCAGGTCGGGCACGCTCAGCGCCTGGTAGAAGAGGCCGCCGAGCCCCGGCCAGGAGAAGACCGTCTCCACCAGGATCGCCCCGGCCACCGTCGTACCGAGGTTCACGAAGAGCAGCGTCACGGTTGGCAGCATCGCGTTCGGCACGGCGTGCCTCCGGCGTACCAGGTCGTCCCGCAGACCCTTGGCGCGGGCGGTGGTCAGGTAGTCGCTGCCCATCTCGTCCAGCAGCGAGGAGCGCATCACCAGCAGGGTGCGCGCGTACTCCACGGCGACGAGCGTGATGACGGGCAGCACCATGTGGTGGGCGATGTCCAGCACCCGGTCGAAGCCGGTGGTGGAGCCGGACTCCATGCCCCCGGTCGGGAAGAGCCCGGGGATCGGGCCGATGCCGACCGACAGGGTGATGATGAGGAGCAGGCCGAGCCAGAAGGAGGGCACCGAGTACAGCGTCAGCGCGAACGCGGTGTTGGCCCGGTCCCCGGCACTGCCGTTGCGCCAGGCGGAGCGGGCGCCGAGCCAGATGCCGAGGAGCGTGTAGATGACGAAGGCGGTGCCGGTCAGCAGCAGGGTGGCGGGCAGCGCCTCGCCGATCTTGTCGATGACGGGGGCCCGGAACTGGTACGACGTACCGAAGTCGCCGGTCAGGGCCTTGCCGCAGTACTGGGTGAACTGCTGCCAGAGCGGCAGGTCGAGGCCGAACTCGCGGCGCATCGCCGCGATCTGTTCGGTGGACACCTGACGGCCGCCGGTCATCTGCTTGACCGGGTCGCCCGGGATCAGCCGGAAGAGGAAGAAGCCGGTGACGAGGACGGCGAAGAGGGAGACGGCCGCCCCGGCCAGCTTGCCCGCCGCGTAGCGGAGGTAGGCGGCGGCGGAGCGGGAGCGCGGGGAGCGGGCCGCCGGCCCGGCCGGAGCCGGGCCGCCGGATTCGGTGCTCTCCACGCCTGCCGCGCCCTTCAGCAGCGCTGGAGTGGATTCTGAGCTCATGGACTATTCACGGTCTTCCGCGGTGGAGCGGCGACGCATGGCGAACAGCAGTCCGCCACCGGCGAGGACGACGACGGCGATCCCGACCCCGATGAGCACTCCGGTGGAGGAGCCACCGGAGTCGGAGGAACCGGACGAGGAGGCCCCGGCGGCCGGGACCGCCGACCACCAGCTCCAGTAGCCGTCCTGGCCGTAGATGTTGCCCGCGGCCGCCGGCATGGTGGTGATGGACGCGATGTGGTCGGTGCGGTAGGCCTCGACGGCATTCGGGTACGCCATGACGTTCATGTACCCGGTGTCGTACAGCCGCGACTCCAGTTGCCGGACAAGATCCGCCCGCTTGGCGGGGTCGTACTCGGCCAGTTGCTTCTTGTAGAGCTCGTCGTACTGCGTGTCGCAGATGAAGTTGTCGGTCGCGGCCGACTCCTTCGCCTTCGTGGGCAGCGCGGCGCAGGTGTGGATCGACAGGACGAAGTCGGGGTCCGGGTTGACGGACCAGCCGTCGAAGGCGAGGTCGTACTCACCGGCGTACCAGGGGTCGGAGACGTTGTCGAGGCAGTCGACCTCCAGCCCGATGCCCTGCTCGCCCCACCACTCCTGGAGGTACTTGCCGATCGCCTTGTCGTTGGGGTCGGTGGCGTGGCAGAGGATACGGAAGTCGAGCGGCTCGCCGTCCGTGCCGACGCGCTTGCCCGCGCCGTTCTTCCTGTACCCGGCCTCGTCCAGCAGGGCGGCGGCCTTCGCCGGGTCGTAGGTGAGCTTCTGACTGCCCGAGGGCTTCCAGAAGTAGTCGGAGAAGCGCGGCGGGATGTACCCCTCGCCCTCGACGGCGTGGCCCTGGAAGACCTTGTCGATGATCGTCTTGCGGTCGACCGCCATGAACAGCGCGTGCCGCACCTTCTGGTCCAGCAGCGCCGGGTGGCCGTCGCCGAACTTCTTGCCGTCCTTGGTACGGGCTCCGGGGTTGACGGCGAGCGCGAAGAACCGCCGGCCCGGGGCGTCGTTCACCTTGATGTCCGGAGCGTTCTCCAGCGAGGCGGACTGGGCCGGGGTCAGGCTCGGGCTGCCGGCGACGAAGGAGACCTCACCCTTGCGCAGGGCGGCGACGGCCGCGTCCTGGTCCTTGTAGTAGCGGAAGACCAGCTCGTCGAACTTGGGCGACCCGCGCCAGAAGTCCTTGTTGGCCTTGAGCTTCACGAAGCTGTCGACCTTGTAGTCCGTCAGGATGAACGGGCCGTTCCCCACGACGGGGAAGTCCTTGTCGTTGTTGAACTTGGAGAAGTCGCCGACCTTCTCCCAGACGTGCCTGGGGACGATCGGCACGTCGAGCGCGGCCATCGTGGCCTGCGGCTCCTTGAGCTCGATGACCAGCTTGTCCTTGCCGGTCGCGGTCACCTTCTCGAAGTTGCCGACGAAGCTGCCGTTGGAGGTGGCGGCGCCCTCGTCGGTCATCATCTTGTTGAACGTCCAGGCCGCGTCCTCGGCGGTGGCCTGCTGTCCGTCGGACCACTTCGAGTCCGGCCGGATCGTGTACGTCCAGGTCAGCTTGTCCGCGGACGGCTCCCACGCGGTGGCGAGCCCCGGGATCGCCTTGTTGTCCTTGGCGTCGTAGTTGGTCAGGTAGTCGTACATGAGCCGGTGGATGCTCGTGCTGACCAGGCGCTGCGCGAGGAACGGGCTGAGCGAGTCGACACTCTGGGCGACGGCGACCGTGAGCGTGGTCTTCCCGTCGGCGGCGGCGGCCTCGGTGGGCGCCGGAGCGAGCGGGTTTCCCGGGACGACGGACCCTGCGGTGAGCGCCAGGGCGGCCGCGCCCGAGGCCAGCAGGGTACGCAGGCGCCTGCCGGGCCGGGTGGTGCGGGAGGAAACTCTTGTGACCATGGACGGGGACCTCGCGTCATCACTCGCTTGAGAAGGCGGGTTGATCTCTGGTTCGCCAGCTGGTGAAGCGAAGGTTTATCAGCGGTCGCGGGGCTCGTCAACGGTCAGTCAAACCGCGTGTGGGCTGCGGAAACAGCGATGAGGGCCCGCACCGCGCGAGCGGTGCGAGACCTCATTGGTTTAGACCTCTAACGCCTTACTGGTGAGGAGCCTGCGGCGGCTGCGGAGGCGTCTGCCGCCACCCCGCCGCAGGCACCGGACCCGGTAGATCGGGCTGGCCTGCCGGGTTGTCCTGACCGCTGGGCTGACCTTGCGGCGGACCGGCCGGAGCCGGTCCACCCGACTGGACCTGCGAGGGCGGCGACTGCTGCCACCCGTTCTGCGGTCCGCCCGGACCCGGCTGCGGGGGATAGGGCTGCTGCGGGGGCTGCGGAGCGCCCGGCTGTCCCGCGGCCTGATATCCCCCGTACGGCGGCTGCCCGGGGTAGGGCTGCTGAGCCGGCTGCCCCGGCTGCCCCGGCCGGCCGGGGTACGGCTGCTGGTAGGGCTGGCCGGGGGCCGGGTGCTGCGGCGCGTACGGCTGCTGACCGCCGGGGCCCGGCTGCTGCGGGGACGGATAGGGCTGCGGCTGGGGGGCGTGGGGCTGCTGTTGCGACATCTGGGGCTGCTGGCCCTGGACCGGCTGGCCCTGGTGACCGGGCATCGGCTGGCCCTGCGCCGGGTAGCCCTGCTGGCTCGGCATCGGCGGGGCGTACTGGGGGGGCGGGTTCTGGCCGTCCGCCGTCCACAGTCCTTGCTGCTGCTGGGCGCGTGCGAAGTCCTCCGCGACGAGGGCCGAGAGATTGAAGTACGCCTCGCGGGTCTTCGGCCGCATCATGTCGAGGTCGACCTCGGCGCCCGCCGCCAGGTGCTCGTCGAACGGGACGACCACGACACCCCGGCAGCGTGTCTCGAAGTGCTGCACGATGTCGTCGACCTTGATCATCTTTCCGGTCTCGCGGACCCCCGAGATGACGGTGAGCGAACGCTGCACCAGGTCCGCGTACCCGTGCGCCGAGAGCCAGTCCAGCGTGGTGGAGGCGCTGGAGGCACCGTCGACCGAGGGCGTGGAGATGATGATCAGCTGGTCGGCGAGGTCCAGCACCCCGCGCATGGCGCTGTAGAGGAGGCCGGTGCCCGAGTCGGTGAGGATGATCGGGTACTGCTTGCCGAGCACGTCGATCGCGCGCCGGTAGTCCTCGTCGTTGAACGCCGTGGAGACGGCCGGGTCCACGTCGTTGGCGATGATCTCCAGCCCGGAGGGCGCCTGCGAGGTGAACCGCCGGATGTCCATGTACGAGTTGAGGTACGGGATCGCCTGGACCAGGTCGCGGATGGTGGCCCCGGTCTCGCGGCGCACCCGGCGGCCGAGCGTGCCCGCGTCCGGGTTGGCGTCGATGGCGAGGATCTTGTCCTGCCGCTCGGTGGCCAGGGTCGAGCCGAGCGCGGTCGTCGTGGTGGTCTTGCCGACCCCGCCCTTGAGGCTGATCACGGCGATCCGGTAGCAGGAGAGCACCGGCGTGCGGATCAGCTCCAACTTGCGCAGCCGCTCCGCCTCCTCCTTCTTCCCGCCCAGCTTGAACCGGGAGGCGGCGGAGGGGTTACGGCTGCTCTTCGCCTTCTGCTTCCCCCGGACCAGCCGGTCGGAGGAGAGCTCGACGGCGGCCGTGTACCCCAGCGGTGCGCCCGGCACGGACCGCTCGCGCTGGTCGTGCGTGACCGGGGTGGGCCAGGCGCCGCCGGCGCGGGGGTCGACGGGCTGGCCCTGGTGGCCGGGCTGGGACTGCTGACCGTGTGCACCCGACTGGTCCTGCCGGCCAGGCTGCTGCTGGGCGGGGAGGTGGGGCGGCTGGGGCTGGCCCTGCTGACCCTGCTGGTACGGCTCCGGCTGCTGGGGGGCGGTGGGGGCGACGGGCGCGGGGAGGTTGGGGGTGGCCTGCGCGGGGAACGGGGCCGGCTGCTGGTTCTGGGGGCTCTGGTGGGCCTGGTGGTTCTGCTGGCCCTGGTGGCTTTGCTGGTTCTGCTGGCCCTGCTGGGCCTGGTGGTTCGGCTGGGCTGCGTTGGGCGCCTGGGGCGGGTGGGCCTGCGGGAAGCCGTAGCCGCCCTGCGGGGGCTGCTGCTGTTGCTGCGGGAAGCCGTAACCGCCCGCGCCCTGGGGGGCCTGGGGGTGGGCCTGCGGTGGCAGGGGTGCGCCCTGGCCGGGGAACTGCTGGGCTGCGGGGGGCTGTTGGGGCAGCTGGTACGGCTGGGGTGCCTGCGGCTGAGCCGGGTGCGGGAAGCCGTAGCCGCCGGGGGCCTCGTGGGGCGGCACGGGCGCGGGCCACTGCGCGGCGGGCTGTGGTGCGCTGGGCTGCGGCGCGGCCGGCTGGAAGGCGGGCGGCAGCGGGGGGAGCGCGCCGCCCTCGGCGGGCGCGGACCAGGGCACCGGCGCGGCGGAGACCTGCGGTCCGGGCAAGGCGGCGGGCGGGGCGTCCTGGGGGGCGGCGTCCTGCGGTACGGCGTCGGCCTGGGCGCCTGCTCCGGCGGCGGGGGCGCGGTCGCCGTCCGTGGCGCTGCCGCTGTCCGCGGTGCCGTCCGAGGCCGCCACGTCGTCCGCGTCGTCCGGGCTCGGGGCGTCGACGGAGTCCGTAGGCTTCGGGGCATCCCCGGCGGCCGCCGCGTCCGTGCCGATGCCCGTGCCCGTAACCGTGTCCGTGCCCGCTTCGGCGTCGTGGTCGGCGCCGGCGGAACCCGCGCTCGTACCGTCGGCGCCGGCGGAACCCGCGCTCGTACCGTCGGCGGCCGTGGAGCCCGTCTCCGTGACGGAGGAAGCCGAACCCGACTCCGTACCGGCAGAGGCCGAACCCGTGTCCGTACCGGAAGAGGCCGAGCCGGGTCCCGTGCCGGAAGCCTGTGCCGCTGCCTCGCGTTCGGCGATCTCCCGCTTGAGGGCGGCCGGGGAGAACCGCATCGTGGCCCCGCTCTCCACATCGCCACCCCCGAACGGGCCCGGGTCACCGGCGGCCTCGGCGGAGGGGGCCGGAGCGGCCGGCGGGGCAGGTGCCTCCGGGACCGCCGGCACGGCGGGCTCCATGGGTGCGGGCGCGGGCGTGTTCTCGGGCGGCGTCTGAGGCGCGGGAGCCCAGTTGGGGTCGAAGCCGCTCCGGGACGGCTGCTCCGGCACGGAGACCGGCGTCCCGTGCGGCGGCGGAGGCGGTGCCAGGTGGGAGCCCGCTCCCCCCGACGAGTCCCCCGCCGCGTTCTGCGTGTACCAGGCCGGAGGGGTGTAGTCGATGGTGAACTCACCCGTCATCTCGGCGGGATCCGCGTCGGACGACTCGTCGACGGGCGTGTCCCATCCGCCGCGGATCTCGTCCCGATCGCCGTTCACTTTGCCTCCTGGTGTGGTCGAGCACCCTTGTGCCGTGGTGGGTGGGGGCGACCGGTCTCGCCGGCCCGGTACGCCCGGCTCTCCCCCTTGCGACGCGCGCAACCCGCTCGCGGGTTCCTCTGCCGCGCCCCCACCCACCCTAATCGCCATCGGGCGAACTCCGGCAGGCCGTATCGCGGGCGAAGAACGGTACGAGGGTGGCCGCCCGGCCGGGCGACCACCCTCGTACCGCGTCCGGCGTCTACTTGAGGTCGAACTCACCGTCGCGGGCGCCCAGGACGAACGCCCGCCACTCCGCCTCGGTGTACCGCAGGACGGTGTCCGGGTCGAGGGAGGAGCGCATGGCGACCGCACCCCCGGGCAGATGCGCGATCTCCACCCGCTCCTCGACGTCCTCCGTGCCGGGCGCGCTCAGCCACTCCACGCCCGAGATGTCCAGAGCGTAGAGCTCGTCCTTTTCCTGCTGGGTGCCCATGCCGGCGTCCCTTCCGATCGAACGGTGTCGTTGCGTGGTCCATGCTCCCCGGTGGGAGCGGCGCGTGGGGTGCGAACGGGAGAGGAATCAGTCCATCCGGCGAGCTGTGCCCAGCAGACCGCTCTCCGCGTCCGTCGCGCTCGTCATCACCCAGTGGCGCTCGCGCCCCGCCACCCAGAGCGTCACGCCGTCCGCCAACGTCGGCAGCGCCTCGCTCTCGGCCGGTGCCAGCCCCAGGATCCGGCCGATCTGCCGCGCCTCGTCGGGCGAGACCCGCTGGATGCCCACGAGCGCGGAGGAACGCATCAACCGGGGTGCCACAGGGCTGAGATAGGGGAGCAGCGTCAACACGGACTGCCAGGGAGAGGAGATCACCCGGCCGCGGGGCGGTCGCATGCCGCAGTCGCGGATGACCACCACGGGGCTGCCGACCGTCGCACCGGTCGGCGGGACCCGCCCCACGTCGTACAGGGAGACGCACTCCAGCCCGGCGCCCGCCGCCTGCGCCAGTGTGGTCCAGGCCTGGACGCGTCCGGTCTCGACCGCCACCCGGGCACCCGTTCCGGCGGCGCGCAGCGCCAGCACCTGCGCCGTCCACAGGCCGCCGATCAGTGTGACGTCGTACGGGACCGGCCGGTGGAACCCGATCAGCTGCGGGCGTCCCTCCGCGTCGTCACCGATGATCACGCCGTCGTCACCGACCGGAAGCGACAGGGCGCCCAAGTGGTCGGTGGGCACGGTGTGGCCCGCGTGGCGGGGGCCGAGCAGTCCGCGCCTGGCCCCGATCGGCTCCCGCACGCCGCCCGCCACCGCTGCTCCGCCTCTCCTCGATCCACTCCTCACTGGGCTCCTCCCAGCGGGAGCGTCGCCAGCACACCCGGCAGCTGTTCGCGGTCCAGCCGCGCCAGACCCACCTTGGCATGCCGGGCGGCCTGCTCCAACGTCCTTCGTACGCCCACCAGTTCGGTGTCCGAGCCGCCGGTCACCCGGACATGGCCGCTCACGCTCGTCTCTCCCTGCCGGGCGCCCCGCCGGACGGTGAGGCTGAACGTCGTGGCGTACGCGGGGACCGACGTCAGCAGTGCGACCAGCTGCGGGAGCGGCGTCGCCCCCCGGCCCAACTCGGGCCAGCGGTCGACGGCGTACGTGGTGTGCCACCGGTCGTCGCACCGCCAGACCCGCGAGGTCTCCATCGTGCGCCGCTGAGGCGCCGCGTCCGGACGTCCGGCGCGGCCCGACAGCAGGGGGTTGGCACAGGCGGACGTGGCGACGGCCGAGTTCAGCTCGTCCTGGTCCAGCACCACGGCCCGGAACCCGGCCCCCGTGATCCGGCTCGCCACATGGTCCGCGACCCGCACCAGGCAGCGCTGGGCCCCCTCGATCCCGCCGCCCCGCGCCTCGATGGCCTCCCGGCACAGCTCCGGATCCAGCTTCACCGCGACCCAGGTCATCCGCAGCGCGGGTGCCCCGGTCTTGTCCTGGAGCGGCCCGTAGGAGAGGCGGGCCACCGACTGCTGCGGCAGGTGCGGGGCCGGAGCCGCCCGTACCTGCTGCACCAACTGCGCCGATTCCAGGGCGATGTCGTCGACCTGGAGGGCGTCGCCCAGCAGCGACAGCGGGAGCGAGCGGGCGCCGAACGCGGGCCGCAGCGCCTCACCGCTCGCCTCCACCCGCACCGCGGCGGTCAGGAAGGTGCCGTCCCCGAGCATGCCCACCGTGCGGTGGTCCCGGTCGACGTAGATGTGCGGGCCGAACCCGGGCACGTTCTCCGCGACCGGGGCCAGCATCGGCTCCGCGTCGCCGCCCGGCGCGGTCGCCGCCCGCCGCCGGGCCTTGAGGGTGAGGGCGCCCGACAGCCAGTCCTGGAGCGCGCGGCCCCGGCGGCGTACCACCGCGAGCAGCACCAGCAGCACCACGAGCACGCCGGCGGGCACCAGCCACGCACCACCGAGCGCCGCACCCACCGCGGCCACCGCCAGCGCCGCCTCGATGATCACCAGTCGCCGCTGCAGGGGCCGCGTCCGGCCGGTCCGCGTGGTGGCGCGCAGCGTCGTGGCCGCGGGAGCGCCCGTCGCGGCGGCGTTCGACGCAGAGGCGGGGGCGGTGGCGGCCGGCTCGTTGCTGCGTTGCCGACGGGAAGGACCGGGGGTTCGGCGACCCGGCCGCCCGGTACGCTCTCGCGTAGCTGCACCCATTGCCGCGTTGCCCCCTCGTGTCCGTATTCACCGTTTTCCGCACGGGTGTTGACCGGGTGGTCACCCTACCTGAGCAGTGGGGGCCGAGCCCCTGGGGGCATAGTAGGGGCCCGGTGCGACACCAGGGGCCGACGGTGGGTGTGGCACCCTGGTCGACCATCGGGGAGAAGGGGCAGCGGAACATGGCATCACGGCGGGATGAGCTCAACGCCTACACCTTTGCGAAGCGGAGGTTGATCGCACAGTTCCTGCAACCCAACCCGAGCGGTTCCGAGGAGGGCGCACCCCGCCCCCTGCGCGCGGTCGTGCCGGGAGCGATCATCGGTGTCGTCGTCCTGGCCGTATTCGGCGCCTGGGGCATGTTCAAGCCGGTGGCCCCCAAGGGCTGGGACGTCGCCAACGAGAACGTCATCATCGCCAGCAAGTCCACCACCCGGTACGTGGTGTTGAAGACCGACGGCAAGAAACAGCTCCACCCCGTCCTGAACATGTCCTCGGCCAAGCTCCTGCTCGCCCAGGACAAGGGCAAGGTCGTCAACGTCGACGAATCGGTCCTGGACAACGGCACCATCCCGCACGGCGCGACGCTCGGCATCCCGTACGCCCCCGACCGGCTGCCCGACCCCAAGGACGCCGGAGCCGCCAAGCGCTGGGCCGTCTGCGAGCGGCCCGGCGAAGGCGGCCGGGCCATCCAGAAGGCGGCCTTCGTCCTCGCCGAGCGCGAGGAGGAGAAGACCGAGGGCAAGGCGAGGCTGCGCGGTGGCGAGGTGATGTACGTCGAGGGCCCCGACCGGACCCGCTACCTCGTGGACGCCACGGGCAAGGCGTACCCCGTCCCCGACGACGAACTGCTGCTGCGCACCCTGGTCGACCAGAACTCCGAGCCCCAGCGGGTCTCCGCCGCATGGCTCGCGACGCTGCACCGGGGCGACCGGATCACCTTCCCGAGCCTGGACGGCAACCCGGGCGACCCCGCGAACATCCCGGGCAGCCTGGACACCGACGCGAACAGGGTCGGCATGGTTCTGGCCGCCACCGCCGGAACCAGGACCCAGCAGTACGTCGTCCTGCCCGACAGGGTCGCCCCCGTCTCCGACTTCATCGCCAAGCTCCTGCTCAGCAGCCGCGACCTGGCCACGCTCGGTCAGGCCGGCCAGAAGAAACTGGTGAGCGCCGCCGCGTTCTCGCCGGGCCGGGCCTTCGGCGCGGAACAGGACTGGCCCGTCCACGAGCCCAAGCCCGTCAACTCCCCGGACGTCACGAAGGGAAGCCGGAACACCGTGTGCAACGTCCTGCGCGACGTCGACGCCGACAACGGCTCCACCACCCTGTCCACCTGGGTGGGTACGAGCTTCCCCGCGACTCTCCCCACCGGCTCCTCCAGCGCCTACGTCACCCCCGGATCCGGCGAGTTCTTCCGCCAGTTCAAGGGCTCCAGGACCGACGTCGGCTTCCTCTTCCTGGTCACCGACACCGGACTGCGCTACGCGATGCAGTCCAACAGCGACAGCGGGCAGGACGACTCCGGCATCGGCGAATCGGGCTCCGAGAAGGAGAGGCAGGCGCGCCAACAGGAGGCGCGGCAGGCCCAGAACCTGCTCGGCTACAAGGACGTCGACCCCACGCCGGTCCCGGCCGCCTGGTCCACCTTCCTGCCGACGGGCCCCCGGCTCTCCACCGGCGCGGCGAGCCAGCCGCAGGGTTCGTGAGGAGCGGTACGCAGATGACGCGCCCCACGCCCCCACCCCCGCGGTCTCCGGCGTCTGCTACCAGGCGCCTGCTGACGACAGCGGCGGCCACCGCGGTGCTGCTCGTCGCCCTGCCGATCCCACCGGCCGCCGCCGACGACACGACCCAGTGCACGTTCGGCGGGAAGAAGTACCCGGGCCGCCCTTGGTCGTTGCAGCGCGTCCTCATGGACGAGCTGTGGAAGCAGTCCACCGGGAAAGGCGTACGGGTGGCGGTCATCGACACCGGCGTCGACGTGAAGAACCCCCAGCTCACCCGCGCCGTGGACGCCGGGTCGGGCATCAACCTGCTGCCGAAGGACCTCAAGGGCGAGGACGGCAGAAAGCTCGAACGCGGCAAGGAGAACGGCACCACCGACACGGTGGGCCACGGCACCAAGGTCGCCGGCATCATCGCCGCGCGCGAGGCGAAGGGCACGGGCTTCACCGGCCTCGCCCCGGACGCGACGATCATCCCGATCCAGCAGAACGACGCCGACGGCAACGGAACCGCGGACACCCTGGCCACCGCCATCCGCCACGCCGTCGACAAGGCGAAGGCCGACGTCATCAACATCTCCCAGGACACCGCCAACGCCGTCGAGCCGACACCGGCCCTGAGGCAGGCGGTCGACCACGCCCTGGCCAAGGAGATCGTGGTCGTCGCCTCGGCGGGCAACGACGGTCTGGGCGGCAACGTGAAGCGGACCTACCCCGCTTCGTACGAAGGCGTCCTCGCCGTCGCCGCCTCGGACCGGAACAACGAACGCGCCTACTTCTCCCAGTCCGGCGAGTTCGTCGGCGTCGCCGCCCCCGGCGTGGACATGATCTCCACGGTCCCCGGCGGCGGACACTGCGCCGACAACGGCACCAGCTTCTCCGCCCCGTACGTCGCCGGAGTCGCGGCCCTCATCAGGGCCAAGCACCGCGACTGGACGCAGGAGCAGATCGTCGCCCAGATCCAGCAGACGGCGGAGCGCTCCGTGGCGGGCCACGACCGGCTGGTCGGCTGGGGCGTCGTCGATCCGGTCCGCGCCCTGACCGAGGACGACAAGCCCATCGACCGCCCGGTCGCCGGCGAGGGCATGAGCAAAGGCGAAGCGCCCACCCTGGCCCCGCTCCGCCTGGGCGAAACGGCGGAGGAACGCAACGCCCGCCTCGCCACGTACGTCGTCGTGGGCGGCGGCGTCCTGGTGGCCGCGATCGCCGGCGCGGCAGTGGCCGTACGGGACATGAGGCGCCGCGCGAGGCGGCTGGCGGTGGCGGCTGACGGGACGGAGCGGCGGCTGACGCATGAGACAAGTCACGTGGCCGCCAACCCAATTGGCCCGGCGCCACGCAGTGACTAGAGTTGCTGGATGAGATGGGCTCGGATCGCATCGGTGCGATAGCAACGCGGCACGATCCGAGCAAACGGGGATGCAGAACGGGGAGGACGGCATTGTGACCGGTCCAGGCGGTGGTACGGGTGACCTCAGGCGCGGAGTAGGGGCGCTGGAGACATTCAAGAAGCGGGTGGACGCCCTGCTCACGGACCTCGAGGGCTCGGCGGCCGGCAAGTCGAAGGTGGCGGCCCAGACGGTGTCCCGCGCCTCCTTGAGCGGCCCGAACGCCCGCTTCGCCGAGGCGGACGGCCTCTACACCCAGTACAACCGCGTACACGAGTCCCTGGTCTCACTCTCCCGGTCGCTGGGCGACCAGATCGAGTACCTGAGCCTGGGCGTGCACGCGGCGGCGGTCGGCTTCGACAACGTGGACGACGAGACCAGGCGGCGCTTCCACGAGATCCAGACACGGATGGACCGGGAGCGAGCGGAAGCCATCAAGCAGAAGCAGCGCAGTGACGAGGACCGGTCCGGATCCGGGTGGGGGACGGAATGAGCGACGAGAAGCAGCCGGTACTGACCCCGGCCGAACAGCACAAGCAGGACGAGGGACGCGTCAGCTCCCAGCTCGTCGTCACCGACGTGACGGAGCGGGTGAAAGAGGTCATGAGCCTCTTCTCCCTCGGCGGCGGGAGCACCGCAGGCCGTACCTCGTTCGAGGGACACGAGCTCAACGCCATCATCGACCTGGTGGAGAACTCCAACCCGGCGGACCTGGAGAACGCGGGCGAGGCGCTCTGGAAGGCCAGGGACGCCATCCGGAGCGCGGCGAAGGAACTGGGCGACCACATCGACGGGGTCGACTGGCAGGGCGAGTCCGGCGAAGCCTTCCGTAACTGGGGCAAGGGCCTGGTCGCCCACGCCACGAAGCTCGGCGACTTCGCGGACGCGGCGGGCACCCAGATCACGGTGGCCGGCACCGGCCTGGCGTCGGTACGGAGCGCCATGCCGCCGCGCGACAGCCGAATGATCCAGAAGAACCCGGACGACATCCTGCTCCCGGCCCGGACCGAGACCAACCCGGAGTACGCGGCGGCCCTCGCGGTGGAGAAGAACCGCCAGGAGGCCATCAACCAGGTCAACCGGCTGGCGTCGTACTACGCGGTGTCGGAGGAGGTGCTTGCGGGGCAGGAACCGCCGCTGTTCGACATGAAGCTTGGCGTCAATATGCCCAAGCCGGAGGGAGCGGAGAGATATCCCACCTCGTCAAGCAGTTCATCGGCGGGTTCTGATGACCTTTCGGGCGTCGGTGCGGCACGAGGCGTTCCAGAGCGCGCAACCATAGGAGAGCCGGGCGCTGTGACTTCGGGCAACAGTCGCGCTCGGGACGAAGGCCTCGGCTTGGCGCCTGTCCTGGACGACAGTACGTCGACGGAGATCAACAGCGTCACGACCCCGACCACTCCGACGGCGCTCACCAGCTCTCCGCCTGCTCCGTCGGTCAGCAGCGGCTCAGGACCGACGAACGTTCCGACGCCGCCCTTGTCGGCCGGTTTCGGAAACCCGGTCTCTGCTACCTCGTCGCGGTTCACGGGATCACCGGGTGCGCCTCGGTCCGTCGGCCAAGTCGGTGGAGGTCTGGGCAAGGTGGCGTCAGTAGGTGGGCGCTCCCCTGCCGCTGGAGCCGCTGGCACGCCTGTAGGGCGCCCGAGCCCGATGACTGGCGGGCCGTCAGCTCCCGGGCGTTCCGTCGGCAGTCCGCAGTCGCCTGCGGCCGGGCAGTCCGGTGTGATGGGCGGCCGCCCCACGGCCGCCCACGGCGGCACAACGGCAGCAGGCAGTTCGCGTACGGGGCAGGGCAACGGCATCGTGGGCGGCACACCGCAGCGGGCCACCGCTGGGACGGCGGGGACCGGCGGGGCCCGTGGGGTGCCGCGAGGAACGGTGATCGGCGGACCCGGCGCGAGTGGCAGCTCCCCCCGCTCAGGCCAGCGTGGCGCTCCCGTTTCGGGGGCCAGTGGAGTAGTCGGTGCCCCTCGAGGTACGGCGGGCTCCGGTTCGAAAGGCTTCACGTCTGGTGGTGCAGGCCTCGTCCGTGGCCCTGCCGGTCGACGGCAGTCGGAACGAGAGGACGACGAGAACACCGGGTCAGCTCGTCCGGATTACCTGACGGAAGACGAAGAGACATGGGCGGTTCGACGGCGCGGAGCCGTGCCGCCGGTGGTCGAGTAGCAGCCCCAGGAAGGTTCGGAAGTCGGGATGTCAGCAGGAATGCGTCGGCCCCAGCAGCGTGTACTTGGCGCACTGGCGGTGGCAGCCTCGTGGAGCTTGGTCTTGATCGGAGCGGCCCAGCCTGCTGCGGCTGCAGACGCAGAGTCCAAGCAGTGGTACCTGAGCGCTATGCAGGCCGAGGAAATGTGGAAGGTCACAACGGGCAAAGGCATCAAGCTTGCTGTCATTGACTCGGGTGTCAACTCGGACACGCAATCTCTGCAGGGGCAGACTCTCAAGGGATTCGACGCGACGGGGGCGGAGGGGGACGAGAACGACGACTACAGCGGTCACGGCACAACGATGGCTGAATTGATCGCTGGAACGGGCAAGGGCGGCGGAATCAAGGGTCTCGCTCCGGGCGTGAAGATCATCCCGATGCGTATCGGGAGCAGTGACTTTCAGAAGAAGCATTCCTCTAATGTTCACGACTGGGCTGACGCTATTCGAGCCGCTGCAGACAGTGAAGCGAAGATCATCAGCATGTCGTTCGGTAGCCCGTATTCGACGCAGCAGGAGCGCGAGGCGGTAAAGTATGCCGAGGCGAAAGGCAAGCTTGTTTTCGCTCCGGTGGGGAATGATGCTCAAGGGCGCAACAGGGAAGAGTATCCGGCAGCTTATCCCCAGGTGGTAGGTGTCGCTTCGGCGGATAAGCAGGGAAAGGTAGCGAAGTACTCGCAGAGCGGGAATACAGTAGACCTCGCTGCTCCCGGACAAGAGACTCCGCGGTGGTGTGACAATTCCTTCCAGCGTTACTGCGATGGCGATGGCGGAACCAGCTCCGCCACCGCCATCGCCTCCGCCTCCGCCGCCCTGGTCTGGTCCGCCCACCCCGACTGGACCGCGAACCAGGTTCTCAACGTCCTCTTCGACACGGCCGGAAGGGACTGGGAGAAGGGCACTCTCAGCAAATACCTCGGCCACGGCCTCATCCGCCCCGCGATGAACATCCTCAAGGGCAAGGGCGACCCCGGAGACCCGGACATCAGCCCGCTCACCGAGGAGCGGACCGGCGGCTCTCCGGCCTCCTCCGCCCCCTCCGAGCCCGCCGCTTCCCAACAGCCCGCCCAGGACGAGAAGACGGGCGAGGCCGACGAGACCGTAGCCGCGGGCGAGAGCGGGGCGTCGGACGGCGGTGCCCCGATCGGCCTGATCCTCGGCGGCATCGCGGTCGTCGCCGCCCTCGGGGGAGTGGTCTTCGCCGTCGTCCGCAGGCGCGGCGCGGCCTGACCGCAGGTTCCTCACATGTACCGGTCGGCGAGCCATGCCGGCCGTCAAGAAGCAACTGGTAGGAAAGGAAAGCCATGACGGCAGACCAGAAGGTCTCAGCTGAAGCGCTACTCAGGCTCGAGGGCGACCTCACCGAGAGGTTCGAATCGGTGAAGGGCCAGCTCCGGCAGCTGCACGCGACGATCGACAGCCTGGAAGGTGCCTGGAAGGGCATCGGGGCCGGCGAGTTCAACGCGAAGCAGGGCGAGGTCAACAAGCGGATGGTCAGCATCGGCAACGAGCTGCTCCGCTTCCAGGAGGCCATCAAGGCCGCCCGCACCATCTCGGGCAACACCGAGGACGACATCCGGGCGGCTCTCATGGGCGTGGACGTCGTCGGTGGTTACTCCGGTGACGCCGCGGCCACGGCCCGGACCTCGAACCTGAACAACTTCTGACCGGTATTCCCCAACTCGACTGAAGGAGGACCACATGGCCAACAACGACGGTACGACGGTCGTCACTTATGCCAGCCTCGATCTCGCGGCCGCGTCGATCGACCGTCAGGCCAAGCAGCTCGACCAGGACCTCCGAGCGATCAAGTCGATGATCGCCTCGGTTTCGGAACTGTGGGAGGGCGAAGCCAAGACGGCCTACCGCGATGCGCAGAAGCGCTGGGACGCCGACGCCACGGGCATCCGGGAGAACCTCTCCCAGATCGCTCGCGCCGTGCGCGACGCGGAGACGGCCTACCGCAGCGGCGACAAGCGGGCGGCGGCGAACTTCCTCTAGTCCGCTCCGGCCGACAGCCGATCCGGCCTGAATCCGGTCGATCCGGCCCATCCGGCAGGGCACACGCTGCAAGCACACACAGCACACACAGCACATCAGGACAGCACGTCAGGGTGGACACGCGCGGGAGGTGTCCACCCTGACGCATGTCCGCCGCCGAACGCCTGCGCTGGACGGCTGCCGAGGGTGGGGGCGGACCACATACCCACCCCGCACCCCCAGCCACCCCCAGCAGCGTCCCGGCCTACTGGCCCCCAGCCATCAACCCCGTCTGCACCAACGGGTTCCCCCGCCGCCGAGTGATGAAGATGCCCCGTCCCGCCGGCATCGGGCGCGGTCGTACGCCGCCGAGGATGTCGCCCTCCGTCGGGTCGCCCGACAGCAGCACGCCCTGCGCGCCCAGCTCGGTCATGCGCTGGAGGAACGGGTCGTACAGGGCCCGGCTGGCCCCCGCCGTGTTGCGGGCGATGATGAACCGGACGCCCACGTCCCGCGCGAACGGGAGCAGTTCGGTGAGGGAGGAGAGCGGGTTGCCGCTCGACGTGGAGACCAGGTCGAAGTCGTCGATGACCACGTAGACCGTCGGGCCGCGCCACCAGCTGCGGTCCCGCAACTCCTGGGCCGTGACATCGGCGGACGGAGTGCGGCGCTGCATGAGGTCGTGCAGCGCGACCATGTGGTGGTCCATGTTGTTGGACATGGGGATGTACTCCGCCAGGTGTGACGCCGGGGTCACATCCAGCAGGGAGCGCCGGTTGTCGATGACGAAGAGCTTGCAGCTGTCGCCGTCGTACCGCTCGGTGAGCTGCTTGATGACCAGCCGCAGCAGGTTGGACTTGCCGGACTCGCTCTCTCCGAAGATCAGGAAGAACGGGTCGTGGTCGAAGTCGACGAAGACCGGCGCGAGGTTGTTCTCGTCGATGCCGAAGGCGATACCGCGCTCCGGGACCGCGTAGCCCGCCGGCAGTTCGCTCGCCGGCAGGGAGCGCGGTAGCAGACGCACCTGCGGGGCGGGCGCCGCCGTCCAGTGCCGGGACACCTCCTGGTTCATGGCGGCCGTCGCCTCGGACAGGTCGCTGTCGGAGTTGATGCCGTCGATCCGCGGCACCGCCGCCATGAAGTGAAGCTTCTCCGGCGTCAGCCCGCGCCCCGGCACCCCGGCGGGCACGTTGACCGCGACCTTGCGGTCCAGCTCGGAGTCCATGACGTCGCCGAGCCGCAGCTCCAGGCGGTTCATCAGATGGTCCTTCAGGCTGGCCCGGACCTCCATGGACCGTGACGCGGTCACGATCAGGTGGATGCCGTAACCGAGGCCCCGCGCCGCGATGTCGACGGCGGCGTTCTCCAGCGCCTCGTAGTCCGTACGGAAGTTGCCCCAGCCATCGATGATCAGGAAGACGTCACCCCACGGCTGGTCCGTCACCGAGATCTCGCCGCGCGCCCGCATCCGGCGGAAGGTGGCGATGGAGTCGATGCCGGCGCTGCGGAAGTACTCCTCGCGCCGCGACAGGATGCCGTACACCTCGGCGACCGTACGGCGTACCCGCTCGGGATCCAGTCGGGAGGCGACCCCGCCGACGTGCGGGAGGCCCGCGATGGACGACATGCCGCCGCCGCCGAAGTCGAGCCCGTAGAACTGGACTTCCTGCGGGGTGTGCGTGAGCGCGAAGCCCGCGATGAGGGTACGGAGCAGGGTCGACTTGCCGGACTGCGGACCACCGGTGATCTGCATGTGGCCGGCCGCCCCCGAGAAGTCCCGGTAGAGCGTGTCGCGCCGCTGCTCGAACGGCTTGTCGATGACGCCCAGGGGTACGACGAGCCGTCCCGCACCCTCGAACCCGGGCTGCGTCAGCCCGCGCCCCGGTACGGGTGAGAGCCCCGGCAGGATCTCGTCCAGCGTCGGCGGGTTGTCCAGCGGCGGCAGCCACACCTGGTGCGCCGAGGCCCCCCGCCCCTCCAGCCGCCGCACGATCACGTCGAGCACCGTGTCCGCCAGCGCGTCGTCCTCGCCCGCCCGCTGGTCCGGCACCCCGGCCCCCGCCTGCCGGCGCGGCTGCACGTACCGCACCGGCACCGGCGCCGCCGTGAACGGAACCGGCCTGCGGTCCACCGGCAACGGGCCGCCGGGCTCGACGGCCTGTCCCCCCGAGCGGTACACCCCGGACACGTACGCGGCCTTGAACCGCACCATCTCCTCCGTACCGAACTTGAGCAGCCCGGAACCGGGCACATTGGGCAGGTGGTACGCGTCGGGCACCCCGATGGCCGCCCGGGACTCGGCCGCCGAGAAGGTGCGCAGACCGATCCGGTACGAGAGGTACGTCTCCAGACCGCGCAGCCGCCCCTCCTCCAGGCGCTGCGACGCCAGCAGCAGATGGACGCCCAGCGACCGGCCGATGCGTCCGATCTGCACGAACATGTCGATGAAGTCGGGCTTCGCCGTCAGCAGCTCGCTGAACTCGTCGATGACCAGCACGAGCGAGGGGATGGGCTGCAGCGGCGCACCCGCCGAGCGCGCCTTCTCGTAGTCGTGGATGTTGGCGTAGTTGCCCGCGTCGCGCAGCATCTCCTGACGGCGGTTGAGCTCACCGCGGATGGAGTCGCCCATGCGGTCCACCAGCGTCAGGTCGTCCGCGAGGTTGGTGATCACCGCGGCCACGTGGGGCATCTGCGCCATCCCGGCGAAGGTCGCACCGCCCTTGAAGTCCGCGAGGACGAAGTTGAGCGTCTCCGAGGTGTGGGTGACGGCGAGGCCGAGCACCAGCGTGCGCAGCAGCTCCGACTTTCCGGAACCCGTGGCGCCCACGCATAGCCCGTGCGGGCCCATGCCCTCCTGCGCCGCCTCCTTGAGGTCCAGCATCACCGGCGCGCCGCCCTCACCGACACCGATCGGTACGCGCAGCCGCTCGGCCTGGGAGCGGGGGCGCCAGGTCCGGCTGACCTCGATGGAGGCCGCGTCCCCCAGGTTCAGCAGATCGGTGAACTCCAGGTTGGCCAGCAGCGGCTCGTCGTCGTCCCCGCCCGTCGCCATGTGCAACGGGGCCAGCTGACGGGCCAGCGCCTCCGCCGCCTCGTAACTCAACAGGTCGGGCGCTCCCTCGTAGACGAGCCCCTGCCCCGACTCCAGCTGCAGCGATTGCGGCTGCACCACGACGGAGAGGCCGCCGCGCGCCCCCTGCACCTCGCCCGGTACGACCTCGATGACCGTCACGCCCTGCAACCCCTCGGCCGAGGCGAGCACCGACATCGCAGGCACCGACTCGCCGTCCAGGACCACGACGACGTGCGGCTGCTCCAGGAGCGGCTGACCGCCGGGCTGGAAGCGGGGGCGGCCGTCCAGACGGGCCGCCAGCTGTTGTTCGAGCTCCAGGACTCCGGTGGTGATCAGGCGCCGGCTGCCGGCCCCGTCGACCGAACCCGTGTCCTGTACGTGGGGGAGCCACTTCGCCCACTCCCACTGCGGGGCCGCCTCGGCGCCCGTGGCGATCCCGATCACCAGGTCCTCGGGGGAGTGCAGCGAGGCCAGAGCGCCGACCATCGCCCGCGCGGAGGAGCGGGCGGAGTCCGCGTGGCCGCTGATCGTCAGGTGGTAGAACGCCCGCAGCGAGACGGCCATGGGCAGGCCGTCCAGCGTGGAGTGCGTCGTCAGGAACTGCTGCATCGCCCCGGCGGTCAGCGGTTCCAGCTCATCGACCGGTGCCGTCTCGGGCGCGACGAGCGGGGTGGCCAGCTCCTGGCTGCCCAGCCCGATGCGCACCTGCGCGAAGTCGGCGTCGGCGACCCGCCGCTCCCACACCCGGCTGCCCTCGGCGACCAGCGCCCACAGCTGCTCGGGTGAGGGGTGCAGATAGAACTGCGCGTCACGCTGTTTGCGCGCGGTCTTCACCACCGTGCGCCGGGTCTGCGTCAGGTACTTCAGGTAGTCCCGCCGCATGTCCGCGAGCTGACCCTGGGTGCCCCGCCGGAAACGCACCATCATGGCGATGGCCATGGCCACCGTGGAGGCGATCATGATCACGCCCATGATCCGCATGATCGGGTTCGGCGTCATGAAGAAGAAGACGACCGAACCACCCATGCCCAGCATCGGCAGGAGCTGCATGAGCATGCCCTCCTGCTGGCCCCGGGGCAGCTCCGGCGGAGGTTGCAACTGCACCTGCTCGACCGGTACTTCGGAGGGCAGGGCCCGCGGTGGGCGCTTGACGACGATCTGGCTCACAGCTCACCAATTCCCTTGCCGGACGGAAGTGTTCCTATCGGCGCCCCCGTGGCGACGGGCTCCATCCGCGGGATGGATCCTACTGGCGGAGCGGGGGCCCCATGGCGGTAGGGTGTCGCGGTGCGTATGCGCATCCGCTAACTAGCGCAAAAAGACGGTCATTCGGGACGCAGCGCGAGATCTGTGTCCTCAAGGACGTTTCCGGCAGAAGAGCAGCAGGCGAAGTCCACAGCAGCAGGCGAAGTCCGCAGCAGCAGGCGAAGTCCACAGCGGTCCACGGCAACGGACGAAGTCCACAGCGGTCCGCAGCAACAGGCGAAGTCCACACACAGGGGGAGCAGCAGGTGACCATGACGGCCCAAACGGCAGCCACCACGGCCGGCCGGCCGAGTCACGGGGTCGCGTCCGGCAACGGCACCGGCTTCTGCCGGGTCACGGTCGTGGCACCCGACAGCCGGGTCGACGTGGCCCTGCCCGAGGACGTACCCGTCGCCGACCTCTACCCCGAGATCCTCCGGCTCTCCGGACAGAGCCCCGCCCCGGGCGCCCCCGTCGGCTACCACCTCGTACGCCGCGACGGCACCGTCCTGGACGGCGCCCGCACGCTGGCCGGCCACCGCATCCTCGACGGCGAGCTGCTCTCCCTGCGGCCCTTCTCCGAGTCGCTGCCGCCCGCCGTCTTCGACGACGTCTCCGACGCCGTCGCCACCGCCGTGGCCAAGGACCGCGCGCTCTGGGGCGACTCCCTCATGCGCGGCGCCGGTCTCTTCGGCGGGTCCGTCCTGCTGAGCCTGCTGGGCTTCGTCCTGTGGACGGCCGACCCCCGGCACGACATGCACGGGCTGCCGGGCATCCTGGCCGCCGTCGCCGCCGTACTCCTGCTCGCCCTCGCCTGCGTACGCGCACGGGTCTACGACGACCGGGGCTCGTCCATCGCGCTGGGCACCGGCGCGATGGTGAACGCCGCGGTGGCCGGCTCCGGGCTGCTCTCGCTCAGCGCGGGGCAGGGCGTGGGCCGGCTGCAGTTCCTGCTCGCCTGCGCCGCCGTCCTGGTGGTCGCGGTCATCCTCATGATCACCGCGCCCGGCGGCGACGGCCCGTTCGTCGCGTTCGTCTTCGCCGGCGCCACCGGCCTCATGGTCACCTTCATCGCCATCACGGCGGAGCTGAAGCCCACCGAGGCCGCCGCCGCCTGCGCCCCCTTCGCCGTGGGCGCCCTGGCCTTCCTGCCCGGCCTCTCCACCCGCTTCGCCCGCCTCCCCATCGGCTTCGAACCGCCCCGCTCCGCGGTCGGCGACTACGGCACCTCCGACCCCGCGCCCCAGGGCCCGGTCGACGCCGTACGGATCGCCGCCCAGGCGCGCCGGGGCCACGAGCTGCTCCTCGGCATGGTCGGCGGCTGCGCGCTGGTGGCCGTGGCCGCCGCCGCGGTGCTGGGCTTCTCGGACAACGTCTGGGGCCAGCTGCTCGCCCTGGCCACCGGGGTCGCCATGCTGATGCGCGCCCACCTGTTCCGCTACACCGCCCAGGTCGGCTGCACCCTCGCCGCTGGCCTCGGCTCCCTCGTACTCCTCGGCCTCGGCCTCTCCCTCAACCCGCCGCTCACCCTGGTGCGCGACGCCCTGCGGGGGGACGGCACGGCACTGGACATCCGTACGGTGTGGCTCGCCGCGGCCGTCGCGGGCGTCGCCGCACTGATCACCGCCATCGGCCTGATCGTGCCGCGCAAGGGGGTCACCCCGTTCTGGGGCCGCTTCCTGGAGATCGCCGAGACGGCCGTCCTGCTCACGCTGCTGCCGCTGTGCCTCGCGGTCTTCGACGTCTACCGTTCGATCCGGGCCCTCACCAGCTGAGCCCCGGGAGGCGCCCGTCCGGGCGTGACCCGAATGGCTGGTACTCTGGCCAGTGGCCGTTTGTGTACGCCTCTCCGGATCATCCTGGGGACTGCGCTCATCGGACCTTCGCCTCCGAGTCACGGAAGCTCCCCTGAGATCAAGACCAGGGGCACTCGTGGGCGCTTCGAACACCAAGAGGAGTACGCGTGCCGCTCGACGCCGCTACGAAGAAGCAGATCATGTCCGAGTTCGCCCAGAAGGAGGGTGACACCGGATCCCCCGAGGTCCAGGTCGCCATGCTCTCCCGCCGGATCTCGGACCTGACGGAGCACCTCAAGACGCACAAGCACGACCACCACTCCCGTCGTGGTCTGCTGATCCTGGTCGGCCAGCGTCGCCGCCTCCTGCAGTACCTGGCCAAGAAGGACATCCAGCGCTTCCGTGCGCTGGTCGACCGCCTCGGCATCCGCCGCGGTGCGGCCGGCGGCGCCAAGTAAGTACGCCGTGGAGAGGGAGCGGTTCCCGCGTCTGAGGGGACCGCTCCCTTTGCCGTACGTGCGCGACCGGTGTCAAGCTCAGTAACCTGGACACCGGAACACCTGTGACACCGCAGCACCTGTAGCACCGCAACACCGCACACACGAGGGAGAGGCGCAGCGACGCCGCCGCCGGTCCTCGGTAGTGGCCCCCGGGAACATGCCCGGGAGCTTCGATCGAAGACCGGCCCGCACACACGGCGCGCCTCTCCCGCACCGTCCTCCGCCATACGGGCGGCAGGACGAAAGACGACGAGTATGGAGAAATCACTAGTGGAGAACGAGACCCACTACGCCGAGGCCGTCATCGACAACGGCATCTTCGGCACCCGCACCATCCGCTTCGAGACGGGCCGCCTGGCCAAGCAGGCCGCCGGCTCCGCCGTCGCGTACCTGGACGACGACACCATGGTGCTGTCGGCCACCACCGCTTCCAAGCGGCCCAAGGAGAACCTCGACTTCTTCCCCCTCACGGTGGACGTCGAGGAGCGGCAGTACGCGGCCGGCAAGATCCCCGGCTCCTTCTTCCGCCGTGAGGGCCGGCCCTCCGAGGACGCGATCCTCACCTGCCGCCTGATCGACCGCCCGCTGCGCCCCTCCTTCAAGAAGGGCCTGCGCAACGAGATCCAGATCGTCGAGACGATCATGGCGCTCAACCCCGACCACCTGTACGACGTGGTCGCGATCAACGCCGCCTCCTGCTCCACCATCCTGGCGGGCCTGCCCTTCTCCGGCCCGATCGGCGCCACCCGCGTCGCCCTGATCAAGGGCCAGTGGGTCGCGTTCCCGACGCACACCGAGCTCGAGGACGCCGTCTTCGACATGGTCGTCGCCGGTCGCGTCCTGGAGGACGGCGACGTCGCCATCATGATGGTCGAGGCCGAGGCCACCGAGAAGACCATCCAGCTCGTCAAGGACGGCGCCGAGGCTCCCACCGAGGAGATCGTCGCCGCCGGTCTGGACGCCGCGAAGCCCTTCATCAAGGCGCTCTGCAAGGCCCAGTCCGACCTCGCCTCCAAGGCCGCCAAGCCGGTCGGCGAGTTCCCGGTCTTCCTGGACTACCAGGACGACGTCTTCGACGCGCTCGCCAAGGCCGTCACCTCCGAGCTGACGCGGGCGCTCACCATCGCCGGCAAGCAGGACCGCGAGGCCGAGCTCGACCGCGTCAAGGAGATCGCCGCCGAGAAGCTCCTCCCGGCCTTCGAGGGCCGCGAGAAGGAGATCTCCGCCGCGTACCGCTCGCTGACCAAGAAGTTGGTCCGCGAGCGCGTCATCAAGGACAAGGTCCGCATCGACGGCCGCGGCGTCACGGACATCCGTACGCTCGCCGCCGAGGTCGAGGCCATCCCGCGCGTGCACGGCTCGGCGCTGTTCGAGCGTGGCGAGACCCAGATCCTGGGCGTCACCACCCTCAACATGCTCCGTATGGAGCAGCAGCTGGACACCCTCTCCCCGGTGACCCGCAAGCGCTACATGCACAACTACAACTTCCCGCCGTACTCCGTCGGCGAGACCGGCCGCGTGGGCTCGCCCAAGCGCCGCGAGATCGGCCACGGAGCGCTCGCCGAGCGCGCCATCGTGCCGGTGCTCCCCTCGCGCGAGGAGTTCCCCTACGCGATCCGCCAGGTCTCCGAGGCGCTGGGCTCCAACGGCTCGACGTCCATGGGCTCGGTCTGCGCCTCCACCATGTCGCTGCTGAACGCCGGTGTGCCCCTCAAGGCCGCCGTCGCCGGTATCGCCATGGGCCTGATCTCGCAGGAGATCGACGGCAAGACCCACTACGTCGCCCTCACCGACATCCTCGGTGCGGAGGACGCCTTCGGCGACATGGACTTCAAGGTCGCCGGTACGAAGCAGTTCGTGACCGCGCTCCAGCTCGACACCAAGCTCGACGGCATCCCCGCCTCGGTCCTGGCCGCCGCGCTGAAGCAGGCCCGTGACGCGCGTCTGCACATCCTGGACGTCATGAACGAGGCCATCGACGTCCCGGACGAGATGTCCCCGAACGCCCCGCGGATCATCACCGTCAAGATCCCGGTGGACAAGATCGGTGAGGTCATCGGCCCCAAGGGCAAGATGATCAACCAGATCCAGGAGGACACCGGCGCCGACATCACGATCGAGGACGACGGCACCATCTACATCGGTGCCCAGCAGGGTTCGCAGGCCGAGGCCGCCCGCGCCACGATCAACGCGATCGCCAACCCGACCATGCCGGAGGTCGGCGAGCGCTACCTGGGTACGGTCGTCAAGACGACCACCTTCGGCGCGTTCGTCTCGCTCATGCCGGGCAAGGACGGCCTGCTGCACATCTCGCAGATCCGCAAGCTCGCCGGTGGCAAGCGCGTGGAGAACGTCGAGGACGTGCTCGGCGTCGGCTCCAAGGTCCAGGTCGAGATCGCCGAGATCGACTCCCGTGGCAAGCTCTCCCTCATCCCCGTCGTCGAGGGTGAAGAGAACGAGACGAAGGACGACACCGACAAGTGACGTCCCGTAGTTCCGCGGCGACGGCCCGCACCTCCTCGGAGGCGCGGGCCGTCGCCCGTACCCAAACGCTTCTCAAGGGCAGCAACGGCATCGGAACGGTCCGCCGGACCGTCCTCCCCGGCGGTCTGCGGATCGTCACCGAGACCCTGCCCTCCGTCCGGTCCGCCACCTTCGGCATCTGGGCGAACGTCGGCTCCCGCGACGAGACGCCCACCCTGAACGGCGCGACCCACTACCTCGAACACCTCCTCTTCAAGGGCACCGCCAAGCGCACCGCCCTGGACATCTCCTCCGCGATCGACGCGGTCGGCGGCGAGATGAACGCCTTCACGGCGAAGGAGTACACCTGTTACTACGCGCGGGTCCTGGACACCGACCTGCCGCTCGCCGTCGACGTGGTCTGCGACATGCTGACCGGCTCGCTGATCGCCCCCGAGGACGTCGACGCCGAGCGCGGCGTCATCCTTGAGGAGATCGCGATGACCGAGGACGACCCGGGCGACTGCGTGCACGACCTGTTCGCGCACACCATGCTCGGCGACACCCCCCTCGGCCGCCCGGTCCTCGGCACCGTCGACACGATCAACGCCCTGAACCGGGGCCAGATCGCCCGCTTCTACAAGAAGCACTACGACCCCACGCACCTGGTCGTCGCCGCCGCCGGAAACGTCGACCACGCCACGGTCGTACGCCAGGTCCGCAAGGCCTTCGAACGCGCCGGTGCCCTCTCCCGTCACGACGCCGTCCCGATGGCTCCCCGCGAGGGATCGCGCACCCTGCGCACCGCCGGCAAGGTCGAGCTGCTGAACCGCAAGACCGAGCAGGCCCACGTGGTCCTCGGCATGCCCGGCCTCGCCCGCACCGACGAGCGCCGCTGGGCGCTGGGCGTTCTCAACACCGCCCTCGGCGGCGGCATGAGCTCGCGCCTCTTCCAGGAGGTCCGGGAGAAGCGCGGCCTGGCCTACAGCGTGTACTCGTACACCTCGGGCTTCGCCGACTGCGGCCTCTTCGGCGTCTACGCCGGCTGCCGCCCCAACCAGGTCCACGACGTCCTCAAGCTCTGCCGCGACGAGCTGGACCGGGTCGCCACCCACGGCCTGGACGACGACGAGATCACCCGCGCGATCGGCCAGCTCTCCGGCTCCACCGTCCTCGGCCTGGAGGACACCGGCGCGCTGATGAACCGCATCGGCAAGAGCGAGCTGTGCTGGGGCGAGCAGATGTCGGTCGACGACATGCTGGCCCGCATCGCGGAGGTCACCCCCGACGACGTACGGGATGTGGCGGGCGAGCTCCTCACCCACCGCCCCTCGCTCTCGGTCATCGGCCCGCTCAAGGACAAGCAGGCGGACCGCCTCCACGAAGCGGTCTCCTAACCCGAAGCGCTCGCACCCCTTAAGGAAGACAAGATGAGCAAGCTGCGCGTAGCCGTTCTCGGTGCTCAGGGGCGGATCGGCTCCGAGGCCGTACGGGCCGTCGAGGCCGCCGACGACCTGGAGCTGGTGGCGGCCCTCAGCCGGGGCGACAAGCTGGAGGCCCTCGCCGAGGCGGGCGCCCAGGTCGCCGTCGAGCTGACCACCCCCGCGTCGGTCATGGGCAACCTCGACTTCTGTGTCCGGCACGGCATCCACGCCGTCGTCGGCACCACGGGCTGGAACGACGAACGGCTCGCGCAGCTGAACACCTGGCTGGCCAACTCCCCGGAGACCGGCGTCCTGATCGCCCCGAACTTCTCCATCGGCGCGGTCCTGACCATGAAGTTCGCGGAGCGGGCCGCCCGCTACTTCGAATCGGTCGAGGTCGTCGAACTCCACCACCCGAACAAGGTCGACGCCCCCTCCGGCACCGCCACCCGCACCGCCCAGCTCATCGCCGCGGCCCGCGCGAAGGCCGGCAGCGCCCCCCAGCCCGACGCCACCACCACCGCCCTGGACGGCGCGCGCGGCGCGGACGTCGACGGCGTCCCGGTCCACGCGATCCGCCTCCGCGGACTGCTCGCCCACCAGGAAGTGCTGCTCGGCGGCGAGGGCGAGACCCTCACCATCCGGCACGACTCCCTGCACCACAGCAGCTTCATGCCGGGCATCCTGCTCGGTGTGCGCCGTGTGGTGACCACTCCCGGCCTCACCTTCGGCCTGGAACACTTCCTCGACCTGAACTGACTGGGCCCCCATGCGCGCGAAGATCACCTACATCGTCACGGCCGCCGTCCTGGTCTTCTACTTCGTCCTGGTCGGCAGCCGCGGTCTGATGCTCATCCGGCACGGCACGCTGCTCACGGTCACCTTCGGCGTAGCAGTGCTGATCCTGCCGGTGATCGGCGTCTGGTTCCTCTGGAAGAACACCCAGTTCGTCCGCCGTGCCAACGCGCTCGCCGCCGAGCTGGACGCGGAGGGCGGCCTACCGGTCGACGACCTGCTCCGCACCCCGTCCGGCCGCATCGACCGGGACGCCGCCGACGCGGTCTTCACCCAGCGCCGCGAGGAGACGGAGGACGCCCCGGACGACTGGCGCGCCTGGTTCCGCCTGGCGGTCGCCTACCAGGACGCGAGGGACACCCCGAGGGCTCGCAAGGCGATGCAGCGGGCGATCGCACTGCACAGGCACCCGCGCCCTGCGACACCTTCCGGCCCGGGCGCGCCCTCCAGCCCGCCTGATGCGCCCGCGCACTCGCGCCCGTCCACACCCTCTCCAGCCCGTCCGGCGATTGAGGGCACCCGATCAAGCCCGTCCGGCGACTGAGGAGATCTCTCACGCCGTACGCGGGTGAGCCCGGGACCGACAACCGGCCCCGGGCTCACCCACGTACACACGGCGACGGCTCACCCGTGCCGATACTCGTCCGCCCAAGCCTCCACCGCATCCGTGGCCCGCTCGAACGCCTCTGCACGCCCGAGGAAGTCCGCGTTGTGGTCGGAGGCCAGCGGCGGCAGCGTCTCCCCGTTCTGCCGGGTGACGACCAGCGCCTGGCCCTGCACCGTACGGGGGAGTCCCAGCAACTTGACGGGCTGCTGGACCGTACGGACGGAGGCCGTGGCCCCCCACGGCACCGTGGTGGTCCGGAAGAACCCCACGCGCCGCACACCGTGCCGGCTCACCCACGCGCCGACCCGCAGGAGCCGCAGCGCGGCACCGATCAGCGCACCGGCCGGCAGCAGACACACCGCGGCCCCGGAAAGCCCTCCGGTGACACCGATGATCATGGCCGCGAGCAGAACGAACGAGGCCAGCAACAACAGGGTGGCCGCAGCCGCGACCCGCCACGGGCCGGGGCGGTAGGGACGCCGCCAGCTGTCGTGGTCGTCGAACGGCAGCGCGACGTCCTCCGCGCTCGCGTCGAATGCGCGGTCGGCCGTCAGAAAGGGCAGGGGCACGACTCATCCTCACTCACAAGCACGCTCGATTGCTGTGCCCGGTGAGGCTACCGAGGCCGCCCCCGGCCCGACCACCCCAGGGGGTCCGTACGAGTAGCTCACGGCCCGGGGAGGTACTCAGCGGCCCTGGGACGCCTCGGACTGCTTGCCGTGCGAGGCGGACTGCCCGGAGTCGAGCGCCGGAAGACCCAGCAGCAGCGAGCCCACGAGCCCGGCGACCACGGTCAGCCCGATGAGGGAGCGCCCCAGCAACTCGGGAACGCTGGCGCGGGCGGAGGGAGGCGGAGTGACATTACTGCGGAATCGGTCGGCGTCGGCGACGAACGAGAACGGGACGGATTCACGCCGGCGGAACATGAGGAAACTCTCCTTGATCTCAGTGACGGGTGCTGCTACTGAGTCAGACGCACGAAAGGCCCGATCGGTGCCCCGAATCGCCGTAACGTTCGAAGGACTCCACGAACGGCTGCCCGGCACCTCCTCGTGCATGCGTCACCCACCCGGCCCGTAAAGTGGTCGCCGCCCGAGCGACGCCATTGGAAGGACCCCCGCCGGTGACCGACACCCCCGAACCCGCAAAGCCCCGCTTCCGTAGCGATGTCACCGTCGACCTGGTGAAAAGCGCCGCGGGCGACGCGGACGTCCTGTTCGCCGCCCGGGTCTCCACCGCCGGCGAACAGTCGCTGGAAGAGGTCACCAAGGACCCGGAGCGCTCCAAGGGGCTCATCAACTACCTCATGCGGGACCGGCACGGCAGCCCGTTCGAGCACAACTCGATGACCTTCTTCATCAGCGCCCCGATCTTCGTCTTCCGTGAGTTCATGCGGCACCGCGTGGGCTGGTCCTACAACGAGGAATCGGGCCGCTACCGGGAGCTGGAGCCGGTCTTCTACGTCCCCGGCACCTCCCGCAAGCTGGTCCAGCAGGGCCGCCCGGGCAAGTACGAGTTCGTCGAGGGCACCGAGGAGCAGTACGGCCTGACCACCCGCGCCATGGAGGAGTCCTACCGGGCCTCCTACGAGGCGTACCAGGAGATGCTCGCCACCGGCGTGGCCCGCGAGGTCGCCCGCGCGGTCCTCCCGGTCGGCCTCTTCTCGTCGATGTACGCCACGTGCAACGCGCGCTCCCTGATGCACTTCCTCGGCCTGCGTACCCAGCACGAGCTGGCGAAGGTGCCTTCCTTCCCGCAGCGCGAGATCGAGATGGTCGGCGAGCAGATGGAAGCCCACTGGGCGCGGCTCATGCCGCTCACACATGCGGCCTTCAACAAAAATGGACGGGTAGCCCCGTAGGCGGTGTCCGTATTGCGGCGTTTCGAGAAGTTCATCTAGGCTGATCAAACGGACCCGGCACTGCTTGAACCCCCGAGCAGGCAGTGCCGGGCTCCTCTTCCCCGTCCCCCCGAGGGGGGACCACGCGCTGAGCAGCGAGTAGCGTGTTACCCATGGCTCCGATCTCCACTCCGCAGACCCCCTTCGGGCGGGTCCTCACCGCTATGGTCACGCCCTTGACGGCGGACGGCGCTCTCGACCTCGACGGCGCCCAGCGGCTCGCCGCCCATCTGGTGGACGCAGGCAACGACGGACTGATCGTCAACGGCACCACCGGTGAGTCTCCGACCACCAGTGACGCGGAGAAGGACCAGCTCGTACGGGCGGTGCTCGAAGCGGTAGGAGACCGGGCGCACGTCGTCGCCGGCATCGGCACCAATGACACCCGCCACAGCGTCGACCTCGCCCGCACCGCCGAGCGCACCGGCGCCCACGGACTCCTCGCCGTCACGCCGTACTACAACAAGCCGCCGCAGGAGGGTCTCCTGCGCCACTTCACGGCCATCGCCGACTCCACCGGCCTGCCGGTGATGCTGTACGACATCCCGGGCCGCAGCGGCGTCCCGATCGACACCGAGACCCTCGTACGGCTGGCCGACCATCCGCGGATCGTCGCCAACAAGGACGCCAAGGGCGACCTGGGCCGCGCCAGCTGGGCCATCGCCCAGTCCGGCCTCGCCTGGTACTCCGGCGACGACATGCTCAACCTCCCACTCCTCTCGGTCGGCGCCGTCGGCTTCGTCTCCGTCGTCGGCCACGTGGTCACCCCGGACCTGCGGGCGCTGATCGAGGCCCACCTGAGCGGTGACGTGCAGAAGGCCACCGAGATCCACCAGAAGCTGCTCCCGGTCTTCACCGGCATGTTCCGCACCCAGGGCGTGATCACCACCAAGGCCGCACTGACGCTCCAGGGCCTCCCGGCCGGACCGCTGCGGCTGCCCCTGGTGGAACTCACCGCCCAGGAGACGGCCCAGCTCAAGATCGACCTGGCCGCCGGCGGGGTACAGCTGTAACCACAGACTTCACAACTGAATGAAGAGAACGAGCGAGGCACCTCGCAAAGAGCACGCCCCCAGACAACAGCAAGTGCACGAATGACATGCGCGCCACGTGCCTCAGCGGTACGTGGCGCGTGTGGTTAAGGAGAGTCTTTTGAGCCATCCGCACCCTGAACTCGGTACCCCCCCGAAGCTCCCGAAGGGCGCCCTGCGGGTCACCCCGCTCGGCGGCCTGGGCGAGATCGGCCGCAACATGACGGTCTTCGAGTACGGCGGCCGCCTGCTCATCGTCGACTGCGGCGTCCTCTTCCCCGAGGAGGAGCAGCCGGGCATCGACCTGATCCTGCCGGACTTCACCACGATCCGGGACCGCCTGGACGACATCGAGGGCATCGTCCTCACGCACGGCCACGAGGACCACATCGGTGGTGTCCCGTACCTGCTGCGCCTGAAGCCCGACATCCCCCTCATCGGCTCGAAGCTGACCCTCGCGCTCATCGAGGCGAAGCTCCAGGAGCACCGCATCCGCCCGTACACCCTCGAAGTCACCGAGGGGCAGCGCGAGCGCATCGGCGTCTTCGACTGCGAGTTCATCGCGGTCAACCACTCGATTCCGGACGCCCTCGCGGTCGCCATCCGCACCCCGGCGGGCATGGCCGTGGCCACCGGTGACTTCAAGATGGACCAGCTCCCGCTGGACGGCCGCCTCACCGACCTGCACGCGTTCGCGCGTCTCAGCGAGGAGGGCATCGATCTCCTCCTCTCCGACTCCACGAACGCCGAGGTCCCCGGCTTCGTACCGCCCGAGCGGGACATCTCCAACGTCCTGCGCACGGTCTTCGCCAACGCGCAGAAGCGCATCATCGTGGCGAGCTTCGCCAGCCATGTGCACCGCATCCAGCAGATCCTGGACGCCGCCCACGAGTACGGCCGCAGGGTCGCCTTCGTCGGCCGCTCGATGGTCCGCAACATGGGTATCGCCCGTGACCTCGGCTACCTCAAGGTCCCCGCGGGCCTGGTGGTCGACGTCAAGACCCTCGACGACCTGCCGGACGACGAGGTCGTGCTGGTCTGCACGGGCTCGCAGGGCGAGCCGATGGCCGCCCTCTCCCGGATGGCCAACCGCGACCACCAGATCCGGATCGTCCCGGGCGACACGGTGATCCTCGCGTCGTCCCTGATCCCGGGCAACGAGAACGCGGTCTACCGCGTGATCAACGGCCTGACCCGCTGGGGCGCCAACGTCGTCCACAAGGGCAACGCCAAGGTCCACGTCTCGGGTCACGCCTCGGCCGGTGAGCTGCTGTACTTCTACAACATCTGCAAGCCGAAGAACCTGATGCCGGTCCACGGCGAATGGCGCCACCTGCGGGCCAACGCCGAGCTAGGAGCCCTCACGGGCGTGCCCAAGGACCACATCGTCATCGCCGAGGACGGCGTGGTCGTCGACCTGATCGACGGCAAGGCCAAGATCGTCGGCAAGGTCCAGGCCGGATACGTGTACGTCGACGGCCTCTCCGTCGGCGATGTCACCGAGACCTCCCTCAAGGACCGCCGCATCCTCGGCGACGAGGGCATCATCTCGGTCTTCATCGTGGTCGACAGCTCCTCCGGCAAGATCGTGGGCGGCCCCCACATCCAGGCCCGGGGCTCCGGCATCGACGACAACGCCTTCGTCGGGGTCACCCCGAAGATCCAGGAAGCCCTGGACAAGTCGGCCCAGGACGGCGTGATGGAGCCGCACCAGCTCCAGCAGATGGTCCGCCGGGTCGTAGGCAAGTGGGTCTCCGACACCTACCGCCGGCGCCCGATGATCCTCCCGGTCGTCGTCGAGGTCTGATCCGCCTGACCAGCCCGTACGGGAGCGGGGCCCCTCGATTTGCATCGGGGCGCCCCGCTCCAGTACGTTTACGGCTCCGCTCGACCGGGAAGCACCGCGCGCACTAGTGCGCCGGAGCCTCCCCGACGGGGCGGGAATTCCGACTCAGAACCTCTGATAAAGTCGGATCCGCCGAAAGGCAAGGCCACTCCACAGGCCACCGGAAATCGAATTCGGACCGGAAACGGAACGGAAAAGAGTCTGGTAAAGTTGGAACCGCCGGAAAGGGAAAACGCGAAAGCGAAGAACCTCGAAAGCACCCCGCTTCGACCGGGAATCGGACAGGA
>NZ_JBIVLW010000016.1:0-68857 GCF_044752765.1 Streptomyces sp. NPDC088706
CGAACTCCACGACGCCTTCGTCTCCCTGGCTTGCAGCCTGATCTGCTGGAGACGCCTCAAGAAGACACGCACATGATCGTGTTACGAGCTCTAAGGACGTCGCCGATGTCTGGCTCGGCTCGACAAGCGCCGCCTTCTGCGTACGGCAGTCCGACACGAATCCGGACGTCGACGACCATACGCCCGTCGCCACGTTGGACACCGGCGGGTGGCCCGGCCGTATCCATATCGAGAACCGCACCAGCAGCCAGTGCAATAACCGCGCCGACCCCATCGTGGTCGTCACCACCAAGCAGAACGAGGGCGGCGAGTACAAGCCGTTCTCCCTTCTGGCCCCGTACCGTTCCACCCTCAGCTCCACAGTACGGTCACACTCCGGACCGGGGTGCGCCTTCCCGCACCGATGCGGATTTCATCTTCAGCAATCGGGGACAGTGCCTTGTCGGGGTGGGCGGTGTAGACGTAGCGGACAGCGGTTCCCGGGGTGGATGCCGAACAGGTGCACCAGCTGTACTGGGTCGGCGGTCTGCCGGGCCTCGTCCAGTACGCGGTTGCTCCACATCTGGCGCGGGGTGATTCCGGTGCGATCGAACGCGTGGCGCAATGCGCAGTAGCTGACGGGCGGCAGGGCGAGGTGGTGCGCCGAGTGCGTTGTGACCAGCAGGGGCGGGTTGGGGGATGCGGGCCACTGGTCGTGCCGTCGCAGGAGCCAGTCGTCCAGCAGTCAGCGGGTCAGCGTGTCGAGGTAGACCGTGTGCGACTGGCCGCGCGGGTGGACTTTGAGGGTCCGCTGATACTGGCAGCGGCAGCACACCCGCGCCGGGAGTGCTGAAGATCCCACTGCTGGCACCCGACGCACCGCCAACTGCGCCGCGGCTGCGCCGGAGCCACCGCCGGGCAGTCCCTCGCACCGCCTCATCCGCTGCGTCGCGCAATTCGAGTCGGGGGTTGCAGGCGTCGCGGGCCGTCGCCTAGCGGAACCGGACGTACCGGGCCAGGTGGCCTTTCGCCACCTGGGACCGCCCGTGTCTCGACCTCTTCATCACGAGCGGTCTCGGTCGGCTCCGCTTCCAGGAGGTCTGCTTTGGTGCTTCCCAGCGCCTGGCAGATCGGATCTAGGTTCTCCAGCCTCACGGTGACCTGAGTGCCGCCCCACAAGGCGGGCACCTTGCTCGACGACGGATTGAAGCCCACCCGCCGGAACGCCGTCAGCAGGTCCGTCGGCCGCCAGATGTCCTGCCGCGCCGCCACCCAACGCAGATTCCACTTCACCCAAGGCTCCCTGTGTCCGCCACCAGCCGCTGCCCGGCCCACTCGGCCGAAGCCTCGCCGCGCCGCCTGCTCCGGATCTCCCTGAGCGGTCAGGAGGTACCGAACCGTGGTCGTACTCCACCAGTGACCCAGCAACCGCTGCACCTCTCACAGGGACATCCCCCGCTCGTAGTTGTGCGTCGCACACACGTGACACAGCAGGTGGGGAAACAACTCCTCCACCGGGCCTGGGAGATGTTCCACCGAGGCAGCCCGAAGCGCCTGCCTGAACGTCGAAGGCACCATCTTCGGCGCGACCGGCATATCCAGTGACGCGACCGCCACGGGCAATCGCTTGGAGGGAAACAACGGAGCCGACGGATGCTCAGGATCATCCCGGAACAACCCTCGGACTCCTCCACGTACCACCAAAGTAGCTACCGCTCCCTGCTCGAACAAGAACCCTTCGCGCTGCCGGGACCCCGACCCGCGAGCTCCCCGCGAGCTCCCTTGCCATGGACGAGGAAGCGGCCCCGTTGACCCGACTCCCAGTGCACATCCCGCATGCACACTCCGCACAGCTCTGCCGCTCGCACTCCCGACAAGTAGGCGATCTTCGCCATGACGTAGTCGCGGCACGGCAACCGCCTACTTGCGTACCTGCGGCAGTGCACGCCGCCACAAAGAGAAGAACGCGAAGTACCCCTCAATGAGGTTGATCTTGGCGCGCACGGTGGATCGGGCCCGCCTACCCGGCCCAGCGAAGTAGCGGTCGAGGTCCCGCGGCCGCAGGCGCCCAGATACTCGCAGATCTCGATCACAGGCTTCACGAGCTTGTCGACCGTCTCCGGCGTCAGACCCGCCGCATCCCTTGCCCACTGGTACTCGGCGAGAGTGTCAAAGAAGTAGTCACGCTCTGACAGGGTGCCCCGCTCGGCTCGACAACGGTGCAACTGGAAGACCTCAACCGGCCCGGCGCCACCAGGCTCCTCCGCCGACCTCGGCTCCACCGTGCCCCGACGTGTTCGACATTCATCCACGAACACGCAGATTTCGAACCATGCTCGCCGATTTTGCGAGTTTCTTCGGAAACTCCAACGAATCAGGGACACGTCGAACACAGGTCCCAGACCTGCCGACATGCAACAAGTCGCGCGCGGAGATCGCCTACGAACCTGCGCGTACTCCAGTTATCAGGTGGGCGGGAGCCTTCCTCGCCATGTGGGCCGCCTTGGCCGGGGAGCCGATGAGGCCCATCCGGGGCTGCGGCCGCTGGAAGTCGCTGCGGCCCGCCCCGTCCAGTACGGCGGTCCGGGAGCCCAACGCTCCTCCCAGGCCGGTGAGCTCGGTGTAGGCGGGCGTGATGTCAGCGTTGCGAGCAACGGGGTGATACGGGGCAGACCGGACGCGGGAGCGCCCCCGCCCGGACGGACGCCGGTCGCACCGGTCCGCGAGGGCCTCGGTACACCTACCTCCACAATTCCCTGCGGGTCGGATGGCCGGGGAGCGGACCGCGCGCCGGGAAGGGGGAGAACCGTCTCAGGTGGGAGGGGAGGGGCCTGACGCGTGCGAGCCGCTGCCCGTGGGACGATCCTCACCCTTCGCGGACACCGGCGCATCCCGGCGGGCTCACCGCGTTCGGCGTCCCCTCCGGTCATGGTGCCCCACCGGATCCGTCCGGTGGGGAGCCCTCCGCCGCGTTGCCCGGTCCGGCCTTACCGCTCGGCCTTCGCCAGTGGGGTCGGCCCGTTGGCCCGCAGTTCCCGTGCGGCTGTCGCACCGGCGGAACCGAGGCCCACGACGACGGCGCCACAGCCGCCGCGCGGGCAGCGGGTGCGACCGGACCTTGTGCAGGTCAGTCGCGCCACGCCCCGGCGGCCGCGGCATCCGACACGAACTGGGTGAAGGGGCGGGCCGGACGGCCGAGGGCCCGCTCCAATCCGTCGGACAGGTGGCTGTCCATGTCCCGTCGGATCGGTCCGACGGCGTCGGCGTAGTCCTCGGCATCGGCCTCGGGCCAGCCCTCGGCGACCAGTTCGGCCACGAAGTCCTCCGGCGTAACGGCCGTGTAGCGCACCGGACGGCCGGTGGCCCCCGCGATGATGGCGGCCGCCTCACCGATGGTCACCGCGCTCGGCCCGGACAGCTCATAGGTCTCGCCCACGTGCTTGTCCTCGACGAGGGCCGCGACCGCGGCGATGTCCTCGGCGTCCACGAAACTCGCAGCCCCGTCGCCGGCCGGCAGGCGCAGCTCCCCGGCGAGCACCGCGTCGCGGAAGGGGCCCTCGCTGAAGTTCTGCGCGAACCAAGCGGGCCGCACGACCGTCCATGCCAGGCCGCTGCCACGCACGGCGTCCTCGCCGTCGATGTGCGTCCGGCCCACGATGCCGTCCTTCGACGCGTAGCCGGGTACGTCGGCGCCCCGGCCGGAGAGCAGTACGACGCGTTCGACCCCCAGCTCCTTGGCGCGCTGGACGAACGGCCGTGTCAGCAACTCGCCGTCGCGCGGTACGAGAAAGACCTTCCTTACGCCCTCAAGGGCGGCATCCCACGTGTTCCGGTCCGTCCAGTCGAAGCGGGGGTTACCGGAACGCGACCCCACGCGCACCGGGAGGCCCTTCGTGCGGAGCTGGGTCACAGCGCGTCCCCCGGCTTTGCCCGTACCGCCAGTGATCAGAATCGGGTGTTCAGTCATGGATCGACTCAAGCCTCCGGGCCAGGGGGGAAACCATGGTTGAGACACCCACGTCGATGTTCGAGCGTCTACATGGGACGGGTGGATGCGTTGGCGGATCCGCTGGACGGGGTACATGCGCACGGCGCCCTCTTCACGCGTACGGTCGTGAGCCCGCGATGGTCCCTGCGCTTCGCCAGTGGCGCCCAACTCACCTTGGTCGCCGCGCTCGATGGCCGGGTCTGGATCACGCTCGCCGACGACGAGCCGGTCGAGGTCGGCCCCGGTGACACCGCCGTGCTACGCGGGCCCGCCTCGTACGCGGTCGCGTTGGACCCCGCTTCGCCGCCTGGGCAGGTCATCACCAGCGCGGACTACTGCGCGCGCACCGCGCAGGCGGTGGCGAGCGGCGGCCCCTCTCTCGGCGCGCGTACGTGCGGGATGGGCGAAACGGGCTCGCCCCTCTTCATCAGCGGGGCCTACGAGAGCCGGGGCGGAATCAGCGACCGTCTCCTGGGTGCCCTGCCGAATGTTCTCGTCGTGTCGGCGGCCGACGGCGACCGTACGCTTCTCCCTCTGGTCGCCGATGAGGTGCGGCGCGAGAGACCCGGTCAACAGGCCCTCCTGGACCGCCTGTTGGACGTGATGCTCGTCTCGACGCTGCGTGCCTGGTTCGACCGGCGGCGTAGCCACGCGCCCGCCGGGTACCGCCCGCCGGACGACTCCGTCCTGGCGAAGGCGCTTCGGCTCATGCACGAACACCCCGCCCACTCGTGGACGGTGCGGGCTCTCGCCACCGAGGCCGGCACCTCCCGGTCCGGCCCGGCCCGCCGCTTCGCCCGCCATGTCGGTGAACCTCCCATGACGTATCTGGCCACGTGGCGCGTCGCTCTGGCCGCGGATCTGCTGCGCGACACCGATGCCACGGTCGGCTCCATCGCCCGCAAGGTCGGGTATGCCGACACGTTCGCCCTCAGTGTGGCGTTCAAGCGGCGCCGCGGCGCCACGCCCACCCGACACCGTGCGGCCATCCTGCGCACCGGACCGCGATGACCACCTGAAACGCGTCGAGAGGGATGCTTCCGGATAGGTGTGACACCGGGAGAGTGACCGAAACCGAGCAGCAGAGGGCCGGCGGCTCGAGCGAGCCACCGGGTCGGGCTTCGAGCAGGCCTGCCGGAGGGGGCCGTGCTGCGCTACCACCTCGCCCGCAGGCTGCGCGGGCTGCGTGACGTCGTTCCGGTCCGCCAGGTGATGGTGTCCATGGGCTCCGCGAGGCGCAGGTCCGGGAAGCGGGCGGATAGACGGTGCAGGGCGACCTGGAGTTCCGTGCGCGCCAGCCAGGCACCCAGGCAGTAGTGCGCCCCGGCCCCGAAGGAGAGGGTGGGGGCCTCCAGCGGGGCGAACAGGTCGTCGAGCGTGTGGCGGGGGAAGACCTGCGGGTCGCGGTTGGCGGCGCCGCAGTCCGCCAGGACGACCGCGCCGGCCGGGATCACCACCCCGCCCACCTCGATGTCGGCGGCGGCGTGGCGTGCCGTTCCCCGGTCGTCGCCCAGCGGGATGAGGTGGATGAGCCGGTCCGCCGCCCTGGTGGCCGCCTCCTCGTCCTGGGCGATGCGGCACCAGCTCTCCGGGCGTTCGCCGAGGAGGTAGAGAAGTGCGTTGCCCAGCATGGTCATCGTGCTGTCGTGGCCCCCGACGACGAGCCCGCACACCAGGCTCACCAGCTGCGCCTCAGGGAGCCCGCCCTCCTCATCAGCGGCCGCCACCAGGCTGCTGATCAGGTCGTCGCCGGGGTCGCGCCGCCGCTGGGCGAGGAGATCCGCGCCGAACGCGCCGAACTCCTCGAGCACGGACTCCACCTCGTCCCCGGCGTGGGAGCCGTCCGAGAAGGCGTGCTCGCTCCAGTGACGCATCCGGTCGCGGGCCGACGCGTCCAGACCCATCAGCCGGCTGATCACCGCCACCGGAAGCGGCAGGGTGAACTCCTCCACCAGGTCCACCGGTTGGGCCCGGGCGCCCAGCCGGTCCAGCAGTTGTTCCACGATGGCGGCGATCCACGGGCGCCAGCGGGCGACGGCCCTCGGGGTGAAGGCGCGCCGCAGGGTCCGCCGCAGGCGCAGATGGTCGGGGCCGTCCTGGTTGAACATGAGGTCGGGGTCGTTCACGAGGTCGGGTACCTCGGAGAGGCGCGGTGCGTCGGCCGCGTACAGCTGGGCCCGGCCGAAGCGGGGATCGGAGAGCACCTGGCGGACGTCGGCGTACCGGCTGACCAGCCAGGCGGGGGCGCCGCCAGGCAGCTCGGCGGGGCGGGGCGGGCCCGGTTCCTCGAAGCGCAGGCAGTGCAGGGGGACCAGGGACGGGTCGGTGGTGGTCATCGTGGCTCCCGGGGCAGGGCGTACGGATGAGAAGGACGGGGAACGACAGCGGTCCTCACAGCGCCACCAGCACCTTGCCCCGGCTCTCCGCCCGGTCGCGGTAGAGGCTTCCGTAGGCGGCGGGGATGGCGTCGAAGCCGTGGTGGAGGGTGTGGTCGCAGATGATCTCGCCGCGCCGGACCCGGCCGCCCAGTTCGGTGTGGAGGTCCTTCCAGTTCTGCTCGGTGAACCACTCCGGCGAGAAGATCCCCCGGACCGTCGCGCGCGGGAACATCAGGTACGGCAGGAGCCGCGGGCCGGTCCCCTCGTTGCCCACCTGGGTCGCCCACTGCCAGCACACCGCCACCTGGCTGCCCACGTTGAGCATGGAGAACACCACGTCGGTGACGGTGCCGCCGAGGTTGTCGAAGTAGCGGTCGACGCCGTCGGGGGCCGCCCGGCTCAGCGCCTCGCGGACAGTGCCGGCGCTGTCCGTGTGCCGGTAGACGACGACCGTGTCGAAGCCGAGGCCGGTGAGGTACTCCGCCTTCCGCGGGGACGAGGTGGTCCCGATCACCCGGGCGCCCGCCAGCGCGGCGAGCTGGCCGACCAGGGCGCCCACCGCGCCGGTCGCCCCGCTGATGACGAAGGTGTCCCCGGGTCTGATCGTCATGTACTTGGCGAGAGTGCCCCACGCCGTCATCCCGGGTCCGCCCAGCACGCTCAGGGCGGTCGGGAGCGGCAGGGCCTCGTCGTACCACCGGGGGTCGAGTCTGCGGTAGGCCGGGAAGACCATGGGGAAGGTGCCGGTCTGCCAGAGTTCGGCCGCGCCGGTGGAGACGACGTGGGACCGCCAGCCGCCGAAGCCCTGCACGAGGTCGCCGACGCGGTGGGCGGCGCGCGGTCCGGCCTCGACCACTTCCATGATCGAGTCGGCGCCCATGTGGGCCCCGATCGGGGTGTCAAGGGCGATGCCATGGAGGTAGGGGTCGACGGAGACGTACAGCGTGCGCAGGAGCATCTCGTCGGGGGCCAGAGCCACATCGACCTGCTCGACGACCTTCTCGTAGACGCGGTCCACATCGGGCACGCCCTCGACGTGCTCGCGGACCACCCATTTCTCGATCTTCATGTGCTCTTCCCTGTCGTCGGTACGACGGTGGCCCCTCGGCCGGCCGGTACGGGGATGACGCGGTGCGTCGGTGGGGGCGCGGTGCGGTCGACCGACGCGGTGAACTCCCGTCCGTCGTCGCGGCAGATGAACTGCGTGACGTGGCGCCCGGCGGCGGCGGCCCGGATCAGCCCGCCGGTGGTGGCCCAGACCCCGGACTGGTAGAAGTTCGCCAGGCCCGGCAGCCCGGGGCCGTGCTTCTTGACGATCTCCTCGAGCGTTTCGCCGCTCTCGACGAACGGCTGCCAGCCCAGCACCGTGCCGTCGTAGTTGCCGGTGTAGCGGACCTGGGTGAGCGGGCTGGAGACATCGCGGACGACGATCGCGTCCCGCAGGCCGGGGAAGCGTTGTTCCAGGAAGTCCACGAGGGCTTCGCGCGCCCGCTTCTTGGCCGCGTAGTAGCCGCGGCCGTGGCGTACGGGCAGGGTGTGCAGCTCCTGGCCGCCGCGGGTGCGGGTGACCTGTTCGGGACCTTCGTCCAGGGCCCGCCAGGGGGCGATGTCGCAGAAGTACGTGGCGTAGACGACGGCGGTGCCGTCCGGGGAGAGTTCGGGGTAATGACGGCTGCGGAACTGGACGTTGATGCTGGCATGGCGGATGCCGGTGAGCTGGGCCGCCGTGTCCTCGTCGAGCAGGTACGTCGTGCAGGGGTCGCCCTCGGGGAAGGGGCGCGAGAGGCCGAGGAAAAGGGTGAAGTAGCCGGGGAAGACCATCCCCGGCTCGTGGATGGTCCGGGTGTAGAGCTTGCGGTACTCCTCACCCAGGTACTTGCCCTCCAGGAACCTCATGGTGGTGGTGTAGCCGTCGCAGGCCGACACCACGATGTCGGCGCGCAGTTCGCTGCCGTCGCTCAGCCGGACGCCCACCGCCCGGTCGTTCTCGACGATGACCGTCTCGACCTTCGTGTTGTACGAGATCTCCCCGCCGAGCCGGCGGTAGCGGGCCTCGATCGACCGGGCGAGGCCGAGGGAGCCGCCTTCCGGGACTCCTGCGGAAAGGTTGGCGTGGGAGGCGAGCTGGAAGTGGAACGGGAGGACGGGGAAGGCCGGGTGCTTCTCGTACAGGATGAAGTTGAACGCCTCCCGCAGGAGTGGGTCCTTGAACCTGGCCGAGTACTCGGACATCAGGACGGTGATCGTGGTGCGGACGGCGTTGAAGTAGGGCACGAACGAGGCGAGCATCCGCCACCGCTCGACGCGGCCCATCAGTCCGACGGGTTTGAGGAACGGGTAGACCGCGAGCGCCTTGCGGAAGCTGCGCAGTTGGGCGCAGAACCTGCGTACGGTACGGGCGTCGGCGGGCGAGATCCCGATGAGGTGGGCCTCCAGCCGGTCCGGGTCGGAGTAGAAGTGGACGGCCCGTCCGTCCAGTCCGCGCACGATGTTGAACACGTCGAAGTGGCGGATCTCCTTGCCCTGCAACGCGCCCAGTTCCAGCCAGATCCGGTGCATCTCGTTACCGGGGCCGCTGCCGAGGAGCCAGCTGACGCAGGCGTCCAGCGTGAAGCCGCCACGTTCCCAGGCGGTGCAGCAGCCGCCGGGCAGTTCGTGCATCTCCAGGATGTGGGTGCGGTAGCCGTTCATCCGCGCGTAGCAGCCGGTGGAGAGGCCGCCGAGGCCGCCACCGATGATGATCATCGATTCGCGGGGACGGCGGGTCCTGTCGGTCGTGGACGTGGTCATGAACTGGTGTCCTCCCGTGCTGACCAGCGGTCCAGCTGAGGCAGCTTTCCCAGCTTCCCGGTGTGCCACGGCTCGGTGGCCTCGCTCTCCCACGCCCGGAATTCCAGGCCCAGTTCGCGGCAGAGGTACTGGACGGCGAAACGTCCGGTGGAGGCGGCGCGGATCAGGCCGCCCATGCCGATCCACTGCCCGGCCATGGAGAAGCCGCTGAGGCCGGGGAGCCGCATGCGGTCCCTGCCGATCAGGCGGGAGGCGGTGTCGTCGGCGTCCGAGAAGGCCTTCCAGGCGAGGATCGAGCCGTTGTGGTTGCCGGTGTAGCGGTGCGTGGTGGCGGGCGAGGCCACGTCGATGAGGTCGATGCGGTCGGTGATGCCCGGGGAACGGCGCTCCAGGAAGCCGCGGACGAAGTCGGCGACCTCGTTCTTGCGCGTCCGGTACTCCCTGCGGTTGCTGGTGCGCAGATTCTTCCAGTAGGTGTAGTCGCTGAAGTAGGTGCAGTGCAGGACGGAACGGCCCGGGGGCGCGAAGCCGTCGCAGTAGCGGGAGCGCGCCTGGACGACCAGGCTGTTCTGCAGGGCGCCGGGGAGGCGCCTGCCGTCCTCGTCGGAGAGGAGGTGGGTCGTGCTGTGGGCTTCGCGGGGGTCGAATTCGCCGCGCAGGCCCACGAAGGCGGAGACGACCGCGGGGAAGAGGGTGCCGGGGCGGTGGAGGAGGTCGGTGTAGAGCTTGTCGATCCTCGGTCCGGTGTACCGGCCGCCGAGCAGTCCGTGGACGGTGGTGTGGCCGTCGCAGGCGGAGACGATGTGCTCGGCGAAGTACCTGTCACCGTCGCGGAGTTCGATGCCGACCGCCCGGTCGTTCTCGACCAGGATATTCTCCGTGCGGGCCCGGTAGGTGACGCTCCCGCCGAGGCCCAGGTACCGCTCCTCGATCGAGCGCGAGAGTCCGAGTGAACCTCCCTGGGGGAAACCGGCGTTGAGGTGGTACGCCGCCGCCATGTTGAACAGGTACGGCAGGAGCGGGAAGCCCTCCGGGTCCTGGAAGAAGATGTTGCGGAACGCCCGGCGCAGCAGCGGGTCCTGGAACCTGTCGGCGAAGACGTGCATCGGGGTGGCGGCCGTCCGCCAGAACAGCCGGAACGCCGGCAGCACCGTACGCAGGGTCGCCGCCCGCTCCCGTACGGTGCGCAGCGCCGGTGCGGTCAGGAACGGGTACAGCTCGATGGCGATGAACCGCTTCAGGTCGCGGGTGAACGCCCGGATCAGGGGCGCGTCGAGGGGTGAGATCGCCAGCAGGTGCGCTTCCAGCCGGTCCGGGTCGTTGTAGAACGTGACCGACCGGCCGCTCTCGTCCTCGACCTTGTTGAACAGCTCGAAGTTGGTGACCGTCTTGCCGTCGAGCGCGCCCAGCTCCCGCCACACCTGGTGGGCGTCGTTGCCGGGCGCGGTGCCGATCAGCCACTCGATGCAGTAGTCGAAGAGGTAGCCCTCGCGCGACCAGGCGGTGCAGCAGCCGCCGGGGAGGACGTGCTTCTCGAAGATGCGGGTCCTGGCTCCGCTCATCTGGGCGTAGCAGCCGGTGGAGAGGCCGGCCACGCCCGCGCCGATGACGATGACGCGGGGTGGTGTGCCGGGGGTGCGCTCGCGGCTGCGCCAGTCGTCGGCGGCGTGTCGGGAGGTGCCGATGTCATCCGCCATGGGCCGTGCCTCCCGTCAGTGCGGTGCGTACCAGGGCGGCGTTGCGGGCGAGGTGCTTGGGGTCGAGCAGGTCGGCGTGGACGCCGGAGCCGCGGAGCACGACGGTGGTGCCGGTGGAGCTGCCGTGCCAGGTGCCGCGCTCACCGGCGGCGTACAGGGCGGTCTTCTCCTCGTCGGTGATCACGGTGACCGGAGCGGCGACCGTTCCGGTGTTGGGGGTGCGGCCGCAGAAGGTGAGGTACTCCGCGGCGTGGGCGAGGGTTTCGCGGGTGACGGCTTCCGATCCGGTGTGTTTGCGCAGGTGGTCGGCGAGTTCGGCCTCGAAGGCGCGGATCCCGTCGTCCCCGGGTTCGTAACGCTCCAGGATGCGGCGGGAGTCGAGGATGACGACGTGGCCCACCCGGCGTCCGCGCCGCTCCAGCTCCTTGGCCGTCTCGAAGGCGAGGTTGCCGCCGAGGGAGTAGCCGAGGAGCAGGCAGGCGCCCTCGGGCCGGGCGGTCTCGATGAGGTCGGCGTACCGGGCGGCCTTGTCGTCGCCCGGCAGGTAGTTGAAGCCGATGACGGCGTACTCCGGGAGTTGGGCGGCCAGGCCCCGGTAGACGAGTCCGTGGCCGCCGGCGGGCGGGAAGCAGAAGAGGGGCGGGGACTGTCCGGCGTTGAAGGTCAGATACGGCAGTTCGTCGGTGCCGGTGCTGTGCAGCACCTCCGCCACGGTGGCGGCCATGCCGTGCAGGGTGGTGACCTGGTAGAGGCGGCTGACGGGGACGCTGACGCCGAACTCGGTGCGCAGGTGGTGCAGGAGCTCGATGAGCTTGACGGAGGAGCCGCCGATCTCGAAGAAGTCGTCCTCCAGGCCCACCTGTTCCAGGCCGAGCAGGGTCTTCCAGTGCCGGGCCACGCTGATCTCGTAGAGCGTCACCGGCTCCTCGTGGGGTCGCGCTCCGGTCTCGGCCCGGGGTGCGGGCAGGGCGGCGGTGTCGAGCTTGCCGTTGGCGGTGAGCGGCAGGGCGGGCAGCTCGACGAAGTACGACGGGATCATGTACGAGGGAAGGGAGGCGGCCAGGTGGCGGCGCAGGGCCCGCCGGTCGAGCTCGGCGCCCGGTGCCGGCACACAGTAGGCGCAGAGCGCGGCCTCTCCCCCGGTGTCCGTGGTGACGGTGACGACAGCCCGGGCGAGCGGGGGCCAGTTGGCGAGGTGCGCCTCGATCTCGCCGATCTCGATGCGGTGGCCGCGCAGTTTGACCTGGCCGTCCGTGCGGCCGAGCAGGTGGACGCGGCCGTGCGCGTCCCAGCGGGCGTTGTCGCCGGTGCGGTAGAGCCGTTCGGGCCGGGCGCCGGGTCGGTTGCTGAGCGTACGGGTGACGAAGCGGTCCGCCGTCTGCCCGGGGTCTCCGGCGTAGCCGAGCGTGACGCCGTCGCCGCCGATCCAGAGCTCGCCGGGGACCCCGGGCGGGACGGGTTCGCCGTGGGCGTCCAGGACGTGCAGGGTGCTGTTGGGCAGGGGCCGGCCGATGGGGACCATCAGGCCCGGCTCCAGGTCGTCGACCGGCCCCTCGAAGAAGGCGCTGTCGATGGTCGCCTCGGTGAGGCCGTAGGAGTTGACGAGCCGCGTCGCCGGACCGCACAGCGCGCTCAGCCGCTGGTACTCCGCCACCTGCCAGGCGTCCGAGCCGACCACCAGCAGCCGCAGGAAGTCCAGCGTCAGCCCCTCCCTCACGCAGTGGTCCATCAGAGTCCGCACCACCGCCGGGACGAACTCCGCGCAGTCGACCCGCTCCTGACGCATGGTCCGGTAGAGGCGTGTGGTGTCGAAGAGCAGGTCGCGGTCGGCCAGGACCAAATTGCCGCCCGAGCAGAGCGCGCGGACCAGGTCGCCGGTGAACACGTCGAACGACGGCTCGGCCATCTGGAGGTGCGTCCGGACGTCCGTCTCCAGCCGGTACTCCTGGCACCAGGCCCCGTACGCGGAGGCGAGGTTGCGGTGGCTGACGCGGACGGCCTTGGGGCGGCCGGTGGAACCTGAGGTGGTGATGACGTACGCGGGTGAGTCCGGGGCCGTGTCCCGCCGGGGCCCTTCCGGGTGGGGCCGGGCCGCGTGCAGGGCGTCGAGGGTCAGGGTGATCACCGGCAGCGCCGCCGTTCCCTCGCGTGCGGGCTCGCCGGAGACGATGACGATCCCCGCTCCGGTGGCCCGGACCAGGTGCGCGACGCGGTCGGCCGGCCGGCCGGGGCGCAGCGGCAGGTAGGCGCCGCCGGCCTTGAGCACGGCGAGCAGGGTGACGATCAGCTCCGGCGACTTGTCCAGGCAGACGACGACCACCGAGCCGTCCCCGACGCCGAGGGTGCGCAGCCGGGCCGCTGCCTCGGTGGCGCGCCTCTCCAGCTCCCCGTAGGTCAGCCGGCGCGCGCCGCCCCCCGGGAGCGGCATGGTCACGGCGACCGACGCGGGGCGGGCTGCGGCGACCTCGCTGATCAGGGCGTGGACCGGGGTGAAGGGTGAGTCGACGGTAGCCGCCGGCAGGGCGGGGCGGCTCCACTCCCCCACCAGTTGTTGACGTTCCCTCTCGTCGAGCATCCTCAGCCGCGAGAGGGGCTGTTCGCCGGGGGCGCGGGTCATCCCATCGAGCAGGCGGGTGTAGTGGCTGGCCATCCGCCGCATGGTCCGGGGAAGGAAGAGGTCGGTGTTGTACTTGAAGACGCAGTGGAAGCGGTGGTCCGCCTCGTCCTCGTAGACGGAGAGGGTGATGTCGAACTGGCCTTCCTCCTCGGGCAGTTCGATGTACTCCAGCCGGTAGCCGTACTGCTCGGTGGCGACCTTGTGGGTGAGCAGGATGAACATCGCCTGGAAGACGGCGGAGCGGCTGGGGTCGTGCTGGAGGCCCAGCTCGTCGACGAGCAGGACGAACGGGTATTCCTGGTTGTCCAGGCCGCCCAGGACGGTTCGGCGGACCTGTGCCAGCAGTCCGGCCACCGTCGGGTCGCCCGCGAGGTCGGCGTGGAGCGGGAGCGGGTTGACGAAGTAGCCGTACACGGAGGCGAATTCCTGCCGGGTCCGGCCGGTCACCGGGGAGCCGACGACGATCTGGTCCTGCCCGGAGTAGCGGTGGAGCAGGAGGTAGTACGCGCTCAGCAGCACCATGAACGGCGTGACGTCGTGGGCACGGGCCAGGGCGTGGACACGGGCGCTGAGTTCGGTGTCCAGCACGAAGAACTCGGAGGCCCCGTTGTGGGTCTGGACGGCCGGGCGCGGCTTGTCGGTGGGGAGGTCCAGGAGCGGGACCTCGGCGGGGAGGTGGGAGCGCCAGTAGTCGAGCATTCCGGCGGCCTCGCGCCCGGCGAGGAAGGTGTTCTGCTGGTTGAGGAAATCGACATAACGGGCTTCCACCGGAAGCAGTTGGGGCTCCTGGCCCTGCCGCAGTGCCTCGTAGACCTGGAAGAGCTCTTCGATGAAGGTGAAGGTGGAGATGGCGTCCGAGACGATGTGGTGGACGGCCTTCATGATGACCCAGCGGTCGTGCCCGCGCCTGAAGAGGCGGAAGCGGACCAGCGGGTCGTGGGCGAGGTCGTAGGGCTTGCGGTACTCCGCGACGACGGTGGCGTGGATGGTCTCCCAGTCCTCGCCCTCGACGTCGAAGAGGGCGAGATCGGGTTCGGCGTCCTCGGAGACTCGCTGCACGGCCTGCCCGTCCTCCAGGAGGAAGTTGGTGCGCAGGGCCGGGTGGCGGGCGATGATGCGGCGGACGGCCTCGAACATCAGGTCCGGTTCGAGGGCGACGTTCACCTCGACGGCGCCGCCGATGTTGTAGGCGTACCCGTCCGGGTCGAGGTGCTTGAGGAACCAGAGCGCCTTCTGGTTCTGCGTCAGCGGGTAGCGTGACGCGTCGTCGTGGAGGGCGACGGCCCGGCCGGTGGAGTCGGAGTCGTCGGCCGATGCCAGCTCCGCCAGTCCGTCGTGGAGCAGTGCGGCGAGCTCTCCGGCCGGGGTCCCGCTGAGCAGGGCGACCACGGGCAGGGCGACGCCGAGTTCGGCGTGGATGCGGGCGCGCAGTTCCATCGCCAGCAGGGAGTCGAGTCCCAGTCGGCCGAGGCCTTCGGCGGGGTCGATGCGGTCCGTGCCGGTGCGCAGGACGGCCGCGCAGAGGGCGGCGAAGCGTGACGCGACCAGTGTGCGGCGGGTCTCCTCGTCGGCGGCGCGGAAGGTGTCGAGGAAGCCGTCGCCCTCGGCGGCGGCCGGGGGCGGGGCGGCTGCCGCGGCCAGGGCGGTGACGAGTGGGGGCGGGGAGGGGTACCAGGCCAGGAAGGTGGGCCAGTTCACGACGGTGGCGACGACCAGCTGGGCGTGTTCCTGGCCGATGACGCGCTCCAGGACGGCCATGCCGGCGTCGGGGGCCAGGGAGCTCATGCCGCGGCTGTGCAGGTAGTGGCCGGCCAGGCCCAGCTCCTCGATCATCCCGGTGGCCCACGGGCCCCAGTCCAGGCTGAGTGCGGGCAGGCCCTGGGACCGGCGGTGGTGGGCGAGGGCGTCCAGGAAGGCGTTGCCGGCCGCGTAGTTGGTCTGTCCGGCCGTGGTCAGCAGGGAGGCGATCGAGGCGAAGAGGACGAAGTGGTCGAGGGGTTCGTCCCGCAGGTGCCGGTGGAGGAGGTAGGCGCCGACGGTCTTGGGGTCGTGCACGGCGTCGAAGGCGGCCCGGTCCAGGTCGGTGACCAGGGCGTCGCGGACCTGTCCGGCGAGATGGAACACCCCGCGCACGGCCGCTCCGCCGGTGCGCCGGTAGGCGTCGAGCCAGCCGGTCAGGGCGTCCTCGTCGGTGATGTCGAGGGGAGCCAGGACGGCATGGACGCCGAGCGTCTCCAGCTCGCGCAGGAGGCCCACCGCCCGGCCCTCGGGGGTGGCGGGGTCGATGGAGCCCCACTTCTCGCGGGTGGGCACCGGCGTGCGCCCCACCAGGATGAGCCTGCGGGCTCCTCGCCGGACGAGGGTGCGGCACAGCAGCCGGCCGAGTGCGCCGAAGGCGCCGGTCACCAGGTAGCTCCCGTCGGCCCGCAGCCGCAGCGGCAGCGGCCGGGTCAGGCCCTCGGCCGGGCGCAGACGGCTGGTGAGCCGGCCGTCCGCCCGCAGGGCGATCTCCTCCTCGTCGTCGGCCAGCACCTCCCTCAGCAGCGTCTCGGCCTCGGCGAGGGGCCCCTCCGGACCGGGCCGACGCTCGGGGTCGAGGTCGATCAACTTCCCCGGGTGGTCGCTGAGTTCCTGGTGGCGCAGGACGCGTCCGACGCCCCAGGCGGGGGCACCGAGGGGTTCGACGGGCTCGTCGGGCAGGACGGGCTGGGCGCCCCGGGTGACGATGTGCAGCCGCCCGGCCCCGCCCCGGGCGAGCAAGGTCCGGGCCAGGGCGATCAGGGAGTACGAGCCGGGGCCCGCGTGGTCGCGGACGTCCTGCCGGTCGCAGGCCGCCAGGGAGGGCCGGTCGAGGTTCCACAGGTGCAGGACGGCCCCGTGGAACGGCTCACCACCCCGGTCCAGGTCGGCGAGGAGGCGTTCCAGATCGGTGGTGGAGCCGGGGCGCGCGGTGAACGACCCGTCCGGCCCCGCCCCGGCGTACGCCTCACCTCGGCGGACCAGGTGGCAGCGTTCGCCCCGGGAGGCGGCGAGCGCGGCGAAGGCGTCGGCGATGCCCTGGGTGTCGGCGAGGACCAGCCAGCCGTGGTCCCGGGCGGCTATGGCGGCGGGCGCGAGCCGGTCCTCCTCCCCCAGCTGCGGGCACGGCGTCCAGACCGTCTCCGCGAGCCAGGAGTCGATCGTGCTGCGGGCGACGGCGGTCGCCGCCTTCTCCACGTCGGCGGCCCGCAGTCCCTGGATCCGGCCCAGCGGCGCACCGTCGTCGGCGTACAGGGCGATGTCCCCGAGCGTGGTGTCCGCGTCCGAGGGGCGCACCGTGGCGTGCGCCCAGAGCGGCTGGTCACCGACCGGTTCGAGGGCGACCTCCGCCAGCGAGAGCGGCAGCCTGATGCCGCTCCCCGGTGCCGGGTCCTGGAGGATTCGCGGGGTCAGCAGCGCCTGGAAGCAGGCGTCGAGCAGGACCGGGTGCAGGTGGTGGCCTGCCGCGTCGACCATCTCGGGCGGGCGGATCCGGGCGAGGACCTCGCCAGGGCCGATCCACACCTCCTCGACGGCCCGGAACGCGGGCCCGTAGTGGTAGCCGAGCGCGGCCAGTGCGGTGTAGCAGTCGGGGCCCTCCAGCCTGCGGACGGTACGGGCGCGGATCGCGGCGGCGTCGAGCCGGGCGGCGGTCCTGCGGCGCTGCCCGGTGCGGACGATCCCGCTCGCGTGCACGGTCCGCTCCGCGTCGTCCCCGGTCGCGGCGGAGGCGATCGTGAAGGCCGCGTCCTCCAGGGAGAGCGACACCTCCACGGTCCGGTCCTCGCCGTCCGGCAGGTAGAGCGCCTTGCGCAGGTCGATGTCGGTGAGGTGGGCGGTGGTGGCTCCGGTGAGCCGGAGGACGGCCTGGGTCGCCATCTCGATGTAGCCCGCGGCGGGGAACACCACGGTGTCCTGGATGCGGTGGTCGGACAGGTAGGGCAGGGACTCGGTGTCCAGGCGGGCCTGCCAGGCCGGTTCCGTGCGGTCGGTGCGCCGGCCGAGGAGCGGGTGGTCGATGTGGCCCAGGCGGACCTGGGCGACCGGCCGCGGCTCGGTCCAGTGCCGGTCGCGGCGGAAGGGGTGGCGGGGCAGGGTGACCGGCCGGCCGGAGGGCTGGAGGACGTCCCAGTCGATGTCGGCGCCCAGGTTGTGGAGCGAGGCGAGGGAGAGCGCGAACCGCTCGCTCTCGTCCTCCTGGCGGCGGATCGAGGGCAGTGTCAGCCCGGCCGCCCCGACCGCCCCGGCCGCCTCCAGGCACTCGCGGATCGCGTGGCCGAGGACCGGGTGCGGGCCGATCTCCAGGAACACCTGGTGGCCGTCGCCGGCGAGGCGGTCCACGGCGGCCCGGAACCGTACCCGGTCGCGTACGTTCTTCCACCAGTAGGCGGCGTCCAGCTCACCGCCCTGGGCCACCCCTTCGGTGCCCGTGAGGTGGAGCGGGAGCCGGGCCGGGCGCGGCGCCAGCGGCGCCAGTGCCGTGAGCAGGTCGTCCTTGATCCGCTCCATGCCGACGCTGTGGTAGGGCACTTGTACGGTGAGGAACTTGGCGAACAGCTGCTCGGCCCGCAACTCCTCGGCCAGCAGGGCCAGGGCCGCCGCCTCGCCGGCCAGCGTGATGGAGGTGGGGCTGTTGACGGCCGCGATCGAGACCCGGTCCCGGTAGGGGTGCACCCGGCGCTCCGCCTCGTCCTCCGGCAGGCTCACCGCGAGCATGGTGCCGGTACCGGCCAGGGTCTGCTGGAGGCGGCTACGGTGCACCACGATCCGGGCCGCGTCCTGGAGGGAGTAGACCCCCGCCTCGTAGAAGGCGGCGATCTCCCCGGTGCTGTGGCCGACCACGGCGTCCGGGCGCACGCCGTACGCCCGCCACAGCGCCGCGAGACCGACCTGGAGGGCGAAGTTCGCGGGCTGCGCCAGCCAGGTCTCGCCCATGCGCGAGGCGGATTCGTCGGCGGACATCTCGTCGATCAGGGACCAGTCGGCGAATTCCCGCAGCGCGCGGTCGCATCGGGTGACGGCTTCGAGGAACACCGGTTCGTCACGGAGGAGTTGGCGGCCCATCCCCCACCACTGAGGACCCATGCCGGTGAAGACCCAGACCAGGCGCCGCGTTTCGGCGTCCCGTTCCCGGCCCTGAACGGCCCGGGGGTGGGCCTCGCCCCGCTGGACGGCGGCGAGCGCCTCGTCCAGGGAGGCGCGCGAGGAGTGGACGACGCAGAGCCGGTCGGTGAGGTGCTGGCGGCGGTGGGCCAGGGTGTGGCCGAGGTCGGTCAGCGCCACGGCCGGGCCGTCGTCGCCGGCCAGTTCGCCGCGGATGCCGGCCGCCAGCTCCGGGAGGGCGTCCGGGTGCCGGGCGCTCAGCGGCAGGATGCTCCAGGTCCGTTCGGCGGGGGCGGCCTGGTGGGCGGGCGGTGGGGCCTCCTCCAGGACGACGTGCGCGTTGGTGCCGCCGAATCCGAACGAGTTCACGCCCGCCCGGGCGGGTCCGTCGTGCTCGGGCCAGGGGGTCGGCCGGGTGGGGATCTCGTACGGCAGCGCGGTCTGGTCGATGGCGGGGTTGAGCCGCTCCAGATTGATGTGGGGCGGGATGTGCCGGTGCTCCAGGCACAGGACGGTCTTGATCAGCCCGGCGATGCCGGCGGCGGACTCGGTGTGCCCGATGTTGGTCTTCACGGAGCCGACGTACGCGCGGGCGCCGGGCTTGCGTCCGATGGCCAGGGCCCGGGCCAGGGCTCCCGCCTCGATCGGGTCGCCGACCGGGGTGGAGGTGCCGTGCGCCTCCATGTACTGGAGGTCACCGGGTGCGATGCCCGCCTCGGCGCAGACGCGCCGGATGAGGGCGACCTGGGCGTCGGGGTTGGGCACGGTGATGCCGTTGGTGTGACCGTCCTGGTTGACCCCGCTGCCGAGGATCACCGCGTGGATCCGGTCCCCGTCGCGGACGGCGTCCTCCAGCCGCTTCAGCGCGACGAGGCCGACGCCCTCGGCCCGTACGTAGCCGTCGGCGGCGGCGTCGAAGGTGCGGGAGCGGCCCTGGGGAGAGAGGAAGCCGCCTTTCGTCTCGGCGATCGTGTACTGCGGGGCCATGTTGAGCAGGGTCCCGCCGGCCAGTGCGAGACCGGTTTCGCCGCTGCTGAGGGCCTGGCAGGCCAGGTGGACGGCGACCAGGGAGGAACTGCACGCGGTGTCGAGGGAGAGACTGGGGCCGCGGAAGTCGTAGCAGTACGAGATCCGGTTCGACACCATCGTCATCATGGTGCCGGTAGCGGTGTGCGCTGCCAGCGAGGCGAAGCCCAGGTCGGCGAACTGGAGGATCTTGTAGTCCAGGGTGAACGCGCCGACGTAGACGCCGACGTTCTCGCCGGCCAGGTCGGCCGGGCGCTGACCGCCGTCCTCCAGCGTCTCCCAGGCCACCTCTAGCAGTTTTCGCTGCTGGGGGTCCATATGGTCGGCCTCGCGGGGGCTGATCCCGAAGAACGCGGGGTCGAACTCGTCGAAGCCGTCGATGTATCCGCCGCGGCCGCCGACGAGGCGGCCGGGTTTGTCCCGGAAGCGGCTGCCGAGCGTGGTGACGTCGTACCGGTCGGGCGGAGTGGGTGTGATGCAGTCCTTGCCCGCCATCAGGTTCCGCCAGAACGTCCGGTGGTCCGAGGCGCCGCCGGGAAGGCGGCAGCCCATGCCGATGATCGCCACCTTCTGACGTAACGCGTCGCTGTTCGCGTCGGCCATGTCGCACTCCTCAAGTCATCGATTCGTCGTCATGTCGTCGCAGCCCCGGCCGTCGCCGCCAGGGGTGCAGGAGGCCGGCGACGATCTCTCCGGTGCCGGGGAAGGACGCCGGGTCGTGGAGGCCGACGGCGGCGGGTTCGCGGCCGGGGCGCCAGGTGAAGCTGCCGAAGAGGTGGTCCCAGCACGAGAGGTCGGAGCCGTAGTGGCCGGCTTCGGAGAGATCGGTGCTGTGGTGCAGTCGGTGCTGTTCGGGGCTGGCCAGCAGATGGTTGAACCGGCCGATGCGGACGTCGATGTTGGCGTGGACGAAATAGCCCTGGGCGACGACGAAGAGGCCGGTCACCAGCACGGCGGAGCGGGAGAATCCGGCCACGGCCAGGGTCAGTTGGACCAGGCTCTGGGCGAGCACGATGTCCAGCACGTGGTTGACGCCGTTGTTGGCGACGTTGACCTTCTGCGGCACGTGGTGCACCCCGTGCAGGCGCCACAGCAGGGCGCTGGTGTGGCCCAGCCGGTGCACCAGGTAGCTGACGAGGGATCCGGCCAGCAGGGCGCCCGGGATCTCGGCCCACAGGTGGCCGGCCTGCTCGTCGGGCGAGATCCACCCCACGGCGGCCGTGACCAGAAGTTGCGCCAGTCCGCTTCCGGCCGTCGTGAGCAGAAAATAGATGCCGTACCAGCGCCACTCGTCCTTTCCGGGGTGCCAGGTCCGGTCATAGGGAATCAGTCGTTCGAGAAGGGCCAGATACCCGAGGGTCCCCATGAGGAAAAGCGGACTCACGATGGCCGGATCCCAGCGCCGAATCACTGCGGACGCACCGACGAGAGCGACGGCCAGCAGGAGCAGCGGATAGGCGGTCCGACGGAGGACGGAAGTCGGGGAGATTCCGGCACCACTCTTCCCGCCATCCGAATAGCCAACCGAATCGATCGCGCCATCGGCGGACCGTGCGCACTCGTCCATCCGTGCCCCTCCACAGGAGATGGGATCTAGGAGAGAACATCGCATCGGTGCAGTTCAAGGCGGACCCGGGGGGTGGCTGGCACCCCGGGCGTGAACAGCCGTTCCCGTAACCGATCGATTGCGGACGCCCGGCTCCGGTGAAACCGGCCGTGGCGTGGACCGATGCCCCCCAGCTCCATCGGCCCAGGTCATTCATTTCCGATTCCCACGGCTTTAACCGCCACCTCGTCACCGAAATCACGGTTTCCTTCGTGGGCGTTCGCCACTCACCCGCCGCGCCGAGGATTTACGGACGAGAGGAATGCAGGGAACTCTTTGCCGCCACCTGAGCGGGTCAATTAATACGAGGAATTCTCTCATAGGATCATCCCTGTGCCGTGTGACGGCGCATAAGTGTGCGCTGTGACGTGCGCGTGTGCGCGGCGGCGCACGATGAGCACGGGGCGATGCGCCCGCGCACCGCTCGGCGCGAGGCGTCCTTTCACGGGTGGGGACACCCTGCGATGATCGGCGCCGAACCGCGCGCCCGCCCCCCGGGGGCGCTGCCGCGGCGACGTTACTGTCGGCGCCATGGCCGTGCCCCGGCCCGGGCGCCCACGAGCGAGGGAGTCTCCATGACGTACGACCTCAGCACATTGCGCGCGCAGTTCCCCGCCCTCCGGGCCGGTACGGCGCACTTCGACGGGCCGGGCGGCACGCAGACCCCGGCACCCGTCATCGCGGCGTTCACCGAGGCACTGAGCCGGCCGCTGTCGATCCGGGGCGCCACACTGCCCGGGGAGGTCCACGCGGAGACGCTCGTCGGCGACTTCAGAGCGGCGCTGGCGGATCTGCTGGGCGCGGACCCGGGCGGGATCGTCTTCGGACGCAGCTCGACCCAGCTCACGTACGACATCTCCCGCGTGCTGTCGCGGAGTTGGGTGCCGGGGGACGAGGTCGTGGTCAGCCGGCTGGACCACGACGCCAATATCCGCCCCTGGGTGCAGGCGGCCGAGCGGGCCGGTGCGGTGGTGCGGTGGGCGGAGTTCGACCCGGCGACCGGGGAGCTGCCCACGGAGGCGGTCGGCGCGCTGCTGACCGAGCGGACCCGGCTGGTCGCGGTGACCGGGGCGTCCAACCTGATCGGCACCCGGCCCGACGTCGCCGCGATAGCGGAGCTGGTCCACCGGGCCGGTGCGCTGTTCCACGTCGACGGGGTGCACCTGACGGCGCACGACTTCGTGGATGTGGAGAAGCTGGGCGCCGACTTCTTCGTCTGCTCGCCGTACAAGTTCTTCGGCCCTCACCACGGCGTGCTCAGCGCCCGCCCGGAGCTGCTCGAAACCCTGCGCCCCGACAAGCTGGTGCCGTCCAGCGACGCCGTCCCGGAGCGCTTCGAGCTCGGCACCCTCCCCTACGAGGTGCTGGCGGCCACCCGCGCCGCCGTCGACTTCATCGCGGAGCTGGGCTCCGGCGGCGCGGCCACCGGGCGGCGGGACCGGTTGCGGTCCGCCTACGCGGCGATCGGGGCCCACGAGAGCGCCCTGCTGGGGACGGCCGAGAAGGCGCTGGGCGAGCTGCGCGGGGTGACGGTGCACTCCCGGGCGGCGGACCGCACGCCCACGCTGCTGCTCACCTTCGAGGGGCGGGACGCCTCGGACGCGTACCGCTTCCTCGCCCGCTCCGGCGTCCACGCCCCGGCCGGCTCGTTCTACGCCCTGGAAGCCTCCCGCCACCTGGGCCTCGGGGACGACGGGGGCCTGCGCGTGGGGCTGTCCCCGTACAACGACACGGACGACGTCGAGCGGCTGCTGACGGGGCTCGCGGACTTCCTGCGCTGAGGTGGCGAGCCCGGCATGACCCGAACAGCGGGGCCCTAGGAGTGCAGTTCCACCGTGATGTGCGGGGAGAGCGCCCTCAGGAAGTCGTGGGCGTCGAACATCTCCCCCGCCGAGGCCACGCCGGCCACCCGGGTCCGTCCGGTCAGGACACGGTCGACCGCTTCGACCACCAGGGGCGCGCTGACCGCGTAGATGTCCTGGCCGCGGGCCACGGCCCGGCGTTCGGCCCCGCCCGCGCGCACGACGACCTCGACGATGAAGGTCTGGTCGGACCGCCCGCGCTCGTCGACCGCCGCCGGGGCCGGCGTGTCCGGGGCCGCGATGTCCCGGGCCGCCTCGGCCGTCATGTAGGTGCGCACCTCGGGGATGGGCAGGTGACTGGGTACGGTCACGACGTCGGCCATCGTGAACTCGCCGATGACCTGCCGGGGGCCCACGGGGGCGGGGAAGGTCCATTCGAGGGCCGGCGGGGCGTCGTCGCGGTGCTGGAGCCGCCCGCCGGTGTGGACGATGCGCCGGCCACCGCGGCGCTCCCGCGAGACCGCACCCGCCGTGCGCGTCCCGGCGGTGGGGTGCCAGCTGCTCAGTCCGTACGCGATGTGCGCCTCGTCGGCCGTCGTCCAGTCGCCCATCGCCGCGGTGGTCAGCAGGTCCCCGAAGCCGCCGAAGAAGGCCATCGCCGGGACGATCACCGCTCCCGCGTCCCGGGCCCGGTCGGCGAAGTGGGCGAAGGTGTCGAGGTTCGCCTCGATCTCGGCCGCCACGTCCAGGTAGGGGATGCCCGCCCGCAGAGCCGCTTCGATCACGGGGGCACCCGTCGTGGCGAACGGCCCGGCGCCGTTGATGACGGCCGCCGCTCCGGTCAGCGCCCGGTCGAGCGAGGCCGGGTCGTCGGCCGAGGCCGTGCGGGCTTCCAGCCCGGTTCCGTACGCCAGCGCCTTCAGCTTCCCGGCGTCGCGGCCGACGAGGAGCGGGAGGAAGCCGCGCTCCGTCAGCTCCGCCACCACGAACCGCCCGGTGTGCCCGTACGCGCCGAACACCGCCACCGTCTGGCCCGATCCCATGATTTCTCCCCTGGTACGCGGATGATCCGCCGCCCCGGCCGTGACCGCGACCCGGCTTCCCGTCTTCCTGATACCGACATCCTGGCCGGGACCGGCCACCCGCCGCGATGGTCCGGAACGCCATGCCCCGTACACTTTCGGACATGACCGCTGTCGCGCTGGCCGTCACCGACGGCATGCTGCATTTCGAACTGGCCCTGGCCTGCGAGGTCTTCGGTTCGCACGCACCCGCCGGGGCGGACTCCTGGTACGACCTCTCGCTCTGCGGGCCGGGCGCCGTACGGGCGGGCCGGTTCCGGCTGGAGCCCGACCGGGGGCTCGACGCCCTCGCGGGGGCCGACACCGTGATCGTCCCCGGCTGGGTCGATGTCGATCAGCCCCCGCCCGCCGAGCTGATCGACGCGGTGCGCGCGGCCCACGAGGCGGGCGCACGGGTGGCCTCCCTCTGCACCGGCGCCTTCGTGCTGGCCGCCGCCGGTCTGCTGGAGGGCAGGCGGGCGACCACCCACTGGGCGCACACCCAGGTGCTCGCCGAGCGGCATCCCCGGGTGACGGTCGACCCGGACGTCCTGTACGAGGACGACGGGCGCGTGCTCACCTCGGCGGGCAAGGCCGCCGCCATGGACCTGTGCCTGCACCTCGTCCGCCTCGACCACGGCTCCGCGGTCGCCAACGCCCTCGCCCGCCGCCTGGTCGTACCGCCCCATCGGGACGGCGGCCAGGCGCAGTTCGTCACGACCCCGGTCCCCGCACCGGGCAACCATCCGCTCGCCGAGCTCTTCCCGTGGGTGATGGCCCGACTGGACCAGCCGCTCGGCGTGGAGGACCTGGCCCGCCGGGCGCGGATGAGCTCGCGCCATCTGGGCCGCCACTTCAGATCGGTGACCGGCACCACCCCGTTGCAGTGGCTGCTCACCCAACGAATCCGCCGTGCCCAGGAGTTGCTGGAGACCACCGACGACACCCTCGACGCCATCGCGACCGCCACCGGTATGGGCACCGCCACCACTCTGCGCCGCCACTTCCACCGGACGGTCGGGGTGCCGCCGGACGCCTACCGCCGTACCTTCCGGGTGCGGGCCCGCCTCGGCGGGGACGGACAACTCCCTGGCATCCAGGGGGTCATCGTCGACTGATGGTGGCGAGCGCGTCCAACGCCTCGGCCAGACCGGACGGATGGCGGACCCCGGACGGCAACTGCCCGGCCCAGCCCGGTCCGGCGACCAGGACGACCGGCCGTCGGCGGGCACCCCGTACGCCCCACTCGATGGCCTCCACCCGCGCCACCAGCGCACGGCTGGCGGTGGACCGCGCCTGAGCCCAGAGCACGACGGCGGCGGGCCCGGTGCGCCGCACCGCCTCCTCCATCGCCTCCACCGGCAGGGCCGCACCGAACATCCTTACGGGCAGGCCCTGCTGGGCCAGTCCGGCGGCCAGCGCCTCCAGGGCCAGCGTATGGCTCTCGCCCGGGGTGCAGGCGAGCAGGGAGACACCACGACCGGCGACCGGTGTGCGCTGCGCGGCGGCCCGGCGCAGCGCGCTGGAGACGTGCCAGGACAGGAGGTGCTCGACCTCCACGTACCGCTCCCCCGCGGTCTCCCACTTGCGGCCGACGGCGTGCAGCGTCGGCATGATGACCGACTCCCAGGCGGCGAGCAGCCCGTACCGGTCGATGGCCGCGGCCAGCAGTTCGTCCATGGCCTGCGCGTCCAGCCGGACGGCCGCCCTGGCCAGCCCGCGGCACTCCCGGCGGGCCCGGCCGACCGGAAGCGCCCCGGGGCCGTGGAAGGACTGCGCCCCGCTTCGGCTCTCCTGCTCGTCCGGCCGGGGTGGGGCCCCCTGGGAGGCCGCCGCCAGGGCCGTCCGCGCGGCTTCGGCCGGGGGCATACCCGCGTTCGTGAGGCCGCACATGCACTCCAGCAGCCCAATGTCGGCCGACGTCCACCGCCGGTGCCGACCGCCCTCGCGGGAGGCCGGGCCGATCCCGTAGCGGCGGTCCCACGAGCGCAGGGTGGTCGGCGCCACGCCCAGCAGGCGCGCCACCGCGCCGGTGGTCAGGCCGCCGGCGGCGGGCCCTCTGGTCAGCGTGGAGACCGCGTCGTCCATGCCTTCACCATACGACGCAGAAACGATGCACGTTGCCCGGCGCACGGCCACCCGGTTGGCTGAAGATCAGCGGGGCGCCGGGCATGCCCGGAACACGGCCCGTCCCGTACGGAGAACCGCATCGGCCGGCGCCGGTCCGAGCAGCGGATCCGCGGCGGGGCGGAGAGGACGGACACATGACGGTGCTCCTGAGTCCGGTCGGCCCGGCGGCCGCGACGCCCGCCAGGGCCGAGGACCGTGTGAGTCCGGTCGGCCCGGCGGCCGCGACGCCCGCCAGGACCGAGGACCGTGCCGAGTCGGCACGGCTGGCAGCGGGGTTCGTACGCGGCGACGAGGAGTGCTTCGCCCTGGTCTACCGGCGGTGGGGCGACCTGGTGTACTCGCTGGCGGCACGCTCCCTGGGGGACGCCCGGGAGGCCGAGGACGTGGCGCAGCAGACCTTCCTCGCCGCATGGCGGGGCCGCCACGGCTACCACGCGGTGCGCGGACCTCTCCCGGGCTGGCTCGTCGGCATCGCCCGCCGCAAGATCGCGGACGCCCACGCGGCCCGTTCCCGGCGTACGGAGCTGGCAGCCGCGCACGCCGCGCGCGAGGGGTCCGAGGCGCCCGGGGCGGCCGGACGGCCCGAGGCGGCGCTGGACCGCGTGCTGGTGACGCAGGAGCTGCGCAAGCTGCCCCCGGTCCAGCGGCGCATTCTGTGTCTGGCGTTCTTCGACGACCTCACCCACGTCCAGATCGCCGAGCGGACCGGGTTGCCGCTCGGCACAGTGAAGAGTCACGCCAGACGCGCGATATTGCGCATCCGGCGTTCCGTCGCGGAGAGCTCCGCCTCGCCGGAGTGAGGTGACGGGGAAGCGGGCCGGAGGAACCATAGGAAGGGGGGAGCGGACATCGGGGCCCGCACGGGCTATCGCATCAGGCACCGACAGGAGAGGGCAATGAAACTGAGCGACGAACTCCCCGTGGACCACCGGCTCGCGGCCGTGTACCGGATAGGGGCGGGTCTGTGCGGAGCCATCCTGCTGGTCTTCGGCATCCTCGGCTTCACCAACCAGCTGGGTTTCTTCGACACGAGCGGCGCACAGGTGGCCGGGTTGTCGACGAACGGCCTGCTGAGCCTGATCTCCGTCGTGGTCGGCCTGGTGCTGATCGCCGGGGCGTTGATCGGCGGAAACGTCGCGTCCATGGTGAACATGACGGTCGGCGTGCTCTTCCTGCTCAGCGGATTCATCCACATCTTCATCCTGGACAAGGGCGCGAACCTTCTGGACTTCGGCATGTCCAACGTGATCTTCAGCTTCGTGATGGGGCTGCTGATCCTGATGTTCGGGATGTACGGGCGGGTCACCGGCGGGCTGCCCCACGACAACCCCTACTGGCGTAGCTGGCACCCGGAGCAGGCCGCCCGTGAGGACACTTCCCGCCGGGGCGCGGCGGCCGGCGGCCCGCCGCGGCTGACCGGCAGCGCGGGTCCGCGCACGGCCTCCCGGGACACCGGCCCGCGGCTACCCGGGGCCTGACGGCACAACGTCGACGGGTCGGGACCGTGCCGATGAGGCACGGTCCCGACCCGTCAGCAGCGTCGGCTCAGGTTCTGCGGTGATGCAGACCTTTTCGCGGGGGTCAGACCTTGCGGTAGCGGGCGTTGAACCAGGAAAAGACACCGAAGGCGACCAGGCCGAGGGCGATGACCACCAGGAGCCACGGGCCGACGGGGGTCTCGGTGAAGGAGCGCAGGGTGTCGTCCATCCCCTTGGACTGATCCGGGTTGTGCTTGACGGCCGCGGCGACGGCGAACCCGCCGGCGGTGGCGAAGACGGCACCCCGCGCCGTACCGCCGAACACGCCGGTGAAGTCGACCGTGCGGCGCACCTTACGCGACATCTCCGACATCTTGAGGTGCTTGTGGTACTTACGCATGATCGCCCGGACCGCGATCCAGATACCGGCACAGGCGATCGCGGCACCCCCGATACCGACGATCCACTGGCCCCCGGGCCACTCCAGCGCCTTCGCGGTGACGTCCTGGGACTGCTGGTCGGACGAACCGCCGCCGCTGCCCGAGTCACCTGCGGCGAAGGACAGGACCGAATAGGCGACGAAGCCGTAGAAGACGAAGCGTCCGGCGGCCATGGCCCGCTTGGAGGCCTTGTCACCGTCGGGGCCGACCTGGCCGAAGAGGGCCTCGGACAGCCGCCAGAGCGCCATGCCCACCAGCGCGATGCCCAGCAGCCACAGCAGGACCTTGCCGAACGGCTTCTCGGCTATCTCCGCTACCGCGCCGCCCCGGTCGGCCTGTTTGCCGCCTCCGGAGAGCGCGATCTGCAGGGCGAGGGCGCCCACGAGGACGTAGATCACCCCACGGGCCACGAACCCGGCGCGGGCCCCGGCCTTCATCGCGGTGCTGTTGGCGGCTCTCTTGGCCTGGCCGCGCCCCTGTGCTGCTACTGAACCGGTATTCATGTCATGCCGGTTGCCCCGGTCCGGCGGATCAACTCCTGCCGGGCCGGGGCGGGCCACCGCGGCCGGGCCGGAGGCGGGCCCGCCGGCCGCAGCTCGAAGCCGATTCGTCGCCGCGGGAGGCCGACCATCGGCCGCGCACGAGCCGACTCCCGGCCGCGCACAAGCCGACTCCCGGCCGCTGGAAGCCGCGCAAAAGCCGACTCGTGGCCGCTGAAAACCGACGCGCACGTAATACCGGGCAGACGAATACCTCCGCGCACCTTTTTCGTACGCGCGCAGGGAAATTCCCGTACGGTCGGCTTTCGCCGATCGATCATCCCGATCCGACACCGGTCACGGCATTACTACGACCCGGCGGCGAAGCTGTCCGGAAATTCAGTGTCGGGCAGATTCTCGTACCGGCTCAGAGCCAGCCCCAGCCCGAAGAAGGTGGGCGCCCATTCACCGACGAAGATGCCCCACCGGTCGGCCCGGTCGACCCCCTGGGCCTCCGCCAGAACGGTGGCCCGACCCAGGTCGTGCCCCAGGGCCGGGCCGACGTCGTGACGGCACCCCGCCCGTGGTCGGTGCCCGGACCGGGTGCCCGGACCGGGTGCCCGGACCGGGTGCCCGGACCGGGTGCCCGGACCGGGTGCCCGGACCGGGTGCCCGGACCGGGTGCCGGTCCGGGCACCGGCCACGGGCCACGGTTCTATACGCTGGGTACGTGACCAGCGCTGACAGCCGACAGACCCGGAGCGCCGCCTCGGAATCCTCGGCGGCCCCGGAGCCCGGATCCGCCGCCGGTCTCCAGGCGTTCGCGGTCGAGCTCCGCCGGATGAACGGCGAGATCAACCGGATGACCCACGGCTTCGCGGCGCACCAGCAGCTGCACCCCACGGACGTGAGCGCGCTGGCGGCCATCCTCGACGCCCCCACCCCCCTGACCCCGGGGGCGCTGCGCGAGCACCTGGGTCTCACCTCGGGCGCGGTGACCGCCTGCCTCGACCGCTTGGAGCGGGCCGGTCACATCCGGCGGGCCCGGGAGAGCGCCGACCGCCGGGTGGTGCACGTGTACTACGAGGCGAGTGCCCGGAAGGCCGCCCGCGCCTACTTCATGCCGCTCGCCGAGGCCACCGACCGGGCGAGGGCACGCTTCACCGAGGCGGAGCTCACCACCGTCCTGCGCTTCCTCGCCGCCATGAACGAGGAACTGTCCGAGGACCCTGCGGCGCGTCGCTGAGATTTCCCCCCGCCAGGTGCATCCCTAAGGGCATGGCTCGCCGAAACACTTCCCTTACGCTCCCCGCCAGGCTTCCTCTTCGAGCGCTCCGCTAATGTATTTCAACGATTGAGATTGTTCATCGCTGAGATATCACTCGTACCCCCGGGAGAGGCATGTCCACATCCGCACGGTCGGCCCGCTGGCTGATCCCTGTCGTCCTGCTCATCGCCTGGCTCGGCATCGGCGGCGGGCTCGGTCCGTACGCGGGCAAGCTCGGCGAGGTCGCCACCAACGACCAGGCGGCGTTCCTTCCGCAGAACGCCGAGTCCACCCAGGTCATCGATGCGCAGAAGGCGTTCCAGCAGAACGAGACCCTCCCCGTCATCCTCGTTTGGACGTCGAAGGACGAGGGCGCGCCGGTGCGTGCTGCCCAGCGGGAAGCCGCCACCGGTGCGCTCGCCTCGCTCGCGGGCACCGAGGGGGTCGTCGGGAAGCCGTCCCCGGCGCTGCCCTCCGAGGACGGCCTCGCGCTCCAGGGCATCGTGCAGCTGAGCCCCGGTCTCGGGGAGGAGCTGCCGACGGTGCTGGAGGAGGTCAAGAAGGCCGGTGCGGCCGTGCCGGGCGCGACGGTGCAGCTGGCGGGGCCGGCCGCGAGCCAGGCCGATCTGTCCGAGGCCTTCGCGGGCATCGACGGACTGCTGCTCGGGGTGGCCCTGGTCACGGTGCTGGTCATCCTGCTGCTCGTGTACCGCAGTGTGCTGCTGCCCTTCCTCATCATCCTCGGCGCCGTGTTCGCCCTGGGGCTGGCCTGCGCGATCGTCTACGTGCTCGCCGACCACGACATCGTGCGGGTGGACGGCCAGGTGCAGGGCATCCTGTCGATCCTGGTGATCGGCGCCGCGACGGACTACGCGCTGCTGCTCACCGCCCGCTTCCGGGAGGAACTCGGCGTCCACGGCGACCGGTTCACCGCGATGCGGGTCGCGCTGCGCGAGTCCTTCGGGCCGATCACGGCCAGCGCCGCGACGGTGGCCGTGGGCCTGCTCGCCCTGCTGCTCAGCGACCTCACCAACAACCGGGCGCTGGGGCCGGTCGGCGCGATCGGCATCGTCTGCTCGGTCCTCAGCGCCCTCACCTTCCTGCCCGCCGCCCTGGTGCTGCTGGGCCGCGCCGCGTACTGGCCGGCGAAGCCCAGGCCCGCGCAGGACGGGTCCGGCGGTCACGGCATCTGGAGCAAGGTCGCCGCGCTGGTCGACCGGGCCCCGCGCAAGGTCTGGGCGATCACGCTGGCGTTCCTCATCGCCTGCGCCGCCTTCGCTCCCACCCTCACGTCCAAGGGCGTACCGCTCGACGAGATCTTCGTCAACGACGCCCCCTCCGTGGCCGCCCATGAGACGCTGGGCGAGCACTTCCCCGGCGGCTCCGGCAATCCGGCGGTGATCATCGCGTCGGCCGGCAAGCTGACCGAGGTGAGCGGGGCGGCGAGGCGCACCGACGGGGTGGCCTCGGTCGCGCCGGTGGGCGAGGGCGGCCGACCGGGCGGCGGCGAACCGCTCGTCGTCGACGGCAAGGTCCGGATCGACGCGACCCTGAAGGACGCCGCCGACAGCGACGACGCCAAGGAAACGGTCGCCGCACTGCGTAAGGCGGTCCACGCCGTGCCGGGCTCGGACGCCCTGGTCGGCGGCTACACCGCCCAGCAGTACGACACCCAGCGCACGGCCGAGGACGACCGCACGCTGATCGTGCCGGTGGTGCTGGCGATCATCCTGGTGATCCTGGTCTTCCTGCTGCGGTCCCTGCTGATGCCGGTGCTGCTGGTGACCACGGTGGCGCTGAACTTCCTGGCCACGCTGGGCATCTCCTCGCTGGTCTTCACCCATGTGTTCGGCTTCAGCGGTACGGATTCCTCGGTGCCGCTGTACGGGTTCGTCTTCCTGGTGGCCCTGGGTGTCGACTACAACATCTTCCTGATGTCCCGGGTCCGCGAGGAGTCGCTGCGGCACGGCACCCGGGAGGGCATCCTGCGGGGGCTGACCACGACCGGCGGGGTCATCACATCCGCCGGTGTCGTGCTGGCGGCCACCTTCGCCGCGCTGGGCGTGATCCCGCTGGCGTTCCTCGTCCAGATCGCCTTCATCGTCGCCTTCGGCGTCCTGCTGGACACCCTGGTCGTGCGGTCGCTCCTCGTCCCGGCGCTGGTCCGGGACATCGGACCGAAGTCCTGGTGGCCGGGGGCGCTGAGCCGCGAGAGGGCGGACGGCCGACGCGAAGCGGCGTACGGGACGGAGTCCTGGGGCGGGGGCCGGTAGGCGCAGGGAGCCGGCGTACGGGCGGGGCCGGCGCTCCTCAGAGCGTCTCCTGCGGCGGCTGCTCGGCCTGCCCCTTGGCGCGCCTGCCGACCACCACCGCCGCCGCGGCCGCGCTGCCCGCGAAGGCGAGGGCGACCATCCAGGGCCGGTCGAAGATGTGGCAGGTGACGTGGTCCACGGAGTAGCGGCCGGGGCCGGTCAGACCGATCGCGGCGGCGGTGAAGCCGAGGAACGCCGGGTACTCGTAACCGCCACCCTGGGCGAAGAAGCCCGCCGGGGCGTGCACAGCCACCGCGCCCGCCATCGCTCCGGCCGCCGCCGCACCGGCGGCGGGGGTGGCCAGCCCGAGGGCCAGCAGCACACCGCCGCCCGCTTCACCGAGTCCGGCGGCGACGGCGCTGTGCTTGGGCGGATGGAAGCCCATGGCCTCCATCGCGGCCGTGGTGCCCTGGATGCCTCCGCCGCCGAACCAGCCGGCCAGCTTCTGGCTGCCGTGGGCGGCGAGCACCGCGCCGGTGCCGACGCGCAGGGCGAGCAGACCGAGATCACGCCGGTTGACGCTGACCATGGGGACTCCCGGGATGAAGGGGTTCGACTGTGGTCCCACTCTCGTCGGCCGGTGCCGGGCGGGCCCGGCCGAGTACGCCGTACGGGACACGGGCCGGGCGCCGCGGGGCCGGGTATGCGACGCACCTCATTATGCAACTTGTTGCACAAGCTACTCGACGTGGTCTACAACTGACGTGACGACCCTGTGCGGAGGAGACCCCGATGAGCCTGTACCCGACCTTGCTGAGCCCTCTGGACCTCGGGTTCACGACCCTCCCCAACCGGGTGCTCATGGGCTCCATGCACATCGGCCTGGAAGAGGCGGAGCGCGGCTTCGAGCGGATGGCTGCCTTCTACGCGGAGCGCGCCCGGGGCGGTGTCGGCCTCATCGTCACCGGCGGTATCGCCCCCAGCGAGCGGGCCTGCTCCTTCCCCGGCGGGGCGAAGATGACGACCGAGGCGGAGGCGGAACAGCACCGGGAGATCACCTCGGCGGTGCACGCGGCCGGTGGCCGGATCGCCATGCAGATCCTGCACTTCGGACGGTACGCGCACCACCCGGACCTGGTGGCACCGAGTGCGCTCAAGGCCCCCATCAGCGGGTTCACCCCGAACGCGCTGACCGGCGACCAGGTCGAGGAGACCATCGAGGAGTTCGTGCGGGCGGCCGGGCTGGCGCGCCTCGCGGGCTACGACGGCGTCGAGATCATGGGCTCCGAGGGATACCTGATCAACGAGTTCATCGTCTCCGCGACCAACCACCGCACCGACCGCTGGGGCGGCTCGTACGAGAACCGCGTCCGGTTCCCCGTCGAGATCGTGCGCCGGGTCCGCGAGCGGGTCGGCAGCGACTTCATCCTGATCTACCGCCTGTCCATGCTGGACCTGGTGCCGGGCGGCTCGACGCTGGAGGAGGTCGTGACGCTGGCGAAGGAGATCGAGGCGGCGGGCGCGACGATCATCAACACCGGCATCGGCTGGCACGAGGCGCGCATCCCCACCATCGCCACCTCCGTGCCGCGCGGAGCCTTCACCTGGGTGACCGAGAAGGTGCGTGGCGCCGTCTCCGTGCCACTGGTGACGAGCAACCGCATCAACACCCCGGAGGTCGCCGAGGAGATCCTCGCCTCGGGCCGGGCGGACCTGGTCTCCATGGCCAGGCCCTTCCTCGCCGACCCGGAGTTCGTCGCCAAGGCGGCGGCGGGCCGGGCCGACGCGATCAACACCTGCATCGGGTGCAACCAGGCGTGCCTGGACCACGTCTTCAGCCTCCAGATCACCTCCTGCCTGGTCAATCCGCGCGCCTGCCACGAGACCGAGCTGGTCCTCAGCCCGACCCGCACCCGTAAGCGCGTCGCCGTCGTCGGGGCCGGTCCGGCCGGCCTCGCGTGCTCGGTGACGGCCGCCGAGCGGGGCCACGCGGTGACGCTGTTCGACGCGGCGGACGAGATCGGCGGCCAGCTGAACGTGGCCCGCCGGGTGCCGGGCAAGGAGGAGTTCGACGAGACGCTGCGCTACTTCCGTACCCGACTGGCCGAGCTGGACGTCGAGCTGCGCCTGTCCACCCGGGCCGACGCCGGGACGCTGGACGGCTTCGACGAGATCGTGCTCGCCACCGGCGTCGAGCCGCGTACCCCCGCGATCCCCGGCACGGACCACCCGAACGTCGTCAGCTACCTGGACGTGCTGCGCGACGGGGCCCCGGTCGGCGACCGGGTCGCGGTCGTGGGCGCGGGCGGCATCGGCTTCGACGTCGCGGAGTTCCTGACCGACGGCGGTGACGCGGCGAGCCAGGACGCGGAGACGTTCTTCCGCCAATGGGGCGTGGACACCGCCTACGCGGAGCGCGGCGGCCTGCGCGTCCCCGAGCGCCCCAGGACGCCCCGTACCGTCCACCTCGTCCAGCGCAAGACCACCAAGGTCGGCGCGGGACTCGGCAAGACCACCGGGTGGATACACCGCACCGAACTGCGCCGCCGGGGCGTCGAGATGATCGCGGGCGCCTCCTACGACCTGATCGACGACGAGGGCCTCCACCTCACCGTCGACGGGGAGCGGCGGGTGCTGCCGGTGGACACGGTGGTGCTCTGCGCGGGCCAGGAGCCGCGCCGGGAGCTGTACGAGGAGCTGCGCGCGGCGGGCGGCCCGGTCCACCTGATCGGCGGCGCGGACGTGGCGGCCGAGCTGGACGCGAAGCGGGCGATCCGCCAGGGCACGGAGCTCGCCGCGGCACTGTGAGCCCGCGCCCTCGGTCCCGGTCCCGGTCCCGGTCTCGTCCTTAGGATGCACGTCATGTCACTGCCGCACGCGATTCTCACCGCACTGCTGGAGAAGCCGTCCTCGGGTCTCGAACTGACCCGCAGGTTCGACCGGTCGATCGGCTACTTCTGGTCGTCGACCCACCAGCAGATCTACCGCGAGCTGGGAAAGCTGGAGCAGGCGGGACGGATCAGGGAACTTCCGCCGGCGGCCCCGGCGCGCGGGCAGAAGAAGGAGTACGAGGTGTTGCCCGCGGGCCGCGAGGAGCTGGCGGCCTGGGTGGCGCTCCCCGAGGACCCCCGGCCGGTCCGCGATCCGCTGCTGCTGCGGATGCGGGCGGCCGCGGTCGTCGGGGTGAACGGCATGGGTGTGGAGCTGCGCCGCCATCTCGCGCTGCACGAGCGGCAGTTGGCGGAGTACCGGGGTATCGAGGAGCGGGACTTCACCCCCGCGCCGACGACCGACGAGGGCCGGCTGCGGCATCTGGTGCTGCGGGGCGGCATCGACCTGGAGACGTTCTGGATCGGCTGGCTGACCCGCGCCATCGGCGACCTGGACGGCTGAGCACTGCGGTCGGCCTGGACGGCTGAGCACCGCGGTCGGCCTGGATAGCCGACCTGCGGGAGGGGTCAGCCGCCCGTCCGTACGGTGACGGGCTCCGCGCCGAGCGGCGCACCGTCCGCGAGCCGCGGGCTGCCGATGACGACCCGGGAGGCGACCGGGTCCATCGGGACGACGCTCCCGACCGCGCCACCCGGGTCCGTGCCGCGCGCCCGGTCCCCGCCGTCCGTGCTCTGCGCCTGGGCCCGGCTGAGCAGGATCACCCCGCGGACGGCGGCCGCCGTACCGAGCAGCGCCGGGACCAGACCGACCGGCCCGCCCTGAAGGCGTTCGCCGAGGAGGGCCAGGCCGATCGCGGCGGCGGCGACCGGGTTGGCGAGGGTGACGACGGCGAGCGGAGCGCCGAGGCCGCCCCGGTAGGCGGTCTGGGACAGCAGCAGGCCGCCCAGGGCGAGGGCGGAGACGAGCAGCGCCACCGTCACCAGCCGCCAGCTGAACAGCGGGCCGCCGGAGTGGTCGGTGACGGCGACCGTGAGGGTCTGGGTGAGCGCGGAGGCGACTCCGGAGGTGATCCCGGAGGCCGCCGCGTGCCGCAGCCCCGGGCGGGCTCCCGGGCGGCTGAGCCCGGCGACGACCGCCATCGTGGCCGCCCCGACACCGAGGGCCTCGGGAAGGGTGAGGGTCTCGTGCGGGGCGGAGCCGCCCGCGGTCAGCAGCAGGGCGCCGAGGCCGAGCAGCGTGAGGGCCGTGCCCCGCCACTCGGCGCGCCCGACCCGGCGGCCCGCGGCGCGCGCCCCGAGCGGGACGGCCGCGACGAGGGTGAGCGCGCCGAGCGGCTGGACCAGGGTGAGCGGGCCGTAGTTGAGCGCGGCGACGTGGAGCAGCGCTCCCCCGGCGTTGAGGCCGACCGCCGACCACCAGGCGCCCCGGCCGAGCAGCCGCAGGACTCCGGTGGCGGGCTCGGTGCGTCCGGCCAGCCGGGACTGGGCCACGGCTGCCGCCGCGTAGGCGCCCGCGGAGACGAGGGAGAGCGCGACGGCGATCAGCGTGGCGTTCATCGGACGGCTCCCGTTCCGGCGGGGGTGCGGGCCGGGGGCGCGGTGGCGGCGGCGCACGAGTCCATCGCCGCGTGCGCATCCGGGACGGCGTACGCCGGTACGCGCGCGCTCCCGCCGAGCACCGCCCCGGCACCGGCCGCCCACGGCAGGTGCGCCGGCACGTTCCGGGCCGGGCGCGGCAGCCGCAGCGCGGCGAGCGCCACCGCCAGCAGCGCCACGACGACGATCGCGTCGAGCCAGTAGTGGTTGGCGGTGCCCACGACGACGAGCAGCGTGATCGCCGGGTGCAGCAGCCAGAGCCGGCGCCACCGGGAACGGGTGGCGACGATCAGGCCGACGGCGACCATCACGGCCCAGCCGACGTGCAGCGAGGGCATCGCGGCGAACTGGTTCGCCATCGTGTCGGTCGCGGGCCTCGCCCCGTACACCGTCGGCCCGTAGACCTGGCCGGTGTCGACGAGCTCTGCGGCCGGGAGCATCCGGGGCGGGGCGAGCGGAAGGAGCAGGTGGAGCGCGAGAGCGGCCCCGGTGAGCACGGCGAGGATGCGGCGCGACCAGAGGTAGTGGAGCGGGCGGCGCCAGTAGAGCCAGACCAGGAAGAGAACCGTGGCGGGGAAGTGCACGGTGGCGTAGTAGGTGTTCGCCGCGTGGATCAGTGTCCGGCTGTGCAGCAGCAGACCCTGGACGGCACCCTCGCCCGGGAGGTGCAGGGCGCGTTCGAGGTCCCAGACGTTCCCGGCGTTGCGGAACGCCTCCTCGACATGGCCGTCGGCCGCCCGGCGGCCGAACTTGTAGGCCAGGAAGAGTCCGGCCACGAGAAGGAACTCGCGGACGAGGGGCGGTCGGGCACGTATGTCCGGCTCCTGGTCCGTGGGCTCGGTGCGGGCGTACGTCACCCGGTGCCCCCTTGGATGCGAAGCGGTGTCAGGACGGCATGGCGAACCCGTGCCGAATCGATACGCCAGTGTACCGATACGTTGGCGTATCGGTACACACGCGTATAGGTACACTGGCGTATCGAGAACCTCGCCCCACCGCCGCAGGAGGGACAAGTCCATGCCGTCGCCCGATTCCGTACAGGAGTCAGCCCTCGCTTCCCGCCGGTCGAAGATCACGCCGGAACGGGCGCAGGAGCTCTACACGGCGGTGCTGGATCTGCTGCGGGAGAGCGGATACGAGTCGCTGACCATGGAGGGCGTCGCCGCCCGCACCCGCTGCGGCAAGTCGACGCTGTACCGGCAGTGGGGCTCCAAGCCGGAACTGGTCGTCGCCGCGCTGCACGGAACCCGGCGGATGCGGCTGCCGGACATCGACACCGGGACGCTCGCCGGGGACCTCCTGGAGGCGGCCCGGACGGTCGGCGATGCGTCGGGGCGCGACACCCCGCTCATGCACGCGCTCAGCCACGCGGCGCTCCAGAGCCCCGAGCTGCTCCGCGCCCTGCGGGAGGCGCTGATCGTGCCGGAGATCGCGGCGATCGACGCGATGGTCCGGCGGGCGCAGCAGCGCGGCGAGATCGCGGCGGACCTGCCGGGCGCGGAGTACGTGGCGGCCCAGCTGCTCGGAGTGATGCGGGCCCGCCCCCTGCTGGAGGGCCGGTACGCGGACGCGGCGTATCTCAGCAGGTTCGTCGAGAAGGCGATCCTGCCCGGACTCGGGCTCACGGCGGGCGCGCCGGAGTCCTGACAGCCATGGACTCCGGCACATCGGAGTCCTGACAGACGGGGACCGTCCGTCCCAGCGGAGGGGGACGGTCCACCCGGCGCCGCGCCGTGGGGACGGGGGCGGCGCACCGCCCGGGCGGCCGGTGACCTCTTCGGGGCTCACCGGCCGCCCGTGTTCCCGGGGCACCGGCGCCCCCCATCGCGTCTAACAAACGATTGGTAGATTCCGCGCACGCGCATCGAAGCGCCACCGGCGAGGGGCGGGCCATGGAGCTGGGCAATCCGATCGACTTCGGCGGGCGGGCGGCGATCGTCACCGGCGGCACCCAGGGCCTCGGCGCCGTCATCGCGGAGGTGTTCCTGGCGGCGGGCGCGGAGGTCATGGTCTGCGGCCGCACCGAGCCTGCCACGCTGCCGTCGTCGGGCGGACGGCACGCCGTCTTCCACCGCGCGGACGTCCGGGACCCGGCAGCCGCGGCCCGGCTGGTGGCGGCGACGGCCGAGCGGTTCGGCCGGCTCGACATCCTCGTCAACAACGCGGGCGGCTCCCCCGACGCCGACGCGGCCACCGTCTCCCCCCGCTTCGTCGAGAAGGTCGTCGCCCTCAATCTCCTCGCCCCCTTCTACGTGGCGCAGGCCGCCAACCTGGTCATGCGGGAGCAGCCTGAGGGCGGGCGCGTGATCAACATCGGCAGCGTCTCGGCCCACGACCCGCAGCCGGGCACCGCCGCCTACTCGGCGGCGAAGGCGGGGCTGCTCGGCCTCACCTGGGCCCTGGCCCTGGAATGGGCGCCGAAGGTCCGGGTGAACCACATCACCGCAGGGCTCGTCCGCACCGCGAGCGCCACCGAGCTCTACGGCAAGGACGACGGCGCCACGGTGGCGGGCGTCGTCCCGATGGGGCGGCTGGCGGTCCCGGCGGACGTGGCCCACGCCTGCCTCTGGCTCACCGGGCCGCACGCCTCGTACGTCAACGGAGCCGACCTGGCCGTGCACGGCGGCGGCGAGATCCCGGCCAGGGTTCTGGCCCGAGGAACCAACGAACCCCCCTTCTCGTCACCTTGACCATATAGCCGACACCCCTTATCGTCTCAGTGACGAGATCGAGTTCATGTCCGAGGGGGTCCCCATGGCCGACATCACCCGGCGGTTCGGCTGGCGCCATCTGCGCTCCGCGCCCACCGCCCACATCCGCCACCACAAGCGCGGCCGGCTCGCCCACGACGGGCGGGGGCTCAGCTTCTGGTACCGGTCGCTGTCGGCGGCGCTCTCCGAGGTGCCGGTGGACGACCGGGAGCTGGCCATGGCGTTCCACGCCCGTACGGCGGACTTCCAGGACGTCACCGTGCAGGCCACCGTCACCTACCGGGTCAGCGACCCGGCCCTGGCGGCCGACCGGCTGGACTTCTCCGTGGACCCGGACACCGGGAGCTGGCGCGGCGCACCGCTGGAGCAGATCGCCACCCTGCTCACCGAGACCGCGCAGCAGCACACGCTGGACGTCCTGGCCCGCACCCCGCTGGCGCAGGCCCTGGTGGACGGGGTCGCTTCCGTACGTGAACGGGTCGCCACGGGTCTCGCCGCCGAGCCGAGGCTCCCCGCCACCGGGATCGACGTGGTGGCCGTGCGCGTCGTCGCGATCCGCCCCGAGGCCGAGGTCGAGCGCGCCCTGCGCACCCCGGCGCGCGAGCAGATCCAGCAGGAGGCGGACCGGGCCACCTACGAACGGCGGGCGGTGGCCGTCGAGCGGGAGCGCGCCATCGCCGAGAACGAGCTGGCCAGCCAGATCGAACTGGCCAGGCGCGAGGAGCAGCTGGTCGACCAGCGCGGCACCAACGCCCGCCGGGAGGCCGAGGAGAAGGCGGCGGCCGACGGCGTACGGACCGAGGCGGAGGCGTCCCGCAAGGTGCGCCTGGCCCGGGCGGACGCCGAGGCGGCACGCGAGACGGGCTCGGCGCGCGCCGAGGCCCAGGCCGCCTGGCTGCGGGTGCACGGCGAGGTCGATCCGGCCACGCTGCACGCCCTGGCGGCGACCCGGCTCGCGGAGAACGTGCCGCGCATCGAGAGCCTCACCCTCTCCCCCGACGTCCTCACCGGGCTCCTCGCCAAGCTCGGCCGCGCGGAAGGCGGGGCGGGAGCGTGAGCCTCGCGCCCCGAGCCGTCCTCGTCCACCGCCGGACCGAGTACGAGGAGCTGCTCGCCCGCCACGGTACGCACGGGCAGGCCGCGTTCTTCCTGTCCAGCCGGGGCCGCTCGATCGAGGAGGTGGCCCGGCGCCACCGACGTACCCAGGAGGCCCTGCGGGACGTGGCGGCGGCCGTGCCGCTCACCTGGCGCAGCTCCCGGGTGGAGCGCGCGGACCTGGACCGGTTCCTGTTCGCGCCGCAGGACGTGGTGGTCGTGGTCGGGCAGGACGGGCTGGTCGCCAACGTGGCCAAGTACCTGTCCGGCCAGCCGGTGGTGGGCATCGACACCGACCCCGGGCGCAACCCCGGCGTCCTGGTCCGCCACCGCCGCACCGACGCGGCCGCCCTGCTGCGCGCCGCGACGGGTGCCGGGCACGGGGTGGAGGCGCTGACGATGGTCGAGGCGGTCGCCGACGACACCCAGCGGCTGCTCGCGCTCAACGAGATCTACCTGGGTCCGCCCGGCCACCAGACGGCCCGCTACCGCCTGGGCCCCGACGGCGCCGGGGCCCGGGGCGAGGCCCAGGCCTCCTCCGGGGTCCTCGTCGGCACGGGGACGGGCGCCACCGGCTGGCTGCGCTCCCTGTGGCTGGAGCGTGGCAGCTCCGTGCCGCTGCCCGCGCCGTGCGACCCCCGGCTGCTCTGGTTCGTCCGCGAGGCGTGGCCCTCCCCGGCAACCAGCACATCGCTGGTCGCCGGCGAACTGGACCGGGGCCAGGGGCTGCGCCTGACCGTGGAATCGGACCGGATGGTGGTCTTCGGGGACGGCATGGAGTCGGACGCCCTGGAGCTGACCTGGGGTCAGAGCGTACGGCTGGGCATCTCGGCGACGGCGCTGCGTCTGGTCGTCTGAGCGGACCGGCCCGGGCGAGTTCCGACGATGTCGTTACGGTGTGTCCCGTACCGGTCCAGAGAAGCCCCGGAGAGCGGAGACCCAGCACCATGACCACCGATTCCCTCACCGGCCCCGCCCGCAACACACGCCCGCCCACGGCACAGGCGGCCCTCGGGGTCGGCGTGATCGTCGAGGACGGGCAGGGGCGGGTGCTCCTGGGCAGGCACCACAGCGGTACGTGGGAGCTGCCCGGCGGCAAGGTCGACCCGACGCACGAGTCGGTCGCGGCGGCTGCCGCGCGTGAGCTGCGCGAGGAGACCGGTCTCGGCGTGGAGGAGAGCGCGGTGGACGTCTTCGCCATGCTGCACGACGTGATCGGCGGGATCAACCGGATCAGCATGGCGGCTCTCGTCCGCCTGGGTGCCGGGGTCCCCGAAGTCACCGAGCCGCATCTGATCAGCGCCTGGCGGTGGACCGCCCCCCAGGAGCTGCCCACGCCGCTGTTCGACCCGTCGGCGCAGATTCTGGCCGCCTGGCGCCCGGACCTCGGCCTCACCCCTCCGCCCGCCCACCTGCTGCGGATCGCCGCTGACGGGGGCCGGGGCTGACGGGGGCCGGGGCTGACGAGGGCCGGGGCTGACGCGGCCCCTTCGGTCCCACCCCTCGGAGCAGCCGCTCCCCCGAGGCGGCGCCACTCGGAAATACCTGCACGCACCCTGGCCTGAAACGTGTGGGTGGGGGTAGGCGGGTGGTGCGACAGCTGCGCGCGCAGCTGATCTGAACGGGGGAATGGGTCATGGAACAGCTACTGACGTCCGGCGAGACCGAACAGGGCGGGCAGGAGCCCGGCACGGCCACCGTGAAGGACAGCGCCGCGTACGTCATGGACTCGGGCGAGATCGCCCGGACCCGGGCCTTCGTCCGGGAGTTCCTCACCGACGCCCGGTCGACGCACGGTCTGCACGTGTCCGCGCGGGCGATGGACGTCGCCCAGCTGGTGGTGAGCGAGCTGGCCACGAACGTCTGCAAGTACGCGCCGGGGCCGTGCCTGCTCGACCTCGAAGCGGGCGACGACATGCTGGGGATCACCATGTGGGACTCGGGCTCCGTGCTTCCCGCCGCCGCCCAGGCCGACCCCACCCGCGCCGGTCAGCACGGTCTGGAGATCGTCCTCATGGTCTGCCAGAGCTTCGAGGTGCGCCGCGAGCCGGTGGGCAAGCGCGTACGCGTGCGGATCTCGCTGCTCGACGACCCGCAGGGCGATCCGGCCGGCCACGCGTCCTGGTAGCGCCCGGCTGAGGCGCCCAAACCGGCACCCGCCTGTTCCGGCGGACCACCCCGCCCCCGTCCCGTTGATACACCCGTCCCCTTACGACACGCCTGTCACGTAAGACACACCCGTCACGTCAGAAGGCGTACCTGACGCGCAGCCACGGCGCGTGCGTGGAGATCAGTTGCCGCATCCGCGTCAGCGACTGCCGCTTGATCTCCTGGGCGTAGCGGACGTTGATGGCCCCGTTCTGCGAGCGCTTCGTCTCTTGGGCGTCCGGCTGCCACAGGACCTCCTCGGCGCGAGGGTGCCAGCCCAGATTGACCTCGTGGAGCTCCCGGTTGTGGGTCAGCATGATGATCTCCGCCGCCGCCTGTTCCTTCACCCGGTCGGGCAGGACGTCGTCGAGGTGGATCAGCAGGTCGGTCCAGTCCCGCTGCCACCCCGGGCGCAGGACGACGGGCGAGAAGTTGAGGTGGACCTCGTAGCCGGCGTCGAGGAAGTCGGCCGCGGCGGCGATCCGCTCGGCGATGGGGCTGGTACGGATGTCCAGCAGTTTGGCGTCCTCGGGCGGCATGAGGGAGAACCGCACCCGGGTACGCCCCTGAGGGTCGAGCGTGAGCAGATCCGGGTTGACGAACTTGGTTGCGAAGGAGGCCTTCGCCGTCGGCAGGGACCGGAACGCGGCGACGAGATCCGCCGTGTTGTCACAGACCAGGGCGTCGACGGAGCAGTCGCCGTTCTCACCGATGTCGTAGACCCAGGCCCGGGGATCGCACTGGTTGGGTTCCGTCTTGGGGCCCTGGGCCCGTACGTGGCGCCGGACATGGGCCACGATCGCCTCGATGTTGGTGAACAGCGTGATGGGGTTGGCGTAGCCCTTGCGACGGGGGACGTAGCAGTAGGCGCAGGCCATCGCACATCCGTTGGACGGTCCCGGGGCGATCCAGTCGGCCGACCTGCCGTTGTGGCGCGTCCGCAGCGTCTGCTTCACCCCGAGGACCAGCGTTCCCGACTTGATCCGGACCCACCGGGCGATGTTGCCGTCGTTGCCGTGGAGTGACGGGATCCCCCAGTGGCTCGCGATCTCCGTCACGGGCACTCCGGGAAGGCGGGCCATGATCTGCCGGCCGCGCGGGGAGTCGAGCGCCGCCGGCTCCGCGTAGACCTCCCGCACGTCGAGCATCCGGCGGGCGGCCGGGCCGTCCCGGAACGCCGGGTGCGGCCCCGGCTCCTGTGCGGGGTCCGACCAGTCGAAGAGCACCTGCTGCTCGGGCTCTTCCGGGGCGGAGTCCGCCGGGGGCTGGTCCACGTACCTCTCCTCATCCGCGCCTCGCGGGCACTCGCACCGGCCGTAGGACGTCAGTCGCGGCGCTCCCGCTCCTGCTCCAGCAGCGCGTCGAGATCGCGGAGCCGGTCCAGGCCTCGCACCGCCTGCGTCATCCGCGCGTTGTGTTCGAACCGGTCGCGGTGGCGGTGCAGCAGGTTCCAGTATCCGGCGGTGAAGGGGCAGGCGTCGTCACCGACCCGCACGGACGGTCTGTACCGGCAGGGGCCGCAGTGGTCGCTCATCCGGTCGATGTAGGCGCCCCCGGAGGTGTAGGGCTTGGTGGTCATGCGGCCCCCGTCGGCGTACTGCGACATGCCCACCACGTTCGGGACCATGACCCAGTCGTAGCCGTCGACGAAGCTGCGGTGGAACCAGTCGGTGACGGCCCGGGGGTCCCACCCCCGCTGGAGGGCGAAGCTGCCCAGGATCATCAGGCGGGGGATGTGGTGGGTCCAGCCGGTCGTCCTGACCTGTTCCACGACGTGGGAGAGGCAGTTCGCCTCGGTGCCGTCCGGGGACAGCTCCCAGAACCAGTCGGGCAGCGGCTCGTGGTGGCTCAGGGCGTTGCTCGCGCGGTACCGGGTGCCGAAGTGCCAGTAGAGGTGCCAGACGAACTCGCGCCATCCGGCGATCTGCCGCACGAACCCCTCGGCGCTGTTGAGCGGGACGTCGCCCGAGCGCCAACGGACCTCCGCCCGCTCGACGCACTCGGCGGGGTCCAGCAGCCCGAGATTGAGGGAGGAGGAGAGCAGGCTGTGGCTCATCGTCGCGTCCCCGGAGAGCATCGCGTCCTCGTGCGCGCCGAACGTGAGCAGCCGGTGGTCCATGAAGCGGCGCAGCGCGGCGAGTGCCTCCCGGCGCGTGGCCGGGAACCCGCGCGGCCCGTCGTCGCCGACGAACCGCACGTCCCCCTCGCGCGCCCAGCGGTCGAGGTCGGACCGCACCTCGTCGTCGATGTCGTCCTCGCGGGGGCGGTAGGGCGCCGGTACGCCCAGGTCGGTGACGCCGCGCGGCGGGGGTTGCCGGTTGTCGTGGTCGAGGTTCCAGCGGCCGTCCACGGGGCGGTCGCCGTCCATCAGCAGGTCGTGCGTCTGGCGGACCCATCGGTAGAAGTCCTCCTGGCGGAGGCCTTTCGTGCCGCGGTCGTCCGCCCAGGTCCTGAACTCGTCGTGGGTCACGAGGAAGCCGCGCGCCGGCAGGACGCGCACCGAGGGCAGCGCGCCCACGAAGGCGCGGGCCGCGTGGGACGTGGGATGGTGCACGGTCACCTCGGCCTCCCCCACCGCCTCGCGCAGCCCCTGGCGGTAGGTGTCCGCCTTGACGTACCGCACGCGGTCACCGAGCTCGGCGGCCCGGTGGCGCATCGCCGAGAGGATCAGGTGCGCCTTGGCACGGTGGAAGCGTCGCCGCCGGAAGACGCTCCTCGCCTCGATCATCAGCAACGGCGCGTCCCGGTGCGGCCCGCCCCGGGCCGGGTCGACGAAATGGGGGCCGAGCTGGTCGCCGAACAGCCAGTGGTGGGTGCCTGACTCTTTCCCGGTCATGCCGAGCGCTCCTTGACGACCTGGTGCCCGGCCGGCTCCATGCGCGGCACGGCACGATGCGTCCACCGATCAAAGCGCACGACGGGACGCGCGGCGCCCGCCACACGCCGACGCCGGTGAGAAGGGTTGGCCGAGCGTTGCCAGGAACGGGTGAGGGCCGGTCTCGGATCTTTCCGGGACCATCCTCCGCCGGCCCGGTGGCTCGTCGGCGGGGCGGGAGCGTCGACCGGGGGCCGGCGGCAAGCACGATGGGGGGTTCAGCCGTGCACGTCCCGGCAGCGTTCGTCGTAGGCGCCGGGGTGGCAGAAGATGCCCACCACGGAGCGGCCGATGGTGAGGCCGACGGCGTTGTAGGGCTCCCGGGTGACCGTGACCGGGGCGCCCGGGGTGTGGCGGTCGTCGGCCATGTTGGAGGAGCTCACCTTGCCCTCTAGTGCGCCCTCGGCCCCCTCTCGCAGGGTGCCGGTGACGAGCCCGCCCCAGGTGGAGGTTTTCGCGTCGTCACAGGGCGGAGCATCGGTGGCGCAGTCGCGCATGGTGCGGAAGCGGTAGGTGAACTCGCCCCGCACGGAGATCTTCAGGGTGGCCTGGGCCCAGCTCCAGGTGCCCGAGACCGCTCGTAGTCCCTCACCGCTGGTGGGGAGCGGCTTCGGTGTGTGACCGCGCGGAGTGCCGAGCCACACCCGGGTGCGGGCGGGTGGGCGGCCGTCCGTCGCCGGGTCGGTGCCGAAGGCGAGCAGCGCGCTGTCGTACTCCGCTGCCGCGTCCACCTGCACCGACTGCCGGAAGCCGTCCTTTCCGCTGTCGGCCATGGTCCAGCGGCGGCCATCCGACGAGGACCACAGCGCGCCGGTGGCCCTGGTGGCGGACTGCTCCGATCCCAAGGCCAGGTAGCCGCCCGGCACCGTGACGATCTGCCTGATCCGCGCACCGCTCGTGGGTGCCGCGGTGCCCGCGCGCGGGGCCAGCGGTTCGGACGGGTTCGGCCTTCGCCGCCAGGTGTGGCCGTCGGAGCTGCTCAGGGTGAAGGTGCCGGACGTACCCCACGGGTCCCGGCACCGCGCCCAGACGGTGAAGCCGTCCGCGTCGGCGAGCGCGCCGACCTCGGGCGGTTGGTCCGGCCACTGGGGGCAGGCGACCTCATGGGGTGCGCCGAACGCGCCGGTCCCCGTAGCGGACCAGATACGCAGGGCGTGCCCCCTCTTCTGGTCGGTCCCCGCCTCGAACGGCCCGCCGTCGTGGCCCACCACGAATGAGCCGCGAGGTCCCTGAGCGGCGGCCAGCACCACGTCCGAGGAGTCTCCCGCAGCAAGGAGCTCTGTCTTCGCCCATCGGCCTCGGCCCCGATAGCGCATGACTGCCGGAACATCCTCGCCGTCCTGGAAGAGGTGGCCGCCGGCGATCACCTCACCGCCGTGACCGGCGAGGACGTCCACCGACATCTGCTCGGCCGAGGGGCGGGACGGCTGCCAGGAGATTCCGTCCTCGGAGCGGTACAGCTCCGAGCTGCCGCCCTGTGTCCGGGCCGCGAGCAGGAAACCGTCCTTCGATGCCACGAGCGACCGGGCCGACAGCCCGAAGAAATCGGACGGCAGTTCGGTGATCGGAATCTGACGCCACTGCGCGGCGGAGGCATCCGGCGCGGGCCGGTCGTCGCTGTCTCCCCCCTGGCAGGCGGCCAGCACCATCCCGGCGCCGACCAGGCACAGCAATCTCCTCAGACGTCGGCGTGGAGTCAGGAAGGCCACTGCTCTCCTTCGATCGCGTGTCGCCCATGCCGGGACAGAATGGCAGAGCTTCGACGCCTCTGTGACACGTACGTGCAGATGACGAGGACTTCGCATCGGCTCGCGGGTGATCACGAATTGCGACTCCTGTTCCTGGTGATTCTGCTGTTGCGCTTGTTACCTGAATTCACCTATCACTTGGCAACTGCCTGCCATTTCTCAGCCATTTCGACCGCCCCGGGCCCGCGGTGCTGCCACGATGACCTCCCACCTGAACGTGCAGTCATGGAAGGCAGTTGTGGCCGAAGAACACCTGCTCCCTCATACGGTCCGCGAACTGTTGCACCGCCTGCCGGCCGGAACCGACGAATGGGATCTCTTTCCCCGACTCACCGGTAGGGAACAGCCGTTGTGGGAGCTCCTCACCGGCTGCATCGCCGAGGACGACGTCGAGACACTGCGGCGTCTGATGGCCGGCCGCACGCCGATGCACGACGTACTCGACGAGGCACCCGGCTATGCCGCGCTGCACGATCCCGTGGACGCTCCGTTCGTGCACGGCGAGTCGGCGCCCGGGCGCGCGTTACGCGCCTACGCGGCCCTCGGGCTCGCCCTCGCCGGGGCTGCCGACGAAGCCGAGGAGCACCTGCGGACGGGCAGGTCCTGGCTGTCGCACAGCGCTGCCGCGACGCGGCAGGTCGCCTCGGCCCAGGGCGAGTGGAGCGCGCCGACCGGCTCCCGGCACGGTGCTCGACTGGCCGGGCTGCTCGCAGCCGACGACATCCCCGCCGAGATCCGCGCACACCTCTCCCTCGCCCTGCTGGCACTGGACGGAGGACTACCCAGGCCCGTACGCGGGCCGGAGGTCACGGTACTGGCCGAGCGTGGCGGCACCGGTGCGGACTTCCGGCTCCGACTGGACCTGGTGCGCGGGCTGCCCTCGGGACTGCTGCCGGATCCGCGCACCATGTCGGCCTTCTTCGGTGATCAGGGTTTCCGTGGATCCCTCGAGGACGCGTGGCAGACCTCGCGTCCCGCGAAACTCCGCGGTGCGGTGCTCTGGTCGCTGAGGAACGCCGACGGCCCCGTCGACCACGTGAGTGACTCCTCCTTCGGCGCGGCCTTCGCGGTGCTGCTCACCGAACTGGGCAGGACGCGGGGCAGTTGGGCCGGACGGCTGCGCATAAGCAGGATCAACCCCGATACGTCCGTCATCGGGGCGGTGAGCGCCGCGAATCCCCGCGTCATCGAGTCCGTGACCGGCTACGAGAGCAAGTTGCGCGTGGTGAGGCAAGGCCACCGGGTCGTGGTGCCCGAACGCGACGAGGAGAGGGCCCGGCGGTGCCGCAGCGAAGCCACCGTCGTCGGCGCGGTCACCGTGGAGGAGGCCGCCAAGGAGGCGCGACGTCTCGACCTCCGTGCGGTGTCCCGGCTGGGGGTCGGCGTACTGGCGACGCTGCTCGCCGGCTCCCTCGTGGCGTGGGGCCTGGCCAGTGACGAGAGCGAGCGGAACAACCGCCGTGCCGTGGCAGCCGAACTCGCCGCGCGGGCGATCCAGCTCAAAAGCAGCGAACCCCGCACGGCCGGCCTGCTCGCCCTCGCCGGATACGACATCGATCCGGAGAACGACGAGGCCAAGGCCGCCATCCAGGAGGTCCTGGACAGCAATCGCAACACGGTACGCAGTTGGGTCGCCGACCGCACCCGGGTCGACGTCCTCGCCGTCGACGACGGACATCGCGCCTACACCTCGGGCGTCGACGACGCGATCCGGGTGTGGGACACCCGGTCGGGGCGCGAGCTGGCCGAGGTGAAGGGCCGCGCGGCCGGTCTCGTCCGCAGTGTCGAGTCGGGGTTCCTCGCCGCACACGACGGCAGGGACATCAGGCTGTTCAACGCATCGGGTGACAAGCCGCAGGCGCTGGGTGAGGTGAAGGCACCGTCCTGCACCGGGCAGTACAGCGAGATCGTGGGGTGGGACTTCACGTCGAACGGCTCCTTGCTCACCACCGTGTGGGACGGGGGTGCCGTGGCCACCATCGACCCCGTCAGTCGCACGGTGACCGAGTGCGTGCAACTGCGCGACATCGCGGGAAAGAAGCTCCTCGACCAACTGTCCGCGCGCCGGATAGCGATCAACGCCGACGTCGTTTCCGGCTACTCCGGTCCGGGTGGCGGCGCCGACCAGGCCGTCCTCCTGCTCACCACGAACGACGTGGTCGCCGTGGACCTCCGGACGAAGAAGGTCTCGCTCCTGGTCCCCGCCGGCGAGGTCCCCGGCAACGCGTCACTGGTCCGCGCCGCCGGGGATCTCGTCACGCTGGCCACGGGCGGCGGCGTCCTGGCCTGGAACCGGGACACGCGCAGCAGGATCGCCTATCCGCTCGGCGCACTGGCCACCCGGCCCGAAGCCATGGAGCAGTACGGTGACGACGTCGTGGTCGCCGGGAGGAGCGGCACCGCGGTGATCCCCGTGCAGCCAGGCATCGACAGCGTTTCCGAGCCGCTCTCCGTGCCCAGTGGCGGACGTTCCGTTGCCGCGGTCCAGGCGGAGGACGGGACGGTCGTGGCCGCCGGCGACGCCCGCGTCACCGTGCTCGGCAACCATCCGGTACAGCGCACCCTTCCGTCCGGGGACCCGTCCACGGGTGCGGTCTTCGGTCCCGGTCACACGCTCCTGCTTACCGACTACAGGACGAACAGCTCGTACGGCGTCTACTCGATCGACCTCGACTCGGAGCCCGACCCGGCCGGTGCCGCGCCACCCTCGTACGAACCCGTGACGGACTACCCGGCCTCGTCCGCCTACATCAACGACCTGGCGATATCGGACAAGTTCGTGGCAGCCGCCGGGCAGACCCGCGGCTTCACCGCGGTGACGGTGTGGAAGCGGGACGGCACCTATCAGCAGGAACTCCTCATGTCCCCCGTGGAGGACCGCAAGCGAAAGGCGGAGGACCGCATCGCGGGCCAGGTCGCGTTCGTGCCCGGAGCCCGGCTGCTGGTGGCGCGGAACGCGCTGGGAGACGTCGGCTTCTGGTCGACCAGAAGCTGGGACCTCCTGGGCACGATGCCGCTGCGATCCGACTCCACGGCCATGGCCATCCACGGCACGACCGGCATCTTCACCGAGGAGGGAAAGGAGAAGACACGGTTGGTCATGGTGGACCTCGTCACCCGCAAAAGGCTGCGCACGGTCGCCGCGCCCCACGTCGCACGACTGTCGGTGTCGAAGGACGGGTCGAAACTCGTCGCCCTCGACTGGACCAGAAGCACCGTCAGCGTGCTGGACGGCCGGAAGCTGACCCCGCGAGGCAAGCCCCTGCGCCTGCCCCCGGGGGACTTGGCCCGCGATGTCGCGATCTCGCCCGACGGCAGGCAGGTGGCGTCGGCCATGGGGGATCACGTCCTCGTCCACAGTCTTGAGAACGGGCAGCAGGCGATGCCGCCGCTGCGTGACACCGGCGGCAACACCGTGGTGCAGGTGAACTGGTCACCGGATGGCGCGTATCTCACCGGAAGCACCCTGCCGCCCGAGCGGGAGCACCGGCAACCGGGCCCCGTCAACATCTGGAAGCTGACCGAGGGTTCGCTCAAGCGGCAGATGTGCGACTGGGCCGAGGGCGGGCTGTCGCCCGACCAGTGGAAGGAGCACGTGGACGAGTCCGTGGCGTACATCGACCTGTGCGGGGACGTGACGAGATGAACCGGCCCCGCAGATGGGTGGGACGATTCGCCTCCCTGCTCGTGGGCGCGACGCTGCTGGTGGCGGCGTGCACCGCGCCGAGGGACGGCGCCACAGCGGAGGGCGACGAGGCGAGTGCCGCCCGCGGCGCCCCCGTGCTGGCGTTCGTCCGCCCGCTCGCGCGGGAAATCGTCCTGGCGGACGCCGACGGCCGTACCTGGCGCGGCGTGCGGCTGCGCGCCGCCCCGGACCACGTCCGGTGGTCCCCCGACGGTTCGGCGCTGGCGTGGATCGACGACGAGAGCGACAGCCATGGCGGCCGGATACTGCACCGGCTCGACGTCACGACCGGCCGCGAGCGGACCACCCCATGTGCCTGTGGAGGAGTTGGCTTTCTCGGCGACGAAGTCGCCACCCTGTCCAGCGACGGCGACGCTCTTCTGTTCCTCGCGGCCGACGGGCAGACCCGTCGCGCAGCGCTGAGCGAACCTCTTGGGGATTACGCCAGGGTCGCCGCCGGCGGCCGGGACCAGGTGACGATCGCCGATTTGCTACCAGAGCGCGAGGTGGGCCGCGGCCAGTACCGACTCGTCGGGGCCGACCGCTCCGGCACGGTTCGGCCGTTCCTTCCGGCCCGGGCGCCGACCTCGTTCGCGGACGGGATCGGCTCCCCCGACGGGAGGCGGATCGCCTGGGCGTCGGCCGACTCCGGCGGAGCTTGCTGGAACGTCGGGAACGTGTTGCTCGCCACATACGGCGATAAGGGCCGTCAGACGCCCGAGCGCCCCGTCGACGCGGTCATGGGGCACGCTCTGCTGGAGGAGCGCGTCCTTGTGACCGGGCTGGCCTGGGCGGGTGAGGGCCTCACCGTGACCTTCGGGCCGATGACGGGCTGCCAGGCCGCCCCTCCCGAGAGGTTCGTGTCGTACTACCAGCACGACGGAGCCTGGCGTTTCATCGGCACGGGCATGAGCGCGGTCGGCTACGGCGCCGGAGGGCGCGGCGCGCGGCTTCTGGTCCCTGAGCGGCCCGAGCGGCGCGAGGAGGACGACTCCTACCTTCCGCTGCTCGGCGACCTGGAGTTCTCGGACAGCCGCGGCGAGCGCCACGTCCTCGGCTCCGGGGTGTCGGCCTTCGTGTTCACCCCGGCCGAAAGCGCGAAGGCCGCGCCACCCGCACGGGTCGCCCAACCGAAGGACGATCGCGTGGCGAGGACGACGGACCGTGGTGAACCGGTGCCGACCCATCTGCGGGCGCTCGCAGAGGGCATCAAGGACGCGGCCGAGGACGGAGACGTGGCACGTCTGCGGAGTCTGTGCGACCACTGTGACGGCGAGACGAAGGACGCTGTGCGCACCGCCGAGGGTCGCCGCGAGCTGGTGCGGCTGCTGAGCAGCCACCCGGGGCGGACGGAGAACGGCATCGTGTTCCCCGGGCTCGCGGCACACCGCTGCGTCGACGAGCCGGAGCAGGACATCACCTGCACCGCCGAGCAGCTCCGCGACATCGCCCTGCTGGACATTCCGGTGGTGGGCGGCATCGATGACGCCTACGAAGGCCAGGTCTACGAAGCGGAGTCGGACCACCGGCTCCAGCTGCGGTCCGGGTCCGGCGGGAAGGCCCTGTGGGTCGGGAGGTACTTGCCGTGACCTGTACGGACGATGTCGAGGGCGCTGGTGCGGCGGAGCCGGCGGTACCGGAGTGCCGCTGCGGCCGCGGTTGCCCGCCGTACGCTCGCACCACGGAGGGCGTGGAACGTCGTGCGCCGGACGGCCCGGTCATGACCGGAGACACGGTCGACGGCGAGGGCGTGGTGGGCTTCGGTTATGAGCCGCAGCCCCGGGAGGTCCCGGCAACCGCGCGAGACGACCGGCTGCTGACGGACGGCGACCTGAGCCGTGACGGGCTTCCGTCCCGTCCCGTCCCCGCACTCCGGCCTCCGGGCCCGGGCGACGAACGGCTCCCTCACGACAGACTGCCCGAGGGCGTGGTGATTCCCTCGGCGCGGAGATCCCCCTGCCTCCCGGCGGCGGTGCGCGACCTCCTGGCCGACGCAACCGGGCCATGGGCGAGCGTAGTTCACCCGATCACCCGCGTGGTACGGGCGGCCGGACACGAGCTCTGGCTGACCGGCGGGGCCACCCGTGAGCTGCTGTCCGGCCACGGCCGCCAAGCGGTCAGGGACCTGGACCTCACGGGCACCGCGCCGGCCGGGCGCTTCACGGGGTTGGCACGCCAAGCCCTTGAGGAAGACGGCGAGACCTACGAGTTGACCCTCCGGGTGAGCCCCGACAGCCTTGTCTGCATGGTCGAGGGTGTCGGTCTGTCCTCGGCGCTGCTGGAATACAGAGGTCTGGGGCAGAGCGGGTTCGGATTTCCCGCCACGGGAACCGACCTGGCCGCCGACAACCGGCAGCGGGACTTCACCGTCAACAGCATCCTGTACGACTTCGAACGTCACCTCGTCATCGACCCGAGCCGGCGTGGTCTGCCGCATCTCGCGGGACCAGGGCGCGCTCTGGTACCCGTCATCCGCTCGTCGGACCCCATGGTGCGGGCCGAGCTGGCGCTGCGGGCGGTGAAGTTCCTCGTGCGCTGGGGGGAGGACGGTCCAGTGGACACGCGCGAACTCCGCTCCTGGACAGCGGAGTTCCCCGACGATCTGGCCGGGCAGGTCCAGGAGCGTGGCGAGCGGTCCTGGACACAACTGCTGGTCCTTCACCACGAGAGCCTGGGCGATGTCCCCGCGGACCGGCAGACCGCCGTGGCCGGCACCCTGGGGCCGAGTGTGGAGCGCCTGCTCAAGACACTGCTGGGGAGCCCTGCGTGAACGGATCGCCTCCCGCCGGCGCGAACGCACCCATCCCCCATCGGCCCCTCGCCCGCTGGGTGGCGCGCCTGGACACCGCCGGCTCCGAGCCCGGCGTTCACCACGTCACGGGCCTGGTGAACGACGGAGCCGAGCGGACGGACGCCCGGGCACTCCCCCGGTTCCAGGATCCCGCCTGGCGTAGAACCGGTGTGACCGCCCGGCGCGGTGACGGACCGCCCGTCCCTGCCCTGGCCCTCCATCACCCCGTACGGGGCATCCTCTACGTCGAGCTGGACCACTACGGCCGGCCGCTGCCCGCGAGCCCCGCGGGCGCGGAACTGGTCACCCGCATCGAGACGCACTGGGACGCCCCGCCCGCGGAACCGAGCGTCCTGCGGGTCCTCGGCGAGGAGAGTCCCGACCTCAGACATGTCCTGCTGCACCGGCTCGCCGACGAGACCGATCCGCCCGCGTCCCTCTTCCACACCCTGCCCTGGGCCGACCTGGACACGGTCGCGGGCAATGTCCTGACCATGCTCGACGGGTCCGGCCCTGTCGAACGCCCGGGCCGCGAACTCCTCCATTGGTTCACCCCTGCCGCCATCCGGCTGGCGGGCCCTCTGGCCGTTCTGGAACGCGGGATGCGGGAGGGCCGGGACCCGGTCCTGCTGCGCCACGAGGCCGTCTCCCTGCTGACCGGCCTGCTGGCCGCCCGTCCGGAACGGATCCCCGACACCACCGCGGAGCGGCTCGTCCGGCTGGCCGACCGGCTCAGCACACGGGACCCCCTCCTGCGGCACACCGCCCGGGTGGTCGCCGCCCGCCTGCGCACCGGTCGGCCGGACCGCCGGTCCCCCTCGCTCACCCTGCGCCTGGACCCCCTGCTCCCCGCGGCCGCCCGCACAACGGGCGCCAGCTACCGGAGGACCGCCCGGGACGAACTGTTCGAGGTGAAAGCCGAGCACACGCCCGGAGGCCGGATCCGCGTCACCTTGACGCTGCCCCACCCCGTAGAAACGGCCCAGGACACCTGGACCACCGCGCCGGACGGCCTCGTCGCCCCCCTCTCCGTCCGGACGGCGGAGCCAGGAGCGGGTCGGTTCTGGATCGCGCTGCGCAGCAGGGCGACCTCCTTGCAGGGAGCTCTTGAGCTGTTCGCTCCGGCGGGCCGCCTCGACCTGGTCGCGGACGAGCCCGCCGTCCCGTTCGCCGGGTTGCGCGCCGTCCCCGCCCCGGAACTGCTCCCCTCGCTGCGTGCCTCATCCGCCGCCACCCAGCGCCTGTGGGAGCGGGCCGCGGCCGCGTTGCCACCCGATCATCCCGTTCCTGCGGCCCTTCGGCTGTACCAGCAGGACGTCACCCACTGAAACGGACGAGATGAGGAGTCGCACCGTGGCAGAGAGCCCACCCGCCGATCCCGAAGGCCGTCGGACGGCGATCGCGGATGAGCTGCGCAGACTGGAGGAGAGCGCGATGTACAGCGCGCAGACGCAGTTCGAGACCGCGAAACACTGGCGGAGCATGCATCTGATGATGGGGGTGCCCACCAGCCTGCTCGCCGCCGTGGCCGGCACCACCGCCCTGGTGGAGTCGACGGGGCGCATCGCCGCCGGCATCCTCGCCCTCGTCTGCGCCGGGCTCAGCGCCGTCATGACCACGGTGAACGCGCCCCAGCGCATGTCCCACGCCACGACCTGTGCCAACGCCTACCTGGAGGTACAGACAGCTGCACGCCAGACCCGCACCGTGGATCTCCCCGCCCTCACGCTCGACGAAGCCCGCGTCGTTCTCGCGGAGTTGACATCCCGTCGCGGCGAGCAGAACAGGGCCGCGGATCCTCCGGGCCGGCGCGCGTACCGGCGCGCCCAGAGCAACATCGGGTGCGGCGGGCAGACCTACGCGGTGGATCGCGGCAGCACGGCGATGACATCGGACGCGACGACGCCCTGAGCAGCCGGTGCCGGAAAAGGCCGGTCTCGGATGACTCCGAAACCGGCCCTGATCTGCGACTGTCTCCAGTCGGGACGACAGGATTTGAACCTGCGACCCCTTGACCCCCAGGAGTAGGGGTCATCCGTTTTGTCTGCACATACATCCAGAAATCAGGGAGCACAGCGTGTGGTGACGTGCGTGCCGTTCAGGTGCGCGGACACCGTCTGGTCCCCAACTGGTCCCCATGGGTCGTGTCCGTGACACGCACGCCCAAGGGGCGCAGCCGGGTCAAGAGGCCGGCTCGCCAGGGCCTGCCACGGCATGACACCTGGCAGCCTTGTGCAGATGGTGTGCCACCATTGCCAGGAGTTGCTGCTGCATCACTGCTCCTCATAGACCAGCTGCCCTTATACGGCCGGGGCCTGATCAGCCGTATAGGGCGGAACTGGCGCTCATGAGCGCGGAGCGCTGGTTGGCTGGTATCAGGGCTTGGGCAGGAGCGCGGTGCCGTTTTGGTGATGACTGAGCTTCAGAGGGTGAACCACCTTTCTTTTTCCGCGATGGTGGGCAGCGGGTCCGGGGAGGTACTCCCTGCGACGCAGCGTTCGGCAGCCAGCAGCCACGCCATCGGGTAGCGGTCCGGCTCCTCCATGATCGAGAATGCGAAGGGGGCGATACCGGCGGAGGCGTCCGCGATATCGACGTCGATGACGCCGCTGGGGCCGTGAGCTTTGATCCCTTCAAGCAGTGTGTTGGATGGCTGCGCGAGCATCCGGGAGGTCAGCGCCCGCAACGAAGGCCATGCGCTGACCCCGTACTGAGCCATCCGCGTCAAGGCCGACTCATCGAGGTGCGCCAGCGGGTCCAGACGTTTCAGGCTCACGCTGTGCTGGGCGACCAGCATTTGGGTGAGTGCCGATAGGGGGGTCGCTGAGTCGGACAGGATGCCGGGCCGCAGCCGACGGGCGATAGCCGAGGCGCCAAGCCGACTTGAGCTGCGGCACAGCGCCAGCTGCTGCGGGAACGTCATGACAGCCAGAGCCTGGTCCAGGTGAGCGAGGTGATCGCTGACCACGTCCGCGTCGGCGCAGGTGAGCAGAGCAAGCGCCCACGTCCTGCGGGAAAGGGAGTCGGGAGCCGCGACGTACTGCTGAGACCACCACTCGGGCGCAGACCTGTTGGCGCGTACGTCCTGCAGGAGGCGTCCGTAGTCAGGGCTCTCGCCCAGTGGTTCCGAGTTCCGGGTTAGATTGCCTCCGGTCAGGAATACGGTGCGAGGCGAGGCTGCGCCGATGACGGCGACTTCCGCGGCGAGCCAGCATGGCCCGTACAGGGAACTGAGCTCCCGTGCGGTGTTGCCCCAGGACGATGTCGTTCCCTTCTGGCCCCGTCCAGTACGAAGAGCGGCCTGGATGAGTGACCACTGCGGACTGCGGCGTTTGAGGCGCTGCAGTGCTGTCTGCCTCTGTGTGTCGGTGGGCGCTTGGAGGTGGCCGACATCGATGGCGTCGCTGTGCTGCGGAGGGTGTGCTCTGTGGATCAAGGTTTGGGGTGAAACAACGCGCAGGATGTCGTGGACGTGGGATGAGGCAGGGGAATCCTGGTCGCAGCAGTGCCCGTCCAGAGCCGCGTGGAGCATCCAGCGCTCGGTGTTGGAGTCTGGTGGCGGGCAGACTCCTGCCGCCACCGCCGCGGCGGCCTCGAGGGGATTTTCTAGGGTGAGTGCGGCCACCGTTTCCTGCGGCAGTCGACTTCCCGCTGCATTCGCACGGCCGATGCCCATCCAGAGAGCCTGATTGCTGCCGCCAGCGGCGGCCTGCACCTGCGGCTGCCACCAGGCATCGAATGCCTCGCGTTCGCCAAGTATCTGTACAGCCAGACCGACTCGGTCAGCGGTCATGGGGGACCGAGGGCCTCCAGCGACCTGGGCGAGAAGGCTTTCGGCGAGGAACTTGCCTCCGCGGTCCGCGCTGAGCGCGGGGGTCTCATCGGACGCACCGAGGGCGTGGTGAAGTAGCCGAACGCTCAGATCGTCGGTGAACAGGTCTGCAGCCCGGCGCAGCGACCGGACCCGGCCGTTGAACACTCCATCGGACAGCAGTGCCCATGAAGCCAGCCGCACCTGGCGCGGCCGTAGTCCGAGATCGCGTTCTTCCTCCAGTGCCTCCAGCATGCCCGCTAGGTCGTTGGGTTTGGCGAACCCGCAGTAGAACCGGCAGGTGTTCAGCCAATACGGGCGCTGGATGAGGCTCCGCAGGACTTTCGCGGAGTCGAAGTCCGACTGGTCTACGCCCGCGAAGTGGTAGAGGTAGTGGGCTGCGAAATACTCACGCACTGGCTGGACATCGAACTCGAACGTGCCCTGGACCTTGCTCGACAGCGCCCAGACCCGGTCGGTCACGGCGGTGAACAAGTCATCGACGAGCGAAGTCTCCTTGTCCACCTGGTAGAGGTACACGAGGATCGACTGCTTCAGATTCCTCGTCGGCACGTGACCGCTCGACCCGTCCGCCTCAGCGCGTGACTGCAGGTCCCAGCCCAGGTACGCCGTGACCTCCTCCAGGTCCTGCCTGTGGTCTTGGACCGCGGGCCACTTGGTGGCCTCTCGGTCCAAGAAGGTCTCCATGTACGAGGAGTACAGAGCGGTTCGGCTGCTGGGTACGGAGTTGGCGCGTTTCTGCAGCAAGTACAGCAGGATCGTCAGCTGCATGGGATTGGCGGCAAGCTGGTCGATGTGAGGCTCGGCCGAACGCTGCTGGAAGGATCGCTCTAGAACAAGCCGATCTCTGGGCGAGACGTGCCGGGTGGCAGCCCACTTGCGAAGATAGGAGATCCTTAGCCGCAGACTCAGCCTGGATAGAGCGACGGTCTCGAACAGATCGGGATCCGGCTCGGAAAAGTCCGAGGCGTTCGGACGCGTGGTAACCACTACCTGAGGCGGCGTCACAGCGGTGCTCAGGCGCGCGCAGAACTCGTTGACCTCCTTAACCACACGCGCGCGTACATCGCGCCGCGCTACCTCGTCCAGCCCATCCAGGACAATGAGGACCGGTAGACGGTGCAGCAGGTCGTGCACACCATCGACCTCGACCGGAAGCTTCCCGCTCTTGGCGTGCAACAGATCTTTGAGGAACTCCTCCAGTGGTCCGGATGCACGCGGACGCACCCGGACGGCCCGGTCACCACCGACTATTGAGAATGGGTCCGTGCCCAGCAGCCACAACGCGTAGTCACTCAGGTCGATGCGCAGAGGGAACCGCTGAAAGCCCGTACTGCCGATCTGGCCGCCGTCCTCTGCCCGAAGAAACGGGATGCGATGCTGCTGGCACAGGTACTGGCCCAGAGTCGACTTGCCCTGCCCCGGCTCACCGCGTACGAGGGTGAACGGCTGGGCCGTCCTCGTCAGATATGCCGCGGCACCTCCCAACTGCGCGCCCACTACACGGTCGGCGAACAACCCGACGGTTCGGCGGGGAAGGGATACCAACGTCGCCTCGACATCGACGAAAAGATCAGCAAGATCATGCGAGTCAAGCTCCACCTGCTTGAACTTGACCTTCGCATCATCCCGCCATTGCGTCGCAATCACTTTCAAAAGAAGGGCACGCAACCTGCGCATATCGGTCTCAGCGCTTTGCGCTTCGATCAGATAGCGGATCAGCTCGCTACCGGCCAGCATCTCGGAGTACGCCCACTTCAGCTCGTCCGGTGCCGCATCGACGCGGGCATCGATGTCGGCCCGCCACCAGCAGATGAATGGGATGCCGAATTCCTTAGAATGCTTCTCCAGTGCAGTGTGTAGACGGTCGATTCCGCCCCGCCCCGGCGTCCCCGTGCCAGCAACCGACGTCAGGATGTAGTACTTCTCAGCGCCCTGCTCCACCAGACGCCTGATGCTGCTGGTCTCGTCCTTGATCGTTCTATCCAGCCAGGTCACAGGATCTTTGACAGCGTGACTGGTCCACTTGACCTGGAAGATGATGCTGCTCTTACCCTCCTGCAGCACCGCATCCCTGCCCCCGTCGGCATGCCCGACGGGAAAACATGACACATCGGGGAAGACGTGTGCCAGCAGTGCATTGCACAACTGTTGAAATGGCTTCTCACCAAGCCGCTCGTACAGATAGCGCCAGGACTGCCCGCTCTGCTGAGCAACTTGCCGACTGGCCATACCGATACCCCGCTTACTCACGCCGCTGTCAAGCCACGCTGACGATATCGCGCGACGTCGACTGTGTGCAGTGACAGCCTGGTTCGTGACTGTGTTCGGTCTTGTGCCGCCACGATCTCCGGCACACGGGGCTCACTTGGTTCGTCGATGCCGGGGTCCATATCCACGTCCTTCACCGGATCGCCGGCCACAGATCGCTGATGACCACACAACGCTACCTACATCCGGACGTACACAAGATCACGGCAGCCGGCACAGCACTCTCCGTTCACCTCAGCGTGCTTCGCGCACCGCGCTCCCTGCCGAGCCCGATCCTCATGACCGCTGACGCCGGTCACGAAGGCTGGTTCCCAGCTGGTCCCCAGGATCCCCGTCCTGGCGATGAGGATCGCTCCGGCATCTCTGGTCACTGCAGGGTGGAGAGGGCAGATTGACCGGCAGATTGTCAGTGCCCGCGCATAGCCTGCCGACATGTCCTCGACTCGCGATGAGCTTCGCCATGTCATGCTCGGTTCCCTCTTTACACCTGAGGTTCCCCTGGGGTTGACCCGGGGCATCCTCATCACCTGCCACGTCTCGGCGACAGGCAAGGGCAAGCTCCACGGAATCCCCGAGTGCCGCGCGCTGCGGTCAGCCGCCTCCGTGAACCAGATCGACGTCCCCTTCGGCGAAGCCGTGGCGCGGCTCTGCCCGAGCTGTCGGTGGCCTCTGCCCACAGACAGCCTCATCCTGCCGCTCGGCGCCGCCGTGAGCGAAGTGGATTCACTCGCCATCTGGCTCGACCGTGAGTCCAAGGACGAGGAGGACCTCGAGGCCGAGCGTGACGCCGCCACCGCCCTCACCGCCGGCGAGTACCCGCCCCCCGCCACCGAATCCGGCGACGAGGAGGAGAAAGACGACGACGAGGCCGGGCACGACGAGGAATGGAAGCGATACGACCGCGCCCGCAACTTCCGCTCCCGCCGTCACGAGCACTGGCGTCGGCTGCACTCCTACCTGACACGGAGCAACGAGGCCGTGTCCGAGTACCCCTTCCTCGCCCCCTGGGCCGATGGTCTGCAGAGTCGCCTCGCCACGGCCCTCGACGAGGAGCGTCGGGCCTTCGCGGCCCTCGTGCAGCCGATCCGCCTGCTGGAGGCGGCTGCCGTGCGTATCCTGCCCGAGCCGAAGTTCTCCCCCAACCCGGGCTTCGCCGGGTTGGGAGCGGAGGCGGAGAAGACCTTCCGGCGAGCATGGTACGAGTGGAGTCGGCGAGCCGTCTGGTCCTGGCGCCGCCTGGAAGATCAGGACTTCTCGGTCTACACCGTCGTCAGCGACGCCTTCGGACGTCGCCGTAAGGGGAAGCCCGAGGCCCACGCCGCCTTCCGCCGACTCACTGCCGACTGGATCCGTCAGGCACGCGAAGAAGCCGGCCGCCCCGTCAGTACGCCATGGCAGCTGGTGGCGGTGAAGGCGCCCGCCCTCGTCAGGACCCACCACAGCGAGCCGGAACGCGACCCTCTCACCTTGTGGGAAGCAGCGGTCATCGCCACCTACCAGGTGGCCTTCAACCGGAAGGCCGGCACCACAGCGCTGCTCGTTCCCCACCTCGTCGCCGAGCAACTGCTCGAATGCGCCTCCGAGAACATGCCGGTTCAGCGCCTGGCTCCCGACGGCAGCGCGCTACCGGCAGAGGTGCTGCTCGATCAGTGGGACCACGCGGGGCTCAACCTCTCATGACCGCCTCTCACGTACTCAGGGGAGCCGAGCAGACGGCCAACCGTGCGGGCCGGACCGCACGCCTGGGACCACCACGCCCCGGAACGCGCGAAAGGCCGCGCTCCCACGGATGAGAGAACGGGCTCCGAGCTGCGAAAAGCATGGTCGAGATGGCATGTTTTGAACCTGCGCCCCCTTGGCCTCCAGCGGGCCCTCTCGGCCCCGAGGCGGTCGCGCATCACGTCTGCCCGCACCGATCGTGGGTCGGCGGCTGCTCCACCGCGCACAGAAGATCGGGGCTCACGACGTTCCCTCCGACAGCACGCCGGTTGTCAGTGGTGTGGGAGAGAATCCTTGCGTGGCGACTTACCCTGAGACCGAACGCTATATCCAGTTTCTGCTTGAGCAGTTGGCGGGCCGCAACGAGCACCATGTGTTCGAGCGGATCGTATTTCAGATTGCGCTGTGCCGGCTGAGCAGCAACATCGTGCCCGCTACCGGTCCGGTAAGTGCTGGCGGGGACCAGGGACGTGATGCCGAGTCGTACTACACGAACCTGCCACACGAGTTGCCTGGGGCAGGCGGGTTCGTCGGGCGTGCCACCACGGAGCCGTGGGTCCTGGCGGCATCCGTGCAGAAGCCGCCGTTGGACGGGAAGATCCGCGACGACCTGAAGTCGATCTGTAGCCGAGGCGAACCCGTGCGCAGGGTGGCCTTCTTCGCGGTGCACGAAATCCCGGTGGCGGCACGGCACCGGTTGCAGCAATATGCGCGGGATACCTACGACGTCGCCCTGGACGTGTTCGACGGGCAGGCTGTGGCTGGCATGCTCGCCCAGGGCGACCTGGTCTGGGTCGCCCAGCGGTTTCTGGATCTGCCCTCGGCGATGATCCCGGACGAGCCGGCCGAGGCACATCCGGACTGGTACCGCTCCACCCTGACCGCTTTGCGGGAGCGGCCGGGTAAGCGTCTGACGCCGGGAGCCCTGTCCGAGGTCCGGGACGGTTTGCGGCATGCGACCTTCGACGACGAGGCGCGAGTGGACCTGGCCGAGTGGCTCGGCTACGTCGGGGAATTCATCGACGCTGGGGACGGAGAGCTCGCTCTGCGGGCGCGCTACGAACGAGTGTTGGCCGTTCTGCGCGGGAAGAACAGCTTGGACGGTGTCGAAGCGGATATCCGGGCAGTTATCGACGCCGCCCTGTCCTCGGAGCGTGTCGCGCTCCTGGATGACGCGGGCCAACTGCTGCTGTACTGGGGCGGTGCCTGGCTGCGTCACCTGGGTACGGCGAACGCCGAGGAACTGCGCGAGTTGGACCTCCGCCTGCGGCAGCGTGTAGCCGTCTTGATCGAGGCCACCGACGCCGCTGTCTACCCCGTACGCAAGGCGTCGCTCCTCGACGTGGCCGCCCGCCTGTGTCTGCACCCGCGTTGGCCGCAGGTCACACGCCCGGCCGCAGGGGCGCTACCCACCCCGCAGGAGACGACACGGCTGCGGCGGGCGGGTGAGATCGTGCCCACTGTCAGCTCGGCCAACCCGCTGGTGGACGTCACCGTGGCGATGGACTGTCTGGAACAGCTGGTCGACCTGCTGCCGCAGGCCCCTGCCTTCCCAGTCGGCGGTGTCAGCGAGACGTTCCAGATCTTCGCACCCGCCCTCACCGAAGACCCACGCTACGAGAAGATCCGCGACGCGCTGGACGCCGCGCAGGCGGACCTCGCAGGCGACAGCAGTGTCGCCGCACGCTGCCAGGACCGTGCGATGGCATTCCTGCGCGCGGGCAGACCGCTGGACGCGCTGCACGAACTACACGAGGTCAAAATCAACTGGTGGCACGGCGACACCCTGCGCGGCGCGCTCCTCACCATGCGCATGATCGGGAAGATCTACGGCGACCTGGACCTGCAGCAAGCCGCCCGGCAGTACGTGCTGACCGCCGCCGCCGTCGCCGCCTCACCCGCAGGCCAGGAACATCAAGACCTGCTACCCGCCGCATTGACCCAAGCCATGGCCCATACCCACGCGGCTGGCCACTGGGGCGACGCCCTCGCTCTCGGCGGACTCGCCTTCATGGCCCACCACCTGTTCGCCGAAACCCCCGAGGACTACCCCTCTCACGGCTACATCCAGCAACTCGACTTCCACGCCAGCATGGTGATGCTCAGTGCAGAGCGGTTCCGCCCCGCGCTCATGCCGGTCCTGCGTGAGCTCACCGATGCGGACTACCTGGCCGACCTGGACGAACACCTCCCGCTGATCCGGCCCAGCTTCACGCAGACCGAGCAGCAGTTCATCCAGAACGCAGACGACCAGCTCACCGGAAGACCGTTTTCGGACGTGGGAGCGCACCGGGATATGAACTTCGCAGCCCTGGGCACGACATGGCGTATCCGGTGCGACAACACCCGCGCTACCGTCCTGGCAGCCGAACGTTTCACCGCCGCGGTGCAGATCTCGCTCGCGGAACTCGCCCCGCACGATCCCCTGTTCTTCCCCCAGGACATCCTGGTCCGGGTGATCACGGGTACACCACTGGGCGGAGGGGACAGAGTCACCTTCCGGCCCAACAATCACGCCATCGACTGCACTGTCATCCTCAGCCCCTACAGCGCCTCAACCGACCACACAGCCTTCGAACGTGAACTGTCCACCACGGTGGTGCACCTGCTGGCCCACCTCAGCGCCAGGCCCACCGAGGCGTTCATGTCCCTGGTGAAGACAACATTCGCCCGCGGACTCCTGCACAAACTGATCAGCGGTCGCCCCTACGACGAAGCCGCCGGCCTGCTGGCCGAGGCCCACTACAACACCCTGCGGCAATCCGCCATGCCACCGTGGTCGGACACGGCATTCCAGCCCCCCACCGCCCCGCAACTCGCCCAGCCCACAACGCCGGGACCCGGCTACGACCGTACCAGAGCACTCGACATGATCCGCGACAACTACACCGACCTGCCCCAGGTACTCAGCGAGACACTGCCCCGTGTCCTGGCCGACCCCGACATTCGCTCAGCACTGCAGGAACTGCGCAAGGAAGGATGGCTCGACTGGCAGATCCTGCTGACCCTGGCCAACATCGCCGCTAACCTGCGGCTGCAGCAGGCCAGCCCGGGCAGCATCCCCCGGGACTATCCCGCCCGCTTCTTCCGAACGCCGGAAAGCCATTACGCAACCCCACTGCCCCTGAACGCCTTCACCGCTGACAGCCTGCGCGCGCAGATGGACGTAACTCTGCTGGCCGTCGCCCAACGCCGCTGGAAATTGGGCTCCGCCATGAGGACCCCCAACCTGCAGGCGTTCAAAGAGCTGTTGGCCTCGCGCTACGGCTACGCGACAGATGATGTTCCGCACCACGACCTGCTCAATGGCGCCCCGGACGAGCGCGGGGCCCTGTTTCCTCCGGGCACCTAAGGTCGTTCACCGATTTGCCGGGCGACGCACTGGAAGACGGCCCGTTCGCCCAGGCTGACCCCCGCCACGACCCGATCCAGCCGGCCTCCGTGTCGCTGTGAAAGTGATCCACCCCGCGCAGGCCGAGAACCCTCAGTTTCAGGCCCCCGCTTCTGCCGAAAAGTCCTGGCTTGGATGGTGCGGATGATATGCCTGTACTGGATTTGGAGGTCGTCGAGCACATCGGCGTAGCCGTATTCGGATAGAGGTATGGCACGGCCTCCTCACAGAGGACCGCCTTGACCTCGCGCCATTCCGCAAACCCGGCAGCAACCGGCGGGGGAGTGGCAGCGCCCTCCCTTTGGGCCCCCTGGCCGCAGTCCAGCTCTACACCACCAACGCCAACCCTCTCATCGAGGGCAAGGGCCACTCGCCGCTGTGCCGGCACGCCCAACACAGCGCTGCGGTAGTGCGCGGAGACGACCTCCTGGCCGTCGCCGATCTCATGGCGCGCACCGACTCCGACTGGTGTCATCGAAGACGCCTGGGCGGAGCCTGCCCGGCTCACTCCCGGTGCGACTATCGTGCTCGGGCGGATCCACCGTCCCGTCTGCTGGGCTGCATGGAAGGCCGGTCGCCGGGCCGAGCAGTCGTTCGGCGACGAGATCAGGAACTTCCAGCGTGAGGACGCCGCTCCCCCATTCCGGCTGCACGGCCCACGTGACCAGCACACCGAGCGTCCACTCGTCCAGCCCGTCCAGGAAGTCCGTAACAACACGACGTGGCGTGCCGGCAGACGCGTGCGGTATATGCGCCGTCAGCCGACGTTCCCGAGTCCGGTCCACCGGGGCCGCTGCTGCCCTGGCCAGTTTCTCCCAAGACACAATCAGGCGTGCAGCCTCAGCTCGGGCCGCGTCGTGCCCCTTCTGGTTACTGCGGATACCTCGGACGATCTCGTACGAGAGGTACGCACGCGGGCCCGGTCCCTCCCAGATCCGCCCAGCCGTGCTCTGCCATCGAGCCACAAGCGCACGAGCGCACTGGACACCCGGCTGTTGCCGCCGAGCACCGCAAAAGCCGGGTCTGCACACGGCAGCTTGGGCATGGGAAGAGCCATGGCAGCAGCGGCCACGACAAGTTCCTCCCGGTCCACGAACCGGGCTGCCTGGGCTCGAAGGGTCTCCAGGTACCGTGCCTTGATCCTTAGCGAGGGCTTTGCCCACTCCTCCAACCAGGGAAAGTGAGCGAGCAGAGCCTGTGCCTCAAGCAGGCTTCCTCGCGCGCCGCACCAATGCGAGAAGACCAGACCCCGCAGATTCTCGGCCTCTTCACGCGCCTCCCGTAGCGGTGCGTCATCCTCCTCATCCTCGCCGTCATGAGCGCCCAGACCCTGCTCAGCACGAAGAAGCTCAGCCGCTCCCCGTGCCTCGTGATCGGTCCAGCACTCGTCTTCGTCCGGCTCCCTATACGACCGAAAATGACATAGCAGGCCCGTTTCACCGATAGCCAGCAGGAACATGCCCAGTCCCGTACCCGGCCGACCGCCGGTTCCCCGTGCGGCGCATCGCATGCACAACCGCCTCAGCACCGCTTCATCCAGGGAGACCTTGGCAGTCATCACATCGGACGCGCGCAGCTGTCTGCACTGCCTGGACGCGTGCAGTTTGGCTGCCTTGCTCTTGGCCGAATACACCGTAAGCAACGAGCCCGCGAACGGCCCGAGCGGAACATCAACCATTGTCAGCTCGCTACCCACCAAATCCCCCACCTTCTGCTCCTTGAAGCCCCGAGCCACGAGTTACCGCTACCCCTTCCGGACACCAGAACGGCGCTCCTTCGAGCCGGTTAAGGACGCCGCTCCATCATTTGCATGCTCTTCTGCAACACCGACAGCGCGAGGCAACTACGTGCACGGCACACTGGTCCCCAGCCTTGGTCCCCAGATTTATGCCTCCGCGGCACCCGTCAGCCAACGCAGACAATCATCAGGAGAAGTACCGGTTTGGCTAACCGGCGATGCCGTGTTACAAGCAGCCGACGCAGATACCAACGGAGTTGGGAAGCGCAGGTCAGAAGCCCATCTCGTACGAATCCGGCCGGGGGTGGCGGCCCCGGTCGTCGCTCCAACATTTGGCCCTCTGACCTGCGGTTTTATGGGCTCTCTACCCCCTCCGTGACCAACGACGTGACCAACGCGCCAGCGAGTTCCTTCCGACAGGCCCTCGTGATCAGCGGGATTTCCTCCGTGACCAACGACGTGACCAACCCGTCGAGCGGTCAGCCAATGCGCCCCAGGCCGATGCGCTGCGCGGTCCCCGACGCGAGCTTCCGAGCCCCCTCCACCCGGCGCTTGCCGTACTGGGACATCGTGTAGCCCGGCGAGTGGTGCCTCACGTTGGCCGAGACCTCAACGGGGTTCTCGCCCGCGTCCAAGTCGTTGGTGACCTTGCTGTGCCGCCAGTCGTGGATACGGAACCTCTCGGGAAGCTCCAGCCGGGTCCTGGTGCTTCGCCACCGCGCGCTGACCTGGCCGGCGTCCTGCGCACCGCCCGGAGTGATGCCGTCCTTGCGCAGCATGTATCCGTCCCGCGCGAAGACGAGACCGTGTTCGTCCCAGCCTTCGCCGATCTTCTCCTTCCACATCTCCTGACGTTCCTGCTGGATCTTCAGGACGCTCATCAGCGACTGATCGACGTAGATGACCGCGTTGTCGTCCCCGTCCTTGGTGAGACGCCGCAGGACGCTCTTGTTGCCGACTTCGACGACGACCCATTCGAGCTCGATCGCGCACTCGTCCCAGTGGACGAGGTCCCACATCATCCCGAGGGCCTCGCTGCGGCGGACCCCGGTCGCCGTGTAGGTGGTCCACAGAGGCGCGTCGCGGGTGCAGCCGTGCAGAGGGCCGCACCCACGCCTTCCGCAGGGAGTCCAGATGTCCCCGAGGAACCGGCTCGTTTCGGCATCGTCAAGGGTGACGATCTTCTTCTGCTGCGCCTTGATCTGCCGCAGGGTAGGCGGGCTCGCCGTTGCCGCCGGGTTGAACCGGATCAGCTTCTTCGTGACCGCGGCGTCGAGCGCACCAGACAAGATGTTGTGGATGTGGCGTACGGACTTCGCACCTAGCGGTTTGCCTCGGTTCGACGGGCACGGATCCTTCTCCAGCCTCTGATACAGAGCGTCGAGATCGTCATCCGTCACGTCTCTGAGCTTCTTCGCCCCCAGATAGGGCTTGATATGGAGTCGGATCTTCGGCTCGTACCCCGCCTTGGTCGTGTCCTCGACACGAAGTTTGGCGAACCACTTGTCTATCCAGTCGCCGAACTTCATGTCCGAGCGCGGGACGGGCCCGTCCGATTCCTGCTCCGCCATCCACTTACTAAGCGCCATTGCGGCTGCCGTCTTCGTCGGGAACTCCCGACCAATCCAGTAGCGCACTCGCTTCCCCTGCGCGGGGTCGTAGTGGAGAGGAGTCCTTACTCCCCAGGTGTTCACCCTGCCACTTCTCACGATTTCTACGGGCGACCCACCGAGACCGTTGCCCTTTTTGTTCAAAACCACCGCCCTCGCTAGGACCGAATCAGTGTGTGCCGTTTAAACGTTCAAGAGCCCTGCCGGTCGAGCCATTGGTCCAAATCTCGCGGCCGACAACGCAGCGCAGCACCAACCTTTTTGAAGGGGATACCCTGCGCGCGCCAGTTCCCGTAGACCCACCCCTTCGGTTTCCCCAAGAAGTGGGCGACATCTTCAAGCGACATCAGCGTGAGCGCGAGATTGACTTCATCAGCCTCGCGGTAATCATCATTGGGATCAATCGGTCGATTCCCCATTTCACGGCTCCAAGTAGCGAGACACTTGCCCCAGCGTGGCAAGTGCAGATGCGGGGCAAGTCCATGCCCTCAGGCACGACAACAGTCATCTGTGTCCGGTGCGGCTCCACCGCCAAGCGCAGCATCACGCGGACCCCTCAATGGTCGCCATGATCGCCGGTTTGGCTAACCGGCGATCGTCGGCTATCTGCCGCGCCCCCCCCCCCCCCCCCCCCCCCCCCCGCCC
>NZ_JBIVLW010000016.1:68867-139332 GCF_044752765.1 Streptomyces sp. NPDC088706
GGGGGGCGGGCCCCCCCCACAGCCCTCGCCCGCTCCGCCCGCCCCACTGTAGGCTTGCTCGGCGGTGTTGATAGGCGCCGGGGGGCGGGGGGCGCCCCCCCCCCCCCCCCCCCGCCTCAGACCAAGCCCCAGGGAAACTGCCGTCAGGAAACCAACCGATAGGAACGCAAAGCTAGAGTCGCGTCATCCGATACCACCGCCAGCAGGCCGTCATCCGCTAGCCGATCGAGGCTCCGCGCAGCAATGCGTTCGGGGATGCTGATGGCCCATGCCACATGCCGCGCCGTGGCGCCAGGGTGCGCCGCTACATACACGAGGACGGCACGATCGCCGCGGTATGCCCGTTGCAACAGGTCCTCACCGAACAGGCCGGCCGCACAGGCGCAGAGACAGATTCCGCTAGACACGGCAAGGTAGTCACCCGCCATGTGGCCAGCCCAAGCGTTCAACCCACCAAGGACAAATAGGGTCGGCGAAGTGAAGCGAGGGGATCGAATAGCAGATTCAGACAAATGCGCCTCCTCAAGTACGGACCAAGCCGACACGCAGCGGTCCCGGACGGATATTTTTGGAGTGGTTGTCACCTTGCGGTGTAGCCCAACCGCCCGGCCTGGTTCTTTCCGGGACGTTGTACGTTGACATGACCCCGGCGGCGTTATCCAGTCTTTTGGAGTTCTTTCTCGTCTGCCGTGAGCGAATCCCCCTTCAGCCGCCGAGAAAAAGCTGGTTCTAGGTATGCCGGGGCAGCGATCCACATGACCCGACCCACTACAGCGGCCGCTGGTCTCGGCGCTCGCGCCAGCAGTTCACACGATGCTGGGCCGCGCCATGCCACTTAGGTCGAAGACGTCGTGCTCCACTGCGCGCCTGGGCCCAGGTCGCACTCAGCGCCTTCGGCAGAGGCGGGCCGGTCCGCGGACTTGTCCTCGGTGACGACCTCGGTGGCCCTCGTCCGTACGGGAGCAGACTCCAGGCCCGCTCCGGATGGAGCCGGAAACGAAGTCGCCGCCGGACCGATCTGACGAGCTGAAACTCGGTTCCCAGGTCAGCCTCCGCTGCCGCGAGCTTGCATTGGCGTACGTAAGCGGATCGGCGGGGCGGGCGCGCGTCGGCCGGTATTCCTGGCCCTGACTGACGTCCAAGGGCAACCCGACGCCCCGGGACCAGTCCACCAAGCGCGGCAAGAAGTCGAAGTCGGGGTCAATCAACGATCGCGTGCAGGTGCTCGCCGACCGGGCTGGTATCCCCTGCGTCGGTGGAAAGAAAGTCACCGCCCGCTCCCTGCTGGCCGGGCCGAACACTGACCTGGTGCAGGCGCACGTGCCGCTGGCCGAGCGGAGCCGGCGCGGCCGGTGGGCGCCGGGGGCAACTACGGCGGCCACCGTCTACGACCGGCCCGCACTCCGCAGGAATGACCGATCCACTGTCGGAGGTGCCCGTGTGCGGGCACCCTACTGACACGTAGCGCTGACGGGGTACTCTGCGCGAGGCTCAAGGGCCCAGGAGTACGTGAGGCCCGCCTCCCCCAGTTGGCATGGGGGAGGCGGGCCTCAACGCGTGTGGCGCTTGCTCAGATACTGAACTCGCCGGACTTGATGCCCGCCATGAACTGCTCGAACGAGTTCGAGGGGAAGATCAGCGCCGGGCCGCCGGGGTTCTTGGAGTCCCGAATGCCGGAGGCGGCAGTCAAGGTGGCGACCTCGACGCACTGCCCCTGAGAGTCCCCGCTGTAGGAAGACTTCTTCCAGACAGCCCCCTCAAGCTCCGATGCATTGAGCGGGTGTCCGTTGTTGGTGGTCACTGGTGCAGTCCTTCCAGGTACTCATTGAGGAGATCCCGTGACTTGTCCACGGGAAGGGCAGAGGAAGCGATGTTCTCGAACTCAGCTTCCAGGTAGGCGACCTGGGCCGGGTCGTAGGTGTGCGAACCGCCCATCGGGTTGTCGATGCTGGCGACGGGCGTCCACGGGTGACGGAACGTGAGGATCGTCATCGCACCGTTCGATCCCACGGATGGGTGGGCGGTGAGCGGCAGGATCTGGAGGGTGACGTTCTCCATCTCGGAGGCATCGATCAGTTTGCGGAGCTGGTCCTTCATGAGGCCGGGGCTGGACTCGAACTCTGCGTGGAAGGCGGACTCAGGGATCAGTCCATGGAACTTGGCTCGGCTGAGAACTTCCTGCCGAGCCAGACGAAGGGCGATGAGTGACTCCGGATCGTTCGAGCGGGCACTCGAATGCATCTCCCTGACGTAGCGGGGTGACTGCACGAGGCCCGGGATCACCTTGGGGTGCATGATGCGGATAGTCTCCGCCTCGGCTTCCAGTTCCACGAAGTCGAGGTACGCCTCGCTCACCTTCTCGGCGTACGACGCCCACCAGCCCTTGCCCGCCGGCTCTTCCGCAACGCGGGCAACCTCCGCAACGCCGTCTTCGTCTTCGACGCCGATCTTCGCACACAGGGTGAGCACATCGTCTCGCCCGATGCGGTAGTAGCCGCGCTCGACGCGAGAGAAACGTGCCTGGCTCCAGCCCATGGCACGAGCAGCGTCGCCTGACGGCAGGTCAACCGCCTCGCGCCACTGGCGCAGTTGGGCGCCCACGCGTCGCCTCTTGATTGACGGCGTCGCCCGCTTCGATGACGACGTCGCTCTGTTCTGCGTCATGGGCGCAGTCTGGCACGCCCGCGTTACCTCTGGCCATCCGCACGAACGTTCCCGCCGTTTTTGATTATCCGCGAAAGTGTTGCACTCCGAACCAAAAAAGGAGCAGACTGAGCGCACGGCGGCATGACTGTCCATCAGGTCATGATCATTTGTGACGCACGGTGATGCCCGCCTTCCTGCGGACCGGTCCGCCGGTTCGGCTGGGGATCGCCCTCCCGCCCCCGAGAGGGCGATCTCCCGTCACCCACACCTCAACCGAAGCCGAGGCCGCGATGACGAGCCAGAGCCACACCCCCGCGTCCACCGTGTCGATGGGCAGCAGCAACCGAGACGTCCGGACGCCGCACGTACGGTTAGCCCCGGGCACCCAGAACGAGACCTGCTTGATGCAGTCCACCTTCGGCATCACGCGCCGGCCGCCCGGCGAGCTTCCACCGCCGGAAGACGGTCGGCAGGTCGGCGCCATCCGGCACCAGGCGCGCGAACACCTGTCTGCGCACGGCCTGTCCGGCCTCGCGGACCAGGCCGTGCTGATCCTCTCCGAGCTGGTCACCAACGCGATCGTCCACAGTGGCGGCCAGAAGGTGACCGTGGCGCTCTCGCTCCGCGCCGGCTTCCTGCGCATCGTCGTCCGCGACGGCATCCCCAGCTTCCGAACACCACGTCGGCCTTCCGGGGACGACGACGAGAGCGGTCGCGGACTCGCCCTTGTCGAGGTCATCACCTCGGAGGGCGACGGTGCCTGGGGCGTGATGGACGGCGGCTCCGCCACGTGGTGCGAGCTGAACTTGGCGGCGGCTTGATGACCAGTGTCGCCACCGGCCGCCGGGTACCACGTTGGACGCCGCCCCACGACGCGGCTGAGCTTCAGTACATCCTCACCGCCCTGTCGAAGTACCGAAAGGTCGAATGGGACAAGGTGCTCAGCGCCCTGGATGTCGTCCTGCAAGGTCAGGAGGAGACCAGTCACCACGCCGCAGGCCGGTCCGGCAAAGGCCCTTCTCCCGCGTACAAGGACGCCGCCGAACTGGCCGAGCACTTCCGCATCGTCCTCACGGAACTGACGAACCGAGGTCTCAATGACCACGCCGACGCGCACGCGGACGTCGCCGTCCTCATCGCCGAGGCGCGAGAGCTGACTTCCGAGGAGTCGACCGACACCCTGCCTCCGCCGCTCTCTGTCCTGCGGAGGATGGCAGTCCTCACCTTGGCCCTCATCGAGCGTCTGGACGAACTCCGCATCGTACGAGGGGTGATCGAGCGGTGATCACGACGACCCTCGCCACGATCGCTTCCTCCCGGGCGCCCCTGAACCGCCCTCTCCGGACCGTTCCCGAGGCTGCTCCCCCGCGGCTCGGCCACTCCGACGGGGGCCCCGACTCCAGCACGTGCACCGAAAGGAAGACGACCAGGATGTGCCGCCACATTCCGCCTTGTCCCACGGGTGACGCGCCCGACCGGCAGGCCGCCCGTGTCTCCGTCGCCCACCCCGAGCAGGGCTGGGACCTGCTGTGCAACGGTGTCGTGCTCTTCGACGACACCGGCCACCTCCTGCCCGACGGCAAGATCATCGCGCCGTGCCGCCGGCCGTACGCGGTCGCGGAACTGCGGAGGGCGGCATGAGCAGCATCCTACGGAGCGTGCCCCCGCGGGATGCCCTGCTTCGCGTCGGGTCCTACAACGTCATGGACGGCAGCGGAGACCGCTGGGCCGAACAGATGGACCTCCTGGAATCCCTCGACCTCGACATCCTGGGCATCCAGGAGGCCAAGCACTGGGAGCGGCAGGACCGCGCGCGGCTCCACGCGACTGCCGAGAGGCTGGGGATGCAGCCGCTGTTCGCGCCCTCGCAGAGCCATGGCTGCCACCTCGTCCTCTATTACCGGTGGCCGCGGGTCCGCTGCACGAAGTTCACGCCGGACATCTCCAACGGTCGTTTCCATCACACCGCCTCCCGCGCCGTGATGAAGGTCGCCGGGCTGACGATCAAGGTCTTGCACGCGCACTTCAACCCCTTCAGCCCGGCCCTGCGGCTGACGGAGGCGGGATGGCTGACGGAGTACGCCGCCGACGACGAATTCTCGATGATCGTCGGGGACCTCAATGTCTCCGGCCTCGGCGACGAGGACCCCGCCGACTGGAACCGTGTCCCCTCCCATCTGCACTCGCGGCATCGGAAGGTACTGCCCGATGGCAGTTACGGCGACGCGGACCGTGACGCGATGCGCGCCCTGCGCAGCGCGGGGTTCGCCGACCCGCCGCTGCATCTCGGGATCGTGCCGCCCCGTACGGCCGGCCACTGGGGCGGGGGCACGGAGAGGTGGGACCGCCGGTCGGACTACGTCCTGGCGTCACCCCCGCTGATCCCGGCGATCTACGACCACCGGGTGGTGGACACCCCCACATCGCGGGGTCTGTCCGACCACTTGCCCACGATCACCGTCTTCCACCTCTTGGTGCCGTCCCTCCAGGGAGCAGCGCGATGAACGACTCCACACCGGAGCCCGGGGCGAAGCCCGCCTTCTACGTCACCGCACGCGCCGGCGAGGTGATCGGCCCCGACGCGGCGTCCCTGATCGTGAGGCGCGACCCGGAGGGGGAGCACCTGACGTACTGGGACGAGACGGAGGGCGACCGCGACAGCAAGGGCACGCTCTGGACTCGGTGCTCCCAAAGGCTGAGCCGCACCGAGCGGCCGGTCGGGCAGCCTGCCGGCGGCCTGCACCCGGACCGGCAGTACGGCATCCAACTGCACCGGTACTGCGGGGCCTGCGGCTGCCCGGCCCGTCTGCGGGACGGACGCTATCTCCACCTGGTCACCGAAGACGAGCGCATGGAGAACGGGGTGGTGCGGACGGTTCACCCGCCGGTCTGCCTGGATCACGCCGCCGCCTGCGCGGCCCGCGACCCGAGACTCCGCAGCGGGTTCACCGCGCTGCTGGTGGGCGTCTCCGCGCTCTGGGGCGTCGTCGGCACCCTGTACGAGCCGGCCGGCCGCCACGAGGTACGGCCGCGCCCCGGCGGCCCGCGTCCCATCCCGTACGGCGCCGACGCGGAGATCCTGCGCTGGGCCCTGGCTGGCCTTCTGGTGCGTGAACTCTCCGACCTGGAGGAGGTGGTCGACCTCGACCGCTTCCTCAGCGAATCCTCCGTCTGAGCACTCAGCCCCCCTTTCCCGAAGGACTCACCGTGGAATCCGCCCCCGCTCCGGCAGGTCGGCCTCCGGGCCCGGCCGTGACGCCCGGCCCTAAGCTCCCCTACCTGCGAAGGGAGTTACTGGCCCGCTTCGATACGGCGGAGCCCCGATGGCAGCGCCTGTCCCGCCAACAGCTTTCCGAGCAGGAGATCGGCCGCGGCCTCCAGGACGACTACGCCAACTCCGTCATCCTCGGCCGGATCATCGGCGAGCACGGGTGGCCGGTCGCCGGAATGGTCGGCGAGGACGGCGCGGCGGCGGCTCTCCAGCTCGCCCTGCACGCCGACACCTGCGCGACCGTGCAGAAGCTCAGCGCTCGGGCCATGTACCAGGCGGTACAGGCCGGCACCGCATCGATCAGGCAGTGGGCGCACCTGCACGACCGGTGCCTGCTCCGGGCGGGGATGCCGCAGCTCTTCGGCACCCAGTACGTCCTGGGCGCCGACGGCCACGTACGAGAGCCGGTGCGTGAGCCGGAGAAGCTGGACGAGCGACGCGCGGACGTCGGGCTGCCGCCTGCGGCCGAGGCTCTGGACCGTCTCCGCCGGCGTCTCCGGGAGCCGCCCCCTGCTCGGGAGGACTCGCCCACCGCCAATCTCATGGCCGCAGCATGAGCACCACAACGACGAGGAAGCACTTCCGCTGGCGGGGCCTGCACGTCCCGTACATCGCCCCGTGGACTGCGGAGACCACCCTGCCCGGTCAGATCGTCCGGCTGGCGGGAGTGGGCGGTACGGGCATCGGGTACGCCGACGAGCAGCCCCACGACCGTCGGATGGGGATCTTGTGGACCCGGCAGTCCCTCGCCCGCGGACGGGGCACCCCTGACCTTGGCGGGATGCATTCGCTGCGTCAGCGGCAGGCCGTGACGCACATGCTCTGCGGCGTCTGCGGCGCATCGACGTTCGACTCGGACTTCGCGCGCGCTGGGGTGAGCGGCATCTGTACGTCGCGCGGGCCGCGCAAGGCCGCCCGATCGCGGAGGGGGAGCGCACGGTGATGGCGCCGGTCTGCCGGCCGTGTGCGGTGGAGTCCGTGACCGACTGCCCCCACCTGCGCAAAGGGTGGACGGCCGCGCTGGTGTCGTACGCACAGGGCTGGGGCGTCGCCGGGCTCACACTCGACCCCCGGACCTTGGAGCCGCTGCCCCTGCCGGAGAAGCAGCTGCACATGGTGGCGACCGACGACCTGGCGGTGCGCTGGACGATCGCGATGCAGATGGTCACCACACTCCACCGGGTCACCCCTGTCGCACTGTCCGACCTCGTCCTCTCTCCCTAGACAGCCGCCCGGCGGCCCGGATGGTACGGGCCCGGCCGTCAGGCGGTGATCACCCCGGCGCGGGGCTGTCGCCTCGTACCTGACGCGAGCCCTCGCACCCCGCGCCGGCCAACCGCGCTCCCCGGAGCGCGCCAGTCGGATACCCGATCGAAGGGAATTGCTCATGAAGACCAGCACGGCCGTACTCGCAGCCGGGGGGGCCGGCGCCGCCATCGCCGTCGCCCAGCTCGTGCAGAGGCACCGCCACCACAAGCAGGACATCGACACCGCGCTCTCGCGCATCCAGATCGAGTGGCTGGCCCGAGCCTCCTCGGACCCGCTGGAGGCCGCGTTCTGGGCGCCCGAAGGGATCGAGCCCCAGCAGTACCAGCAGATGCTGTCCGGCAACCGCTCTCTCTGCCAGCTCAGCCTGCGTTTCCGGCGCGGTCTCGTTCCACTCCGCCAACTGGCCCTGCACGCAGACAAGCTGATGGCGACGGAGACCGGCCGCGCCTACTGGCAGAGGTTCGGCTCGTACCGCGAGGCCGAAGCCGAGGCGGGAAGCCGTGCCGAGCGGCAGTTCACCCAGGCCATAAAGGACGCCTACCTGCGCGCCACGACCCTGGCCGCCTAGCCGCAGCTTCGCTACACACGCCGTCGCGGGGCCCAGCTCCCCCCCTAGGAGGCGAGCCCTGGCGGCCCCGCGCCGGCCACGTCCCGCATTCATCACCCGACCACTGGACTGGAGAATCGGATGCCCCTGACAGCAACCACCTATCGCACGGTCGAAGGCGCGTACCTCGACCTGATCCGGCTTGCCTGCGGCGACCCCGAGTACCACATCGACGCCCGAGGGAACGAGGCCCGTGAGGTCATCGGCGTCACCTTCCGCCTGACCGACCCGCGGCAGCGGTTACCGTACATCGCCGCCCGCAAGGCGAACCCGGTGTTCCAGTTCGCCGAAGCCCTCTGGTACCTCGCCGGCCGCCGGGACCTGAAGATGATGGAGCACTACGCCTCATCGATGCGCGCCGGCTCCCCCGACGGCGTGAACCTCGGCGGCTCCGCGTACGGTCACACCCTCTTCGCGCGGGGTGTCTACGGCGAGCCCTCGCCTTTCGAGCGGGTGATGCACCTGCTGCGGCACGAGCCCGACAGCAAGCGCGGCTACCTCCCCGTCTTCTCCGCGGCCGAGCACGCGGTCGCCGTCAACCCGGACATGGCGTGCCTGGCGGGCCTGCACCTCCTCGTCCGGGACGGCGCCCTGCACATGGTCTGCCACATGCGGGCCAACGACCTCGACTGCGGGTTCCTGTCGGACGTGTTCTCCTTCACGATGATCCAGGAGTTCATCGCCGTCCAACTCGGCCTGGAGCTGGGCCACTACACCCACACGATCGGCTCCGCCCACGTCAACGAGCGCAACGTCGCGCGCGTCAAGCGGGTACTGGAGGAGGCAGCGCTGCGGCCCTCGTCCCTCTCCTTCCCCTTCCCGGCGATGCCCTCAGACACCACCCCCGAGACCATCCGGCAGGTCCTGGGGCACGAAGAGCGGCTGCGCACCAACACGGACAAGTACACCGCGGCCGACATCGCGCACCTGGACCTGGCCCCGTACTGGCAGCAGGCGCTGCTGCTGTTGGAGCTGTACCGGCAGCTCCAGTACGACGACATCGAATGGGTGAGCCAGGACGTCATCGACGCGCTGCACCCGGGCCTGCGCTGGCTCGTGGGCCACAAGTGGGACGGTGCCGTGGCGGAGGGCTCCCGATGAGCCGCAAGCCTCCGTCCGGCGCGGTGGTCGAGGGCATCGACTTCGCCCGCTGGTCCGTCATCCTGTGCAAGCCGGACGCGGTCGAACGCGGCCTGGTCGATGCCGTCCTGGACAGGATCGCCGCCGCCGGAGTCACCATCACCGGTCGGCAGGACGTGACGGTCCAGGCGTGGCAGGCGCACGTCCACTACTGGGATCTCCTGGTGGACCGCGACTGGTTCCCCGGCCGCGACATCCCGGCCTGTCTGGACGCGGCGTACGCCTGCCGGGAGGTCACCGTCGCGCTCGCCCACGGGGAGCCGGGCCTGCACACCCGGCTCCGTGACCTGCTCGGCCACTTCGACCCCACGGTGGCCGCCCCCGGCACGATCCGCGGCGACCTCGGGGACGACAGCCTCGAAGCAGCCCTCGCCGAGAAGCGGCTCGTGCACAACCTCGTCCACACCAGCGACGACCAGGACGCGGCCCGCCGCGACTTCGGCACCTGGTACGGCGCCGGCCGTCGTGCCCTCCTCACCCCCGCCGTTCCCTCGCAGAGCACACCCACCTGACCCCGGGAGACACCTGATGAGCGTACCGACCATCGAAACCCGCCGCCCGCTGCCGATCCTGTCTTCGGACCAGATCAGCGGCATGAAGCCGGAACTCGCCGACGTCATCGAGTACCGCAAGAGCGGCCTGTCGCTGAACTGGATCGTCGGCTGCCCGCTCGACTGCGGGTACTGCATCCGGCACACCTTCGCGAACTTCGAGATGAAGGTCCCCCGGCGCCTGATGAGCGACGAGGAGGCCGTCCGCAAGCTCGTCGGCCACCCGTACTTCCGGGCGCACCGCACGCCGATACAGCTCCTGAACCGGGCCACGGACCCGATGCTGCCCGCGGTCAAGCCGCACCTGTTCAACGTGCTGCGGCAGCTCGACGACCAGGGGCTGACCAACCACGTGCTGATCATCACCCGGTGGCGCGTCGACCCCGAGGACTGCGCGGTCCTCAACAACTTCCGCAACCTGCGCCTGACCGTGCTGGTGACCCACTCGAACATTCAGGACGAGCGGATCGAACCGGTGGACAGCAAGATCGCCGCGGCCAGCCTGCGCACCCTGTACGAGCACGCAGAGCGGTACCGCACCATCCTCTACTGGCGGCCCATCGTCCCCGGCCTGAACGACTCACCCGCGGACATCGCCCGAGCGCACGAGCTGTCGCGGTTCGCGCACGCCACCGTCTTCACCGGCCTGTTCTTCCGTAAGGAGATCGCCGCGTACTACGAGGACCACGGCCTGGAGATGCCCTACGAGGACACCGCCCGGCGCAAGATCATGCCCGAGCACGCCGAGCAGCGCATCCTCGACGCCTTCGAGAAGGACGCCTCCTGGGGCCCGCTGTTCCGCAAGACGAGCTGCGGGGTCGCGTACGCGCACGGGGAGGCCGACTACAACGGGCACTACGGCATCCGCGAGCTGTGCGACATCTGCCCGCCCGAGCAGATCAAGCTCTGCGAGAAGGCATGGGTCAAACCCGAGTTGACAGCCGTCACCCAGGAAGCGCGCGCCCTCGGCGCAACCGGGCCGATCGACGTCACCGAGCGTGCCATCGTCGTTGAAGGTCTGGACGAACCGCCGCGCTACTTCCTCCAGCACGGCTTCGGCTACCAGTGCCACGACCGCGCCAAGCCCCACCACCCCCGCCAACACGGCCGAGCCCCCATCGGCTGGGAGGCGGAGAACGGACCCTCAGCAGCATGAACTTCCCCTCCTGGCCCGCGCTCCTCGTTGTCGATGTCGAAGGCAACGGCGCCAACCCGCCCGACCTGGTCGAGGTCGCAGCCCTCCCCGTACGCGACGGGAAGCCCGACACGACCACGGCCGGCGCCTGGCTGATCAAGCCGCCGAACCCGGTCACCCCGTTCGCCGCCCGGGTGCACGGCCTCACCAACCAGGTACTCGACGGGAAGCCCGGCTGGGAGGAGATCAAGGACCAGGTCCACACCTGCCTCGGCACGGCGTGGATCGCCGCCCACAACGCCCACGTGGACTACCGCGTGCTGTCCGCGCACCTGCCCACGTGGCGGCCGGCCGGAGTGATCGACACACTCCGGCTGGCCAAGGCCATCTACCCCGGGCTGCCCAAGTACAGCCTGGACGCCCTGATCGAACACGCCGCCCCGGACCTGAGCCGAGCCCCGGCCACCGGCCGGCACCGCGCCACCTACGACGCATACGCGACCGCTCAGCTCCTCACCGCCATGGCCACCAAGTACGAGAGCTGGGAACAGCTCGTGGCCGCCGCCGTCCCGCCGGGCCTGCCCGGCGCCCCCGAACCCGAACAGGAGCCCACCCTGTGGTGACCCCGAAGACCCTCATCCGCATCGGCGTGATGGGCACCCACTCCACCGGCAAGAGCCTGCTGATGCGCCGGATCGAGATGGAACTGCGCGGCCGAGACATCCCGGTCGCACTGACCGGCGGCCTCGGCCGCCGCGCCGCCCAGGTCTCCCTGCCGAAGATGCACAACCACACGGCGGAGTCCACCCGCTGGGTACTCGCCACCGGCATCGCCGACGAAGTGGCCGCAGCCGCGAGCCTCGACTCGGACGCGCCCGTGCGCGTGGTCCTGGCCGACCGCGCGTGCTGGGACGCCCTCTCCTACTACCGAGCCGCCCTGGAGTGGCGCGGCGACACCGCTCCCCGTACGGACCGCGAGTCCCTGCACAACCTCGCCGCCGCCCACACCCCGTACGACCTGCTGCTCGCGACCACCCTCAACACCACCATCCCGGTCAAGCCCAAGCACGACTACGACGACCGGTACCGGCGGCTGGTCGACCAGCACACCCACGCGCTCCTGCGCGAGGAGAACCTGCCGCACGTCCGCGTCTCCGCACGTGAAGACAGCCAGGAACTCGCCATCGCCCACGCCCTGCACCTGTGCACCACGGAGGCCCCGGTATGAGCAGCGCCCCGCTCGGCGGCACCATCGAGATAGCCGGGAAGACGGTCACCCGGCTGGGCTTCGGCACCATGCGCCTCACCGGTCCCGGCACCTGGGGAGACCCGGACGACCGCAACCGGGCCCTCGCCGTCCTGCGCCAGGCCGTCCACACTCACGGCATCAGCCACATCGACACCGCCGACGCCTACGGCCCCCACACCGTCGAGCACCTGATCAAGGACGCCCTCTACCCGTACCCCGACGAACTCCTCATCGCCACCAAGGTCGGCTTCGCCCGCCCGGCCTCCAACATGTGGGCGCCGCACGGTCACCCCGTCTACCTGCGGTCCTGCGTCGAAGCGAGCCTGCGCCGCCTGAACGTCGAGCGCTTGGAGCTGTGCTATCTGCACCGGATCGATCCCGAGGTGGCTCTCGCCAACCAGCTGGGCACGCTGGCCGCGCTCCGCGACGAGGGCAAGATCGGCCACATCGGGATCTCTAAGGTCACCCCCGAGGACTTCCGCCGAGCGCAGAAGGAGGTTGCGGTCGCGGCCGTGCAGAACGTCCTCAACGTCAACGACCGGTACGACCCGGTCCTGGAGCTGTGCAGCGACGAGGAGATCCCGTACGTCGCTTACCGGCCGCTCGACGCCGGCACGGCAGTCGACAGCGGACCCGGATTGACCGGCGCCCTGTCCTGGCTCCTCGCACGCGGTCCCCACGTCGCGCCCATCCCCGGGACCAGTAGCCCCCAGCACCTCAACGACATCGTGCAGGCCGTGGACGGAGGGGGCTGCGCATGACGTCGGTCGCCGTGTTACCGGCGTCGGGCACTCGGCGCCGGGCCCCGTACGCGAACTGGCGCCCTCCGATCGTCGGCGTCAGCGTCCTCGCCGTCGTGAGGAACGGTCGGCTCCTGCTAATCCAACTCCACGACGGCTCCTATGTGCTGCCGACGGCGAATGTGGAGGACGGGCAGAGTCCCGAAGAGGCCGCGCAGGGCGCACTGGCCGGGCTAATGCCTGGCCTGCCCGTACAGCGGCAGGTTGCTGTGGATCGGGTCCAGATGTGGCGTCGGCAGGTCTTCTCCCATGTCGTCGTCACGGAAGCGCTGACCGCGCCAGAGGTGCGAGCCCTGACGTACCGCGACCCGCGTGCGGACGTACAGGTACTGCCCACGGCGCGCGCCCTCGCCGTGCTTCCCCCAAGGGCACAGCTTCGCGCAGTGCTCGGCCTTCAAGCAGCATCGATCGGCGCCGTGCTCCACCTCAACGACGGCCAGATAGCCAGGGTCGAAGATGTGCTACCCCGCAGCGCACGGTCGAGAACGTCCGGCAGAAGGTAATGACCCGCTACCAACTCCCCAACCGTACGGCGGCGGTGCACACGATGGGGGGAGGGCTCATCTGATGCGCGCGACAGAAACCAGAAAGCCATGGCAGACGACCCCAATGAGACGAACAACCTGACCGGGGCGCCCAACGCACCCTCCACCGCCCGGCAAAACCGCCCGGCGAGACCGGATGTGGCAGCCGAGTCCGACGCGCTCCACGGCCCCTTCGAGACAGCCAGGTCGCTGGCGCACCTTGCCCGTGCCAAGAAAGCCACGGGTTCCGCCGACCGGCTCGCTGTCACTGCCAGTAGAGACGAAGAAGTCACGATGACGGCGTGAGCTCTGACACGGACCTGCCGAAGGAACTGCTGGACGGGCTGTCGCGCGAAGGAGTCGAGCAGGCCCGCGCGGCGATGGTGCCCCGCGGCGGACCACCCGACGCGGAGGGCCGCGTGCAGCGGGGGGTGCTGGGTTCGCGGGGTCTGCAACTTCACTCAGATCGCACCGCGAGCGCGAGACGCCGCGGCGTCGACCGCAGAGGCGCTGCCCTTGTACGAACGCATACTCAACGGCGCCTTTCACGGCGTCATGGCCCGCTATCGGCTGCCGAATTGCGCGGCGGCCGTAGCGTACACATGCGGCAAGGGCTCATCTGATGCCCCAGGCGGAGGGCCGGAGCACCGAATCCGGCACCCGCAAGGAGATGAGCAGCGCGGTGGACGCCAGGGCATCCACCGCCAGTCAGCGAATCCGACGTGCGGTGAGTCCGAGGCTGGCCGCAACGCCCGACGTACACCACGACCCGCAAGGGTTGAGCTCGCTGAGCACGACCGACCTCCTACTTTTCGAGGCTGCGGTATGAGCCGGAATCAACGGCCGAACTCATTGCCTGATCGGGTGGCCACAGAGCTACGCGCCCGAATCACCGATGGCCGTTGGCCGCCGGGCCGCGTGCTTACATACGCAGATATCCAGCAGCTGTACGGAGTCAGTCGCGAGACCGTGGCTGCAGCCCTTACGAGGCTGCGCGATGCAGGACTGGTGGAAACCCGACGCATGGGCACCCGACCCAGGGTCGCGGGAAAGAGTTGGCCCGCTGCCACAGGGACATCGATTCAGGACGAGATCACAGCCCACGTTCGAGACCAGGTGAATCGCGGCGTCTACGGCCCCGGTGATCGCATCCCATCCCTGGAGGCACTCGCCGCCGAACACTCCGTTTCCGTGGCGACAGTCCGAAGATCACTTTCCCCCTTGCTCGATGAGGGGGTCTTGATCACTATCCGGCCGCGCGGCACGTTTGTGGCAAACAGTCCCGCCGACGTAGATTGAGCAGCCGCTGCGCCGCTCTCCTATGGGCGCCACGCGCGTGTACGGGAACCGTCAGTTACGTAAGGCCGTAGAACGCCCGCCCCGTTATGGGGGCCTCGACTCCGGGCGCACTGAGGCGGCGAGCCCTCTGCATCCCCCCGGGTACACAGAGTGCATTTTGCGCGTTACATCACATTCGGTTCATAACGTTCGTCATATGACGCAAACTGACGATATGGACATAGCCGCATCGAGTGGACTTTCGATACCGGACCTTGCCGCCCATCTGATGCGAACGGCGCCCACGGAGGAGCTGCAGCCGCCGGTCACGCTCGGCATCCGCCCGGTGCCACCCCTGGCGCGATCGGGCATCGAGAGGCTTCGGCAGGCGATTAACGCGGTGAGCGAGAGTCTCGGCCCGCCGACGCTTTATGGCGGGAGCGCCGTCGGGCCTACGATTCGCTGGCGGGCACCATCACACACCGTGATCCTTGATTCACCCGATGCCGCAGAGGGTGGTCTGCAGCTCTCGGTGCGCCGGACCGAGGCCCTGGAGCTGTCCGAGGCCGATCGCTTCCGGCACGCCACAGGGCTGGACACTGCGGATCTGCCCTTTCTGTGGCAGTGGCAGCCGATCCCGACCGCACCCCCTCCGCCGTCCGTGCCCGTCGCACACGACTGGACGAGCCTTCGAGCTTCCCTCGAAGCCCTGCTCCGCGCCTGGTGTGAGCAGCTCGAAGGGCAGCTGGGCCAGGACGACGCCTGCTTCGACATCGTGGTCGACACGGAGGGCAAGCCGCGGCGGCTGGTGGTTTTGGTCAGCCCCGCAGACAGCCTGACGGTGCTTGTCGATGACAGGGACGGCGCAGACAGCGACGATCACCATGCCGAGATGACCGGCCGAGGGTGGCAGGACTTCATACCCCTGCATCGTTGGTGGGGTGCCTACTTCGAGCGCACGTCGGCGGGGGCCGCCGCAGCAGCCGAGCTGATCGGCACGGAGCTGCGGGCGCGTGGAGCCCAGACCCCTCACGACCTGCGCCTGGCAGACGTCGGAGCTGGCGAGGGCCACGGACTCCTGACCCTCCCGGCCCTCGGGATCGCCCCCGCCCTCCCACGGTGAGAGCGCTGCGGCACAAGTGGATGAGCTACACCCGCGGAACTGACCAGTCGTCACCACATCCCGATGGATTACTGATTGCCTCGCCCGATTCCCCGGGTTGATCGTCGAGCGCTGCGGCCAACCCCGCATCGCGGAGTTGAACAAAGTCCGCCCAGAAGCGGGTTGGGCTTCCGCCTTTGTGAACACCCTCCGAGGGGCGCATAATTGCGCACCGAGGTCGGATTACAGTCAACCGAATATGCACACCCACTTCCTAACGACCACCAGCTGTAGACCAGCGAGGGTCTAATGCCGAAGCCATAGGCGCGCTGGTACATTCTGCAACGAACAGAATTCTGCAACGAACAGAATGCGGAGCCCCGAGGTAGAACAACCCAACCCTTGACGGGGACGTTAGGCATCCACTATCCGCGACAAGACATTTTAGATCGCCCGCGTCAAGGTGATTCGCCTCACGTGAATTTCTAAGAAGTCTTTACCGTTTCGCCTGTCTCGGTCAAATCGGGCGAACCGGAATTCGGCCTGCCCCCGCTTCCAGGACACCAGACGACCGGCATATGGTCGGCCTTCCGGGATCTGCTCTTCCCGCATGCCCCCTTTCGGCATGCGGGGAGGAGCTTGCAATCGCCCGGTTTCGATCGGATGGAAGCTGGGGTGAGAACCATGCTGCGGGCCTTGCGTGATGCAGGCGAAAGGCGCAAACTGCTCAGGTATTGCGCAAGGGAGGTTGCCGACCTGCCGGTCCCGGATCCGTTCTCCCTTCCCGCCCTGGTGGGCGCGATGGAGGCGGCCAGTGGACGCGGTATCCGGTTTGTTGCGCTGGATGCGCCTGAAGCCAATCTCCAAACGGCCTGCGGATTGCGACTCCGGGGCCCCGAGAGCACCTGGGTGATCTATCACCCTCGGCCCACTCCGCACCAGACCGAGCACGTAGTGCTGCACGTCCTGGCCCACGAGTGGCTGGACCACGGCACCACCGTCCCGCTCGCCGAGGCGATACAGCCCCTGCCGACCGCTCTGCAGCACGGCGTGACGGAGGCATTCCAGGGGGCACCTGTTCACGCACACGCTCGGTACCGAAGCGTGGACGAACGTGAGGCCGAGGCGTCCGCGTACCTCATCAAGCAACGGATCGGCCGGAGCCGCGAATCAGGGTATGACCTGGTCAGCAGGCTGGAGTCGACTTTGTCGCACCCTCTCGCGCGGCGCGGCCCTCGACCAGAAGAGGTCGCGTAGATGACCACCATGCTTTGGGCCGTGGCCATCGGAATGACCATCACGGCGGTATGGCGTTTCCCGGCTCTCAGGCACGGCGATCCGATGCGGCGAGCCCTGTGGGCGTGCTCTGCCGCCTTCGCCGCCACCGTCTGGTGCAGGGTTCCGCAAGTGAAGCAGGCGCTGGACACCTCGCCCGTGACGGACCTCTCGGCCTTGCTGAAATACCAGACGTCTCTTGTCGCGATCCTCGCGGGCCTCCGCTACATCACGGCCGTCTACGGGGAGCCCTCGGGGGGCACCGACCGGCACATTGCCATAAGCCGGCGCATCAGCCATGTGGCGCACACGTGTGCACTGGCGGCGATGGTCGTCCAGGTCGTGCTCTTCTTCACCGTGGTCGACCGGAGTCACCCGAGTACCGACTTCGCCTCCGCGCAGGCCGGCCAGTGGGGCGGCGCGCTCTTTCTGACGATCCAGTACACCTACCTCGGGGTGGCTGCGGCCACCTGCGGGTACCAATGGGCTCGGGCAGCCCGACGGGCCGAGAAGCGCGCGCTGAGGATCGGGCTGGCACTGATGGCAACGTCCATGGCGATCTACACGATCTATCCCGTTCTTCGCACCGTGACCATGTGGATCCCGCCAGAGGTCAGCGCGCTCACGATGCGCACGGTGGCTGATTCCGTGAACATGGTGGTCGCCTGCCTCTGGGCCGCCGGCGCCGCCGTACCGTCCACCATGGCGCTCTCGACCCGCTGGAACGCCTGGAGAGCTCTGCAGAAGCTTGACCCGCTCTGGTCAGACCTCATGAACGCGTTCCCGCACCTTGCGCTGGAGCGACCGGGAGCGAGGATCTTCGAGTCGCTGCGCTGCGCCCCCTCCCTCGACGTACGCCTGGACCGGCGGACGCAGGAAATCGCCAGCGGAATCGAGCAGCTGCGCCACCACGCCTCCCCAGACCTGCTCTACGTCGCCGAGGACCTGGCCGAGTCCCACGACGACCCCCAAGCAGCGGCCGAGGCGTACTGGATCAGGGCCGCTCAGCAGAGTCAGAAATCGGGTAAGCGTTGCGCCGTGCCCTCCAGGAGAGTGCGCGAGAAACCGTTGACGAGCGCTATCGCCGAAGCGAACTGGCTGGCGCGGGTCGCCGCGGTGCCCGTGCCCGACCCGCTGGTGCAGCTTCTGCACCTGCGGGCAGGCGAACCGCCCATCGACACTGCCCTTCAATCCGGCGGCCAGAGCCCGGCGTCTACTTGGGCGTAAGCAGTTTCGGCCGTGTCATGTCTCCGAGAGGTCGGCCCGCCCAGGGCTGAGCAGGCCCGACAGCAGGCCGATCATCTCGGGCGTGACGCCACCCTCGCCGCTGCGAGCGGCGAGGTCGACGTCGTAGCGACTCGCGAGGTAACGAAGGTCGTCCAGGACTCGGCTCTCGGGATCGTCATCGAGATGGAGCACGGACACGCCGAAGTAGCCGGCCATGCCGGTGATAGCTACGGCCCGGGCTACCCGAGCATCCCCGAAGACGCGCTCGGCCGGTATGCCACGGAGCAGGGCTTCGACCTGGTCCCCTCGAACGACTTCGGCGCCAGCTTCGCTGTTGACCCCCGCCGCGATCGTGTCGGGCGACGTTGCACCGTCCGGGAAGCGGTCGGCGACCAGGGCGCGGAGCGCCTCGGTGAGCGGCGGCAGCGCTGCTGGCGTAGAGGCTGGCACCTCCTCGCCGAAGGACCGGCGCTGGGCAGCAAGCAGCTCGTCCTCGTCCACTCCGTACAGCGCCGCGAGGGGGGCGATCCACTCCTCGTTGAGCCGGCGCGCGCCGCGCTCGGCACGGCTCAGGCTGTACTTGCTGATCTGGACCGCCTCTGCGGCGGCAAACTGCGCGTACCCAGCGTCACATCGCAGGTCGGCCAGATCGCACGCACCCTCGCGGGGGAAGAGAACGTCGATATCGGCGCGAACCCCCCGAGCGATGGCCGGGAGCTTCTCCCCGGCCGGGAACGTCCTCTCCGCCTCCCAGTCCCCGACAACCGCCTGCGACTTCGCCCCCACCGCAGCTGCCAGATCGCGCCGAGAAACATCGACGGCGCGGCGCGCTCTCATCAACTGAGGGCCGTTAAACCGGCGTGGCGGCAAGGTTGACACTCCTGAACGTGCTGGTGGGTGGCGGTGGAGCCGCACAACAAGGTCTTGCAACCAAAACCTACATCAGATACTTTTCGTTGCAGAGCCGGAGGGGGAACCCCTCGCGGGTCACCCTATTCCCCTTGACCGCCAGGCAGGCACCCCGGGTTCTGCCACGAACAGGTAGGACTGGCCCTGATGCCGGCATACCGACAGGCGCTGTCAGGCAGCGGGTCCGGAGCGGGCCGCAGTCCTGCTCACGCCTCGCGGGGTGACTCTCTGCAACTAGTACAGGGTTTAAGAACCAAGTCTGGATCTTGACGCGGGTCCGTGCGTATGTTCGTCGTCCCCCGGGCAGCCCGCCCGCGGCGGCGGACGTGAGGAGCCGGCGAGCACGGAGGGGACCGGTAGGTCCCGTAAGACAGCGGCGGCGTCCGGGAGCGGTAACTCCCGGACGCCGAACGCTAAGCGGCATACCCGCCCCTGCAAGGGCGGAGATTGCCCACCATCACCACGCTGAGTCCTTCCGAGGGGCGCTTCAGCGTGGCAACACTGCAAAGGGGAGTATCGCATGTCTCCTGTCCTGCGCAAAAAGCCGTTTCGTACGGTCTGCGCGGCAGCCATCCACGCTTCGGCGCTTCTGCGGCCCGAGCCGGAACGCCTCGTCCAGGCTCGTCCCGTCACCGGGAGCGGGCGATGAGCAGCGAAGCCCGCGAGTGGGTCTGGGAGCACAGCTCCAGCCGAGGTGCCGCGCGCCTGGTCCTGCTGTCGATCGCCGACCGGGTGACCGACGACCAGTGCATCTCCTGGGCCTCGCTGTCCAGCCTGGCCAAGCGGACGCGCGCCTCGGTCTCCACGGTGCGCGAAGCCATCGAGCGCCTGGTCCTCGCCGAGGAACTGGAACAGCTCGACGACCTCGTCGGCCCGCAGCGCAGCACGGTCTACCGCCTGCCCCTCGCCGCCGATGCCCTCGTACAGGCCCGGCGCGAGCAACAGCAGGAGGAGGACGGCGAGACGGGGGGCGCCGACGCGCCCACGGGGCCCGCGAAGCTTCAGCTCTCGGCTCTGCGGCGGTACGGAATCCGCTCGCGTGAGGTGCCGGAATCCCCCGCGAGGGGCCGGAAACCGGCAGTACCGGGAACCGGCAGGCCGCGACGGAAACCGGCACCCCGGCGTGCCGGTGACCGGCACAGCGATGTGCCGGTCACCGGCACACAGAACCGTAGTGAACCTGATTTGAACCGGAGGTACAGCAGTAGTGGTGCTGCCGTCATCTCCGCTGCCGAGTGGCGGGTCGACCCTGCCACCCACTCCTGGATCCGCCAGCAGGGGCACCTCGACCGCCTCGGCGAGCAGGGCCTCCAGGCAGCCGACGCGAAGTGGCGTGCCCATCGCGCCGACTTCAAGCCGAGGCCGGCGGACGCCTGGGCTGCGGACTGGAAGTCCTGGGTCGCCCGAGAGCACGCTCCCGGCCGCCCGAACCTCCACGCCGTGCCCGGCAGCAAGGGCGGCGCTCCTGGCGGGATGACGCGGGCCGAGGCCCACACCGCCGCCCTGCTGGCCGCCCTCGACGAGCCGACCGGAACGGAGGGCTGACCGTGGACCGCCGCGAAATCGCTGCCCTGCTGGCCTACATCGGCCGGCTCGACCCCCGCACCATCCGCACCGACAAGGGCGAGGTGGCCGACCAGCTCGCCCAGTGGCACGAACTCCTCGGTGACGTGCCGACGGCCACTCCGTACGGCTGGGATGCGCTCGCCGTGGCCCGGCAGCACATCCGCACCTCGCCGTACCCGATCCTCCCTGCGGATATAGCCCGTCCCTGGGAGAGCTACCGGCGCGACCGCCTGGCCAGGCACTCCGACCCGACGCCGTCCGTCGACCCGGACGACCAGGCTGCCTGGACCGCGGAGCTGGTCGGTACGCGCCGAGCCGTCGCCACCGGCACCGTCCAACCCGCGCAGGCCCGGGCCATCGCCACCGGCCGCGCGGGAGCCGACCCGAGGCTGGAGGCAAGGCTGCGGGAGATCGGCTCCTGCATACCGCCCGCCGCCCGAGCAGCCCTCGCTCCCTTCCGGCCCGCCCGCGCAGCCCGAGAGGCCGCTGTCGCGCAGGGGCTGCCCGACGCCCTGAGCGTGCGGTGCGCGTGGTGCCTGGCCCAGCCCGGCGATTCATGCCGTCGCCGGAGGATCGGTCCCGACGGTGGAGCCCGCGGAACCGCCCCCTGCGCCACGCACCCCAGCCGCCTCGATCTCGCCGCCGCCCAGCAGGCACAGCTCACCGAGCAGACCCGGCGGCCTGCCCTCGCCTGACCGGCGCTCCCGGCACGTGCACCCCGTCCGCTGCACGGCCACCTGAAACCACCGTCCCGCTCCGGCTGCGGCGCGCGCCTCCGCGCCGCAGCCGGCACCCGACGCCGCACCCGCCGAGCACCGCGCCCGCCGGTCCGTGCGGCAGCACATCGGAGACCCAACTTGCGCCACATCACTACCCATGCCGCGCCGGCCACCGGCCTGCGCGGCATCGGAGACACGAGCTGGCAGACCCGCGGCACCTGCCACGGCATGGACACCGAGGACGCCGAGGCCGTCTTTTTCCCCGGCCCCCGGGACCACGAGGAGATCGCGGAGGCTAAGGAGCTGTGCGGCTGGTGCCCCGTACGTCGCGAGTGCCTGGACTTCGCCCTGGAGAACGCCCTCAAGGAAGGCGTGTGGGGTGGCCTGACCGAGGCCGAGCGCCGCCCGCTGCACGACAAGCTCCAGAAGCGCCTGGACTACCGGCGTGTGATCGCCTTCTTCCAGGGGCGTGACGTGCACCTGACGGAAACCGAGCGGCAGGTCGTCATCGACCACGCCTACGTCCGTGGCTGGCTGCCCGACCGGCTCGCCGTCGCCCTGCGGATCAGCCACAAGCACGCCCGCGACCTGCTCCGACAGGCAGCCAACAAGGTCCTCGACCGCGACCGTCACCACGGGGCGCCTCGCCCCAAGAAGAAGCGGAAGAAGACCTCGAAGGCCAAAGGAACTCCCACGCCCGCAGCCACCGGCACCCAGCAGCCCGCACCCCGCCCGGCAGCGTCGTCCCCGACGCACGCCCATTTCGGAAAGGCCGCATGACCCACCCCGTACTCGCCTTCGGCGCGACCTCGGACCTCCCTCTCCTCCTGGCTGCCGTCGTGCCCGCCACCCTCGCGCTCGTGCTGACCGCCTGGGCCATCCGGCGCCGGGGAACCCGAACGCAGAACCGTGTCGGCGGACCGGCGGTAAAGGTCGCCGCCGTCGCCGCCTTGGGCTGCACGGCCTACAGCGCCGACACGAGCTGGCGGTTCGCCGCCGACTACCTCGACATGGCCGGCACGGCCGAGCGGGCCGCCATGTTCGCCGCAGCGGAACTCGCGCTCTTCGCCACTGCGCTGATGGCACGACAGAACCTCGCCGTCCAAGGCGCCCCCGGACTACCGGGCACGCTGGTCTGGGTGATCACCTCGGTGCAGGTGATCCCCGCCTACGCCGAGAGCGGCCCGGTCGGCGGTACCGTTCGAGCCTTCGTCGGGCCGATCATGGCGGCGATGCTGTGGCATCTGGCCATGGGCATCGAACTACGGCTGCGCACCCCTGGCGCCGCGTCGAACGGGCTGGTCGCCGTACTGGGGCGCGAGGCCCGCGAACGGCTGCTCTCCCGCCTGGGCATCGCCGCGCGAGACCGCGACGCCGCACAGATCACCCGGGACCGAGCCACCGCCCGCGCGGTCGCCCTTGCCGCCCGGCTCGCGGACCGTACTCCCACGCAGCAGCGAAACCGTCGAGGCCGGTGGCTGACCCGACGTCTATCGAAGGCGGTGGGCAGGGCCGCGGTCGGCACCGATCCACTCCAGCGGGCACAGCTACTCGACCAACTCGCCGCCCGGCGACACGCTCTCACGCTCGCCACGGTCCCGCTCCCTTCCCCATGGTCCCCGGCGAGCAGCAGCGCATCGGCTGCTCCGGTCCCAGCCACCGGTCCCGACGGTCCCGACCAGCCGGTCCCGGAAGGAGGACTGGGGACTCCTCGGGGACCGGTCCCCAGCGAGACGGCTCCGGAGACAGAAACCGGGGCCGGGACCGAGGCCGGGACCGGGACCGAGGCCGGGACCGAGGCCGGGACCGGGACCGGGGCCGGGACCGAGGCCGGGACCGGGACCACCACCGGGACCGACGCCGGGACCGAGGCCGGGACCACCACCGGGACCGACGCCGGGACCACCACCGGGACCGGGACCGGGACCACCACCGGGACCGACGCCGGGACCACCACCGGGACCGGGACCGGGACGAAGAAGGAGCAGTGCGGCCAGCCCCGCGCCTCTCAGGCGCGGCGCCCGTCGGGCACGCTGACCGCCACCGAGCGCAAGCTCGTCCGGGGTGCACTCCCGCACGTCCCCGCTCTGCTCGAACGGGACCGAAACGAAGCGGTCACTCGGAGACAGCTGCGGGAAATCATCCACGCGCATAAGTTGCCGGGCGTGGGAAACCGCCGAATCGGCCTCGTACTCGGCGAACTACGGAGTGCCGACACCACCCGGGCAAGGAGCGCCGCCTGATGAAGACCTGTCGCCGGTTCGACACCGTCCGCGCGGAGTTCGAGCGGGAGATCAGCTTCATGCTGGCCCACTCCCAGCGGTACGAGGGCAGGCCCTCGGGAAAGTCCAGCGCGAAGCTGGCCACGTCGGCGAAACAGCAGATGGCCCGCGCGCTCTCCACCCACGTCGGGCGCTGCATCGAGTGCGGCTGACCTGTCAAAACCCCAGCTCAATGGCCCTATTCACAACAGGTGGTCCGGCTCCGTGCCGGGCCACCGTTCCGCTTGGGAGGTATCGCTGTGATTCCGCGTTTTCCTCGGTCATCCGAGCCCACCGTCGCCGAGGCCGGCGCCTGGGCGGACGTCTTGGTCCGCCGACGGCTCCTGCACGCCGCCGTCATCACGCCTACTGGCCAGTGGCTCGTCCAGGACCGTCCCAACGCCCCCGTCCGCGTCCTGCACGGACCGGAAGGCTTCCTGGCGCTGACCGCGTCCATCCAGCACCGAATCCGCTCCACGAGGCCCGAATCCCGATGACGAACGCTCCCGAGAACGGCACCGCCCCGGACCCAGCTCGCGACATCAACTCGGTGCCTGGTCGAGCAAGTTGGGGCGGAAGCATAGCTTCCGCCGATCCCGCCCCCAAGGGGGCGGGATCGGACCTGCACCGGGGGGCGCAGGTCCTTCAGGCTTCGACCGGGGGCGGATCGAAGCCGAGGCAGGAGGAGAAGCAGACGCAGCCGCTAACCCGCCGAGAGAGAGCTTCTCGCTCCCGTCAGCGACCGCGTCAACCGCCCGAGAAGAAGCGCCTGCGCCAGCCCGCCACGCGATTCAACGAAGACGAATACGCCCTGATCAGATCCGCCGCCGACCGTTGCAAGCTGTCGGTCGCCGGGTTCCTCGCCCGAGCCGCTCTCGCCGCCGCCCGCGACCTCGACCGCACCAGCGCCGAGATCGCCGACGAACGCGAAGTGATCGTCGCCCTGTTCGATAGCCGCCGTCGGCTCGGCTGGGCCGGCAGCAACCTCAACCAGGCAGTCAAGGCACTCAACTCCGGCGCGGACGCTCCCCAACTCGAAGCGACCATCGCCGCCGTACGGCACGCCGCCGAGGCCGCCCACGAAGCCGCCACACGCTTGATCGAGGGCAACAACTCATGATCCCCAGCGTCAATCCATCAGGGTCGGACACCCGAGGTCTCCTCTACTACCTCTACGACACCGGCAAGCACGAGGACCACACCGACCCCCATCTCGTCGCCTCCTTCGACAGCATGTCCCCCGACCCCGGACGCGACCCGAACGCCACCCTCACCGACCTCACGAAGCTCCTGGACCAGCCGATGATGGCCCTCGCCCGGCACGCCCGCCCGGCCAAGCACGTCTGGCACACCTCCGTACGCGCCGACCCGGGCGACCGGATCCTGTCCGACGAGGAGTGGGCCGGCATCGCCCGCCGGATCGTCGCCGCCACCGGCATCGACCCCGGCGAGGGACAGTCCGGCTGCCGCTGGGTCGCCGTACGGCACGCCGACGACCACATCCACATCGTCGCCACCCTCGTCACCGAGGACGGCCACCGCCCCGACGACTACCGCTCCGGCGCCCGCGCCCAGGCCGAAGCCCGGCTCATCGAGAAGGAACTTGGACTCCACCAGGTCGCACCCGGTGACGGCACCGCCGCACAGCGGCCCACCAGCGCCGAACGGCACAAGGCGAAACGTCAGGGCCGCGAACGGACCGCCCGCGAAACACTCCGCGAGACCGTACGGCGGTCGGTGACCGGCGCGAGGAGCGACGAGGAGTTCTTCGCGCGGCTCGCCTCCGCCGGCCTGCTGATCCGCAAGCGCACCGCGCCCTCCGGTGACCTGCTCGGATACAAGGTCGCGCTGCACGACGACCTGAACAAGGACGGCGAGCCGGTGTTCTACCCCGGCGCACGCCTGGCCCCCGACCTCTCACTGCCACGCATCCGCGAGCGCTGGTCCGGCGACCCGGCCTCCGACCAGGACGACAAGATCCGTACGAGGCCGAGCACCCCGGCCGCCGCCCGGCGGACCACGGCATCAGCGGCGTGGCAGGCGGTACTCGTCATCGAGCGCGGTGAAGACGCCGTCGCCGCAGCCCACATCGCCGCCGCCGGCGAAGTCCTGGACGCTCTCGCGACCACGTCCGCCGCTCACACCCGCCGCGAACTCCGCGCCGCCGCAACGGCCTTCGAGCGTGCCTCCCGTTCCCACGTACGCGCTATACGCGGACACGACCGGGCCCTGCGTCAGGCGGCCCGCGACCTCGTCCACGGCGGGGCGGTTCTGGGCCGGGGTGAGGACGGCGCGAGCACCGCGATGGCGATCGACATGCTGTTCTTCCTGATCACCGTCGCCGCGCACTGGCACGCACGGAAGGGGCACGCACAGCAGGCGGAGGCTGCTGCGCGGGCCGCCGAGCACCTGCGCTCCGCTTACCAGCCCGCCGCCGCTCAGCCCCTCGGCGTGCTTCACGCGCGGGGACGGCGTCTGAGCAGGCCGGTGATCCAGCGGCAGACCGCACTGCTGCGCGACACCCTTCCGAGGCTGGCCGAGCAGATACTCGCCGAGCCCGGCTGGTACGCCCTGGCCGCGACCATCACCGAAGCCGAAGCCGCCGGCCACGACCCAGCCGTCCTCCTCTCGGCTGCCGTGGAACGCCGGGAACTCGACACCGCGGACAACGTCAGCGACGTCCTGGTGTGGCGGCTCCGGCGGACGGCCGACCTGCCCGCCGACGCCTCCGTCCTCCCCGAGACGGGCACGGCATACAGCCGGACCACAACGCGCAGGCCGACGACCCGACCCTCCACACCAGGCAGACGTCGCAACGGGCCAGAGACGCCGAGGCAGGCTCGGTGAGCCCCGCCGAGCACCGGACGTGCTGGTCAGCACACCCCACCGCAGCGATACGGGAGCGAGCGCTGTGGACTTCGTGAATTGAAACCGCTGGGGCCCTAGGGCACGATCATGAAGCGAGTTGGACGAGGCAGAGGAGGACGCCAGGGTGTTTCACCGAATACGCCGCAGGGCCAAGGAACCGAGCGTGGCGGAGCGCCAGGTAGCCGACTGGCATGCGCGGATGGAGAACCAGGTCCCTCCGGGCCTCGGCGAGCCGACGGCTCAACCGGAGCACGCCGGGCCGATGGCAATGGTGGACGACTTCCTGCCGCCGGAGCTGCGGGTGCCGAGCCACGACCAGCTCGACGGCAGGATGATGCCGTGGACGCAGCCGCTCGTCCTCGACGGCGAGATGGCCGCCTGCACCGAGTGCGGCGAATACCGGGACTGGCTCATCCTCTCCACCCGGGACGAGATCTGGCTGCGTTGCCGGGCTGGTCACCAGCAGCAGGAGACGCGCCTCGACACCGCGTGGTACAACCGGCATGCGGGGCCGGCGGACGCGACGCACGCGACGTTCGAGGACTGCCTGCGCCACCTCGGGCACTGACCACCACTCCTACGACCCCACCGGGCCTGCGGGCCCGTACTGACCACCCGTCGCCTAGCACCAAGGGGTCAGTTCCGTCATGCGCGTTCGCGTCGCCACCACCATCCTCGGCATCACCGCCGCCCTCCTCGCCGTACCCGCCTGCTCCACCGACTCCGTCGACAGCCAGCCCACCACCGGACCGGCCGCACGTCCCGGGAAGGCGACGAGTGGCACCACCGTCCTCTCGTCGGCCGCGCTGGAGTCGCGCCTGCTCGACGAGGGCGACCTCGGGAGCGGCTACTTGCGCAAGCCGGAGCGCCCTGCCCAGCACGACGACGTCACCGTCGTCGGCTGCCCGGCCCTGAACGAGCTGGGCGGTGACGCCGCGATCGGTGGCAGCCTGTCCTTCCCGCGCAAGGCGAGGGTCTCCTTCACCTACAACGGCAGCTCCTCGGAGGTCTCGGAGGAGCTGTACAGCGACAGCGCGAACAAGCTGTCCGAAGGCATCGGCCGGATCTTCGAGGCGATGACCGGGTGCTCGACCTATCAGGTCGTCGCGGGTGGCACCCCTATCAACATGGCCTCCCAGAAGCTGTCCCCGCCGCGCGGTCTTGGTGACGAGCAGTGGAGCCAGCTCCTGACGGCCTCCGCCGCAGGGCGGAGCACCGTGGTCAAGCAGACCGCGATCCGCGCGGGCAGCCTGTTGCTGATCGTTTCCGGCTCCCCGGCCCTCGTCGACCGCCACCTCGACAAGGCTCTCGACAAGGCCGCGGCAGGGAGTTGAGACGGAATTACCCACCGGGCGTCGTTCAGCGCGAGCGACGCCCTGCGTGGGTCGGTTTCGCAGCCTGTGAAGGCTGCTGGGCCGTCGAGTCGCCGTGCCCGGCGCATGCGTGAAGCCCGGCCTCCCCGTACGGGGAGGCCGGGCTTCGTTGGTGTCCGGCGAGGCGGACGGGACCGTGGGCGCCATTCCCACGTCGGGGCTCACGGCCCGGAGGTACCTTCGGGCGTACCACGGCCCGCCCGCCTCTCCCGCTCCGGCCGAGAGCGGGGGCCTTCACCACCTGCGCGGTGAACGCCTCCGCCCTCGGACAAAGCGAGTACCTCACCGTGTCATCGGGTGCGATATCGGCCGAGAACGTGTCGATAGATCGTCTGCGTGCTGACCCCGAAGGTCCGGGCGGTGGCCGTGACGGTGGTTCCGGGGGCGGCGAGCGTTTCGCGAGCCAGCATGATCTGCTTCTCGTCGAGCGGTAGCCGCCTCGGGAGGCTGGGAGCGTCGTCGGCGGCGGGGTCGTAGCCGAACGCTGCGCCGTCGTCGTACGGCAGTCCGGTGGCCATGCAGTGGTAGAGGCAGAGGACGACCTTGCGTCCCAGCTTCCTCAAGGCCGTGGCGTGCGCGTCACCTGCGGAGCGGCGCATCGTGTAGTACGCGTGGGCTCCTGGTGAGTGGGCGACCAGGGAGAAGGCCGTGGTGTGGAGCGTGCTTCTCAGGTTCCTGGAGGACGCCCGCCGGTAGGCAACCCGCACGGTCTGGCCGGAGGCCCAGGTGACCGGGGCGACACCCGCGTAGGCCGCGAGGGAGCGTCCGCTGCCGAAGCGCTCGACGGGCCGGTCGCCGATCTCCGCCAGGAGGTAGGCACCGAGGACGGTCCCGATCCCTGGAACGCCTTTCACCAGCGGATGAAACCGGTGGGCGGCATAGTGCCGCTCCAAGTCCCGCTCCAGCTCGTCGGCCCTGCGCACTGCGTGGTCGAGGGCCGCCAGAAGGTGGCTGATACGCAGACCTTCGGCGGCCTCGACCCGGGGTTCGAGGAGCATTGCCGGGCGGTGGAAGATCATGCGCAAACGCTCTGCTTCGTTCTGAACCGAGCGCTTGCGGCCCGCCGCGGACAGCAGCGCAACCAGAGCCGTACGGTCCAGCAGGGCTGCCGCACGCGGGGTGGGGGCAGCGGCGAGCACGGCTCGCGCCTAGGCGCTGCGCAGTCCGCCGACGCTCGCCGGCCACGCCGATACGGCCGCCGGCCAGATCCGCATCAGCCCCGCCCGCAGGGCGTGCAGGGCTTCGGTGCGGCGCGCTACGGCTGCTCGGTGGGCGTGCGCCACGACGCGCAGGGCCTCTGCCTCCGGAGAGGATGCAACGACCGGACGAGCCTGGCCCGCCAGAGTCATCGAGGCGATCAGCCTCGCGTCGGCGCGGTCTGTTTTGGAGATCCCTTGTGCCGTGCGGTGACGAGCGGCCCGGGTGGGGTCGACGTGAACGACCTCCAGCCCCGAAGCCGCCAGCGCGCGGGCGAAGAGGATGTTCACGTCCTCGATCCCGGTGACCGTCGCTCGCCATCTGCGAGCCAGCGGCGCGAGGAACTCCCGGTAGCAGGCAACAGGGTCCGGGGCCTCGGCGTAGACGATCCGGGTCTCGCCGACGACCGCACCCGACCGGTCGACCACGGCCACGTCGAGCCACTGGTCCGACCAGTCACAACCCGCGAAGAGCAAACACCCACCTCCTCAGGGCAGAAGAATGGAGAAGACGCGTGTGCGCCCTAACTGGCCGGTGCCCGCAGCAGCCGCTCCTGTGTAGCTGCGGGCAGCACCCGGCGCAGGACCGGTGCGGTCGAGCTGAGAGCGGCGGCGAAGGCGGCGACGAGATGATGCGGGACGCCGGCGGCGAACGATGCCGCCCACAACCACGGTGCGCCGAGCGCGGGTTCGGCCCACGCCTGCCACCCGGCCAGACCTGCCCCGTCGTACTCGGCCACGAGGACGCGCGGGTCGGAGTCCTGGATGAGCGGCGGAACCTCGCCGAGGCTGATCTGCGAGGTGAACGTCGGGTCCGCCGCTGCCCCCTCCGGCTGGTCGAGGTCGCGGAACCATCCATGAGCGGCAACAGCGTCAAGGACCAGCTCGGGTCCGGTGAGCGGCTCGGTCGGCTGGTCGCTCGCGTCCAGCGCGACAAGGAAGTCGACCACTGCCTCGCCGGGGACTTCGCGGGTGAAGTAGGCCGACCACTGGGCGAGCGGGCTACTCGACTCGGCTCGGGCGGAGACCTGCCAGGCGACCGGCAGTCCGCCCAAGAGGAACGGCTCGTCCGGCAGCGCCCATTGGGCCCAGCGACGGGCATCGGGGCTGATATGCAGGACGGTGCTGCGCACGACCTGGCGGTCCTCCGGTGCCTCATCCGGCTCGTGCCGTCCGCGGACAACCGTCAGGCTCGTCCAGCCCAGGCCGGACAGCGTGTCGGCAACGGCGTCGTAGAGGCGCCCGTCGTCACCGGCAAGGTGTCGCGGGCCGACCCAGAACGCAGGCGGGCCACCGCGAGCGGCGGAGGGGTCGGTCGGGAATTCGGGGTACAGGGGCGCCTCCAAAGGCTCGGTGCGGATTCAATTGCCGCCGGCACGACGGCGGGCGCGGCGCGTGGGCGCTTGAACGGGGCCCTGCCACGTCAGGGCGACAGCGACCTCGGTCGGCAGATGGCCGAGCTGGGCGTCCGCGTCCCGTCCTTCGGCGAGATAGACGACGATCCGACCGGTCTCGTCCACGGACGCCACCACTCGCTCGATGCGGTGCGCCATCGGGAAGAACGGGTTCATGGCCAGGCGGACCGGAGCCTTCAGGTCACGGGCGGACAGCAGATCGATGAGATCGCCGACGGTCATCTCCGAGGACGTCACGAAACAGCCTCCTGGGGTGGGGAAACGGGGGGACGGCAATACGGATCGGCCGGTGAGCGGTGACGGTAGAAGTCGCCGCAGTCATACGCGATGTGAGGTCGCCAGCACGCGCTCCACCACTGCGGCGACAAGGTCAGCCGGTGTCTCGGTGTCGAACGACATGTGGTAGCCGGGCACCTCGGCCGTACCGGTGACGGCGATCGTCCACCCCTCACCATCCGTACCGGGACGGCCACCTGGGAACCAGCCGAGGTAGAAGCAGCCGTCCTTCGAGCTGATGTGCACGTCCGCCCGGTCATGCACGATCAGGTGGAAGTCGTCAGCGGAAAACTGATCTGTCACGAGCGTGGGTCGGCCGCGGCCAAGCTGCCACTCGCGCAGACGCAGGGCTTCGATGGTGGTGGAGAAACCAAAGCCGGCAGGAGCTACGGTCAACGGCAATCACCTCTCTGACCTGGCATTTCTTGCCAGGTCGTCTACGTTGACATGCGTCAACGCACCTTGGCCAGTCTTTCCGCGATCTTTCTTGTCTGCCCCCGGCGAACTGCTGGCGCAGTCCGTTTCGCGACGAAACCACGGAGCCACGCGAAGGAAAAGAAGTGGCCGACGAAGGCCCTTCTGGTACATGCTGGCCCGTTTCCCATCGCGAGGAGAAGTGCATGGAGATCCGGCCTCTTGCAGAACTGCGCACCGCGGACGGTCTGTCTCTGGCGTTCAACCCCTATGCGTTCGGCGGTCGTATGGAGCCCGAGCACGCTGCGGAGTTTCAGCAGCGCCAGATCGCGGACTGCGACCTGGCGGACGGCGTCGCGGCCGGAACACGTGACTCTTTCGAGCGGCTGCGCACCGTTTTCGCCTACGGCGTGCTGTGTTACGACGTGTACACCTTGGTCGGCGACCAAGCGCTCCTCATCTACGAGCAGGCGTTGCGCGACCGCTTCATGGAATGGTGTGTCGGCACCATCACGTTCCGTCGTCCTAACGACCCGGACGTCTCCTGCTCCGTCACGTCATACGACGACGTGAAGAAGCTCGCGGGCATGATGCTGCGCGAGCGGTCGAAGCTGGTTGTAAATGCCCACGCCGTCGAGTTCAACGGAATGCTGCACGGACTGCGCCTATGGGCGCGGGCCGCGGGTCTGCTCCGAGGGCGCCGCAGCCGCACGGTGGAGGGCGCGCTCGCCCAGCTGCGCAACCATGTGGCCCACCCGTCCGGCCACCATGTCGACACCCCCGTCGAGGCAGCCCGAACGGTGCGAGATCTAGCGGAATTGATCAATCAGCTGTGGGGGCAAGCCACTACCGATGGGCGCCTCTATCCGGCCCCGCTGCGCCGGGAGATCGCCGTGCTGAGCTGGAACGAGTCCGGGAGTACGCGAATGGAGCCCGCCGGCACGTTCATCCTTTCCGATCCCAAGGAAGACCACAGGGACGAGGCGTACCAGCACGTGGTGGTGCGGTCCATCCCCTTCGTACCGGGCAGCCGATGGGATGACGCTCACTGGGCGGAGTTCGACACCCGGTACGAGACCACACGGTTTCCGACGGACTACCTGTGGGGGCCGGGCACCCGAGAGGAGGCCCGAGCCTGGCTGGAGCAAGAGCGCCCCGAGGGGGATACCGTCGACTTCACCGACCGCGTGTTCCTCGTCCAGGACCACCAACGCCTCCTCCCACCGATGCGCCCGGCGGTAGCAGCCGGACTTCCCGAGGCGGAACGGGCCGGGACCTGGCATGCCGTGCGCGCCGACTTCCCGGACGATGCCTTCTCGCACGTCCGAGGTTCCGCAGATCGCAGCGCCGGTCACGCCCGCCGACCCGGTGACTGCCCTGCCTGTTCCGCCGAACTCCTTGGCTTCGGCTCTTATGACAAAGCTCTTCGCGCTGCAGCAGCAGCGCTCGGCCCGATCCAGGCAGTACGCCTGCCCTCCGTCCGGCTCCCCTTGTCCCCCTTCCGACCCCAGAGGTCCTGAGCAGCCCGTGCGACCTACTCGCCGCGCGTGCCTAGTCCCAGCTCGCTGCGGCGACGCTTGACCTGTCGCGCACGGTTCGCGTCTCGTACCGGCGGGGCCGGGCATCACGTGTTGGTGCGCCAGGACGATCCGCGGTGAACGACGAAGCCCCCGGATTCCAGGCAGTGGAATCCGGGGGCTCCGTCGTGGACGGGCGCGAAGATCGAGTCAGCGGTCGGTAGACCCGTCGACCCGAGTGACCGGACGGTTGCGACGTGCCAGGAGGAGAGAGCCTCCGCCGGCTGCGATGAGCACGGCCGCGCCGCCGATCAGCCACGGTGTGGCATCGGCGCCGGTGCGGGCAAGAGAGCCCGTCGGCGTGGAGCCCCCGACCGGAGCTGCGGCCACGGATGAGGAGTCAGTATCGGGCGTGGGCGCGACCTTGGCCGGGAGCGTCGCCCCGCTCGTACCGCTGCTCGGCTTTCCGGGGCTGGACGCGGAGGGGGTGGGCTTGTGCGTCGGCTTCTCTGAGGGATCGGGCTTCGGGTCGGTGACCTTCCTGGCGTTGGTGACGGTCACGGTGACCGGGGCTCCGGGGCCCGCGGTGAACGTCTTGGACGGCTTGTAGAGGTCGTACCCCTCCGGAGCCTTGATCTCCTTGACCCAGAACTCTGTCTTCCGACTCGACACCGGCAGCTCTCCGGAGGCCGTGCCCTTGGGACCGGTGGTCAGGGTGAGCAGCGTCGAGGCGCCGGTGCCGATGTTGACGGTCGCGCCGGGCAGGAGCTGTCCGGTCTTATCGTCCTTGGCCTGCAGGAGAACGGTGGCGGCCTTGAACGGGTCGGTGATCGTCAGCCGCGTGGTTGCGCCGGGGGTGATGATGACGTCCTGGTCGGCGACGACCCCGTGGAGCGGGCTGCCGGAATCCGTTTCCTTGAGCCGGTAGACGCCCGGTTCAAGGTCGGGGAAGGCCAGCCGGCCCTGAGCGTCGGTCTTCCCGCTTCCGGCTTCTTGTCCGGCGGAGTCGAGCAGCAGGAACGCAGCACCGAGCAGCGTTTGCCCCTCCGGGTCCTTCTTGGTGATTTCTACGCTGCCCGCCTCTTGGGCCGGGGTTTCGGCGGGGGCGGCGGAGGCCGAGGGGGTCGGCTCGGATGACAGGGCGCTGGCGGCTGGTGCCCAGGCGAGGGTGCCGGCCACCGAAACGGCGGCGACGGCGGATCGTACGAGACGTGCGTGCACGGGGAGGAAGGCTCCTTGACGGGTTGTGGGAGGTGTCATCGGGTCCGGCCGGGGGCCAGACCCGCAGGGGGTGGAACCGCCGTGGGCTGGTGCCCTGTCGCGGCTGCCATGTAGAGGCTGTGCCGGAAGTCGAGCGGTACGTCCTTGACGCTGCGGTGCAGCGGTTCGGTGGAGATCAGGGAAGCGGTGAAGGCCGCGACGAGCGTGGCGGGGGCACCGCGCGTGAAGCGTGCCGTCCAGTGCGGATTGGCCCGGTCTCCGGCCCAGGCCGTCCAGGCAGCATCATCCAGTCCACGGGATCTACCGGGAGCGAACCGGTGGCGCACGGCACCGAGGCCGTCCGGTGAGCGGAAGGTCTGCGTGCCGACCATCTGCACCTCGTGGCTCCAGCCGCGGGCGAACAACGGCGCGTACGCCGTGTGCGGGGCCGTGTCGTCGTCGAACAGGTAGTCGCGGTCGCTGTAGCGGTCTTCGAGGTGGACATCGAGCAGTTCGGCGTGCACGTCCCGCACGAGTTCGGCGGGGGTGGTGACGTCGAACGTGATCTCCCACGCCTTGGGGCCGAAGGGGATGCGGTTCGCCCCGATGGTCCACGTTCCCTGACCTGACGTGTCGGGTTCGAGGACGAGGCGGGTCCATAGCCGGGCGCACGGGCTACTGGAGAACGCCATTCCCTCGTCGGCCGGGTGGAGGTGCCAACCGTTCTCGAAGGGGAAGGGCCAGATCGAAGCAAGGTCTCGCTCTCCTGGGCCGGCGAGGTGGCGAGGCAGCACCTTCACATTCTGGTCCGGGCCGAAGTTGGTGAAGGGGTCAAGGGGCGGGGGCGTCATGGCGGTTCCTGCCGGAGGTCGGGCGTGGAAGGGCGATCGGGCCGCTGGTTCACCGTCCGCGTGCGGCCTTCACCGTCGGTGCGCCGGGCGCCATGGGAACGGCGTGGTCGATCGCCCGGCTCCGGCTGTGGGCAGCCCAGGCGCCGGGGAACCAGACGGCGGTGTACTTCTCGATGGCGTCGCGCAGCCCGGTGGCGACAGCGCCGTGCCACGGCGGGCGTCCGGGGAGGTGGGACTCGTCGAAGGTGGCGTAGTGCTTGGAGTTGGGGCGTCGGTTGCTGGCCTCGTCGCGGCGGTGGAATGTTCCGTGGTCCAGGAAGCTGAGCACCACCGCGTCGGTCTCACCGCGGTCCGGGTGGACGACCGCCACGCGCAGCCCTCCGTAGGTGTCGGCGTGGATGGTGTCGGCGAAGTCGATCCGAAGCCGCAGGGGTGCGCCGGGGACGGGGGCGGCGAAGTAGGTGTTGCCCACGACGGTGTGGTCGTGGAAGGGGAGGCACAGCTCGGCGAAGAACTCGGCGGCTTGGAGGGGCAAGGGGGCTCCAGGTCGGGGTCGGTGTGGTCCTATCGGCGTGGGCCGGGCAGGGCAGGCCGGCTGGTGGTGCTCCAGCGCGGGACGCTGGCCGCGGGAAGTGCGGCTGGGCGGCGGGCTGCGAGGGCCCGCCGTACGTCGAGGGGTGTAGGAGTCGGCGGTGCGGGCGGGAGGATCGGGGTGAGCTGGGCCATTCCCTTGATGTAGCTGGAGGTGTTCTCTCGCCATCGGGGCAGCGGAGCCGGATTGGCGAGAGACTCGGTGACGGCGGTGAGCAGGGCGACGGGGGTGTTGGTACTGGCCGTGGCGTACCAGACGGGCCGGTCGATGGATCTGCCCGCCCACAGCTGCCAGCGGGCTCCTCGCGTGGTCAGTTCGGCTGCCGGGTCCAGGGTGCCGGTGGTGAACTCCACGCCACAGTGCCCATCCGGGGACTGCACTGCGAAGACGCCCCACCGCGGGTTGTCGATCTCCCACCCCTGCTTGAGGAGCGGGACGAACGCGAGGAACGCCTCGTGTTCTTCCATCCCGGCGGCCGGCCCGGCCAGGTAGGTGTCCGGTCCCTTCTTGTACGCCTCGGCGAGGGCGGTGGTGAATGCCTGGACGAACTCGGTGGGAGCACGGTCGTTGAAGCATGCCCCCCAGGTCGGTGGGCCGAACGGGTCGCGATAGGCGTTGATGCGCCAGAGACCGTCGTCCTCGCCTTCGGGCAGGTAGCCCAGGCGTACGCGCCGGTCGGGTGCGGTCAGGTACCCGTTGGAGTCCTCGTCGACCCGCAGGTCCCAGTCGAGGTCGAGCAGCGGTGCGAGGGCAGGGTCACCGGTCCCGGTGGTCGACGCGAGATAGCGCGGGGAGACGTAGACGTCACCGTCGATCTCGTGGTGCGGATCGGGTTCGTGGTTCACCGGTCTGCCCTCGTGGTGAGGGTGATCTCATCGGCGGCGGTGTCGAGGCGTTCGGCGACCTCGGCGGTGGTCCGGCCGGTGACGATATAGAAGCCCGCGCGCGCGACGTACAGGTCGCCGTCGGGCGGCAGGACGAGCTGGTCGCCGATCTCGCGGATCCACTGGACCTGCCGCAGCCACGGGGTGTGGGCGGCGAAGGGCTGGTTGATGTTCCGTTCGGTGAGGGTGCCGGAGGTGTCCGGGTAGAGCATGCGGATGCCTGCCGCCCCGTTGCGGGTCGGGGTGAGGTCCGGTGTCCGGCCGCACGCGAGGTCGGCAGCGGCCCGAGGCAGGTCGATACCGGTGGCAAGGTGGACCAGGTGGCCGATCATGTCGCCGCCGATGCGCGCGTTGACCTCGATCAGCCGGGGCTGCCCGTCAACGAGGCGCAGCTCGACGTGCTGCACTCCGTCGGTGAGCCCCAGGGCCTTGACCGCGGCAGCGGCGGCTGGGGCGACCTGGGCCAGGAGCGGGTCGTTGGCGTCGACGGTGTGGCCGGTCTCGTCGAAGTACGGTGCGGGGCCCAGGTGCTTGCGGGTTACGGCGACCGCGGTGGTCGTGCCGCGGTGGGTGACGCATTCGACGGAGAACTCCGGTCCGTCGAGGTATTCCTCGACCAGGACGCTGGTGTCCTCGCGGCTGCGGCTGGCGCCCTGCGTGGCGAACGCGAAGGCGGCGGGCAGGTCTTCGGGACGGTCGACGCGGATCACGCCGATGCTGGCGGCGAACGCGGCGGGCTTGAGGACGGCGGGGTAGCCCAGCGTCATCGTCGCCAGGCCCGCCTCCAGCAGGGTCCGTGCCTTCATCGAGCCGGCCGACGGTACGCCGTGGCGGGCGAACAGTGTGCGGGCGGTGGCCTTGTTGCGGCAGGCTCGCATCACCACGACGGAAGGCGAGGGCAGACCCAGCTGGTGGGTGAGGACGGCGGTGGGGAGGAGGTTCCACTCGTCCCAGGTGACCACCCCGGCGAGGTCGTGACGCTCGGCCAACAACCGGCCGCCGGCGAGCAGTGCAGCAGGGTCGCTCAGGTCGACGACGGCATGGTCGACGATGAACGGCTTCTCCCACGACGGCTCGGTGCCGGTGAGCAGGACGACGTCGTACGCGGCGGCCACCTGCTCAAGGCAGTAGCCGCGATAGGTCTCGTCTCCGGGAGACACGATGAGGACGAGGGGGCGAGCGGACAAGAAGGGGTGCTCCGTATCGGTGGACAGCAGGGGAAAAGACGAGAGAGCGGGTGCCGTCGGGTCAGGCGGCACGGCGGCGGCGCAGCTCGAACGCAGGTGCCCAGTGGGGGTGTTCGTCGATCAGCTGGCGTGCGTAGAGGGCGGTGTAGTTGTTGTTCAGCCCGGCGACGCCGTGCGGGAGCTGACGGCGCAGGTCCTCGAAAAGGTCCTTGAGGCTGATCCGGGTCGCGCCGGCGGCCAGGCGGCGTGCGGCCATGCGCTCCAGTGCCCGGTAGACGTGCGGGTTGTGGGCGTCGAAGGTGCGGAACTGCTCGGTGATACTGCGACCGGTCGCGCGGTGCGATCCGCGGATGGCGGTGGGCATGAGGTTCTCCACAAGCTGGGGGCGTGCCGGGTTCAGGTGCGCAGGGCGGGGTCGGTGCGAAGGCGGGCGAAGGCGCAGAGCAGGCCAAGGGCCTGCAGAGCGGCGCACGCGGTGATGACGTGGCCCAGCGCGTCGGGCGGGGTGAGCGCGGTGAGCACGCCGGCGACGGGGAAAGGCAGCAGGAGGATGAGGATGGTCGCCGACAGGGTGCTGCCGAACGCCTCCGGGGGGATGAGCCGGGAGCGCAGGGTGCGCAGTACGACCGCCATGCCGCCCTCTGCCGCCATGAGGACCGCGACCAGGACCAGGTAGGAGCGGTAGTCGGGGGCCTTGGCGGCGGCGAGGCAGGCGAGCGAGGCGAGGGCCGCGCAGGCGGCGCCGACCGGCCACAGGCCGAGGCGGTCGAGAGCGAACCGGCAGATCGTGACGCTGAGGAGCGTGGCTGCCGCAGCGGCGGACCAGACCAGGCCGACGGCGGTGGTGGACTGCCCGAAGTGCTGGACGACGATCACCGGGCCGGCCGCCTGGAGCAGCCCCGTGGCCAGGTTGGACAGGGTCAGACCGGTCACGAGCCAGCCGAGCGCGGGCAGCGAGCGGATCGTGCGCCACCCGGTGCGCAGGCCGGAACTCTGCTGCCCCTTCGGCGTACGGGCCGGCACTACGGGCGAGGGGGGTGTACGCAGGGCGAGCAGCGCGGCGATCAGCGAGAGCACGGTGACCACGACGAGCATCGGCGGCGGACCGGCCAGCAGAAGCAGTCCAGCGAGCGCCGGTCCCGCCAGCATCGCTGTCTGGTCGATGCCGAGCAGGACGGCCTGCACCCGGTGGGCTCGCCGTCCCGCCCTGCGGCCGGCGGCACCGCCCGCGGTCTCGGCGGCGATGTAGCTGAACTCGGTGAGCACGCCGGTCGTCGCGGCGAGCACCATCACGGTCACGCTCGCCACGTGGCCGGACGGGTGCAGGTAGAGGACGACCGCCCCGGCGGCGAGCGCCAACGCGCGGCCCAGGGAAGCGAGGTGGAACACCACCGCCGCCCCGCGCCGGTCGACGACCGTGCCAGCCCACCCGAACGCCGCCAGCCGGGGGATCCACTCCAGGGCGAAGGCCAAGCCTGTCAGCGTGGCGGAGTCCGTGGTGGCCAGGACCAGCAGAGGAATGCCGTAGGTCGACATCGCGAGAGCCAGCGCGTCGGCCGTGCGCGGCAGGTAGATGCTGCCCATCAGTCCGGTGGGGTGGCGGGCGTGCCGGGGTTCGACGCCTAGGCTCACGCGGCGCGCCCGTATTCGGGATCGGGTTCGAGGAGCGCGGTGGTCTGCGGATGGGCGTCCAGCCACTGGAGCAGCAGAGCCCGTGGTCCGGACGGCTCGAAGCCGGGCTCGGCATCAACCAGTTCGACGCCCGGCTGGCGGGTGGAGCCTCCTGCCGGGTCCGGGGCGGGGAGGGATTCCACGAGGCTGAGGGTGTGCCGGATGCGGCTGGTGAAGTCGCTGACGCGGGTCGGGTAGGCGTGGTGTCGGGCCCATCGGGCTATCGCGTCGTAGACGTCGGCCAGCTCCCTGCCAGATGTCGTGAGCTCGAGGCCGACGCCGGGCGCGGCGCGGACGAGATCGTGCACGCGGGCAAAGTGGTTGATCCGGCGCAGGTGGTGCGTGGGGAGGTCGGGCAGGGTGTTGGCGAGCTTCCGCGGGGGGATCGGCCCGTTGTCGTCGATCTCGGTGATCAGCCGGATGAGTGCCGGTGAGGACAGGAAGTCGACGGCGGCACGCAGGTTGGCGGAGGGGCTGTTCATCGGCGCGGGCCTCCCGCCTGGATGGCCGCCTTCGGGTGGACGGTCGTGGCGTGGGAGAAGAGATCGCGGTTGTGCCACGTCGGGGCGGGGTCGCAAATCCCGGCGGGCGGGGCTGCCGCGGGGGCCGGCCGGGACTGGCTGCTGACCCAGGGCCTCGGTGCGGGCTTCGCCTGGGGTTGACCCCACACGGGGTGGTGGGCGGCCTGGTTGAGGGGCTGACCGGCCGACCATGCAGACAGGCTGCCGAGTACGGGGCCCAGGCCGTCGCCCGCCGCGGACAGCCGATAGGGCCGGCCGATGCCGTCGGTGTCGACCAGGCCGTCGGCGACGAGCTGCCGCAGCGGCGGGTACACGTTCGTCCAGTCGCTCTTCGGCATCACGATCCTGGCCAGGGCCCGGCCGCTGACCTCCTGACGGGACTTGAGCACCCACAGGATGGCTGCGGCGTGGCGCCGGGTGAGCAGGGTGAGACTGTCCTCGATCTGCTCGATCGCGGGCAGCGGGTGGTCCGCCTGCTCCAGGTGCTCCTCGGCCCAGGTGACGATCATCGGCAGGACCGGCAGCAGGGCGGTTCCGCGTTCGGTGTGGCCGTAGGTGACGTGCCGGGAGGAGTGTTCGACACGCTCGACGAGGCCGGCGTCGCACAGGGTCTTGAGCTTGGGGTGAAGCTGGCCGCTCTGCAACCAGGAGACCTTGGCCGCCAGATCGCTGTACCGCAGCGGCGGGCCGGAGAGAGCCAGCATGATCCGCACGTTCCAGCGCGGGGTGATCATGGCGAGGGCCTCGGTGACCCGAGCGATGTCGGTGTCGGTGTCAGGGGGCAGAGCAGTGATGGCCATGGAAGGAACTCCTGGGTGTGTAAGGAGAGATCGCGTGCGGATCAGCGGCTGGGTGCCGTGCTTTGAGCCGGAAGAGGCGGAGCGAGAGCGGGCGGCGAGACAGTCGGCGGGGCCGGGGCTGGGGCCGGAACGGACGCCAGGCTCTGCAAGACGGCAAGGACCGACTTCGCCTGTACGTCGCGTACGGCGACTGCCTCGGCGAGCCGACGAGATCCGTCGAGGAGGTGGGGAACCTCGTGTCGCCCGATCTGCCGCTCGGGGTGAATGAGCCGGGCGAGGTGGTCGCGGTGGAGGTCGATGCTGCGCTCGGCGAGAGCGAGGTCGTCGTGCATGCCGAGCAACGCGGAGAGCATGCCGGGCGGCTGGTCCTGAGCGTGGGCTTCGAGGTCGGTGAGCGGTGCGCCGTACAGGTCCTCGATCTGTCCGGCTATCTCGGTGGACGTCAGGTGGGGCAAACGCGGGCTCTCACGGTCGGGGGGCCGGGGTCGCCCCGGCACGCGGGGGTGCCGGGGCGGCCGACGAGGGCAGGGTCGCGGTGGCCCGGAGCTGCGTGGTGCGTGCGGGACGGGCTCGTTGATCGGGCGGAGGCATGGTGCGCAGCAACGCGACCAGGGCGGCGCGGTACCCGTCGCGGGCATCCAGCGCGGCCTCCAGCCACTGCGCGTCGAAGCGGAGCTTGTCCGCCGAAAGCTCGCCCATGTCGCGGTCCGGGCCCATGTCCGCGTGGACGCGGTCACGGACGCAGGCGACCTGCTCCTCCGTGAGCGCCAGGAAGGACCGCAGCTCCAGGGCTCGGGCGAGGGCGGGCGAGGCATCGTGGCCGACAACGGCCTCGGACAGTACGGGGATCGGGTTCCCGAAGACCTTCTGCAGGTCGGCATCCATGGAGCTGGCCTTTCGGCTCATCGGACGGGCCCTCCCGCCCGCCCTGCCGATGCCGGTGCGGGCGTACCCACGGGACGGTGCGGAGCGGTGGCCGGCACAGCGGGGCCGGTCCGGGGGCGAAGGCGGGCGAGGCGTTCGGCGGCGAGACCCGTCTTGCCCGGAGCGTCCGGGTCGAGCAGCCATCGCACGACCATGGCCCGGCCGTCGCGGGTGGTGACGGCCGCGTTTACCCGGTGGGCGAGACCCATGGTCGGGTCGTCGACCTCACTGGGCTGAGTCTCCAGCGCGGCGAGAAGGTCGTCCTCCGCCCGCTCCAGCACGGACTGGGCCTGGACGAGCAGGCCGTGCCACTTCACGACGTCGGTGGCATCAGGGTTCGCGGTCGGCTTCGCGGTGACCGCGGCCTTCAACTGGTTCATGCCCATGGCGAAGCGCGCTTCGATTCGTTCGGTGAGCACGCCCACGACGTCCTCAACGTCTTCGAATATGCCGTCGGACAAAAGAGAAACTCCTGTTCTTCAAGGACCGATGCCTGGCGGAATGCGAGGGATAGCCGTGCCCGGGCGGATCAGCCGATTAGGGGATCTGCTCTGGTTCCTGTCAGGACAGGCACATACGGACGTCGCGATAGACGTACGTGCCGGACACCCAGCCCTTGACGCCGGTCGACTTGTCCGTGATGTAGAGCCAGTTGCCGCTCTTCTTGTGCACGCTGAAGCGGTGGCTCTTGTAGAGAATTCCGAGTGCGGTCGACTTCGAGCTGGCCTTGGACCGGATGGTCACGGCCTTGGTGTGGACTGCGTACGGCAGCGGCGGCAGGTGATGGCAGCTGTACGCCGGGACTGCGGCTACGGCGGCGGGTGCCGCGCCGGCGGGAGTGGCGGACAGCACCGGCACGGCGAGCGCGCCGAGCATCGCCGCGGAAACAGCAATTCGGGTGGAGCGCATGCGGAAGAAGCCTCCGTAAAGGCATAGGGGTTGAGTGGAAGGGCACCGCAGGAGTTGTCCCGGCGGCTGTATAAGAGTCCGGAGAATCGCCGGTTTGGCTAACCGGCGATCGTCGGTTATGTTGCGCCGCCCGCGCTGCGAAACGCGCTCAGCGCCTACGGATGGGCGGGCGCGGAGCGGCGGTCGTCGTCGTACCGGGCGGGCGGTCGGCGGTGGCTGCAGGGCGGACCGGCGGGAGCGGAGCGGCCGTACCGCTGTGCCGCTCGTTGCACCACTGCCAGGCGTCTTCGAGCCGCTTGAACCCGCCCTCGCGCAACGTGTAGGTGTCCCCGTCGGGAGCGACCTCCTCGACCAGCACGCGGAAGGGGGAGGGCACCTGCTCGTCGAGGGCACGCAGTACGACCACGGTGGACATGTCGTCCGGGTCGTCACGGGTGTAGGAGTAGCCCATCGCGAAGTGGTCCCCGTCGCTGGCCAAGCGCCGTTCCAGGGCCCGAGTGGCGTCGTCCGCGGGCCGGGGCCCGAACTCGTGGGTGAGGGCGATGGCTTCGGAGGGGCAGCCGCGGTGTATGAGCCAGGACTGGGCCATCGGCACCAGCGGCAGAGGGCTGTGCTCGAAGTCGAACGTCGACCTCTGCTGGTCTCGGCGCAGGTGGGCGGCGAGATATTGAGGCTCGCCGGGGTGGCCGTAGGTGGCGCTGCGGTCGAACAGCACGTAGTAGCTGTGCGCCCCGTCAGGGGTGTGGTGTTCGGCGATCGGGACGAACGAGTCCTGGTTCACCGAGACGTGGAGGAAGAAGTCGCGGTACTTCTCGGCATCGGCGTCGAGGTCGTCGACGTGGAAGTCGAATTCCTCACGGTCGATGCGCTGGTGGTCGGACGACGGATCAGGGGAGGACAACAACAAGGGCCTTTCACGTCGGGAGGTCAGCGCCGCGGTGCTGGGGTGGAGGGCCAGGCGCCGGTCGGGGCCGTTGTCTTCGGCCTCTGTGCCGTGGGGGCCCTGCGGGCGGCGAACAGCGCGGCGCGCCCGGCGTCGGTGAGCGCGACCGGCTGGCCGGCGTGCACGGGGTGGCCGGTGTCCCGGACGACCAGGCCCGCGCCCTCAAGGCGCTGCAGCTTGGCGTACGGGACACGGGTGCCGGAGGCGGCGGTCACGGACATCCGGCCGGTCAGCAGGTGCTCGTAGAGCTTGGCTCCGCCGGCGATGGCGAGCAGCGCCGCCTGATCATCCGCCGAGAGCGTCCCCGCGTCGCGCGTCGAGGCTGCTTCGATCGGTTCCAGGGCGGCGATCACCGCTTGGGCAGCGGCGACGCGGGCATCCGTGGACTCCTCCAGCTGGTCCACGGTGCGGGCGATGCGCGTGAACAGGGCGGCGTCGACCTCGAACTCGCCGCTCGACAGCCGGTTGAGGAGCTTGAGGTAGAACACGACGCCGGTCTGGGCCTGGGCCAATTCACGGTGCAGGTCGACCAGGTGTGCGTGGGGCTCGTCGAGGACACCGCGGTCGCGGTAGGTCCACAGGGTGTCGATGTCGTGGCCTGTGGCGGCTTCGACGCGATGGTCGAGTGGGGAGACCGCACGCCGGGCTGGTATCGGCGCGGGTTCAAGGGGCATGGGCGGGCTCCGCGAGGATCAGCGGGTGTGATGGGGCGCGGGGTGGGGTGCGGGACGGGGCAGACCCGGCGGTGCGGTGGGCGGCGGGCCGGGCCGGGGCGCGGGGCCGCGCGCGGTCAGCTGCGGCGGGCGGGAGCGGGCCGCGTGGGTACGGGCGCTCAGCGGCCGGCGTGCCATCCCGAGACGGCGGCCGACCTCGTCGTAGACGTCGTTGCCCGCACGCGGCCGGACCGCCACCACGTGGATCTCCTTCTGATGCTCCGACTGTTCCGGTGAGGGGCGGACTCCGTAGATGACGCGCCACTCCTTGCGGGAGTCCACGAACAGCTTCCGAAACCCCTCCAGGTCACCGTCCAGGCGCAGCCCGAAGCGCTGCGCCTGGACGACTTCCTGCAGGCAGGCGAGGGTGAGGTCGCGGATATCGCTGGGAGCCTGAAGGAGGTCGGTCAGGGCTCGGGGATCGAAGCTCAGGCCGAAGGCCGGCTGCCCCTGTCCCGCACTCATGACGTCGACTTTTCCGGCTCGGCAGGTCCGGCGGCCTCCTCCGTGGCCGCCGCCTCCGTACGCACGGACGACGGCGGGCCGGGCAGGAGACGGTGCGCGGGACGGTCGGGAGAGGTCATGCAGGCCGACAAGGGGCCGCCCGGTGCGCGGATCGCCGCGACAGCGTGGGTGAGGAAATCCCTGTGCCACACGAACAGCCCGGACAGCCCGGCATCAGGCTCACGGTGCTGCTGGTAGGCGAGCCATAGCGCGTGGAGCCAGGCCACGACATCGTCGTGCTCCTGCCATCGCAGGCACCAGGGTGCTGCGGTGGTGACCTCCGCCCCGTAGACCGGGAGGAAGAAGTCCTCGACCCAATCGGAGAGGGCATCGAGCTCGTCCTCCCGTTCCTCTCCCGCAAGTTCCAGGATCGGGCGGGGCTCCGGCGGGGCAGGCAGCGGCGGTCCGCCGAGGCCCGGCATGCCGAACGCGGCGAACGGCGATCCGCTCGGTTCCGGGGCGGAGGCGAGGTGGTCGAGTTGCTGGGCCTGCTGCGCCGACTGCTCCATGAGCCGTCGCACGCTTGCTTCGATTCCCTCCAACTGCTGATCGGGAATGCGAACCGGCTCCAAATCCCCATTTTCTGATGGGTTTATGGGTTCGGGCATGAAAGGTTTCGGCCTCCTACGAGACGCGGAAAGAAGGGCGGACGGAGGGCGTCGCGCGTGCCGGTCGGCGATTCGCCGGATTTGCCGAATCGGAATGCCGCCTGGGACACCGGTCGCCTACATGGGCAGCGCTATCGCGACTCAGGCGGTGAGGACGACGTCATCCTGCGTGAGGGTCTCGCGTACCGTTTCGGTCAGCCGATCGGCCGCGATCGAAGCGTAATGCTGGGTCTTCTCCACGCCGATGAAGTCCCGGCCCTCCAGGAGAGCAGCGACGCCCGTGCTGCCCGATCCGGCGCAGAAGTCCAGCACAGTGCCACCGGGCGGGGAGATCTTGACCAGTTCGCGCATCACGGAGACGGGCTTCTGAGTGATGTGCTGGCGCGTGGATCCCGACGGCTGCGAAGCGCTGTAGAGACCGGGGAGGTAGACCGGGTTCGCGGCGGCGTCGATCTTGCCCTTGGCGCCCCAGACGATGTACTCGCAGTCCTGGCGGAACTTGCCCTTCTGCGGCCTGGCCTGCGGCTTGTGCCAGGTCAGGATGCCCAGCCACAGCCATCCTGCCGCCTGGAACGCATCTGTCGTTGCCGGCAGTTGACGCCAGTCGGTAAAGAGCAGGGCACTGCCGCCGACCTTCGTGAGCCGGTGGGCTTCGGTCATGATCTGCGTCAGCCACAGGGTGTAGCTGCGCTGGTCCATGTTCTCGCCGTTGAAGTCGGCAAGGTCGTTCTTGGAGTCGGCGGAGGTGTACTTCTGCTTCGCGGAGCGGGTGGTGCGCTCCTTCGCGGTCCTGCCGCCCGAGTTGTACGGGGGGTCGGTGATGACGGAGTCGACGCATCCGTCCGGGAGACCGGCGAGAACGCTGAGAGCGTCGCCCTGGTGCAGAGAAAAAGGCAAAGAGGAACCCCAAGTCGGTTGAGGGAGTGAGGAGTACGGCGGGACTCGCCCCCTCTCAGAAGTCCTCGCGGGCCGGTACCGGGCATGCAGAAGCCCGGGGCCACAGACCGAGGAAGGAGAGGGGGAGTCCAAAAACTGTAGAGGCGAATCCGCCGACGGCCAAGAAACGATTGCCGAGGTACCGAATTTCGGCACCTCGCGCCAGCTTTTTTGGTCAACCGCCGATCCGGGCCTAGGGTTTTTGAACCGCCCGGCGCACACCGCCGCTGGCCACTCCCCCGCCACATCTCACGGAGGCACCCTCTGCCCCGGCACGCCTAGCTCACGGCCCGGCCCTGCGATGCGAGCTGCAACTCGTCCGCACCGGCCATCCATTGATCGCCCACCCCGGCCGCCGCGCCCTTCCGAACGACTCGCGCACGCGGCACGCCGGACACCGCACCCCTCAAGGACACGTTCATGACCTCTCGCTATCCACCCCTGCCCGAGAATGCTGACCGGCGAGCGGTCCGCTCGGGTTGAAATGGCTCGCCGCCGGTATCGGCGTCGTTTTTCTCGCCCCGATCCCGATCGCCGGCAGCAGCATGATGCTGGCCTCCGCCGCCGACGCCGTACAGAGGAACGGCCCCTCCGGCATCTGCCTGCCTGGCATCGACACCGACAAGGTCACCGAGCAGGTCGGCAAGATCCTCGACGGAGCGTCCGGCACGGACGTTCACATCGAGGGCCTGGACCTGCCCGCCGAGCAGATCCCCCACGCCCAGACGATCGTGGCCACCGGCCTCTCCCTCGACGTCCCCACCAAAGGACAGATCATCGCGCTCGCCACGGCGATGCAGGAGAGCCGGCTCCGCAACCTCAACTACGGCGACCGCGACTCCCTCGGCCTCTTCCAGCAGCGCCCCTCCCAGGGCTGGGGCACCGCCCAGCAGATCCGCGACCCCGTCTACGCCTCCGAGCAGTTCTACAAGGGTCTGCTCAAGGTGAGCGGCTGGCAGCAGATGACCGTCACCCAGGCCGCCCAGGCCGTACAGAAGTCCGGCTTTCCGGACGCGTACGCACAGTGGGAGAACCTGGCCACCGCGCTCCAGTCCGCCATCGCCAAGACCTTCCCCAACAGCGGTGACGTGGACGGCAAGGACGCTGACCAGGACGAGGAACCGTCGTCCGGCTGTACGCCGGGCCAGGACGGTTCCGAGTTCGGCCGCATCCCCGCCGGGAGCGTCCCGAAGGGCTACTCGATCCCCAAGGACGCCGATCCGAAAGCTCGCCGGGCCATCTCCTGGGCGATGCAGCAGCTCGGCACGCTCTACCAGTGGGGCGGGACCTGCACGGACTCCCGCGGCCCTGACCCCATGGGCCGCTGCGACTGCTCCAGCCTGATGCAGCAGGCGTACGCGCAAGTCGGCGTCACGCTCACCCGGACCACGTACACGCAGGTCAACGAAGGCGACGCCGTGTCGCCAGCCCAGCTCCAGCCCGGTGACCTGCTCTTCAGCCGCGGCACCCCCGCTCGGCCCGAGCACGTCGGCATGTATATGGGCGCGGGTCTCGTCATCGAGGCGCCCCGTACCACCAAACCGGTCCGGATCACTCCGATCACGGACTGGGACATCCTCGCCGCCCGCCGCGTCCTCTGACGCCACCCCGCCCGGAGACCACTCCAGGGCGTGCTACCGCGGCCACTTCCGCGCCCTGAGCGCACCTCCCCCTCCGCACTCCCCTTCCCGCCGGCCCTCCCCTGGCCCGCGTACGCAAGGAGCCCCGCCACACCTATGCCCTTCCCTCTCGCCGACCACGTCATCCAGCTCGCCTACGACCCGGGAATCTCGCCCAAGGGCGGCGGACTGCCCGGTCTCGCAGTATTGAAGAACGTCGTCAACAGCATCAACATGTTCGCAATCATCGCCGTTGTCGGAGCCTTGGCTGTCTCGCTCGGCGTATGGGCCTGGGGCCACCACACCGGTGGCCACCAGGCCGAAGCGAACGGAAAGAAGGGCACAGTCGTCGCCGCCGGCGCGGCCCTCGGCTTGGGCGCGGCCAATGCTGTGGTGGCGTTCTTCAGCAATCTGGGGTCGCAGGTCCAGTGATGCGAGACCGCTTCTCCTTCTTCTCGCCGTCCTCGTACGGCGCGGGCTGGCCGGCCAGCAAGCGCATCGCGATCGGCGCTTCGGCCGTCGCGGTCCTCCTGGCCATCGCCGTGGTCGTCGCCCTGCTGACGGGCGGAGGCAACGACCACCGGCCCCCGGAAGCCGCCGCCCCGGCCCCGACCGGCAGCCCGTCTCCCTCTGAGCCCGCACCGAAGCCTTCCGCCGGATCCGGGTCCGTGCCCCACCCGCCGCAGATTGCCGAACCGGTTGCGTACGCCACGGCCGCAGCCAAGATGCTGTGGTCCTACGACACCCGTACCACCAGCCGCGACCAGCAGCTCGCCGGCATGCGCGCCTGGATGACCACCGAGACCACGTACGCCGACTGGGCGTCAGTCTCCGGGCAGGTTCCTGATCCGGTGCTGTGGTCGCGGATGGCCGACCAGGACCAGCACGCCACCGCGAGCGTCACCGAGGGGCACTACCCGTCCGCGTTCAAGCAGGCGCTGGCCGACGAACCGTCCGCGATCACGAAGGCGTACATCTACGTCGTCACCGTCAACGGCAAACAGCAGATCGCCTGGAAGAGCGGCGGTGGCGGAGCCGAGGAACGGGCCGTGACCCTCGCCGTCCAGTGCCGCCCGAACCACGACTGCACCCTGGCCGCCATCGCCCCGAGCGTCACGCAGTGACCCGGACCTGAGAGAAGAAGGGAGGGGGTAACTCCTCATGGGTTTCTGTGATTTCCCTCTGGCAGACAAGCTGTGCTCCGTCGGCGACGCGGTCGACTTCGCCTCGGACCCGGGTAAGGCCATCGGCGACTGGATGGCGAAATCGGCCGGCGAGCTTGCCGCCGCCGCAGCCGACCTGGCCGCCGAGGCGGTCGACAGCACCACGAAGGTGGATCTCAACGCCGGTTGGTTCGTCGACAACTACGAGATGCTCCTGCCGCTGAGCCTGGTCCTGATCGTCGCCACTTTCTGCGCGCAACTGGTGAGGGCAGCCATCCGGCGGGACGGCCAAGCCCTGACACAGGCATTCACCGGCACCGCGTCCGGTGTCCTGTTTGCCTTCTGCGCCATCGCCTTCACCACTGTCGCGGTTGAAGTCGTCGACGCCATCAGCGACGGCCTGTTCAAGACTGCGAACCTGAGCATCGAGAGCGCGGTGCGACGTGTCGTGAGGGTCAACCAGATCGCGGCCCTGACCAGCCTGGGCTGGCTGATCCCGGTCGTCGTCGGCCTCGGCGCCGCCACCGGAGCCTTCATGTACTGGTGCGTGATGATGGTCCGCAAGGTCGGCATCCTCGTCATGGTCACCTTGGCGATCTTCGCGTCGGCCGGCGGCGGCTGGGAGGTCGCCCGTCGCTGGCGCAAGGGGTGGGTCGAGGCCACCGCAACCCTCGTCGTGTCGAAGCTTCTGATGACGGTGATCTTCGTTCTCGGTATCGCCGCCATGGGCAAGACCGAGGCAGACGACGGCATCGCCGCCCTGGCCGACGTCATGTCCGGCATCGTGATCATGGTCTTGGTCTTGTTGTGCCCCTATGCCGTCTTCAAGTTCGTGCACTGGGCGGCCGACGGGACCGACGGCGAGTCCATCCACCGTGCCGGCGGGGCTGGTGCGCAGATCGCGAAGGCGCACGCGGAAAAGGCCGGACGCAAGGCCGCCTCGATGGCGGCCACCGCCGGAACCGGTGGTGCCGCGGCCGGAGCGGGAGCTGCCCCGCAGGGCCCCGACGCCGGCGGGGGTGGATTCCCCGGCGACGTCGCCGCCAACCCGAGCGGTGGAGGCGTAGGTGAGAAGGAAGGTTCGCAATCCGGCGGAACGGGCGTCTCACCCGGTGGCGATGCCCTCAAGTCCGGATTGGAGAAGGCGGTCCAGCCCGCGCCGACCAGCGTGTCCGACGACACCAGCGGCCAGATGGGCGGCAGCCAAGGGCCCGGCGGATCCGGCCCGAACGCCGCATCCGGCCAGGGCGGCGGATGGCAGTCCACCCCGCCGAGCACGACACCGCCACCCCAGGGCGCACCGTCGTCCTCCGGCCCACAGAACGCCACGTCCAGCGGGCCAGCCACGCCGCCGGCCCCGACCGGCATCTGATCCTCTGCCCGACTCCCGGGGGCGGGACGTGTCCGCCACCTCCCGCCCCCGGGTTCCACCCGCGCCTCCAGGACCCGCCCCTTGACTGATCTCTCCGTCGCGCCGATCACGGTGAAGTTTCCCCACCGGTCCCGCCGCGGCATCCTCCTCGGCCTCTCCCTTCCCCAACTCGTCCTCGTATCCTGCTCGCTGGCCCTGCTGCTGATGACGGTGATCTCCGCCGGGCTGCTCGGCGCGCTCGCCCTGGCCCCACTGTGGGCGGTATGCGGGGCACTCGTCGCGATCCGCCGGCACGGCCGGTCCCTCATCGACTGGGCGCCGATCGTCCTCCGCTACGCGCACCGCCGCCGTACCGGCCAGACGCTCTGGCTCGCCCGGCCCCTCACCCGACCGCGGCAGGACGGTGTCCTGCATCTTCCAGGCACCACGGCCTCACTGAAGGTGGTCACCCCCGGTGATTCCGCCAACGGCGCCTCCGCTGTGCACGACCCGCACCGGCAGACGCTGACCGCCATCGCCCGGGTCACCAGCCGGGCGTTCGCACTCCTCGACCCCGCGACCCAGAATCACAACGTGTCGAGCTGGGGGCGTGCGCTGGCGGGGATCGCGCGCACCGGGCACATCGCCACCGTGCAGGTCTTGGAGCGCACCGTGCCGGACAGCGGCGACATCCTGGCCCGTCACTGGGCCCAGAACGGCCAGCCCCAGGCCCCGGTCGCCGGGCAGATCTACTCCGAGCTGGTCGCCTCGGCCGGTCCCGCCGCCGCCCCCCACGAGGTCTACCTCGCCATCTCCCTCGACCTCAAGGCCGCCCGGCGCCTGATCTCCCAGGCCGGCGGAGGGCTGCCAGCAGCGTTCACCGTCATGGAACAAACCACCTCCTCCATCGCCCAGGCCGCCCGCAACGCCGGTCTCCAGGTGACCGGGTGGCTCACCTCGCGGGAGATCGCCGCCGTCATCCGCACCGCCTACGACCCGAAGGCACTCGCCGCCCTCCAGCAGTGGTCCGAAACCGGACGTGCCGAAGCGGACCCCGCAGCCGCCGGTCCTGTCGTCCAGTTCGAGGAGTACGACCGCCTCTCCACCGACAGCGCGCGGCACACCACGTACTGGGTGGAGAACTGGCCCAGGACCGAGATGGGAGCCGGATTCCTCCACGGAATCATGTTCACCCCCGGCGTGCGCCGCAGCCTCTCCCTCATATACGTGCCACAAGGGCTGGAGTCCGCGCTGCGCGACGTCCAGCGGAAGAAGTCGGCGATCATCGCCGACGCCAACGAGAGGGCGCGCCGCGGACAGGTCGACTCCGAGGAGGACTCGGTCGAGTACGCCGACGTAAAGACTCGCGAACGCCAGCTCATCGCCGGACATGCGGACGTGGCCCTGACCGGCCTGGTCACCGTCACCGCCGAAACCGACGCCCTCCTCGACGCCGCCTGCGCCCAGATCGAAACCGCCGCCATCACAGCCGGAGTCGACCTGCGACGGCTCAACTACCAGCAGCCCAACGCCTTCACCCTCGCCGCCCTGCCCCTTGCCCGAACCGAGGCACAGAAGAAGTACGGTCTCGCCGCCTGAATCAGCCCACCCGAAAGGCCCCCTTGATCCGCACGCCTTCCGCGCACGACGACGCGCACCCCTACCTCCGCGCGGCGACCGCCGGGGTACGTCACCACACGCGAGCACTGACACCGTCGGACACGAACCCGAGCAAACCGGCAGACCGCCCGAACCTCGACGTGCTCCACGCCCACCTCGCTGCTCTGCTCCAGCTCCTGGACCGGCTCGCTGACAGCACCCGGCCGCCTCACCCCGCCGCCGGGCGTCACCTCGCCACCGCGCACACTCGAATCTGGCAGGCCACCAGCGAGGTCCACGCCGCCTTCCACCTGCTGCCCAGCACCATCGCGGCAGATTCGGAGTCGAGCGTCTGCCACCCGGAGCGGCTTCCGGAGGGGCCACCCGTATTGACGGTCTGCCAGCGCCACCTCGCCGCTGGGCACGTCGTCCGCCGCAAGACCACTCCCACCGACTTCCGTCCGCACACCACGGCCTGCGTGCGATGAGCACCGTCCGCAGAATCGAGGGCCTCCGATGAGCCACCGGCCCGGCCGCCGTGCCCGCCGAGGGTCCGCCAGTCCGCTGTTCACCCCCCACGGGGCCGACCGCGCCAGCCGCAAGGTGGCCCGCCAGCAGCTTGCCGAAGCCACCGCCAAAGCACGTGCGGAGACCGGCGCCCACCAGAGTGACACCCCACCCACCGAGCGCGAGATGCCTCCAGCTCTCTATCCACCCGGCGGACGCCCCGGTCCCGCTTCTGCGCGGAAGAACCGGCTGAAGCTGCCCGCCCACCGCATGACCACCGCGGTCGCGGCGGGTGCCTATCCTTTCCTCGCCGAGGGCGGCCTCGGCGCCGAGGGCGTCTACATCGGCCGCGACGTCCACGCCGAGGCGTCGTTCGTGTTCGATCCGTTCGAGCTGTACGGACGCATCGAGGGCTTCACGAACCCGAACGTTTTGCTGGCCGGGGTCATCGGCCAGGGCAAGAGCGCGCTCGCCAAGTCGATCGCGCTGCGTTCGGTGGCCTTCGGGGTCCGCATCTATGTGCCCTGCGATCCCAAGGGCGAGTGGACCCCGGTTGCGGAAGCGCTCGGAGGCCGGTCCGTCGCTCTCGGTCCGGGGTTGCCGGGTCGTCTGAACCCCCTGGACGCGGCCCCACGTCCACAGAGCGTCTCCGAGGCTGACTGGGTCGGGGAGATTCGCAAGCGCCGGCTCCTCCTCCTCGGCTCCCTGGCGCGGACCGTCCTGGGCCGGGACCTGATGCCCATGGAGCACACCGCCCTGGACGTCGCGCTGGACGCCGTCGTCACCCGCGCCGCCGACACGCACCGCACCCCGCTCCTCGGCGACGTCGCTGCCGCCCTCAACGACCCAGCCGCGCTCGACGAGGCGGCCGGCATGATGTCGGGCCAACTCGGCGACGCCGCACGCGACCTCGCCCATGCCATGCGACGTCTCGTCCATGGCGATCTGGCGGGAATGTTCGACAGTCCCTCCACCGTCGACTTCGACCCGACCGCGCCGATGCTCACGATCGATCTCTCCCGGCTCGGCGGATCTGGCGACGACACCGCCCTCGTCCTCGCGATGACCTGCGCGAGCGCCTGGATGGAGTCCGCGCTCTCCGACCCGACCGGCGGACGGCGTTGGATCGTGTACGACGAGGCGTGGAGGCTGATGCGACACGTCGGTCTGCTGCAACGCATGCAAGCCCAGTGGAAGTTGTCCCGCGGACTCGGCATCGCCAACCTCATGGTGATCCACAGGCTGTCCGACTTGCTCACCGCCGGCGACGCCGGATCACAAGGCCGGGCCCTGGCCGAGGGGCTACTCGCCGACTGCTCGACCAGGATCATCTACCGCCAGGAGACCGACCAACTCCACGCCGCAGCCTCGCTGCTCGGCCTCACCTCCGTCGAGATGGACGCCATCGCCCACCTCAACCGAGGGCGCGGTTTGTGGAAAGTCGCAGGTCGGAGCTTCATCGTGCAGCACCTCCTGCACAGCTACGAGCTGACGCTCTTTGACACCGACGCCCGTATGCACTGAGGAGAAAGAAGCCCGTGAAGCCCGACTTCGAACGCCACCTGATACCGCGCGACGACGCGCTCCACCTTATCGGCACGCTCAAGGTGATGAAGGACAAAGCGCATAACGCCGCCCACCAGTGGCAGCTGCTGGACGAGGACGGGCACGTACCGGCCGCTCCGTCGTACACCGTGCTGCTCCAGCACGCCACTGACGCACAGGACCTCTCCCGCGAAGTCCTGCGGCTCACCGACGAGTTCGCCCGGAGCCCCCTCCACACCACCCGCGTCGGCAGCACCGTCCTCACGAAGCTCGCCTGGGCGACGACCTCGTCGAGCCACGCTCCCCCGTACTTCGCTCAGACCGCGGAGCACGCCCTGGCCCTGCTCCGGTCCACCAACCCGGCCGACAAGCAGTACCTCTCGAACAACATGGTGCACGACCACGCCACAGGCCGTGCCTATCTGCGGCGCCCCTCCGAGTCCCTCCGGGACGCGGGCAAAGAACTCGAAGACCATCTCGGCTTCCAACGCGTCCTCGCACAACTCACCCGTCAGGAGACCCCGCCGGCATCTCCGGCCCCCAGGCCGGGCGGTCGCCCCCGCTAACCGCGCCGAGCCCACAATCCCGATCCACCCACATCCCCAAGGAATGCTCTGAAACGCCCCCCTCACTTCAGCGACGCCGACTGGGCCGAGTACCAGCAGTGTCAGGCTGAGCATGACGACCTCATGGAGCAGGTCGCGGACCGCGAAGCCCAGCTGGAACGCGAACTGATTCCGACCTACGACGAGTACGGACTCGACTTCGGTCCCGTTCCGACGCCGGACGGCGACCCCGCCCGCCGGGTTCCTCCGCCGAGCCGATCTCCGGCTTCCCGCAGGAGAAGCCGTGGCCGCTGACCAGGAGAACACCCCACCCGCTCGCCAGCCGGTTCCGCTCGCGCCGCTTCCCACCCACCGCAACGTGAACACCTCATGGTGGCAGGAGCTCTGGCGGCGGCACGCACACATCACCACGCCACTTCGGGCACGCGGGTTGACGTGCGACATCGAGTTCGGCCTCAGCGCCTACATTGTGCGCGTTCCGCTCCCCGACGACAGCTACCTGATCATCGGCCCGCCTCAGGAGCCCGTATCCGACCGCCCGCCGGGAGACCCTGAGGGATGGATCGCGACCCGGGAACACCCCATCGACCAGTCGGTGTTCGAGGTCGTCTACGACTCTTCTCCCTCCGACGATCCCGGCGCCCCCCAGCGGCCCGAGGCCCGTCACAGGGGCAGTGCCGAGCCGCTGGTCTCGGCGATCGACCAACGGCTCGCCCAGCTCGGGCTGCTTCCCAGCCCGGAACTTCACACCTTCGAGGTCACCCAGGACGCCGCGATCAGCTTCACCCTGCAGGCCCGGGACCTCGCCGACGCCCACGAACGCGTCGCGGACCTCGAATCAACGGAAGCCGCAACCGACACCGCCCTCGACGGCGGCACGCGTCTGACCCACATCACGTACGGCAGCGTCCACGACACCGACATCACAGCCGGAAGGAACGCCACCACCACGGTGTCCACGGGGTGCGGTGACGCGCTTCTGGAACTCACCGACCAGATCAACGGCAGCACGTCTCACGTACAGGCTGCCGCTCTGCTGCGCCAGATCCTGGACCCGGATGACGGGGTGCTGGCACGACTGGCCGATTCCCTCGAAGCTGCGGCGGACAAGGCCAAGGAAGCGGAGGAGGACGACGGGTTCGACCTGTCCCACGACCTCGCCGACGCCGCCGCCGAAGTACGCAGCATTGGAGAGGGCCTGCAGACCGCCGAGGCCCGGATGCGGACGCTGACCTCCCTCGCGCCCAGTCCTCGTCCCCGGCTCTCCCCGAGCCGTACGCCGTCCCTTCCTCGCCCCCTCCCGACGGCACCCCCACGGCACACACGCTGACCCGGAATGCACTTCGCGTCCCCGTACCTCCGGGCAACGCCACCATCCCGTACGGCGGACCGGTCCGCCCCTGCAGCACGACCTCGCGTCGAAGCCCGTCGTCGCTATCGGTGAGGGCCCTCTGAACACGAAGGATCATCAGTCAATCCCAACCAACACCCCACGCCGCCAAAGCTATGGGCTGGCTACGTATCGAGAGGGAACGACGTCCTGCTGGCCCGGTTCCTGGATGACACCGCCTGCAGCACCTGGCCTTCACCGCCCACCCGTCCCGAAGCTCAGGACCCCGCCCGCGGTGACATCCTGGTCCTTTCGTCGACCACGGCGAGTGCCCGCGTCAAACCCGGCGGATGGGTCGAGGCTGAATTCCCCCTCGTCCGACTCGGGCTCGTGGCGAACGTGCGGGCCTCCCCAGGCGGCATCGAGACAGAGCTGGAGCACGTCCGGACGCTGCATGGCGTCACCGGTACCCAACTGGCCCCGGGTATCACTGAAGCTCTACGCCGGTCCGCATGCCGGCAGGGCATCCTCCACGCCACTGTCAACCAGCTCGACCTCTCCCTCCTGGTACCGGAGTGGCGGAGCCGCGCGAACGCCCCCCGACTGTCCGGTCCGCCACCCACGCGAAGCATCAGCCACAAGCCACCGGTGGCGCCGGTCCGCCACGCTCACCCGCGAACACGCTGACCAGCCGCCCTCACCACCACAGGACTACGCGCTGCACTTCGCTCCGCGAACCGGAGCCCGGCCGTCACCCGCATACGCGTCCGCAGGCGAATCCGTGCCGGCGCAACCGCCGGCACCGCCTGGGGCGAGAACCTCACCTGCCCGCTCCCTGACGTAGCCCTCTCACGGAAACGAAGACGTGAACGAACAGTCACAGCACCCCCTACCTCCAACCGCCCATGGGCACCGGCTGGTTGTCGAAACCCTTCAGAAGCGCCCGAACGCGCTTTGGACCCTCCACTCGCCCGGCAGCGCAGAGAACGAACTCGCAGAACTCGTGGTGCGTGCCGCACGGCATCTCGACAACCTGCAGAGCGAGCTGGTCGACCGCTGCACCTGGGCCGCCGCCGACCTGACCCGTGTCGCAGCAGGAACCGCCGCGGCGAACCCCCTGGGCATCCTGCAGACCTCGGGTACCCAGATCGACATCCTGGCTGCACGCCGCGCCGACGCCATCACCCACCTCAAGTCGACGATGGCCGCGTACCAGCGCGCCACCATTACTCAATCCCAGCGCGCCGTCTCCGTCCCGCCCTCCCCGTCTCGAACATCACGACAGACGCTCTGAGGCTGCCCCGGGACGATCACCCTCACGTACCATTCCGCAGACCGGAAGCCTCTCCTGTGCCGCACACCACCCTCGAAACCCTCGCCGCCAACATGGCCGCGCGCCTGCCCGGCGGCTGGACCAGCACCTACCAGCACTACGCCCTCTACGAGCACCAGTTCTCCACCACCAACCGTCTCTGGGACACCGGACACGTCCAGCACATCGCCATCACGTACGTCCTCGGACACGGTGCCGTCCTTCGCGGTCCCGAAGGTCAGGAGCTGTACGTCACCGACCGGCCCCGATACCCCCACCAGGTTGTCGTCGCCCCACTCGAACCCGACCGGGCCGGGATCAGGGCCCACCACTTCGACGGCGTCGAGGAACCGTCCGGCATCGCCGTGCACGCCGACCCCGCACGCGCAGCCGCAGCCGTCGCCCGTCGGCTCCTCCCCCGCTACGAGCAGGCCCTGCTGGAGGTCCTCCAGCAGGTGGAGGACCTGCCGCAACCGCCCGCCATCGCCAGCCGGGCCCCCACCTCCCTGGTCACCACCGGCCCCGGCAAGCTGGAGGCCGGGTTGCCCACGACGGCGCTCGCCCGGCAGACAGCTTCCTCCCCTGCCGGCCGGGCCCCGACCCGCAGGTCCTGAAAGCCTCCGCAGGCACGATGCGCTCATCCCTGGACGACAGTGCCGCGCTGCTCAGCATCGCCGACGAGCTGTACGGAGCGGCGGCCGAGATTCCGATCTCCACGGCCACCGGGTACGGCATCGGACTCGCCGAAGACGTCGAAGATCAAATTCGCCGCCTGGGGTTCCTGCTCTCCTCCATCGCCAACACGGTGGCTGTGCAGAGCCGGGAACCACGAACCCTCGGCGGCCCGCCAGCCGGAACACACCTGAGAGTGCTCATGGAGGCTCACGCGGCGGGCGCCGTGGGGAAGGCACTCGCCGACCTCGCAGAAGCCATGGTCCAAGTCGCACTCCTCCAGGGCACTCCCAGCGTCTACCACCCCGCTGGACGCGCGGAAAGCATCCGTCGAACCCACGCCGCCCTTGACACCCTCTTCGACGCCGCCCGGCACCGTCTCCACCACGCCGCGCGCCACCTTCATCGCAGTGCCGATCGTCTCGGACGCCGCGTGGCTCCGGTCCCCTCCAGTACCGCAGAACCACGCGTCGCTCCCAGGCCACCGGCGTCCACAACCACGCGCCGGTCCAACAACCGCTGATCCGCTCGCGGTCATCTGCCGCACCGTCCGGAAAGTAGACGCCTTGGCTCAACACCCGCGCTTCGACAAGTTCATGCAGGGCCTCGCAGACCGACTCCCGGGCGGGTGGCGACCTCACAGCCCGATTCCTGCATCCGCAGACGCAGTCGGCACCCGGCTCTGGCACATGGGCCCACTCGGATACGCCGGGACCGTTCCCGACCGGCCCGTATTTTCCGTGACCACCTCGCTCGCCGGCCATCAGCTCTATGTCACTCCGCGTCCGGGCCACGGGGACCAGTTCGTCGTCGCACCGCTCCTGCCCACCGGTACCGATCACGCACACACAGACGGCGTCCCCGCGCCACGAGGTATCGCCGTCCCTGCCGACCCAGTCAAATCCGCAGCGCTCATACGTCGGCGCCTGCTCTTCAACTTCCGCCTCGCCGCAATGAAAGTCCAGAGCAATGCCAGCTCCGGACCAGGCATGCCCGTCACCATCACGCTGGACCCGAACGGCCGGCCCGACGTATTGGTCGCCAATGCCCGCGGTCTGTACGAGCTACTCGGGCGCGAAGGGTTCCTTCTCGATCCGGCGACCGGCCGCTGCCTACTGCCCGAGAGCGTCCGTGAGCCGTCGGACGTCGGCTGGCGGACCAACCGGGCGGTACGGAAACTGGAGCGCCTCGGCTTCAGTGTCACGACGCGGCTGGCCGACGGACGCACCTTCCGGCACTCCGCTCGGGGTCATCCGGCCACGGCCGAAGGCCCGGTCGCCGGCTACGCGCACACTCCACGCCGATCACGCTGACCACGCCACCGCCAGCCACAACCCACGTGGTCGGGTGCCCGCAGCCGCAGACAACACCTCGCCCCTCTCAGACCTGCATGCCCCATGGATCGCCCTGACTTCGAACCGTACGACAACGCAAGCAGGAGCCCGGACCAGGTCGCCGGCTCAACCCCGTTCCGCTGCTCGCCGCTGAACACCTCTCCCCACCGCCTTCCTACGCTGGAGACACACTGTCCACTCGTTCATTCGTCGCCCGCCCCACGGAGACCGGCTACGACGGCATCTACATCCATCTCGACGGATCGCCGAGTTCGAAGCTGCCGTTTCTGCTCACGGCCTACCAGTACCGATTCCAGCGCGACCAGAAGGCCATGGCCCGCCACCTCGTCGACGGAACCACCATCGGCTGGAATGAACTAGGCACCGATCTCCTGGACGGAGCCCCTTCCGAGTTGATCACCGCCCTGACCGACGGCGAGCAGTGGCCGAGCACCACCCTCGACCACCTGGTTACCCCCGACGGATCCCCGCCCATACGTATGAACGTCACCGAGCAGACCGCATCTGACCAAGACCTCGACTGGGGATACGTCCTGCGTCCGAACGGCGTCGAGGTGATTGACGCCCGCTATCCCGTGACCGGCCTGGTCGTCAGCTGGAACGCCGACCCGCGACGCGACTTCACCAATCCCGCCACCTGGCCACTCGCAACAGAGCGACGCCCCCTCACATCGCCGCCCACGGTCCACCGCAGCACCACTGCGGGCAGCTCTCGTGCTGTCGCCCGCCGCTGACCGGACGCCAACGGGGTTGCTCCCGCCCCGCCCTCCGATCACGGTCGCGAGCACCACGCGTCCCGCGCGGCTTCCCGGGGAGGTGCACGCTGCGCTACCTCGCCACTCCCTCGGGGCCTGACATCCGGGCCGCGATGAGCGCCGGTCGCATCGGTTGCATGACCACCCCGGCGCAGGGCAGCCGCATACTGCCGAGCGCGATGTATGCCTGCGACAACTCCAAGTTCGGCAGTGACGGCAAGGGCCGCTACTGGCCAGGCACCGAGAAGTGGTTCGCCTGGTTGTCCCGGACCGTTGAACGCTACGGGCCCGATCGCTGCCTGTGGGCGCTCGCCCCGGACGAGCCGTTCGACGCCGTCGCCACTCTCACCGAGTCGCTGCCGTGGCTCGCCCGCATCCGCGAACTGGGCGTCCCCGCGGCCTTCGCGGCACAGGACGGTTGCGATGAACCGGAACTGCTGCCCTGGGACAGTTTCGACGTCCTGTTCCTGGCCGGGACGACGAGGTGGAAGCTCGGCCCTGTCGCCGAACAGCTCGCTCGCGAGGCACAAGTCCGCGGCAAGAACGTGCACATGGGGCGCGTCAACTCCCTTCTGCGTATGCGGATCGCCGAGTGGTTCGGCTGCGACAGCGTCGATGGCACCTACCTCGCGTACGGACCCGACAAAAACCTTCCCAAACTCCTCAGCTGGCTCGACGAACTCGACGGGCGCCCCTCACTCCTCGGCAGCACGCATCATCCCGAGGATCCCGGCCGGGCGGCCGGGCTTCCGCCTCCGCGCCGTGCGTCCTTGCCCGCCGGAAAGAACGTTTCGGCCACGCCACCAGCAGGACTTCCGCGCACCCGGACCCGCTGACTCTTCCCCGCCACGGTGTCCGCGGGACCGCCCGAGCCGGCAGCCCAGCGGCACCACCCCTGACCAGAGGAATCCCTTGTCCCCTCCCCACCCCGACTTCGAGCTGTACGACAACATCGACAGGACACCTGACCAGGTCGCCGCCGCGTGCGTCGTAGCGCCCACCCGCTACGACCTGAGGCGCTGGTCACTCAGGGATTCCGAAACCTTCCGCTCCCAGCACCCGCTGCCCGACGCTCCCTTGCCGGGGCTGGACCCCGGCCCGTACATCGCTGCCCTCACTGCGGCCAAGACACCCGCCGAGGTGAGCGCCGTTACCCAGCACCTCCTGGACGCCGTCTTCCCCACCGTCCGCGAGATCAGCCACCTCCTCGTCGACATAGCCCGTTGGGGGGGCGGCACCGGTCCGCCGCGCCGGACTCCCCACCCAAGATGTTGATGACCGCCGCCAGTCGCTGCCTGGACGCCCTGGCCCTCGCGGACCAGGCCGACATCCGGGTCCTGCGCGACGAGTACGACCCTTCCCCCAAGCCACCCCAGCCGGGCGCAGAGTCCGCCCCGGGCCCCCCTCCGTCGTCACCGGTCCCACCGCCCGCGTCAGCACCGCACCGCCCCGCCACACGGCACACCCCGTGACAGCCGCCGACCGCCCGCTCAGCCCCTGGCTCAATCCGGAGAAGTCCTCTGCACACCGCCCCTCTGATCACCGTCGTCATCGCCAGCCAGCTACGCGATGTCCTGACCGCTATGCACGCCAGCCTCACCCGGCAGTCGGTGCCATGGGAGGCCGTGATTGGCCTCGACGGCACCTCACCGGACCGACTCCCGGCCCCACTCGCCAAGGACCCCCGCGTCCGTACCCTTGCCCTGCCCCGGGCGGTGGGTGCCGCCTGTGCCCGCAACCTCGCCCTCAACCTGGTCCGAACGCCGTACGTGAACTGGGCTGATGACGACGACATCTTCCCCGACCACGCCATGGCCACCCGGCTCAACGTCCTTCAGACGACCGATGCGGGGTGGTGCTCGGGGTGGAGCGAGGACCTCCACCCGGACGGCTCGACAACGCTCTGGCGCTGCTCGACGCCGCCCGGCCACCACGCGGCCGGGGATGTCTGGACGTACTGGCGGAAGCCGTCGGACACGATTCCGATCGGACCCACCACCATCCTCGCCCGCACCGACCTGGTCCGGGCCGCTCCCATGGGCGGTCTCGTCCAGGGCGAGGACTACTGCGCGTCACTCGGCGTCACCACCCTCGCCCCCGGGGTCCTGCTGCCGGTACCCGTCTACCGCTACCGCAAGCACGCCGGGCAGCTCACGAAGAGTGCCTCGTACGACCAGTTGGAGGCCGCGGCGCGAGAACACGCCTGGCAGTACGGCCGCCACCTGCGCACAGTCCTGCGTGCCGGCGCGGGAACAGCCGCGTGACGCCCGCAGCCTTCACCACCTCCGCCTGCGCGGGGCTGGCCAGGCAGATCGATGCGCTCGTCGTCGAATTCCCCGCCGTTGCCGCCGAGGTGTCCGTACCCGATCTTCTCGACCACATCGGCATGCTGAATCACCACCTCAACCACATCACGGAGCGCATGCGGGAGAGTTTCACCGAGCCGGACAAGGTTGGGGCGGTCGAGCGTACGGTACTCGCCAGCGTCGCCGAAGCTGCGGAACAGGTCGCCAGAGCACAAAGGCACCTGACGTCCGCACTGGCACATGTGACTTCGGGTTTCCGAAAGGAGCTGATGCTCCACACCCACCCGCACCTGGTGAACGACCCCGCGTTGGCCCGCACTATAGCCGCCGAGAAATACGCGGAAGCAGAAGAGCACCTGCGTAGAGCCTCCAGTCGGCTGGACAGCACCCCCCGCGGCGGACAGCGCCCGTCAACGGCTTCCCCACCCTTCCGTGCCTCTCCTGCTGTCGGCACGCTTCCAGCCCGGCGCCTATGACCGCTGTCCTCCAAGCGCGTTCTGTACCACCGCCATCCGCTCCCCTGCCCGCTCGACGCCGCTGGTCTCTGCCCCTATGAGGGCGTCCCCGCTTCGTTCCGAGAAAACCGGCACCTATAGAACGTCTTCCCCCGGTTTCAGACCGCTCGGTGTTGCCGGGGCTAATGGCGGCGGCCATCACGTGTCACGCGCGAAGGGTGCTCGACGTCGGCCGACTTGCCCGTCGCGGGACGGGCGCACCATAGCCGGTGATCGCCGGTTATGAAAACCGGCGTACATCGCGATCATTTAGGGATTCCGCCTACCAGAAGGAGGACAACACGCCTGCCCCGAAACGCTCCGAACACGGCGACATGAAGCCAACACGAAAAGCGGAGCACACCGAGGAAATGAACCATGGCTGAGGCGCAGATCATCCTGGCGCACGCCCGGGAGTCCGGGACCGTGGCCATTGCCCAAGGGAAGGAGCACAAGCGGGCGCGCACCGTCCTCGCGGAGGCCGGCGTACTTCGTGACGACGAAGGCGTCTACCACCTGCCATCGGAGGGCACCTTGAACACGGTGGCGGCCCTGGTGGCGTGCGCGAAGCACCATCGCGTCACCGTGCTCACAAGTGGCCGGCGCTTCATCGGCGACGCCGCCCGTGACCTCGCGAGCCAACTGCCCGGCCGGTGGCGGACATCCGTCCAGATCTACTCCCACCCCTCCTGGCAGGAGGACCTGGTGCCCTGGATCTGGGACAGTGGCGAGCTCGGCCGTGCCATCCACAATGCGAACGCATCCCTTACGCCGCCACGCTCAGCGACACGGAGAACGGCACCACGCTGTTGGTCGTCGAGCAGCCCGGCCATGAACTGGGATACGTGGTGGGCGCCTTCGCCCCGGAAGGGCTCGAAGAGGGTTACGCCGATCCGCACGCGCCGCGCAGTATCGTCCTGCCGCCGCTCCCCGGACGGGCGGCCCACGCCATCGCCGACCGGTACCTACCCGCCTACGAGCAGGCCGTGCACGCGCGCCGTATAGCGGCCATCGCCGACGCTCTCGAAAGTATCCGCTCCGATTACGGTGCCTGGCAGGCCATGGTCACCTCCGTCCGCCACAGCGACGCGACCCCGCTCAGCGCCGCCGCGCTCGGCGCCACGACCGACGAGTTCCTCGACAGTTCCTGGCGTAACTTCCTCACCGTCGTCAACCATGCGCCGCCTCTGATGGTCCGGTGCCGTCCCACCACCAGCCCGTGGCCCTCCGACGCCGGGACACTGTCCCGACTGGCCGACGCCGTGAACGCCGCCGAGATCCTGGCCAATGAGGTGGCTCTCGGAGGTTCCGTGGCACCACGAGAGCGCCGTGCGCGCGCGTGGTCGGCCATCGAGACCTGGCTCGCCGACGGCGAGACCTTCCTGCGCCAGGCCCGCATGGGCGCGCCCCACCGACGTCCGGCCCTCCCCGTATCCGCGCCGGTCCGGCCGCCTGTCGCCGGCCGACCCGTTCAGCGCGGCCACTGACTGCCCCCCTTCGACGATGCAAGGAGAATTCCGCCCTCTTGCAGCCCGGCCCCCACTTCACCTTCGGCGACCACGACGAACACGGTCTCGTCGCCTCCTTCACTTCCCCGATGCCCGCGCGCCTCGCCCACTGGTACCTGGAGCGTGAGCAGTTCGAGCCCATCCCCGGTGAACCAGCCCTGTTCCGGCTCAGCGAGCCCGAGCGCGACGGAGTCCGCCGGGCCCGCCAGGCTGTGCACGACCTTCGCAGCCTTGGGTACACCGTGCAGGCCGACATCCGTCTCGATCCGGCGCTCTCCGTCGGCCCGGCTCGCCCAATCCGGCCGAACGGGCTCACTGAGCGCCGCAGCCGCCTCGCCCAGGCCGCTGCCGGCGCAACGACTCAGCGTCGCGCCACTCCACCTACGACCTCCGCTCCGGCCGCCCGGCCTGTACCGCCGAAGCCCGGCTACGCGCCGACCGTGCATCTGACGGCAACGGGCGGCGGGCGGTCTCGATGACACCGACCAGCAGTCCCACCCCCGGAAGCCGCCAGCCAAGCGCCGCCGAACTTTCCAACGGAGCCGGTAACTTCACGCTCCGCATGTCGGTGATCGGCTGCGATACCGACGCCGCGCTCGACCGGACGCGTGATCGCCACGGCCGTACCGTCCACCCAGGTGCCGCCGAAGCCGCACGGGCTCACCGCGACAAGGCCGCGGTGGAGGCGTACCGCACTCACCTCGCCCCGCACGCCGAGGCTCTCCTCGACGTCGCCCACCTCGTGCTCGACGAACTGCCACCGGCTCAGCATCTGGCGGGGTGGCAGGCCGTCCTGGACGGCCTGCACGCCTCCACCGCCGAGATCCACCGGATCCTCGAACGGCCCATAGGCCCCGGCTCCGACGACGAGCGCGCTCAGCACGCGGCGCTGTGGCCTCACCTCACCGTCTGGGCGGATCACGGCTATATCGCGAGCAACCTCGCCGATCAGCGTGACGGCGGTCAGCACCAGAGGAGTCCGCTGACCGACGAGGAACGGCAGATGTGGACCGAGATGGCCGTGGCGGCGCAGCGGCGCGGTGAGCTGGAGCTGACCGAGTCGTGGTATGCAGCCGACGGGCAGCCGATCACCCTCGCCTACCTGGTCGAAGACGACGAGTCCATAGTCGTCGCGCTGCGCGGCGACCCGGGGGCGCCTGGATGGCAGGTGATCGGGCACTACGAGCACGAGTACGAGGCGGGGAAGGACCTTCCCTCTCCCGTCCCACCCGGCGTACTGCGCAGGAACCTCTCCCGGCACAACCGACCGGTCCCCGCACCGGAGATGTCCCTGCAGGATCTCATCCGCGATGTCGTCGAGGGCCGCACTGCCGGTGACGCTTCGAACGCCCTCCTCGGCGCCGTCCAAGGCGGTTACGCCGCCGGTCCCATGGTCCGGCTGCAGGAACTCGTGGAGACGAGCGGCCAGTTCGCCAGCGCCCTGGAAACCGTCCAAGGGCAGCAGATCGCCGCCCGGCTCTCCGCGCTGGGGCGCCAGATCGAGTTCCTCGCCCACGAGGTCCAAGAAGCGGCCGAGGACCTCGGTGCGACCGTCGCTGTCCTGCCCCCGCACCGGACCCCCGTCCTGCGCGCACGCGCCCGACCTGCGGTGGACACCTCACCCCCTGTGCCGCCGCCCCTCGCCGGTAGGCCCGCCCGCCTCCGCTGAGCACCGAGAAAGAACCCGTTGTCCCTGACCGCACCCCCGGCCCCGGCACCGCGCATCACGTACGGCGCGGTGCTGGGCAGCCCGTACGTCGCCCGCCTCCTCGGCGGCACCCTCACCGGCCGGCTCCCCAACGGCATGGCCCCCGTCGCCATCCTCCTGTGGGCCACCGCGAGCGGCAGCAACATCGCCGTCGGCGGACTGCTCAGCGCCCTGTACGGGTTGGCCTCCGCGCTCGCCCAGCCGGTCAAAGGGCGCCTCATGGACCGCCACGGCCAGAGCGCGGTCCACCTGCCGGCCGCCCTGCTCAACTCCACCCTCCTGGTGGCCCTGCCACTGGTCGGGGCGTACGGCGGCTCCGGCATGGCCGCGGCCCTCGTCATCGGCGGCGGACTGGCCGCGCCGCCGCTGGAGGCCGGGCTCCGGGCGCTGTGGCCGAGCGTGCTGCCCGACCCCCGGCTGCGGCACGCCGCACTCTCGCTCGACACCGGCACGCAGGGCCTGCTGTACATCGTCGGCCCCCTGCTCGTCGCCGCGCTCGCCTCCGCGTACAACCCCGCCGTCGCCCTCGCCGTCACCGCGGCCCTCGGCCTGGTCGGCACCGCCACGGTCGCCCTGTCCCCGCCGTCACGGCGCTGGCGCCCCGACGGGTTCGAGGACCAGGACGCCGCCCCGGTACGGCGGCTGGCCACCCCCGCCATGACGCTGCTGCTCGTCTCGCTCACCGGTATCGGCGTCGCGATCGGCGCGATGAACGTGTGGTCGGTCTCCATGGCCGAGCACTACGAGCAGGACATGCTCGCGGGCATCATCCCCGCCGCGTTCTCCGCGGGCAGCCTCGCTGGCGGCCTGATCTATGGACGCCGCACCTGGTCCGGCACCGCCACCAGACGGCTGATCGTCTCCACCGCCGCGTTCCTGGGCGGGTGGCTCCCGCTTCTCGCTCTCCCGGCCCCGTACGCGGCTACCGCCGCGGTCGCCGTTCCCGGCGCGTGCCTGACCATCGTGGTCGCGTGCGCCTACGTCACCACCGACGCCCTCGCCCCCAAGGGCCGCACCACCGAGGCGTACGCGTGGCTGATCCTCTCGATCGGCGCCGGACAGGCCGCCGGTACCGCCCTCGCCGGACGTCTCGGCGAGCAGCCGCTCGCCAGCGCGGCGCTCCCCGCAGCCGGCGCAGCGTTCGCCCTCGCCGTCCTTCTCGCCGCGCGCCAGCGTCTGAGCCCGACCGGACACCCGCAGCGCGGCCGTCACCGCCGCCCGCCCCGAGGCCGCCACAAGACGCACTGATCACGAACGCATCCGGGCCCACCTCAACCTCACCCAACACCTTGCCACCACCCGATAGGAGTCTGCCTTGACCGAAGCAGCAGAGCCGTTCAGGACGATCCGGCACAGCATCACCGGCGAGATCACCACCACCGGCTACAACGGGGCCGCCCGGCGGATCCTGCTCCAGGACGGCTTCGAGGAGACGCCAGACTGCACCTGCCGGCCCACCGAAGGAACGCACGCTCAACAGCCAGCGAGCTGCTCGTCGCCGGGCATCCCGTGCACCTGGACCGATCCCTCGGCCGGCCGGTGAGCACCGACGGTACGCCTCGGTTGGCCGGTCGCCGCTGTCGGCACAGTCCGTAATCCGCTCCGAGAGCTGCCGACCCCTCCAGCGCATCGCCAACTCCACCCGCACCCATACCTGTTAAAGGGGCCTCGCTTTTGACCACACCCGCAACGCCCGGTAGTCCAGCGCGCACCAAGGGCGGCGAACTGCGGGCCAAAGTCGCCCGACTGCTCGCCCACCAGCCGACGGCCACGCTCACCATCGGGGAGATGGCCAGGCAGCTGGGCCATTCCCACGGCGCCGTCCGCAACGCGGTCTTGACCTTGGTGCGACGCGGCGAGGCCGACCAAGGTGGGACCGGCCAACCGTCGTTCCGCGCGAACGCGAAGACCGTCGCAGCCGCGAGGGCAGCTGTGATCAGCCCACCGGGCACCCACGCCCCCCGCGCCCAGGCGGCCACGACCCGCACAACCACTCCCGCGGCAGCCGCGCCCAGGCGGACCGGACCGATCCGCCGTGCGGGGGGCCAGCTCTACCACCCCCGGGAGCTGGCCGATCTGCCCGACGTCGAAGCGCTGAACCGCTTGAGGGATGCCGACGTGCCGGTGCTGCTCTACGGCCCTCCGGGCACCGGTAAGACGAGTCTGGTCGAGGCGGCGATCCCCGACCTGCTCACCGTCGCCGGGGACGGCGACACCACGGTCGGCGACTTGATCGGCGAGTACACGCAGGCCGACAGCGGAGGCTTCGTCTTCCAGTACGGGCCGCTGGTCACCGCGATGACCGAGGGCCGCGCCCTGCTGATCGACGACGCAACCCTAATCTCACCGATGGTCCTGGCGGCGCTATATCCCGCGATGGACGGACGCCGACAGATCCAGGTCAAAGCGCACAAGGGCGAAACGATCAAGGCCGAGAAGGGCTTTTACGTGATCGCGGGGCACAATCCCGGCGTCCACGGAGCCGTGCTGACGGAGGCACTGTCGTCCCGGTTCAGCGTGCAGATCCAGATCGGCACCGACTACGACCTCGCCACGGCGCTGAAGATCGACGCCCGGGTCGTCCGAGTCGCCCGGCACCTCGCCCACCAAGTCGAACTCGGCGAGCTGGGCTGGGCCCCCCAGCTCCGAGAACTGCTGAGCTACCAGCGGACCGAGGCCGTCCTCGGCACCAAGGCCGCGCTCGCGAACCTCGTCGGCATCGCCCCTGCCGAGGACCGCGACGCCGTCGCCGACGCCATCATCAAGACCGTCGGCGTCCCGAAGATCGCGCCCCTCACCCTCGGCAAGCAGCTCCCCGCCTCAGCTGCCCGGCGGCCCCCGGGCAGCACCGTCTCCGCACACCAGGGCCGCTCGCGATGAGCGCCCACCACCACGTCCAATCTCCCGCCAATACGCGGGACGATGATGCCGACCTCGCGCGCTGGGACGACGACGGTGCCCCGCCCGCGCAGCCCCGGTCTTCCCCGGCCGCCTGGCGGCGGGTGGGAGCCGAACTCGGCGACCGGCTGGTCGCCCTCTCGGGCCGCCAGGACCTCCTCGTCACCTGCCGTCCGGGCACGCGCAGCGGCGCTCCGGCCGCCTACTTCCCCACGCTGGGCGAGGTCGAGTTCGACGCCGGCCTGTTCGCCCCGCTCCAGCCCCACGAGATCCATCCGCGGATCGTGGGAGACGAGGAGCGGTACCCGGCCGCCTGGGGAGTGTTCGTCCACGAGGCCGCGCACGCGGCCCACTCCGTCTGGACACCGCCTGCCGGAGCGGACCCCCGGGTCGTCGAGGCCGCACTCCTGCTGGAGGAGAGCCGCGTCGAGGGCGCGCACCTGATCACGCGGCCCACGGACCGTACGTACCTGCGCACCAGTGCCCGCACCTTGGTCATGCCCGACATCGACCACCCCACCCTCCAGGGCATCGAGCACGCCGCCGGCGTGGCGGCCCTGATCCTTGGCCGCCGAGACGCCGGCATCCTGGACGCTGGCGAGACCCACGCCGTCGCCGATCTGTGCGAAAAGGTGCTGGGCGCAGACCTGCTGGCCACCCTCACCAACATCTGGACATCAGCCCACCAGTGCGCCGACCACGACGCCACGAGCATGCTCACGCACGCTCAGAACTGGTGCGACGCTCTGGACGCCGCAGCCCCCGCCCTGCCCGTACCGGAGAACCTCGTCGACCTGCTGTCCGGCGCCGTGGTGGTGGTCATGGACAGCACGGCTGCTACCGACGCCGCCGATCTCGCGGCACAGGACGAAGCGATCAACGCCGTGGCCGAGAAGTCCAAGGCGCAGGCTCAGGACCGCGCCCAGCGGGCCGACCAGCGACGCAGAGCCGCCGCCTCCGCCAAGAGCGTCTTCAACCCCCGCAGGGCCACCGTCAATCCCGACGGCACATCGGCGCCCTCCAGCAACCCGGTCACCGGCACCCGCAGGCCCACCGCCGCCGAGCAGAGCGCCGCCGCCCGCCTGAGCCGCGCCCTGCGTGCCGCCGCCTACCGCGAGCGGACCGCGGAGCGGACCACCAGCCCCACCCCGCCCGGCCGCCTCAACATGGGCCGTGCCCTCGCCCGCGACGCCCAGCGCGCGGCCGGGTCGGTCCCCACCGCGGAACCGTTCACCCGCGTCCGCCGGCGGAACTCCCCTACCCCGCCGCTGCGTGTGGGGATCGCCGTCGACGTCTCCGGCTCCATGAGTGCCGCCTGCAAGCCCGTCGCGTCCGCTGCCTGGATCGTGGCCCGCGCAGCAGCCCTGACCGACCCCGACTCCCGCACCGCCACCATCGCCTACGACAGGCACCTCACCGCACTCACCCGACCCACCCACCGAGCACCAGAGCGCGTGACCCTGTTCAAGGCCAACGGCGGCGCCCACAACCTCTCCGCCGCCGTCGACGCACTCGACCACGGCCTCGAACTCAGCCGCGCCGGCACCGGCCGCCTCCTCGTGATCGTCACCGACGCCGTCTACACCGCCGACGAAACCGCTGCGGCCGTCACCCACGTCCAGCGGCTCACGACCGCCGGCTGCGCCGTACTCCAGCTCACCCTCACCGCGGAGTCCCGCCACTTGCCGGGGACCACTCTGCTGCACCTCCCCCGGCCCTCCAGCGCTCCCGCCGCCATCGCCAAGGCGGCCACGGACGCCATCCGCAGGACACGTTGAGACGACACAAAAGAAAGAAAGCAGGAACAACCACATGGCAATCCGCACTGAGCTTCTTCAGCGGTGGCGCTTTAGGGTGAGGATGGCCTTCGCGACTGACGTCATGCGGTTGGGGCTGCATCGGGATCTGCGGAAGATGCGCCAGGACTTGAGTCGTGCGACGCCGCG